>CAJXRZ010000190.1 GCA_913060515.1 uncultured Pseudomonadota bacterium | reverse complement strand
TACGAGATTTCTGCCTGTCTCGTGGGCTCGGAGATGTGTATAAGAGACAGACAAGTACCCGGGCACCCTGATCTTCGTGAGCCATGACCGCTGGTTCGTGGACAAGCTGGCCACTCGGATCCTGGAGATCACGCCCACCGGGCTGAACGACTTCAGCGGGACCTGGAGCGAGTACCTGGCCCAGGGTGAGGACCACTTGGACGCCGAGGCCGTGGTCGCCAAGGAGCGCCGCGAGGCCCGTGAGGCCAAGAACAAGCGGAAGCGCAAGGGGAAGTGAGCCCGCTCATCGCCATCCTGGCCTTGCCGGTGCTCATCCACCTGGCCCCCCTCTCGGGGGTCTTGGGTGCCGCGCGTCTGGAGAAGCTCTACGGCGCCAAGATCAAGGACCCCAACGTGCTGCTGGCGATGCGGCACCGAGCGGTGATCTTTGGAATCCTGGGCTTGGGTCTGATCGCCGCGATGATCTGGCCCAGCGTGGCCGTGCCGGTGATTGTGGGCACGATCTTGAGTGACCTGGCGTTCCTGGTGCTTGCGCTGATGACCCGGGAGCGCAGCCCCGAGATGAACAAGGTGCTGGCGGCGGACGTGTTCTCGCTGATCTGCCTGGGACCAGCGCTCGTCATCGCGCTCTGAGACCGGTTTGGCAAGCGGACATCGCGTTCCGCCCAGCAGGCCTCTCGTGATAGCTTTCAGCATGGCTTTTCTACTCCTCCTGGGCTGCTTCAACGCGACCTCCGACTGCGCTGAAGCAGATCTCTTCCACGTCTACGCCCACCCAGGCGGGGAGTTTGGTGGCTGCACCTTTGAGAGCGCCCGCGACATCAAGGGGGTGCGCTGCCTGGGCAAGCCCTTCGCCACGAGCCTCTGGCCCGATGGCTCCGTGGCGTATTGCTACCTGGACGGCGCGCAGACGGTCGCCGATATCGCCCTCCCAGTAGACAGCAGTGTGAGTCTCTACGAGGACGGACGCATCGGTAGCTGGTCGATCAGCCCAAACAGCGAAGGCCCCTCTGAGACCGCCACCTACAAGGGCCAGGCCTGTACCCGCGCGGAGTTCCACACCAACGGCCAGATGGCGTCCTGTGTGACCTTTGGTGCGCAAGGCTCCAAGGACAGCCTGTCCCAGAAGTGCTGGGACGAGAATGGGGGGGACGTCGACGTGCGCACCTGTAGAAGACGCGAGCTCGACTCGCCCTACTCACTGTGGAGCGCCCGGGCGAAGAAGACCAAGCGCTAGCGCCAAAGGGCGGTGTAGCGGGACTTGCTTTAGGTCACTATGCCCGGCGGCCGCTTGTCGGCCCAGGGCCGGGCCTGCTCCAGCTGCGCGGAGATGCGGAAGAGCGTGGCCTCATCGCCGAAGGCCGCCGAGAGCTGAACGCCGATGGGCAGGCCCTCGTGCTCAAAGAGCGGCAGGCTCGCCGCGGGCTGTCCCGTCTGGTTGAAGAGCTGGGTGTTCGGGGTCCAAGCCATCGTGTCAGTGCCCAGCTTCTTGATGGTGAAGTCGAGCAGGGACTTGAAGCCCAGGATGCGCAACAGGGCCATCTGGGCGTGGTCGCTGCTGGTGGGGTAGAGCTCGCCGACCTTTGCAGGGGGCTTGGCCATCGTCGAGGTCAGCATCAGGTCGTAGTCCTGATGGAAGGCGGCCATGGTGCGGTTGACCTGCTGCATCTCGTAGATGCTGTCCTGGAGCTCCGGGCCGGTGGTGGCCCAGCCGATCTGGGCCATCAGCCAGGTCGAGGGCTCAAAGTCCCCAGGGGAGGGGGCCCGGCCAGCGTCCTTGGCAGCCTGATCCACGTACCAAGCGATGCCCGAGCAGACGGTGCGGAAGTAGGCCTGGATCATGGCCTCTTTTGGGTAGACCGGCGCGGCCTCGACCACCTCATGTCCCAGCTCCTCGAGCAGCTTGGCGGCGTCGAGGACAGCGGCCTTGCATGCGGGATCCGTCTCCCCGGCGTGCAAGGTGTCGGTGGTGAAGGCGATGCGCAGCTTGCCGGGGTCTGCGCCCACTTCCTGCAGCCAAGGCCGGGCGGGGGGCGCGATGCCATAGGGCTCGCC
>CAJXRZ010000189.1 GCA_913060515.1 uncultured Pseudomonadota bacterium | reverse complement strand
GCAGCGTCAGATGTGTATAAGAGACAGCGCAATGCCCGGAAGCGAGGCCGCCGAGGATGGAGCGACCGGCTCGTCGGGAACGATCGAGTCCATCAGGGCCAGGATCAGGTGGGCGATGACCTCGCCGTTGGTGTCCATCAAGGTCAGGACGTTGGCCCCGGCCTCCTGGTTGGAGACCACCGAGTACTTGGACTGCAGATCCGGGTCGATGATGTGGACGAAGTTTCCGTCCAAGTACTGCTGCAGCCGGTACAGTCCAGGCTCTTTGATGGCGAAGTGACTGTAGCTATCGAGCCAGTGGTTACCAAGGGTAAAGCTGACTTGATCGGAATAGAGTCGGCCGACTTCCCGATAGCCTTCCCACACGTCCGGGAGGTTCAGGTGAACGGCTACGACCGGGCGCGAGGTCTGACTGGGCACGGTGTAGTGGTTCGGCAGCAGACCAGTGACGAACTCGCCTGGCTCCAGGTTGTAGTTCTCGCCGGCCATCTCCGGCCCGCCGTCTGCGATCACATGAAAGCAGAGACCCCGTGAAGCGAAAAGCAAGGGGAAGGCCGCCTCGCGGGAGAGCTGATCAAACTGGTTGTCCAAGGCGCGCGCGGCGGTGTCCGCCCATGGCTCCTGGAGCTGATTGAGGCTGCGAGACCAGTCCGCGCTGTTCACGATGATGAGCACGTCCGTGAAATCGGCGGGGTTGTCCCGGGTGCGCGCGCTCAGATGCGCTGCCAATCCGGTGCCGCCGTCGGGCTGCCAGATCAGCGTGGGATCGGCGATTACGTCGCCCCCGGCGCTGTGCCTTTGCAGACGGCCGTCGAACCAAGGCGCCTCCGGCTCTAGCCCTGCAGACTCTCCAGAGAGACCCTGGGCGTTGCCAGACGAAAACAAGCGCGAAATCCAATCCGAGACAGCCATCGACCCTCCATGAGGATGTCGTTCGTTGAACCTACTCCGTGCAGGGTCGATGCCGCAAAGACCGGAGGCCCTCAAGCCGTTAGCTTGGCGACCTCAGGAGGTCCCCCATGGCTCAAATCCGTCCATTCCGTGGCGTTCGCGCCAACCCAGAGCGTGCTGCTGCCGTGGTTGCGCCCCCCTACGATGTGCTCGACGAGGCCGAGGCCCGGGCCATCTTGGAGCGTCGCCCAGAGTCTTTCATTCAGGTGACTCGGCCCGAAGTGAACCTGCCTCCCGGCACCGACTCTCACAGCGCAGAGGCCTACGCAGCGGCGCATCTGGCTCTGCAGACTTTGTTGGCCAAGGGGATCCTCGAGCGGGAAGAGAAGCCCAGCCTGTACCTCTACGCCCAGCGCATGGGGGAGCACCGGCAGACCGCGCTGATGGCTCTGTGCCCGACCGCCGACTACGACGCCGGCACAATCAAGAAGCACGAGTTCACCCGTCCGGACAAAGAGCAGGATCGGGTCGATCACATCACCGGCGTGAATGCGCAGACCGGATTGGTGTTCCTGGCCTACAGGCAGCAGGAGCAGGCCAAGTCGGCTCTGGACAGCGCCCAGGCGGAGCACCTCTTCACCGTCACCAGCGAAGATGGTGTCGAACACTCCCTCTCCCGGATCTCGGGACCCGCTGACATCCAGGCCATACAAGCGGCCTTTGGTGAGATGGAGGCCCTCTACATTGCCGACGGCCACCACCGCTCTGCAGCGGCCAGTCGAGTGGCCCAGGCCCGTGGCGGCGAAGGGGAGGCTGCCTGGTTCCTGTGTGGAATCTTCCCGGACGATTCCCTGTACTGCATGGCCTACAACCGACTGGTCAAGGATCTCGCGGGCTTCTCAGCGGCGTCCCTCAAGCAGGAGCTCTCAGAGAACTTTGAGATCCAAGACGGGGTGGACGCACTGCCGAGCAAGCGCGGCAGCTTCACCATGTACTTGGAGGGGACTTGGTCCTTGCTCACCCCCCGCGCCGGGGTGGTGGACGAGAGCGATCCCGTCGCCCGAATCGATGCGGCGGTGCTTCAGGACCGCGTGCTCGCACCCCTGCTCGGCATCGAGGACCCTCGCCGCGATGTGCGGGTAGGCTTTGTGGGCGGCATTCGTGGGGCCCAGTACCTGCAGGATGCTGTGGACCAGGGCCGCGCTGCGATCGCCTTCCACATGTTCCCCACCGGATTGGACCAGCTCTTCGCGGTGGCAGACGCGGATCGGGTCATGCCCCCGAAGTCCACCTGGTTTGAGCCCAAGCTGGCTGGCGGGATCCTGGTCCACACCCTGGACTAGGCTTTCGCTGTGATGCTTGCCAGGGATGCTTGGTAGGATCGACTCACCCCGGAGCCCCTCATGTTGTTGATGCTGTTGGCTTGCGCCTCCAAGACCCCCCAGGTGGGCGAGTCTGCGGCGACCGCCCCGGCCGCTCCTACCCCTGAGCCCGCTACCGAGACGGTCGCCGAGCCCAAGGGTGGAGAGACCCTGGCCTTCCACATGAGTGAGCACTACGCCAAGACGCTGGTGGCCCGGGACAGCTTCATCCACGGTGAGATCGGCGCAGCGCGCGAGGCCCTTGCTTGGATTGGTGCGCACCCGGAGCCTCATGGCATGCCGGAGGGTGCCGCGCCCTTCCTGCTGCAGATGCAAGAG
>CAJXRZ010000188.1 GCA_913060515.1 uncultured Pseudomonadota bacterium | reverse complement strand
CGCGGCCTGCCTACGAGACATTCCCTGCGGGAACGTCGTCTCCCGCTGGACGTTCGGTGAAAGAGACTCTTCCAGCCAACAAGCCTGGCGAGGCCTCGGCAGCTCTTCGCAGACCATTCGCAGGCTGAGAGGTCTTCCATTGCCACCTACAAGAGCACTTAAGGATGCCGTCTCTCCAGTGCGGTCAGCGGCCTGACGCACCTGCAGGTCTTCGACTACGACCCCACAAACATGATGATGGTGGAACTGTGGTCGATGCAGATCAACGACACCAGCAGCAGTATGCTGTCGTCCAGCGCGGTCGATTGGGACCACGACGGCAAGTGGGAACTCTTGTACGCGGACGAGGATGACTTGTATCTGATCGATGTCACGACCGGTACGAGCCTGTTCGTCGGCACCGACGTCGACCCCACCTTGCACGAGTCGTCAACGCGCGCGGAGTCGCCCAGCGTGGCGGACCTGGACGGCACCGGCTCCCTGGAGTTGATCGTTCCCAGTAGCCGCGTGCCGGGCAATGACGGCCAGTGGACGGGCATTACTGTCATCGGCAGCGCCACGGACAGCTGGGCCGGCGCCGGCAGGACGTGGAACCAAAGCAACTTCGTGCCGGGGCGCGTCGATGACGACCTGACCATCGTGGCGACGCCCGGAGACAACCCCGAGGGGTGGCGCGCGGCCGCGTCCTTCCCGCCCGCTTCAGGCGTCGACAAACCCGACTTGGTACTGCTGGACGCCGAGAAATGCGAGGACTGTCCCTTTCTCTACAGCTGGGTCGCCGTCGGCAACATCGGTGGCGTGGACGCGACGAACTTCCTGGTCTCGGCCTACGACACCGGCAGCGCCTTAATCCACCAGGAGACCGCACTAAGCCTCGCTTCGGGCGACTCTGTGTGGGTGGGTCCTCTTGAAATCTCGTCGTCGATCGACGTGACTTGGGTGGTCGATGACCTGGACCAGATCGCGGAGTGCGACGAGGCCAACAATGAGCTTGAGTACAGCCTGGGCGCCTGCCCCTGACCGGGCATTCGGATGCAGAGTGTCGGGGCTGACGCCGCGCTCTTTCGCTCTGTGGCGTACGCCGAGCGACCGTTCTACAGGATCGAGACCGAGTCGACCCAAGGCAATTTCTGCCTTGGGTATCGACAACGGGTGCTAAGATGTCGGTGATGCATTTACGCCTTCCGTTGTTTGTGGTCGTGGCGCTGGGCGTCGGATGGCTGGGCGCGTGCTCTCCGGGCCCCTCGCAGACCGAGGGCCTACACGACAGCCGCGACAGCTCTGGAGGGGAAAGCGACACGGTCAGCGTGGAGCAGGCCCCACAAGTCGACCGCGACGCCGCAGACGAAGTCTTTGATGACAGCCTGGTCTACGCGATTGAGCTGACCATGTCCGACCAGGCCTGGCTCGACGTCGCCCAGGATCCGTGGGCCGAGAACTGGCATACGGCCGAGTTTCGCTGGGAGGGCGAGGTGGTGGCCGATGTGGGGGTGCGGGCGTTTGGATACTCCAGTCATGTCGCGGGCAAACCGCCGCTGAAGATCGACTTTAATCGCATCGTGTCCGGACAACGCTGGCGTGGTCTGGAGACTCTGAAGCTCCGAAATGGGTACTACGACGCCAGCTTCATGCACGATGCGCTCGCGCCGTGGATGCTCCGGAGGGCCGGCGTCCCGGCGTCGCGCACCGGCTGGGCCCGGGTCACGGTCAATGGCGAGTGGGTGGGGCTCTACACCGTCATGGAGGCCATTGACGATCGCTTTCTTAAGCGCAACTTCGGCAACGATGACGGCCCCCTCTACTCCATTGATGGCATTCGAGGGCACGGCCTGATGCCGCTCACCGATGCGCTCAGCTACTTCCAATACAACACGGAGGTCCAGGGTGACGGCAGCGACCTGGAGCAGCTCACCACCCTCGTCGCCCAGGGAAGCGACGAGGAACTGGCCGCCGTACTGGATGTGGATGCCTTCTTCTTGGAGTCCATCGTGCGCAGCCTCTCGGGCAGCCAAGACTCCTTTTCCGCGGACGGCAACAACTTCTACCTCTACAACGACCCAGGGCTGGACGCCGACCCCGACGACCTCCACGGGACCTGGCGGATCATCCCTTGGGACTACAACTTCGACTTCAGCTCACTTGGGCTCTGGTCCGCACTCAATGTCGACGTCAGCAGACCCTGGGCCACCAGCGCCTTCGCCTATGACCCGACCACCGGTGCGCCCTACGTCGACGTCCTGATGCAGCGCCAGATCGCCCAGGGCCGAGACGTGAACGCCACCATCGCAGAGCTGACAGCGGGACCCCTTGCGTACCCTGAGGTGGTAGCCAAGGTGCGACAGTACGCTGAGCTGCTCAGGGAGGACGCCGCCTTGGACCCCCTTGGCGGGGCAGCGGCCTTCGATGAGGCGGTCGCCAATGATCTACTGTATTTGCACGCGCGCTACTCCAATGAACTCGGTGTCGAGGTCGCAGACTGCGCGACCCTGGAGACCACCGCCACCCCCGTCCGAGACATGTCTCCCCAGGGCAGCGTGGGATGGGGCGCGGTCACCGTAGATGGATGGTACTGGGGCGATGCGGAGGTCAACTGCGTGGGCACCGATAAGATCTGCGTAGGTTTCGACGTGCTGGACCAGCACTATTGCACCGGCGTTTACGCCCATGCTCCAAGCGATGTCACCATCCAGGTGCCCGGCGGTGCCACCTCCCTTCGGGGGGCTGTGGGCCTGCAGCTCTTCGGTGAGAACTGCTCTTCAGGTGCGAGCTTCTCCATCGTTCAGGATGGCGTCACCCTCTGGGAGAGTGGGGTCTTGTATTCCTACACCAAGGCCCAGGACATCGGGGATGTGGCGGTGCAGCCAGGCGAAGTGCGTCTCCTCACCTTCGATGGGGGGGATCTCAGCTGCGATTCGACCAGTTGGCTGGACCTTCGTGCGGTTCCCTGACGCTCATGAGTATTGAGGGTCCCCTCAACCTTGGCCGGGGACGCATCGACCGGACAGGATGGCCCGTCGGTGCACCCCGAATGATTCGCTTGCGGGGTTCTGGGTTTTGCAGGAAAAACGACATAGGACACGGCACAAATCCAAAAACCGAGTGTCGAGCAGCCCCAGCACGCACTTACAGAAACCGTGTCACTCAACGTCAAGTTCCATTTGAGAAGACCCGGCAAGGTGCTACTGCATGGTGATATACTAACGCCGCACGACCTTCTATTCTTGGCCGTTGTTGGCCACCGGAGCCTCTGCTCGGAGACCCCTGGCGTTTGCGTTGACACCGCTCCTCACAGACATCGAGTCTCCTTCACAGAACGGGCGTGAAACGCTCGGCCTTCGGCCGGCTCT
>CAJXRZ010000187.1 GCA_913060515.1 uncultured Pseudomonadota bacterium | reverse complement strand
CGAGATTTCTGCCTGTCTCGTGGGCTCGGAGATGTGTATAAGAGACAGGCCTACTGCGAGGCCGAGGATGACACCAGCAACCGCGTCGTCTTCGTCGACGGCTGGGGATTCCGGCTCCAAGACTACGAAGGGCCTGAGGAGTTCAGCCTCAACGGCGTCTACGAGCCTGGCGTGATGAGCAAGGGGGCCTTCATCGTGACCCAGTTCAAGTACGTCTACGGCGGCTACAACAAGGCCGACTACCACGCCAAAGTGGCGGCGTATCTCCAAGCCCAAGCTCCCGTTCAGGAGCCCTTGGCCCAAGCTTGGGAGCAAGAGCATGCCGCAGAGCTCGCCGAGATCGAGGCCATCACCGAGGCCTACTGGGCCGACAAGCGCGCGATGAACGAGGAAGCCTTGCGGGCCACCTTCGCCCAGGACCCGGGCGTCACGGTCACAAACGACCTGGGTCGTGCCGTGCACATTGACGTGAGCGGCACCGGCGCAGACCAGTGGATGCAGGCTGGCGACAGCATCGAGATCTCATGCAAGCGCACCATCCAGGAGGTCGACGACAACGGCAGCCGCGTGGCTGACTGGGACACCCGACAACAAGACTGCGGTGGCAGCGTCGGTCTCTCCCAGCTCTGAGATCTGTCTTTAGCCGCCGAACTCGATTCCGACGGCTCGAGCGGTGCGCATCATCTCCCCTTCCGGGTCTACGAGCCGGTAGGTGGCGATGGCATCCCGGATTGGAACGCCCACAATCTCATTGTTCTGGAGCACTGCAATCTCACCCCAGCGGCCCTGTTCGACCAGGTCGACTGCGCCGACACCCAAGCGGGTAGAGAGCACCCGGTCGTAGGGGCAAGGGGAGCCCCCGCGCTGCAAGTGGCCAAGCACGGTGACGCGCACGTCCACTTCGCGCTTCTCGGCGATGGCCTGAGCCAGGGCGGGCCCTGGCCCTCCGACCCGCACAACGCCCTTGCCGTGCTTGCGCTTGTAGCCACCGCTCTTTCCACCGGCGGGCTTGGCGCCCTCGGCCACGATGATCAAGGTGAAGAAGCGGCCCACAGCCCGTCTGGCGTCGATCTTCGCGCAGAGAAGGTCCACGTCGTAAGGAATCTCAGGGATGACGATGCAGTCGGCGCCGCCGCCGATTCCAGCGTGCAGAGCGATGTGCCCCGCGTCACGGCCCATGACCTCCAGGATGATGACCCGGTCGTGGGACTCGGCCGTGGTGTGCAGTCGGTCCAGTGCTTCAGTCGCGACATCCACCGCGGACTGGAATCCGAAGGTACGGTCCGTCGCGCTCAGGTCGTTGTCGATGGTCTTGGGTACACCGACGCACTTGATGCCGGTCTCATCGATGAGACGCTGGGCGATGGCTTGGGTGCCGTCGCCGCCGATGACAATCAGCCCGTCCAGACCCAGCTCGGCCATGGCCTTGGGGATCTGCGGCGCCATGTTCACCTTGTCAGGGCCCCAGGCAAAGGGGTCGCCCTTGTTGGTGGTGCCCAGGACCGTTCCCCCCCTGGAGAGCAGCCCAGAGCACGACTGCAGGGTCATCTCCTGGATGCCATAGGGCGACTCAAACAGACCGTTGAAGCTGTCCTCGATGCCCAGAACACGCCAGCCTTTGTGGCCAACACCGTGCTTGACGATGGCGCGGATCACCGCGTTTAGACCAGGGGCGTCTCCCCCACCCGTCAGGACTCCAATGCGCATCTAAACTCTCCCGTTGACGGGCAGTCTACTCCGCGGGGTCTACCGGTGTTGCGAACACAAAACCCACGGTCTCGGCGTGATGCTCCAGCTCTTCGAGGTAGCGCATGTTGGAGGCGGTGGGATTCGCCGCGTAGGCGCCCTCTGCCAAGCTCAAGGCCAAGTCCAGATCGCCATCCTGCTCGGCGACCACAGCCTGATTGTGCAAGGCGCGCGCGGTGCCGGGCTCGGCATCCTTGTACATGCGGCGCTTCAGGTCTTGAGGCAAGGGAGCGACCTTGTCGGCGATGCTGACGGCCAGCTCCTCGTCCACGCCACGGCTCATTCCGGCGACCTCGGGGGCCCCGTGCTCGGTGGCGTTCCACTCTGCGCGGTCTTGCAGGTCCACGCTGACCTCGATCTCGGCGATGCGCTCTTGACCGTTGTATACGCCGACGATGGCCACGCCTTCGCCGACCACGGTGGTGCGGCGGCGATCGGTTGCCAGCGTCCCCGTCTCCAGCTGATCCTGCTGGATCTCGACGGTGGTCTCGACGAACTGCTCGCAGCTCTCAACGACCAGTCGCGTCTCAGCCCGTGGCTGAACGACAACCCCAGGCCTGGCAGAGAGGGTACGGACGAGCTGATCTGCGACGGGCTTGCAAGCCCTGTCTTCGGTCGCAACAGCGATGTTGGTCGTGTCCAACTCAACGGTGGGCGCGGGGCGGACCTCCCAAGCGACGCGGGTAGCGCAGCCCGAAAGAGAGCCCAGAGCGAACAGAGTGATTGCAAGCACGCGTCACCTCACTGTTTACAGTCTTTCACACTAGGATCGGATCCGCCACCTTTTTCCGTGACTTGCACATCATGTGCACAGGATTCCGTCGCCCAATTGGGCCCTACCAGTGGTGGGCGACCAAGGAAATCGGTGCGGCCGGACCACAGGGCGGCGCTGCCTGCACGGCCACGTGGTCCACCTTGAGGTAGTCCAAGGCGTGGTGGCAGGCGCGCAGGGCCTTCTCAGGGGTGTTGTTGTGCTCTGAGAGATGCGCCAGGACCAAGTGCTGGAGCTTGTCGCCGATGCTGTCGCGCAGGAGCTGGTTGGCCTGACGGTTGCTCAAGTGGCCGTGGTTGCCCTTGATGCGCTGCTTGAGGTGCCAGGGGTAAGGCCCGTCCATGAGCTGCTGCAGGTCATGGTTGTACTCGAGCACCAACACGTCCAGGTCCTGCATGTGCTTGGCGACCAGCTTGGTCGGGCGTCCCAGGTCGGTGACCACAGCAGCAGCGATGCCCCCAACCTCCACGCGGTACGCGACCGGGTCCAATACGTCGTGGGGCACAGAGAAGGGGTTGATCTGCATGTGCCGAATGCGGAAGGGCTCGCCCGCTGTGAGGATCTCCACCCCTTCCGGGCGGCTGCGCTCCGAGGTCCCCTCCAAGGTGCCACGGGTCATGTAGAAGGGAACCTTCACACCCCGGTCCTTGAGAAGGCGCTTGTAGAGCACCCGCGCGCTGCCCACGTGGTCGCTGTGCTCATGGGTGATGAGCACGCCATCGATGGGCGCATCCTTGAGCCCCAAGGCCTCCATACGCTCTTGAATACGGCGTGTGCTGATCCCGCAATCCACCAACACACCTGCGCTGCCGTCGCCGACATAGGTGCAGTTGCCGCCTGAGCCCGAAGCCAAGACGGCTACGGTCACATCACGTCGGAAGAGGCCGACCATGGGAGGGAATGGGACTGTCTCTTATACACATCTGACGCTGCCGACGAAGAGG
>CAJXRZ010000186.1 GCA_913060515.1 uncultured Pseudomonadota bacterium | reverse complement strand
CGAGATTTCTGCCTGTCTCGTGGGCTCGGAGATGTGTATAAGAGACAGCGCCAGTTTAGCGCTGCTCTGTCTTTGGCACCGCAGTGCTACCCTCTGGTCATGTGGATGCTCCTTCTGGCTTGTTCGGGTGATGTTGAAACGGTGACCTCGCCGAGGCCGGAGTCCGTCGCTCCGCCTGGGCAGGCTGGTGCGCAGCCACGGCCGATGGGCCAGCCGGGGAAGGGCCCCCGGCAGGGTCCAAACAATGGCCCCAAGGGGCCTCCACCGGGTGGCGTTCAAGGTGGCCCGATGCCCGGCACGGCCGGGGCGAGCGGGGCAATGATGCAGGACCCCACCGGTTTCCCGGGCTTCCACAACATGCCGGCGCCGGAAGGCCCAGCCATCAGCGGCTTGGGCGACTGGGGACCCCGGGTGCAGCTGAGCGAAGGCAAGGGCGGTGGCTACCGGCCGCAGGTGGCAGTGGGCGCGGACGGGACGGTGCACGCGCTGTTCTACGAGCGCACCGACGCCGGGGACCTGATTCGCCACCGGGTGGGCCGGGACGGAGCCTTCTCGGCAGCCTCCCCAGTGGGCTTTGAAGACCAGCGCAACTGGGGGCCAGACCTGGTGGTCCGAGACGATGGAGGCGTGGTGTGCGTCTTTGACCACGCCCAGGCCGACTTCTCCTCGCGGGGTTGGCTCACGAAGTGGGAGCAGGGTGCTTGGTCCGCTCCGGAAGCCCTGACGGAGGATGACCCCAAAGCGGAGATTGGAAGTGGGCATGTGGCCCATGGTGCCGACGATTTGCTCTACTACGTGTACATCGGAAAGCAGATGGACCCAAGCCAGCGCTTCCAGGCCCGAGGGCGCGTCTTTGACGGCCAGAGCTGGGGCCCCATTGTGCCCCTCTCAGCTGGCAAGGAGGACGCTTGGCACACCAACGTAGAGCGCCGTCCGGATGGCAGCGCCTTGGTGGGCTTTGATGTGGGCACAGGTGGCGGGGAGACCACCCTCTACGTGGGGGAGGCCCGGGACGGGCGCTTCTCAGACCCTGTGGACATGACCACTTCGGCGCCCAAAGGGGAGCGGCCGCACTTTGCCTTTGGTCCTGACGGACAGGACCACTTGACCTGGTTCCACAAAGAGAATGGACAGCCCAAGTACGTCTACGTGCGCTCCGGGACCAAGATGGTGTGGGGCGAGACCACGGAGCTGAGCGAGGGCTACGGTGGCTTCCACTTCGACCCTGAGATTGCCGTCAACGCCGACGGCGTTCGTGTCGTGGTCTGGGGCTGGGATGCTGGGTCGGACGCTGAGCTGGTCTACAGCGTGGACAAGGGAGATGGATGGAGCGCACCGCGCAAGGTGGATGAGCTGGACTGGGGAAAGCCCGGCTTGGCCAGCCTGGTCGCAGGGCCTGATGGACGCTTCCATGTGGTCTGGAACCAGGGCGTGCGCGGTGAAAACCACGTCTACTATCGGGTTCTGACCCCGTGATTTGGCTCTTGGCTTGTACTGGCTCCGAGCCTGCGCTTGCTCCAACCCCAGCGGTAGTCGGGACCGCTCCCCAGCTCCAGGGCCCTCCGCGGGGACCGCCCCCTGTGGGTGGACCGGGCCCCAAGGCCCAGGCCTTTCGGGCAGATGTGGAGATGCAGCTATCGGGGGAGCTGCCCAAGTGGGGCCCCAGCATCGTGATCATCAGCTTGGACACGGTGAATGCGGAGACTCTGGCCTTGTATGGGGGAATCGCAGAGACCCCGAACATCGCCAAGCTCGCCGCGCGCGGGGTGCTCGTGGAGCAGGCCATCAGCCACTTCCCCGAGACCTGCTTGAGTCACTGGAGCATGCTCTCCGGCGTCTTGCCAGAGGTGCACGGGAACGCACCGGCCAACCGAGGGTCCATCTACACCGGCCCCACGCTGGTCGAGATTGCCGGTGAGGCTGGCTACCGCAGCGGCGGCATCATCGGGGGCATCACGCTTCAGGACCAAGCCTGTGGCCTGGGTCGGGGCTTTGACCACTACGATGACCGCGTGCCCAACAATCCCCGGGATTTCACGAGGCCTGCCGACCAGGTCAGCAAGAACGCGGTGTCTTGGATCAAGCAGCGGCCCGGCCCGTATGTTGCTTTTGTCCACTACTTTGACGCCCACTTCCCCTACACGCCCAAGGCGGAGTACGCCGCGATGTATGCCACGGGCTACAGCGGCTCCGTGACGGGCAGCGATGTAGATCTGAAGCCATTCAGGGATGGCGGACAGACTCCCACAGCAGAGCAGTTGGCCCACATCCACAGCCTCTACGCCGCGGAGATCACGCAGCTGGACGCCGCCCTGGGCCCCCTGCTCGATGCCATCGATCTGAACAACACCATCGTGGTCATCACCGCTGACCACGGGGAGAGCTTCGGCCACGACTACTGGTTCAATCACCGAGAGGGCCTGTGGGACCAAGTCATTCGTGTGCCGCTCATCATCGCGGGTCCGGGCTTTGAGTCTGGCGTCCGCATCCAGGATCAGGTGGGGCTGATCGATGTGGCCCCCACTGTGCTGGCCGCAGCTGGGCTTCCTGTCGACGCAGACATGATGGGTCGGGACTTCCGCCAACAAGGGCAGGCGGTCGATGTGCTCAGCATCACGGACCCCTGGCGAGAGCAGAGCGCCTTCTCTGCCCGCAGCAACACCCTCAAGGTGCTGATCGATTCACACGGCCAGTCGGGCTTTGATCTGGTCAATGACCCTCAAGAGCTGGCACCCTTCGAGATGAAGAACTTGGACGAGCACACGCAGATCTACGCTCAGATCCTCAAACGCTATGCACCACGACAAGTCTCTGCACCCACGGCGCCTGAGCTCAGCCCTGAGCGCGAGGAGCAGCTCCGAAGCCTGGGCTACATCGCGCCGGAGCGCTGACGGCTAGGTGTCGTCGTTCCCATCGCAGTTCGAGTCGACCCCGTCGCCGGGGGTCTCTGGCGCGCCAGGATAGATGCTGGCGTCGGTGTCGTCACAGTCGTCAGTGCTGGCGATGCCATCGCCGTCTTCGTCCACCAGGTAGCCCGTGTCCGGCACGCCGTATTCGGCCGAGACCACGGTGTCGTTGCTCCCGGTGGTGTCGCTAGTGTCGGTGGTGACGTCGGTGGCCCCAAAGCAAGCGGTCAGGCCCAGAAGCATGACTGCGCTCCCCAGGCTCTTGGCGGCCAAGGGGCCCGTCTTCACGCCGCCGCAGTGGGGGCAGGCGGCTCTTGGAGCGGGCGTTCCGCAGCAGGGGCATGGCCGAAGCATCAGGTGTCGTCGCTCCCATCACAGTTCGAGTCCACGCCATCTCCAACGGTCTCGGGCGCGCCCGGGTAGACCGCGTCGTTGTCGTCGTCGCAGTCCAGCTGGCTGCGGTGGCCGTCTTGGTCTGCGTCTAAGTAGCCGGTGTCGGGCACGCCGTAGTCGGCCTCGATCACGCTCTCAGGTCGCCGTTCGGGGCCTCCGATGCATGCACCCAGACCCAGAAGCATCACGGCGCTGCCCAGGCTCTTGGTCACCGCCTTTGCCCCGCTGAGTCCGCCGCAGTGCGGGCAGCCAGCTCTTGGAGCAGGAGTTCCGCAGGAGGGACAAGGGGTGAGCATCAGGGGTCGTCCTCGCCATCGCAGTTGGAGTCCACGCC
>CAJXRZ010000185.1 GCA_913060515.1 uncultured Pseudomonadota bacterium | reverse complement strand
AGCGGGCCCAGGTTCTTCGCGCCAGCAGGATCAACAGTTCGGACCACGTCAGTAGCCTGACGGCCACCCCCCGCAGGATACTGGGTCGCATGCTCTTCTCTCTGCTCTCGCTCTGGGCCTGTACCGGCTCCACCACAGACACCCCCATCGTCGACAGCGCGGAAGACTCCGGGGAGGATTCCGGGGAGGACACCGCCGCCCCAGTGCCGTCCCCCGGGCGCTTTTTCCCGGACGATGCCCCCTGGTACCAGCGGGTGGACAGCGCCGCCGTTGACCCCTCCAGCCCTGAGAAGATCGCCGCGCTTCAGGCCATGGGATGGGGCTTTGGCCGCTTCCAGATGGACTTCTCCCTAGAGGTCTTGGAGGCCGACGCCGACACCCCTGTGCACACCGTTGTCCCTGTGTCTTTCTATGAGCCCGACTGCGAGTTGATGGACGTGCCTTTGCCGTTGGTGGGCAACACCGAGGGAGAGACGGGCTACGCCTGCACCGGTGATGGGGACTGTCACATCTTGGTCGCCGACCGGGACGCCGGACTTCTGTACGAGGTCTACCGAGGCAACCTGACGGATGCGGGCTTGGAGGCCAGCTGCTCTCTGGCCTGGGACATGACCCAGGTCTACCCAGGCGAAGGTCGCGGCGAGCAGTGCACCAGCGCCGACGCCGCCGGCTACCCCATCACGCCTCTGCTCTTCACCGCCGACGAGCTGGCCTCAGGTCGCATCGAGCACGCCATCCGCTTCGCTCTGCCCAATGACCGAATCACCAACGGGCTCTACCACCACCCGGCCTCCCACGGTACCAACGCCCAGGACAGCGGCCCCATCCCCTACGGCAGCCGCCTGCGCCTCAAGGCCGACTTTGACATGGAGCGCATCTCAGACCCCGATGCCCGCGTCATCGCCGTGGCCCTGCAGGAGTACGGGATGCTCTTGGCCGATGGGGGCAACATCACCCTGATGGGCGAGAGCGACCGCTACAGCGAGGCGAAGTGGGAGGACATGCTGGAGGACTTCACCCACGCTCTGGTGGGCATCGAGCCCCAGGACTTCGAGCTGCTGCAGCTTGGCCAGGAAGTGCCGCTGACCTTTGAGTGTGAGCGGAACGGGCTGTGACTCTCCAGCGGTGACTCTCCGGCGGTGACTCTCCGGCGGTGATTCAGTGCTTGCCTTGCTTTGAGGTGCGTTTATTCCTGCGCATCCTGGAGAGAGTGCGATGCGCGAGAAGACCACCGAGTACCTGAGCCAAGCTGCCCAAGCCCTCAGCGAGAATGACCCCCAGGGTGCCGCCCGCTGGCTGCGCTTTGCCAGCCAGGATCCTGCGCTTCAGGGTGATGAGCAGGCTTTTGAGGGGCTGTTGACCTCGGTGGCGGGAATCGGTGGACAGATGCAGATGGCGGATCTGGAGCAGAAGGCACAGGGTGCGCTCTCCGGGTCACCACAAGCGCTCTACGATCTGGGCTATCAGCTGATCGAGGTCGGCCTGCCCAAGGTCGCGGTCCCCGTCTTGCAGCGCCTGAACGAGGGCCTCCCAGGCAAGAAGGCGGTGGTCTCTGAGCTGGCGTGTGCTCTGGAACGCTCGGGACGTCACGGCGAGGCCAAGGAGCTGCTCGCCACAAGCCCCGCCATCCTGGAGGACTTTTGGATGCGCTACCTGCTCGTCTTCAATGCCTTCTGTGCGGGGGACATCGAGACGGCGCGGGCGCACTTGCCCCAGCTCAAGTCCGGGGAGATGAACCAGGTCGCGGCCGGTGCGCGGGTGCAGGCCATGTCCGACCGAGCGCGCTCTCTGGAAGGAGAACCGGTTGATCTCCGAGATTGGCAGTACATTCTCAACGGGACGCTGCTGATACATCTGTCCCCCTTTGGCTTCAACGAGGGCATGTCGGGCCGCTACGCCTACGGTGGGGACAGCGTCGTCTCCATTCGCCGGGACTTGGACCGCCTCATCGGCCTGCTGGACGCTCAGGGCAAGCGCCCGAAGGTGGTCTACAGCTTGCCCGAGCAGGGCAGCCGCATTGTCGCAGGGGCCTTGGCCCGGGCGCTCTCGGTGCCCGTGGTGCCGTGGTCGGAGCACGATTCCCGTGAGGGCCTGGTCGCCGTGTACGCCTTGAAGGACCTGCCCGAGCAACAGAAGCAGCTCTCCGAGGGCATGAACTCTCTCTTTGCTCGGGTGCTGCATTGGACGGATCCGCCGGGGGTCGTGCCCGAGTACACCGGTCTGCTCGCCCAGACTTGGGTGGCCCCTTGGGGCGAGGGTCTGCGGATTGAGGAGGGCAAGACGGTGCAGAAGCCGGCCTCTAGAGAGCCCGATGCCCACTGGATTCAGGAGATCCTTGGGGCCGATCCCACCGACGAGGCCAGTGAAGGCGAAGAGATCGCCCCCCGCGACACCCTGGCCGAGCTGCTGGCCTTTGGCGCACGGGCCATCGGCTCGCCCTCGGACATGTTTGAAGAGGGCCCGATCCGCTCCAGTCGCTTTGGTTGAGGCCCAGTCGAAAGCGACCACCACGTCGACAACCGGATAGGCTGCCGCACCGGAGAGCCCACTCTTTGTCCTGGCAGCACATCCAAGCCATCCGCGCCCACCTGGACGACGAGATCGGACCCGCCTTCGAGGAGGGCCCGCGCCGTGTGTGCCTGCTGTACCCAAGCCCCTACAGTGTGGGCATGTCCAGCCTGGGCTTTCAGTGGATCCACAACGTTCTGGTTGACGCTGGATTCGCGGTGGAACGGGCCTTTCTGCCCTCCGACCCGGACGCTTGGCGCAAGAGCCGCACGCCCCTGCTCAGCTACGAGACCCAGACCCCGGTCAACGAGTTCGGCATCATCGGCGTCTCGGTGGCCTACGAGCTGGAGCTGGCCGGCCTGATCACCGCCCTGGAGCTGGCCGGCATTCCCCCGCTGCGGGAGCAGCGCGGCGAGTCGGATCCCCGCATCCTGATGGGCGGTCCACTGACCTTCTCCAACCCGTTGCCGGCTACGCCCTTCGTGGACGCCATGCTGCTTGGGGAGTCTGAGGAGGTGGTCGCCGCCGCCATGGACAGCGGCTTGTCCGATACCCGCGAGGCTTGGCTGGACACCATCGAGACCCTGGCCGGTGGCTTTGTGCCGGAGCGCTGCTCGGACCCCTTCGGCCGCATCGTCTTGCCCGATGTCGCCAAGGCCAGCGATCTGATGTTGCCGGCTCGCTCCCGCATCGTGACGCCCAACGCTGAGCTGCGGAACATGTTCCTGCTCGAAGGCGAGCGCGGCTGTCACCGCTCCTGCTCCTTCTGTGTGATGCGCCGCTCCACCAACGGCGGCATGCGCCTGGTTACCCCAGAGCGAATCCTCAGCTTTGTACCGGACTATGCCAAGCGCGTCGGTCTGGTGGGGGCCGCGATCTCCGACCACCCCAAGCTGGTTCCCCTGCTTCAGGCGCTCGTGGACGCCGGCAAGGGCATTGGCATCAGCTCTCTGCGGGCCGACCGGGTCTCCCTCAAGCCGGACATTGCCCGGCTGCTGCGCGAGGGCGGCTACAAGACACTCACTGTGGCCTCGGATGCGGCCAGTCAGCGTCTTCGGCGAACGATCAGCAAAGGCACGGTCGAACGCCACCTTTATCGCTGCGCTGAGTTGGCTTCAGAGTACAAATACAAGGTGCTCAAGGTCTACATGATGGTCGGCCTGCCCGACGAGC
>CAJXRZ010000184.1 GCA_913060515.1 uncultured Pseudomonadota bacterium | reverse complement strand
CGAGATTTCTGCCTGTCTCGTGGGCTCGGAGATGTGTATAAGAGACAGGTCTGCCCCAGGCCGGAACTGATCCAGAGCCCCATCACCTGGAACGCCGAGCGAGAGGCCCTGACCTTGGCCTACCGAGGCGCCCACCAGGCCACTCCCCAAGGCACCGCGCAGATCGCGCCGAAGATGGTCGTTCTGCACTGGACCGGGGGCAGCACCTTCAGCGGCGCCTTCAACACCTTTGATGGGGTGCGCCTCAGCGGCCGCCCAAATCTGGCTGACGCTGGGGCTCTGAACGTCAGCGCTCACTTCTTGGTGGACCAGGACGGCACCATCCACCAGCTGCTCCCAGAGACGACCATGGCCCGCCACGTCATCGGGCTGAACCACGTCGCCATCGGCGTGGAGAATGTGGGCGGCGCAAAGGGCATTCCCCTGACCGAGGCGCAGGTCGCGGCCAACATCGATCTGGTGTGTTGGCTGAGCGCCCAGCACGATCTGAGTCACCTCATCGGTCACCACGAGTACCGCTTAATGGAGGGCAGCGCGCTCTTCGACGAGGTGGACCCCAGCTACCGAACCGCAAAGATCGACCCTGGGGACGCCTTTATGGCCCAGGTGCGCGGGGCCCTGGAGGAGAAAGGAGTGGTGCTCTCAGGACCCGATGGCCTCGCGGAGTAGGGCGCCGGCCGCGGCGACTCCAGAGAGCCAGGCCGCCTCGATGCGTCCACCCAAGCAGCCGTCGCCGGCGTAGAGCAGGCCTTGGTGTTGTAGGTGGTCTTGGCCCATGGGCGTGCTCACCAGGCTGTAGCGCCAACGGTGGACCACCAGCGTATGGCCCGCTCCGCCGCCCAGGTCGGCGAAGGCTTGTGCGACCTGCTCGGCCACCCACTCCTTGTCTGCTTCCAGGTGCTCCGCCGACCACTCCGGGGTTCCATGAAGCACCCAGCGCTCCCCGGCCTCTCGCCCTGGAAGCGTGTCCTGGCGCCCGGCCCAAGCCAGGGGGCCCTGGCTGCAGCGCACCCCCTCCCAGTCCATCTCGGCCACGCCCGTCAGCATGCCCGCCCAGCAGGGGGCGTAGCGCACTTGGCTCAGGCGCTGGGCGAAGGGGTGTTCAGGACCCAAGATCTGCAGGGCTTGAGGGGCCGGCGCCGTCAGGATGACCCGGTCGTAGAGCCCCAGCTCTCCCCCTTCCGTCTCCACGCGCAGCGCAGAGCCCTCGGGCACGATCTGTGTGACCCGCGCTTGGGTGTGCAGAGTGAGCCCTTGAAGCAGTCTCTTGGGCAGTGTGTTCATCGCTGGGGTGGCCACCCAGCGCGTCTCTTGGTCTGCCGTCTCCGTTAGCGAGCCGTCAAAGTGGGCCAGGCGTCCAGACCAGGGAGCGACGGCGCCTGCGCTCTGCCAGAGCTTCACCTGCCGCACAAAGCGTGGATCTCGCGCGGTGAAAGACTGTGCGCCATGGTCGAAGGCGCCGTCCGGGTGACGTCGCGTGGACATGCGCCCCCCAGCGCCCCGGGACTTGTCGCACACCTCTACCTGGGCGCCGGTTCGGGCCAAAGCCTGTGCCGCGGCCGCCCCAGCGATGCCGGCGCCGATGACGAGGATTCGGGGGGCTTCGGGAAGGGAAGGTCGGGTCACCCAAGCACCATAGCGCTCCAAGTCCAAGCGTCCAGCGTGGTGGGCGACGCTGCGTGGCCGAACGCTCCCGAAGGGCGGCTTGGGGGGGGCAAAGGGGCGATCCAGGGCGCCCAGACACCAGGTCAAGCCGGCCACGCTGTTGGGATCTCGACCGTCCAAGGCATAGCGGTCGTTGAGCTCAAAGAGGCGGGCCAAGGTCTGTCTTGGGCTGGCGGACCACTGCAGAACCGCCTTTCCCCAGGTCATGCGCAGGTTGTTGTGCAGCTCCCCGTGTACCAGCAGGGAGCGCTGGGCCAAGTCCCAGAGTGGCGAGCCGGTCTGCGCCAGCTCGAGGGCCTCCAAGGGGAGCGCCTGCGCCCGATGGTGGGCGTCCAGAGTCTCCCGGGCCCACTGTGGCAGGGCGCTCCAGGCCCGCAGGTCTCCTTGGGCGTGGTGACAGTGGTGCCAGGCCAGCTCGCGCCACACCAGCAGCTCGTCAATGAACTTGTCCGCGCCGCTGGCATGGGCTTCCCGCGCGATTCGGAAGGGGGAGAGATGCCCGTAGTGCAGGTAGGCGGAGATGCGGGAGACCGACTTGGGCCGGGCGGCGTCGTTCCGCTGCCTTGCGTATCGCTTGAGGGGGCCGTCCCTGAAGGCCTCCCAGCGCGCGTAGCCGGCCTTGGCTCCCCCTGGGCTGTCGGCGATGGGGCCGACGCTGTGGTCGATCTCACACTGGCCGATGAGGTGTGCCAGGTCCACCTGCTCGACATCGACCGGCTCAAAGCCCAGCTCCCCTTGAAAGGGCGCGGTCTGGACCGCCACCTCTGGCCAGGGCATCTCCATGTCTTGCCGCAGAGCCAGAGTCGCCTTCCTGAAGGCGAAGGCCCGGGTCGGTTGACGCTTCAAGGCGCTCATGGGCACCACGCAAGAGCAGTCCATCTCCCAGAGGGGGGCCTGCTCGGCCACCGCCTGGGTCCATCCCCTGAGGGGATGCAAGGGCATCGCGTCGGTGATGACCAGCGCCGATCTGGCCGCCAGCGCCTTGAGTACGGGCCCCCGGTGTCCGGGCCGCTCGACGTGAAACACACCCCGCAGTCCTTGAGCACGCAGCTCCTCCGACAAGTCCCGGGCCCCCTGCAGGATGAAGGCGTGGTGCCGATCGCTGGCGTGGGGATAGCGCTCGGAGACTGCGTGATACACCAGCAGCGGAAGCCCCAGGTGCGCGGCCATGATGCGTCCGGCGTCCAGGGCCGGGTTCTCGTGTCCACGAACGGCCACGCGCAGCCAGACCAGGACCAGCTCGCCATCTCGAGGGGCAGCGCGGCTCAGAGAGCGCCGGGCCAAAGGGGCGGGGAGGAGAGGAGGGAGCAGCGAGATCTGAGACATGTCCAGTCTGGCCTTGGCTGGGCGATGGTTGCAATCCCGGCTGGCTCGGCGCCTCAGTCCCCAAGCGAGGTCAGTGTGTCCAGCTTCCAAGCGTCCCTTCAGTCCCTCAACCCCACGGCGGGGACCTCACGCACCTGGGTGTATGTGCCCTACGACCAGCTCAGCGACCGGATCGGGCCCTTGTCTCAGGCCCCCCCACAGTCCCTGGGTATCGTGCTCATTGAGAGCGCCCACAAGCCGGGCCGCAGGCCGTACCACAAGCAAAAGCTGGCGTGGATCCTGAGCAACCAGCGTCACTTCGCTCTGGAACAGGCGGCCCGCGGGGTGGCCGTGGACTACCGAATCAGCGCCCAGAGCTACGCCGAGGTGCTCACGCAGGTGGTCGAGCAGCGGGGCACTTTGCGCATGATGGAGGCGGCGGAGCGAGAGCTGCGTCTCGAGCTGGCCGGACTGGTCGCCGCGGGGCACATCGAGGTGCTGCCCCATCAGGGATGGTTGAGCTCAGAGGAGGACTTCGCCAAGGCCGGCGCCGGCCCCTTTCGCATGGACGCCTTCTACCGACACTTGCGAAAGAAGAGCGGCATCTTGATGCAAGACGGCAAGCCGGTGGGTGGAAAGTTCTCCCACGACGCCGAGAACCGCAAGCCGTGGAGCTGTCTCTTATACACATCTCCGAGCCCACGAGACAGGCAGAAATCTCG
>CAJXRZ010000183.1 GCA_913060515.1 uncultured Pseudomonadota bacterium | reverse complement strand
TCTACACTATCCTCTTCGTCGGCAGCGTCAGATGTGTATAAGAGACAGGTGTTTACGGTGTTTCCGGCGCATTTCCTTCGGAATTGCGCTGCATCTACGGGGCTAGCCCCCCCAATTGCGGTGCAATTGGGGGGGCTAGGCCCCGCCCCAATTGCGGAGCAATTGGGAGCGATAGATTCGCTCTCTGTGCGGTATTTCCGGCGCATTTCCTTCGGAATTGCGCTCAATCTACGGGGCTAGGCCCCGGCCCAATTGCGGAGCAATTGGGCGGGATAGATTCGCTCTCTGTGCGGTATTTCCGGCGCATTTCCTTCGGAATTGCGCTGCATCTACGGGGCTAGGCCCCGCCCCAATTGCGGTGCAATTGGGGTTATTCAAACAGCGCGGCTCGAATCGTCGGGTTGATGGCAGCCGCGAGAATCAGGCTGATCACGAAGCCAATACCCACATTGCGCAGGTCCTTGCCCATCAGCTTGAAGCTGGCCAGCAGGGGCCGGTCGTGGGCCTTGGCAAAGCTCATGCCGATCTCACGTCCTGCGAGCAGTCCAACGAACACCCAGGTGGTGCTCATGGGAATGTCTGACTGCACCTTGAAGACGTAGAGCACGACCGCGTAGAGCAGGTCAATCACGGTGGCGGCGCGAACGTCGACCACGTTGGACTTCTCGTCGACGACCTTCTGGATGCGCTCACCGCCTTGCCAGAAGAGCAGGCCCAGGCCCGCGAAGATGACGCCGGCGAAGGCGGCGAACTGCCAAGGGCTCAGGCTGCGGGGCAGGTAGACGGCCACGTTGGCGGCGTCTTGCTGAAGCCACACGGACCACAGCGCACCGGAGATGATCCACTGGCCGACGTTCCAGGCGGGGTGCGCCTTGCCAACGAACTTGCGCTGCATGAAGCGGCCCAAGGTCACCCAGAGGAGGATGGCCAAGCCGAATGCGATGCCGTAGCCAGTGAGGCTCTTTGCCGTGATGGCCCAGATGCTCTTGCCGCTGGCCGCAAAGCAGCTCAGGAGCAGGAAGGTCGTGCTCACAGGCATGCGCAATCGGGTCAGGATCAGCAGGAAGAGGGGGGCGGCCACCTGCAGGTACTGAAACTCGGTGGGCGCAGTCTCAAAGCCCTTGGACGCCAGGCGTCCGTAGCTCACGTCGCCGCCGTAGTTGACCCAGGAGTAGGCTGCCGTGGCCAGGAAGATGCCGCCCATGAACAACCAGAGCAGCCACCAAGGGCGGTGCTTGTTCGAGGCGATGAAGGTGCCCAGAGTCTGGATCGAGTCATTGGCGACAGCGGAGTAGGCTGCGATGCCAAAGCCAACCCACATCGCGATGTGGGGCGTCTGGTAGGTCAACCCCGTGACCAAGAAGGCCACCAACAGGAGACCAATGAAGACGCTCTCCCGACGAATCAGCTCAATGAAGACGCGGACGGGTGCCTTGCGGGCAGCCTCATCTTGGGCGGGGGCTGGTGCGTTCACGAGCAAATCACTCACGGGTAGGTGACTCCCCGTTTAGGGCTTCATTGTGTCGGGACGATGACATCGAGGGGCCGCTGAAGTTTCGGCAGGGTGGGCAGCACGTCAAGGGGAGGGTTAAATCCTCTCAACCATTAGAGAAAGAACGCTATTGAGAAGCGGTTTCCATAGGGTAGTTTCCGGCGCCCCCGATCGCCGCTGTACCGCAACATTCCGGTTGAGGTAGGGTGGCGACCCGTTTGGAGTAGACGAATGTTGATGCTGATCCTGGCCCTTGGTTGCGCAGGCGAAAATGGCGAGTGCCAAGCTGAGCCCCCCAGCTTCTTTGTAGAGACCTTGAACGAGTCGGGCGCCTTCATCTCGGACATCGAGGTGGACTGGGGCCGGGCCGCCAACGAGGAGGTCAACCGCAATCCATGCACCCTAGGTGAGGAGTACTGGGAGTGCGGCGAGGGACAGCCCATCACCTACAACGTCTACTTGGGTGGTCCAGGCTGGAAGAAGCAGATCGAGCGCATCGACGTGCCGGTTCCTGCGGACCCCTGTGAGGTCGAGCGTGACGTGCTGACCGTGACGATGGTGGCCGAGTAGCCGTCGCTACGGGCACTCTTCCTGCACGGAGTAGGTGATGACCACTTCGCTGGCCTCTTGCAGCCCATTCATTTGGACGCTGTTGGAGCCCGGGTTGAAGGTCCATCGGCTGCTCGTCGTGCCGTCGACTTGGACCTGGATCGAGCCGCTTGCGGCTTGTTCGGTGAGCTCGAATTGCCACGCGTTGCTCAGGGTCGCCAAGGCGATGTCTTCGGCGTATTGAGCCCAGTCTGTCGTGCAGATGGACATCGAGAGTCCACCTGTGGCTGCAATGGCCTCGCTGTAGCCAGCGTCCCCTTCGTTGCAGTCCTCGGTGTCCACCACCCCGCTTGGGGTGAGCAGGCTCTCGGGCACAACCTTGTTGTACTCCCCCAGCCAGTAGTCGTAGGTCCAAGATGCCGCTTGCTCTTGGGAGCGCTCTGGCTCGTCACTCACGAAGATCACGTGCAGGGGGGCGTCCTCGCGCCGAAAGCCACTGTTGCAGGCGTCCAGCTGGCGAAGTCCACGGTCTAGAATTTTGAACAGCGCCTCGTCATCGCTGATCTCACGGTCCTCTCCAGCGGTGACAGCCTCAGCGAACTCCGTGCTCAGCTCGGGGGTCCACGCTTTGAGAACGCCATTGTTGAAGCAGCCGGCATCGTAGGTCAGCACGCCAATTCGCCACGCGGTCGTGACCCCCTCCAAGGTGGTGATGAGGGTCTCAAAGTTCTCTGCCAAGGCTTCGGCATCGTTGTCCATTGAGCCGCTTTGGTCAACGGCAAAAATTAGGTCGACCGGTGGGTTTGGATCGATGGGGAAGCGGTCCTCAACCTCGTCCGTGGCCAGCCCAGTGCCACTCTGCTCGGCCAGGTACTCAGCCCTTGGATCATTGGAGATGAAGCTCTGGCCGCCGGTGTTGAAGCCCGTCACCCCAGGCACCCATGCCACCTCGATGTCCGCCCATGCGCCAGGCTGCAGGGTGAGCGGCAGCTCAGGTCCGTTGAGCACGGAGAAGTCACCGTTGCCGATGGTGTCGATCGCGCTCAGCTCCAAGGCCGCGTTGCCGACGTTCTGGGCGACCAAGTTCCGTGTGCTCTCGCAACCGAGTGGTGCCTCGCCGTACTCGTGAGGGTTCGGTGTGACGACCAGCCAAGGGCTCAGGCCACGTCCGGCGAGGCTGACCTCGGTGATGGGAGTCTGCTCGTCGCTGCTCGAGACGAAGAGTGTGGCTTGGTGGTCCTCGGGCTGAGTGGGCGAGAAGAAGACCTCGAATGCCACACTCTCACCCGGCATCAGGTCTACGAAGAGATCTTCTTCTTCAACCCGGAATCCGACGTCTCCCTCAATCTCTAGGCCTTCAATGCTCAGCAGGCCTGCGCCCACGCTGGAGAGGGTCACAGTGCGGCTGCGCTCCTCGCTCAGCTCGGCCGTGAGGAAGTCGATGGCCAATGGGTCCACGGCGATTCTCGCCTCACCCGCCCAAGGGTCAGTCTGGCGTACGAAGAGGCCGTTCTCGGTGCAAGCGAGCATGAGCAACAAGGGAGTCATCACATGTCCTTAGAAGAGGCGGCGGTAGCCAATGGAGGGAGAGAGAACCAAGCCTGAGGCCGAGCCGGTGAGCGTTCCTCTTTGCGGAACGCTCGAGACTGCCAGGCGCAGCGTGACCTCGCCGTCGGGTAGATCCACGGCCAGCGCAGGCGCGATGGTCCATCCCAGAGCGAATGCGCGTTCTTGGACAGGGGTGGCCGTGCTGGCGCTCATCACAGAGCGTGTCCACACGAGCTGAGGAGCCATAGTGAGCTCCGGGTGAACACGCTGCTCTGCATCCCTGTCTCTTATACACATCTCCGAGCCCACGAGACAGGCAGAAATCTCGT
>CAJXRZ010000182.1 GCA_913060515.1 uncultured Pseudomonadota bacterium | reverse complement strand
TTCGTCGGCAGCGTCAGATGTGTATAAGAGACAGTCCTGGAGCTCCCGCCCTCCAAGGCCAGCAACTTCTACCAGGCCTCACGGGCTGCCACCTACCTGGCGCTCTCCCCTGCCCCACCGCTCTTCCCCGGCGCCGAGCTCATCCTAAACGCCGCCTGTCCCGAGGGCATGGGCCAGGGCTCCGGTGAGCGCGCATTCGCCGAGCTGCTCCGTCAGACCGCAGCTCCTTGGCAGGATCTGCTGGAAGGGCCTGTCCCCCAGGGCGCCGGCATTCAGAGAGCCTTCATGTTGGCTCGGTTGGCCAAGCACTATCGGCTCTCGGTCATGGGCTGCGCGCACCCTGAGATCCTGCAAGCCCACGGCATCTCCGCCAGCGCTTCCCCGCCCGAGGTCACCCCGGAGACGCTCACCGTCAAGCAGCCCTTCGTGCAGCTGCCACAGTGGGCGCCGGACGCAGGGTCCTGAAGGCCACTCCGCCAAAGCCCAGGCAGAACAGGAGCTGAATGGCCAAGCTTGGCCAGTAGCCGTAGGTCACCGCCAGGACCAAGCCGGCCAGGTGGTAGAGCGCCAAGAAGGCTTCGATCCAGGCGGTCCAGTGTCCAGGCATGCTGTAGGAGAGCGCGCCGTCATCCCCAGCCTTTGGCGTGCGGACGAAGGGAGACTGTTGGCCCATCAAGGCCTCGAATACGGCCCGGCTCTGGTTGACCGCCATTCCGATGCCCAGGCCCATCACCGCCGGGAGCCGCCAGAGGCGTCGGCGCCAGTCCACGTAGACCGCGCGCTGAGAGCTGGCGTAGAACACCGCGACCCCCAGCGTGGCCGCGGTGAAGAAGAAGACATCGGCCACCAGCCAGACGTTGACCTGCCGCCCACGAACAAAGACCGCGATGGGCGTGAGCAGAGTGAGCAGGATGACCATCGGGTAGGCCAGGTTGTTGCTCAGGTGCACCAAGGCCTCGAGCTTGACCCGCCAGGGAATGGAGGCGCGAAGCAGCCTGGGACCAAGCTTGAGCATGGTCTCGATGGAGCCCTTGGCCCAGCGGTGCTGCTGGCTCTTGAAGGCCCGAAGGGTCGGAGGCAGCTCCGCTGGAACGACCAGGTCTGGCAGGTAGATGAAGCGCCAGCCAAAGAGCTGCGCCCGGTAGCTCAGGTCCAAGTCTTCGGTCAGGGTGTCGTGCTGCCAGCCGCCGGCGTCGGCGATGGCCTGTCGGTGCCAGATTCCAGCGGTTCCGTTGAAGTTGAACCAGCGCCCATTCCGATGCCGTGCCGTGTGCTCCACCACAAAGTGGCCGTCCAGCATCATGCCTTGCAGCTTGGTGAGCAGGCTGTCGGTCTCGTTGATGTGCCCCCAGCGGGCCTGGACCATGCCGACCCCTTCCGCGAAGTGGGGCACAGCGTCCCGCAGGAAGCTGGCCTGGGGCACAAAGTCGGCGTCGAAGACCGCAATCATGGTGCCTTTGGCTTGGGCGAGTCCCTTCTGCAGCGCACCCGCCTTGAAGCCTGACCTGTCCTCGCGGTGAATCAGGGTGATGTCGATGCCCTGTGCGGCCCACCGTGCAACGGCACGGGCAGCACGTTCCGTGGTGTCATCGGTGCTGTCATCCAAGACCTGGATCTCCAGCTTCTCACTGGGGTAGTCCAAGGCGCACGCCGCATCGATCAGACGTTCAACCACGGCCCGCTCGTTGAACACCGGCAGCTGCACGGTCACAGTGGGCCAGTCTTGCGGCACAGAGGCCTGCGGCTTGTTGGGCCAAGATCGCCAAAAGAGCTGGGAGAGGTGCAGACGGTGCAGTCCAAACAGGGAGAGTGCCCCCGCGCACAGGCCGTAAGCGACCAGGACCAATGTCTCCCAAAGCAACATGCGCGCGGTGTAACTCCCTGGAGCCTGTCTGGATGCCGGTGAGCCAGAGTGGTCGTTCTCTCAAGTCCTGCCTTGCAACTCCGGTGACCTCAAGGCTAGACTCAAGTGGGTTCCTGCTTGGCTCGAATCAAAGGTCTGGATTGCAGTTCCTCCGTACTTGTTCCCTTGGGAGCGACCCCCTGCGGTCTTGTGCATGCCCTCATGGAAGGGAAGCCGTTTGACCGTGGACTCGTCCCCTCTTCTTTTCTGAAGAGGAGGACCGCTCCAGCCGTACGACCGATAGTGGTGCCCCGTCCCCCGCAACGCCTCGATACCTTCGGGCAGGCCGCGCGGGGGACACCTTTCCTGCGGTGAATTGGAACTACAGGGAGCCATCCACGGTCCGACTCAGGACCTTGGAGACTGAGATGTTGCTGATCCTCGCCCTGGCCTGCCTGCACACCCCACCCGCCAGCGCCTTTGACGCCCAGGCCCACCAGCCGCCTCCGGCTCTGGGGGCTGTCTTTGCGAGTCAGGATCCGGACGTGGTCTTTCAAGAGGCCGTCGACCGGCGCATGGACGGAGACCACCAGGGAGCCATCGAGCGCTTGGCATGGTTGCGTGCCCAGGGGGACCGCCGACCGGGCGTGCTCTACCAACTGGGTGTGGCCTACGAGCTGGCTGGGGACTTTGAGACCGCGCTGAGTCTCTACGACCTGCTCATCGGGGAGGACTTGAGCGGCGAGTACCACGACGACGCCGGCTTTAGGCGCGGCATCTGCCTGGAGGAGCTGGGAGAGTGGGAGTTGGCCCTGGCTCAGTACAAAGCCGTGCCAACCGGGGAGCTGCAGGGCAGCGATCTGTGGACCATCAACTTGGCCCGAGGTATCGCCGAGGTCAGAGTCGGCAAGCAAGCCAAGGGGCAGCGACGGATTCTGAATGCCCTGGCGCTCAGTGAAGGCAGCGAGATCACCTGGATGCAGGCCAAGGCCCTCTACACTCTCCAGGACGCCCGGTTGTTGGAGCGGGATCAGAGCCCCCTGGAAGGGTCTTCTCGCCGACAAGCCAAGCACCTGCAGGAACGTGCGGTGCAGATCTCCGACGCCGAGGCCATGTTGGCCCAGGTCGTGCGCCTGGAGGAGCCAGAGTGGATCCTGAAGGGACTGCTCTCACTGGGAGATGCCTACTTGGCGCTGCAGGAGGAGTTGGTCATCGCACCGGCCCCACGAAAGCTGGATGAACAGCAGGTCGCCATGTACCGGAGCATGCTCCAAGACAAGGGCTCCATCCTGCTGCGCAAGGCCTGGGAGGCCTACGACCAGGGGCTGGTTGTGGCCGGGACCTATGGAGTGGAGGGGCCGGTAGTGGCGGAGCTGGCGGAGAAGCAGGCGGGGTTGGGGCTTTAGGGACCCCTGGCTTCTTGAGTTGGGGGCGATCCTTTCAGCCAAGCGGCACAGGGTGGGGCTAACCGGAGGCGCCTACCCAGTCATTGCTATGGTGTCGGCACTTGTGGAGGACGCATGTTGCTTTTGCTGTTGGCTTGCCTGACTACCGAAGATGAGTACGAGGCCTTGATGGACCGGGCGATGGACTCCGATGGGGACGGACATATTGCTACCGAACATGGCGGAGATGACTGCAACGATAACGACGCGCTTGTTGCACCAGGGTTGGACGAGACCTGCGATGAGAAGGACAACGACTGCGACTCCGACGTTGACGAGGACGCTGCAGACGCTGGGACCTTCTACCGAGACTGGGACCTGGATGGCTTTGGCGACGAGGCTGAGCCCCTGGCGTCCTGTTTCCTTCCGGATGACTACGCGGAGGTGGCCGGAGACTGCAACGACCGCGACGCGTTGATCAACCCTTCCGCAGCCGAAGTCTGTGACGGGGGAATCGACAACGACTGCGACGGTCTGACAGACGATGCCGACGAGGTCGACCTGAGTTCTGGCGAGACCTACTACCTAGACAACGACGGGGACGGCTTCGGGGACGACGCCGAAGCGCTTCAGGCCTGTGAGCCGCCCGATGGCTACGTCGACAAGGGCGGTGACTGCGACGACCAGATCAAGAAGGTCAATCCTTGGCGAGCTGAGGTGTGCGGGGATGGGTTGGACAATGACTGTAGCGGGGGCTGTCTCTTATACACATCTGACGCTGCCGA
>CAJXRZ010000181.1 GCA_913060515.1 uncultured Pseudomonadota bacterium | reverse complement strand
GTCCAAGAGCAGCCACCGGAGCCCCCACCGCCCCAGCTTGGCGAGGAGCCCCCTGAGCTTCCCGAAGATGGACCCGATGATCCAGGACCAGTGAACCCAGAGCCAGCCCCGTCTCGGCCCTTTCACCCGCAGCGCATCGAGCTGGCCGCTGCCCACCGCGCGGGTTCACTGCGCGTCTTTGTAGAGGGCGAGCTCCAAGAGCAGGCTGAACTCAATCCCTTGGGCGGGGCAGCCGGGCCTCGCTTGTACGAGATCGATGGCGTGTCCATCGCCCATGGGGCTCTGCTCCGGGTGGACTTTGAGCCAGGGGAGTCCCCTTGAGCATCTCTTGCCCAAACTGCACAGCCACGGCCAGTGACTGGGACCGCTACTGCGGGAGCTGCGGCACTCCGCTGGCGCGCCTGCGGTGGCACCTGCACCAAGACAGTCGTGAGCTGGGAGACGATGGCCGGGTCGCCGTGCGCCGCGGCAGCCATGGACTGCGCCTCTCGGTGGTCAACGAAGGCGTGGTGCCAGCGGGGCTGGTGCTGCCCGCCGAAGCCTTGGAGGCCTTGCCCCCGTGGGTGGACCATCCGCGCTTGGCCCAACTGCAAGAGCGGGCCATCACCTTGGAGCCTGGGCAAGAGCAGATCATCGCCATCCCCTTCGGCTTGGGTGAGCTCGAGGCGCTCTTCGTAGGCGTGGACCGCCAAGCCACGCCGGTGCTCGAAGCGCCGATCTACCTGCTCACGACCCTCTGCCAGCTCTCTCCGCAGGGCTGGGCCCCTCGGCCCCTCAAGCTCAGCTTGGTCGTCGCCCGGGAGCCTTGGTTTAGTCCTGCGGCCAGCCACTACCGCTTCATCCCGAATGCCCGTCTGCGCGAGGGCCTGATCCACAGGGTCACCCTGCACAATGAGTCCGCCGAGGATGTCTCCTTGGAGGGCTTGAGCCTGGAGGAGCATCCCGGGGCCCCCCCCAGCTGGGCCGCGGACGCCGAGCACCTGGCCATCGAGTCTCTGCTCGAGGCGCCGCCTGCCACGGACCACCCTGTGCTGCGCGCCGGTGAATCCCGTAGCTTTGAGCTGCGCTTTTTGAGTCCTGAGCTGGAAGGGCTTCGCTTCTTCTCGGGCCGCTTGGTGTGTCGCTACACCCACCGTCAGGGGGGCCGGATCCAGGCCTTGATCCAGGGGGTGCTCGGCCGCGCCCCAACCCTGGTCTGCGATGCCCCCGAGCCCATCGGTCATCCCTCCGTCGAGCGCGACGAGGTGCACAGCCTTGTGCTCAAGAACCCTGGCGACCTGCCGGTTCAGGTGACCCAGATCCAGGTGCTCAAGGGCGAGGAGCCGGCCTCTGGGGCGGACTGGTTCCACCTGGAAGGCCTCACGCCGGGCGAGATCATCCCCCCGGGTGGCGAGCGCACGGTTCACTACACCTTGGCGCTGGCCGACCGGCCTCAGGAGGAGTTCGACCAAGCGTGGTCCTCCAGGCGCTTCCGCATCCACCATGACGGCGCTGGCGCCCGGGTCCTTGAGCGCAGCGTAGATGCGCAGCTTGGGGTGGTCCAGGTCCCCACTGGCGTGTTCATGGGCATCGACTTTGGCACCAGCAACTCCATGGTCGTGTTGCTGCGTCCGGACACCCGCACCCACCTGGCGCTGCCCCTGGAAGGGGAGTCGCTGCAGCTCCCCAGCTTGATGTACTACCAAGGGTCCTCGGCACCCGGTGAGGCGCCCTTCCTCTTCGGGAGCAAAGCCGACGCCAACGCTGAGCTGAACCCCGCCAACCTGGTGCGCTCCATCAAGTCGGTGATCAGCCGCTCTCCGGAGACCTGGTACCACTTCTTGGAGCGCTCTCCAGAAGGGGCTTGGCGTCGCAGGAGCTACCGACCGCAGGAGCTCTTGGACCGCTTCATCACCGAGCTGAGGCTCCGCGCCGAGCGGGCCGTCAGTGGACTGAGCATGCAGCAGCTTCGGGCCCTTCGAATCGGTCCGAAGGTGCGCTTCCGTCAGGCGATCTTCTCCCATCCGGTGGAAGTAGACGCGGACATGAAGGCAGCATTGATGCAGGCCTCTCACGCCGCTGGCCTGAACCTGCAGTTGAGCTCCACCCAGGAGTTCATCGAAGAGCGCTGCATCGACGAGGCCACCTCGGCCGCTTTGGCCTACGTCTACGCGCGCCTGGATCCCAGCTCCCGTGTGGGCGTGGAGCACCCCTTGGGGGACCGCGAGCGCGTGCTGGCCGTGGACATCGGCGGCGGCACCACCGATGTGGCGGCGGTGGAGCTGCAAGACCTGGCCTCGTTCTGGGAACAGGATGTAGAGCAGGTAAGCGTGGAGCTGCACGCCACGGCCGGGGATCCCCTGTGGGGTGGAGACGACCTCGACCTACTGCTGGCAGAGTGGATCCTGGATGACCTGCGGGAGCAGTCGGCACGGGCTGGGGGGGAGATCCAGTCCCAGGAGATCTTCCAGGCTGCCGGCTTCCGCAGCTTCGGAGAGTACTTCAACGGCTACCGGGCGCGGCATCCCGCACGGGAAGGGGCTCTGGAGCAAGCCCAGGCGCTCTACAACCGTGCGGTGGAGGTCCTGCGAAAGGCCGAGGCCGCCAAGTGCAAGCTCAGTGAGCTTGAGCGCGTGGAGATCCGATTCTCCGATCAGCGGTGGCCTCGACTCAAGGGCGCAAAAGAGCCGGAGAAAGCCGGTGAGTTCCGCGTCGCCCTGACGCGTGAGCGCTTTGAGCGGGCGGTTCGAGAGCAGGCCCGAGCGCGCATCCCTCTGTTGGAGCGGGCGTGTGCCGCGGCGGACTGGGACTGGGAGTCTTTGAGCACCGTGCTCTTCACGGGGCAGGGGACCCGGGTGCCTTGTGTTCGGGAAGAGATGCTTCAGTTCATCGCCGGCCAACGCAGCGAGGAGGCCCCCAAGCTCTTGGTGGTGCAGCCCCAGGATCGCTCCGGCTTTGACCCCAAGCGCTGCGTGGGGATGGGGGCCAGCATCTGGGGCACGCGAGAGGACGGGGAATGGATCAAGGTCCGCCGCCGTATGAACCGCGAGCTGACCCACGACGTACAGACGCGTTGGGGACCCTTCCACTTCCGCACGATTCCAGGTCTGGAGCGTGGCACCACGCTGCCGGCCCGCGCGGTGCATGCCTTCCGCAAGCCGCGCTCCACACTGGAGCTCTTCCGAGATGGACAGCTGCACATGAGCTTCACCTTCCCCGAACCCGTCACCCAGGTTGAGCTGGTGATCTCCGGACCGGGCGACATCCGAGCGGTCTCCGGTGACTTGGATCTGGCTGGAGAGGTGCCCTCGTGAGCTTCTCTTGGGACCGCGACAACCGCCGCTTTGTGACCCGCACCCGCTGCCCTTGGCCGGGGTGCGGCGAGCCCACCGAGCCCTTCCACCAGGGCGGCATGATCGGCTGGTGTGAGGCCTGCCAGCGGCCCTATGAGTCCACGCTCTTGGCTCCGGCCCAGGGGGGGGCGCCAGTGGAGTGGAACGTCTGTCCCACCAGCGTGTTCAACACCTTCACCGGCCAGGCGGTGCGCGGCTACAGCCCCGTTGACTGGAGCGAGGCGGGTGGCGCTCCGGATCGCGCCGGCTGTGCGGACGATGCTCGGGGCAGCGTATTTGGGCGGGTCAGCGCCAAGCGGAGCTGGTCCGTCGTGCCCGATTGGCACCTGGACAGCATCGCGCCGGAGGAGCAGAACCGGGTGGGGGACAGCGTCGCGGCCTTGGGGCTGATGCGCGGTCGTGTGCTGGTGCTCAGCGAGCGGGGCCGCATCTCCTTTGTGGACCCCCTCAGTGGGCAGCTGCTCAGCGGGCGTCCCATCGACTGGCCCGGCTTTCCGACGCCGGATGCTGAGAATCCGGTCAGCTTTGCTCCGGTCATTCGCGGCACATGGGTCGTGGTGTCCTCGCCGATGCAGGCCCTGTTTCGTGATCTGGCTGCCCAGCTCACCCCAGGCTCGGCCCAAGGGGCCGCCAAGTGGAAGATCGTCGCCCCCTCCACCCCCTCCAGACGTCTTGTAGGCCCGCCCCTGGGGCTGGATTGCCAGGACGGACCGCGCATCTGCCTGATGGAGGCCGAGGCCAGCTCACAGGCTGGACTCCGTGAGCCAACGCTGCGCTTCTTTGAGTTGGATGGCCGAGAGCTGGGGCTGTCTCTTATACACATCTCCGAGCCCACGAGACAGGCAGAAATCTCG
>CAJXRZ010000180.1 GCA_913060515.1 uncultured Pseudomonadota bacterium | reverse complement strand
ATCTACACTATCCTCTTCGTCGGCAGCGTCAGATGTGTATAAGAGACAGCCTCTGACCCTCACCGACATGGACGCCACCCTGACCCTCAACGGTCAGCCCATCGGCACCTCGGTGATCGAAGACGAGCGCATCAAGCTGCCCAAGGGCCAGCCCGTGCTCGTGGAGATTCCGGCCACCATCAGCTTGGCCGCTGGGCCCGCAGTGCTTCAGGCCGTCAGCTCCGGCTCAGACAGCCTGGACCTGGGCGCCGAGGGCACCATCCAGGCCAAGGGTCTGATCTTCAAGCGCAGCTACGACTTCGAGCACGACCTTTAAGCCTCAAGCGCTCAGAGCCGCAGGCGCTCAGGGGCTACAGGCCACCATCACCGCTGCATGGGTGTCGCTGTAGCCGCGCTGCATCTTGGTCGCGACCAGGCCAAAGCCCCAGTCCCCAGCCAAGTAGGGCGAGAAGGTGGCCGCGGCGACGACATCCTTGCTGCGCTTGCTGCCCGAGGCGATGGGGGCACCGCCGGGCTCTTCCACGTCCAGATCCATCTTCTTGGCGCGGCTGTCGCTCACGGTGGAGAAGGCGGTGCACTCTCCTAGCCGGGGCTCCATCGGAAACTCGATGCGGGTGCGCATCTGAGGCTCCAAGGTGGTCCACGCGACGCCTTGAACGTTGAGCCCCTCGGACTCGGCAAAGGCCGTGACCAAGAGCAGGTTCAAGACCGTCTCCGCCAGGGAGACCACGCCGCTTGGGCTCTCCATGCCGACGATGGAGGTGTAGTAGGCCACGCCCCAGTCTTCGGTGCCCTGTTCCAGATCGACTTCGACGCTGTAGTACCCGGTCTCCGGGGCCTCGAAGTTCAAGTCATAGACCAAGGGCTCGGTCTGGCCGTCCTCGTAGTTCTCGCCAAAGTCCACGCCGGAGAATCGCTCCCCCGTTGCGACCACTTGGCCAGATGGCGCCCGAACCCGCACAAGGGCGGCACCGACCCGCTCGGGGTCCAGCAACAAGCGAATACGGGGGCTGCTGTCCTGAGCCAGGAGCACCATGTGGGCGCCGTCCCGCTCCTCGGTGACCGTCGAGAGCTTCACGTCTGTGAGCTGGACGTTGTTCTCCTCCATCCCGAAGGCGACCGTGGTGGTCGCCTCCAGCATCTGGAGAACGGAGCCCAGGTCGCTGAGGTTCGAGGTCTTGGCGTAGGCCGGCCCGGCGGCAAAGCCGCCCAAAATCAGGAGTGCCAGCACTACTGAGCCAGGTCCTTCACAGCGGCGCCAGCGCCACCAGCGGGATCCTTGGCCTCGCCCTCGGCACCTTCAGCAGGCTTCTCTTCGGCCTTGGGATCCTCGGCGGGCTTGCCAGCGAGCATGCCCATGATCTGCTTCTGCTTGGCCTCGTCCAGCTTGCCAAAGCCCTCGTTGCACTCCTTGGCGTTGACTGTGAACCAGTTGGGGTCCAAGCAGCGTGCCAGGGCCTCGTCGTCCAAAGCAGCACACATCTTTACGAAGTCCGGCTTGGTGGGAAGGGGCGTGACCTTGGCCTGCTGCTCTTCAGTGAGCGCCTGCATCTTCTTCTTGCGGTCGCCGTCCATGCCGCCGTAGGAGCGGGCGCAGACCTTCTCCATCTCAGACTGAGGCGCCGCGGGAAGCACGTCCTCGGAGCCGCCGGACTGCTCGCAAGCAGCCAAGACCGTGAGGGTTGCGCATAGGCCAAGGGCCAAGAAGCTCTGAGGGAGGCAGCGTGTCATCGGATACTCCGGGCTTTTTCAGCAGGTGCTGGCACGCTACCACGTCCCGACCACGCAGCCCCGACCTCTCGGTGATAAGCCTCAGTACGTGTGGCTCTCCCTCCTACTGCTGCCCGCCTGCAGGCCCGTCCCGGCGCCCCAGGCCCTCGCCGAAGCTGACGCGGCGCTCAGTGAGACCTTCCAAGAGCTGCACCGCCCCATCTACCAAGTCTACGAGCTGGGCGGAGACCGGGACGCCATCCATGCGCTGCTCCAAGGCAGCTTCGCCGGCGAGGCGCTCACCCAGGAGTACGTCGAGCACTTCACGACCCTGCACACCATGGCCGCCGAGGAGACCGCCATTCAGGTCATCCGAGTGGACTACGAGTCCGTCACGGTCCTGGAGCGCAGCCCCTCGGATCCCGGCGTGGTGCGCATCGAAGCCGACTGGTCCGTGGGCGGCGTGGTCACCCATCAAGCCCACAAGCACACCCGCGTGAACCGCTACGTGGCCGTCTACACCCTCGAGCAGCGCGAGCAGGGCTGGCGCATCATCGACACCCACATGCGGGATCTGGCCCGAGTACGCAGCGTGCTCAGCGCCTACGCCACCGACGACAACTTCCTGCTGGACGCCATGCCCAGCAGCGGCGGCGGTCTGATGGATCCCCTGGACATGTTGGACGCCGGCGTGGGCCAGAAGGAGGAGAAGGAATGAGCGCTCCCCTGGCCATTCACGCCACCCGCCTGCGCTTTGCCTATGGCGATGACTTCTCTATGGACCTTGCCCCATTCGAGGTCAGCGAAGGCGCCCGCGTCGTCCTGCACGGCCCCAGCGGCTGCGGAAAGTCCACCCTGCTCAACCTGGTGGCCGGCGCCTTGGTTCCGGACTCCGGGACGCTTCAAGTCTGCGGCACCGACCTCGCTCAGCTCTCGGAGTCTCAACGCCGGGCCTGGCGGGTACAGAACGTGGGCTTCGTCTTTCAGGACTACCCCCTGGTGGACTACCTGAGCGCTCTGGACAACGTGCTGCTTCCCTACCGCCTGAACAGCGCCTTGAAGCTGGACGCGAGCGCCAAGACCCGCGCCACTGGGCTCTTGGAGACCCTGGACTTGGCCGACAAGCTGGGCCGCCGCCCCGAGCAGCTCTCCCAAGGGGAACGCCAGCGGGTGGCCATCGCGCGCGCCGTCGTCACCCAGCCCAGGCTGCTCCTGGCCGACGAGCCCACCACCGGCTTGGACCCCGAGCGCAGCACAGCAGTCCTGGACTTGTTGGACGCGCTGGTCGCCGAGCAGCAGCTCACCCTGCTCCTGGTCAGCCACGACCCCCGGGTTCAAGCCCGCTTCGAGCAAGCCCTCGAGATGGGCGCCCCATGATTCGCCACGCCTTCTACTTGGCCTTGCGCTACCTGGCGGCGGCCCCCGGACGCACCTTGGTCCTGATCTTGGGGACCGCGGTGGCCTTGTTCTTGCCGGCCTTCACCAGCGTGGCCTCGGGCGAGCTCAGAGGGGCTCTGATGTCTCGGGCGGAGTCCAGCCCCGTGCTGGTGGGACGGGTGGGCAACCCCTTCGATCTCACCCTCAACGCCCTCTACTTTCGCGGCGCCGTGCGGGATCCCCTGAGCTACGGCGACCGGCTCTCGCTCAAGGAGAAGGCCTACGGCGAGGTCATCCCGCTCTACATCCTGCACAGCGTCAGCGGCAGCCCTCTGGTGGCCACAGAGCTCAATTACTACCCCGCCCGAGGCCTGACTCCCGTGCAAGGCCGACTGCCCGCAGTGCTCGGCGAGGTCGTGGCGGGGGCCCAGGTCGCAGAGGACTTCAACCTGCAGGTGGGCGACACCCTGCGCTCGGACACCCGCAACCTCTACAACATCGCCGGCAGCTACCCCCTGCTGCTCCAGGTCACCGGCATCTTGGGGCCCACCAACACCCCGGACGACACCGCCTTCTTCTGCGACCTGCGCACGGCGTGGGCCCTGGACGGCGCTCTGCACGGACACGAGGCGGTCACGGCAGACCAAGCGCTGAACCCCGAGGCCGACGCCGACGAGGCCCTGAGCGCCACCGCGGCCATCTTCATGTTCCAAGAGATCGACGAGAGCAACCGCGGCAGCTTTCACATGCACGGGAACATGGACGCCCAGCCCATCTCCAGCCTGCTGATCATGCCCGACAGCGCCAAGCACCACGACCAGCTCCTGGGGGACTTGGCCCTGGAGGAGACCCGCCAAGCTGTGCGGCCTGCCGGCGTGATCGACACCATCTTGGGCATCGTGCTGCGAATCGAAGCGGGCCTGAAGGTCTACTTCTCCGCTGTGGCCTTCTCCACGGGGGCCTTCTTCCTCTTGGTCATCGCCCTGACCCTGCGCCTGCGAAAGACCGAGCTGACCCTGATGCGCCGCATCGGCTGCTCCCCCTTCACCATCGCGACGATGGTCGGCGTCGAGATCAGCCTGATCCTGAGCGCCGCCGCTGCCTTGGCCGCCCTAGGCACCTGGCTCTGCGTGCTGATTCTGCGCGCTGGCCTGAGCTGAACCCTTCACCCCAGCCTCCCATCTGGACACCTGGAAACCATGCTGCTCCACCTCCTCCTCGCCTGCACCGCTCCAGAGACC
>CAJXRZ010000179.1 GCA_913060515.1 uncultured Pseudomonadota bacterium | reverse complement strand
CTCGTCTACAGAGCACCTGCCACGCCAGCCCAACAAGCCCCCCCCCGAACCAGCTCAACCCCGTCTACAGACCAGCCTCCCTCACATACAACCCATCAACACCGCCGCATGGCTGTCACTGACCCCACGCTGCATCTTGGTCGCCGTCAGTCCAAAGCGCCAGTCCCCTGCGATGTTGGGCGCGAAGTCCACCCCACCCACAGCGTCCTTCTTGCCCTTGGTGTCCCGGGCGATGGTCTGCCCACCGGGCTCAGCCACGTCGATGTCCAGGGTCTTCACGCGGCTCTCGCTGGCCATGCCAAAGGCCAGGCACTCATCAAAGCTGGTGTCGACGGGAATGGCGATCTCCACGCGGCTGTCCTCGGAGACCGTGGTCCAGTTGGCGGCCTGCACCTTGAGGCCCTCGGTCTCAGCCAAGGTCACGGCGAAGAGCATCGTCAACAAGGTCTCGCTGATGCCAATGGGAGAGGCGCTCGCGTAGCTCAGAACCGAGGAGTAGTAGCCCACGCCCCAGTCATCGCTGCCCTGCTTCATGCGCACCTGAACCTCGTGGTAGCCGTTGGTGGCGGCCTCGTAGGTCAGGCGATGCACGACGGGAACCGGCATGGCCTCTCCGTCATCGTTGCTGCCAAAGTCGATGCTGCTCAGGAGCTCACCGGTGGCGACCTGCTTGCCGTTGGGGTCCATCAACACGACCTCAAAATCGGAGATGCGCTCCGGGTCGCCCAGGACCGTGAAGGAGACCTCGCTGCCCTCGCCGAAGAAGTGCTTGTTGCTGGCCGGCGTGTCGTGATGCAGCACGCCCACGGACATGTCCGTGATTTGGTTTCCCCGCTCCTGCAGGTCAAAGACCACCGTGGTCAGCGCACCGAAGATGGGCATGCTGGACTCCAACTCCGCGTTCTTGACCCGGGTGGGGGTCCAAGCTGCCGGTGCGGCGACCACTTCCTCAACGGCGACCTCTTCGACAGCGGCCTCTTCGACAGCGGCCTCTTCAACAGCGGCCTCTTCAACCGTGGGGGCGTCAGTCGCGGGGGCTTCGTCCAGGGCGGCGAGGAGAAGAAGAAGGGTCATGTTGGCTCCAGGTACGGGGTTTCCCCCATATTAAAGCAAGCGGCGTGCCAGCAGCCAAGTACCTGAATCTACGTTCGAGGCCAGTGGGACGGTCCCGGGACATGGCCTGTCCCTGTCTCAGCGGCACTCAGCCCCGGAAGTCTTCCAACTCCAAGCCGTAGGTCTTCAGCCAGCGGTAAACCTGCTTGGTGGAACGGCCTGTGGCCCGGGCGACTTGAGCCACGACCCCTTTATGGGCCGCCAGTAGCCCGCGCAGGGTCTCCACGTCCGGCGGGCCCTCCCCCAGTACGGGCGCCACGCCTTCTGCCACAAGCTCAGGGGCCGGCAGGCGGTGCGCGATGAGTTCCAGATCCAGGAGCCCACCTTGGGCCCGCAGCCGCAGCTCATTGGCGAGGCTGCGGGCCTCCCGCACATTGAGGGGCCAGGGGTGCAGGAGCAGCGCCTGGGCCAGCTCCGGGCTCATGGGCTGAGAGAGGCCCATCAGCGGCAGGATGTCCTCCCGGCGGGCGCACAGGGCCGGCAATGCAATGCTGAACTCGTTGAGGCGCGCGTAGAGATCCGCGCGGAATCGACCGGCGTTGACCTCCTCTTGCAGCCCCTTGTTGCTCGCCGCCAACACGCGCACCCGGGCCTGCCTGGCCTGGCTGGCACCCACTGGGGTGTAGCGGCCATCGTCCAAGACCTTGAGCAGCTTGGCCTGTTGGTGCAGCGGCAGCTCGGCGACCTCGTCCAAGAACAGGGTGCCCCCGTCGGCCGCGCCGAAGCGTCCCAGCTGCTCGCTCGTGGCCCCGGTGAAGGCGCCCTGGGTGTGGCCAAAGAGGGTGCTCTCCTCCAGTCCCGGCGGCAGGCTGGCGCAGTTCAGCTCCACGAAGGGTCCCGGGCGCCCGCTCAAGCGGTGCAAGGCCTGGGCGGCGGCGCCTTTGCCGGATCCTGAGGGGCCTTGAAGCAAGACCGTGAGGGCCTCGGGGGCGGCGAGCTGAATGGCCCGCCTACACTGGGCCATGGCGGGCGCCTCGCCCAGGAGCTCCTGCAGGGGCCACTGCTCCCCCTTCAGAGACTGCCAGCGCAGCAAGAAGAGGCTGTTGCCCGCGCGGATCAGATCCCCATCACTCAGGGGGCCCTGAGTGAAGCGCTGGCCGTTGACCCAGGTGCCGTTGCGGCTGCAATCCTTAAGATAGATCCGGGCTTCTCGAAGACTGAACTCGGCGTGCTTCCGGCTCAGGGCCAGGTCGGCGGGCACGCTAAAGTCCGCACCACTTCGGCCCATGCTGCGGGTGCCAGCCAAGGCCTGCCGAGGTCCGGCACAGCCCTGGTCCACCGAGAAGAGCAAGCGCAGGGTCCAGAGGCCTTCGGGCAGGGCCTGGCCGCGGCGCCCGCCAAGGCTGATGGTGGTCTGAGAGCTCACGCCGCCATGCTAACTTGGGCCATGTTCTGGACCCTCTGGCAAGTGGCCTACGCAGGCTGGGTGGTCACGCCGGGTCCCTGGGACCAAGCCCCCTTGCGGGCCGCCGACCAACAAGGCGAGACCCTCTGGGTGCTCAGCGGAGAGCAGCTCTTCGAGCACCGAGATGGCGCCACCACCGACCTGGGTTCCCTGCCTCCTTTGCCGGAGGGAACGAACCCGGACTTGGGCTTGGGCTTGCACGGTCCCCAGGCCTGGATCGTCAGCGACAGCCAGATCTGCTCGGCCAGCCCCGGGGATTCCGAGTGGGCCTGTCAGTCCGTGACCGAAGGCTACCCACGGGTTCCCCGCTTCTATGGCGGGCTCGGCGTCAGCGGCGGCTTGCGCGGCGCGGCGTGGATCTACCGGGAGGGAAGCTGGACACCCTTCGCCCACAGCGCCTTGCCCGACACTCTGGCCGGACACAATCGGGCCCTGCACGCAGACGCACAAGGGCTGTTCATGGCCACCCGGACAGAGCTGATCCAAGTCAGCGGCGAGGAGGTGATCGTGCGCGCCTTGCCGGAGCCCCTGACCCACACCGGACTGCTGGAGATCTGTACGGGTCCCAGCCAGACGCCACGCGTCGTTGGGGCCGGCGGCGCCTGGGACTGGCTGGACAAGGCCTGGGTTCCCGTGGACTTCCCGGCTGCGGTCTGCGGCGGGCCCTGGCTGGCCTCGGAGGCGGGGGAGATCCTGGGCCCCCAAGGCGTGGAGTCCAGCCCGGCGCAAGTGGCCCCCCTCTGGATGGGCCAAGACTGGGCCCTGACCCCTCAAGCGCTGCTTCACCACGACCCGGAGCAGTCCCTGGCGTTTGTGGAGCGCGCAGCACAGTGGGGCGTGGCCCAGCAAGACCCCGGCAGCGGTGCACTGCTCGCAGATCTGATGGGCTCCCCTGCCCCGGACCTGTTGCTGGTGGACAGCCTGGGCCGGCCGCGCCTGTACGAGAACCAAGGAGAGCGCTGGCTGGAGCGGCCCCAAGCGGCCTGGGCCGATGTGCACTGGCCTGGCGCGATGGTGGCCTGTGACGTGGACGGCGACGGCAAAGAGGAGGTGGTCTTCGGGCGCCTGAGCCAGGAGCGCGCCTCGGTGGAGATCTGGCGGGTGAGCCCCAAGGGCCAGGTGGACTCGTGGCAGACCCGCGCTCTGATGCCGGAGCTGGCGCTCGTGGCCGGAACAGCGCCTCAGATCACCTGTCTGGACCTGGACCTGGACGGCCACAAGGACCTGTACCTGAGCTTTCTGCAAGGCCCTGGCGGCTGGCCCCGACCCAACGTCTTGCTGCACAACCGCGGCTACGGCGCCCTGCAGCTGGTGGAGCTGGATCCCAATCGCCTGGGCGGCGGCAGCACTTGGACGACCCGGGCGCTCTACGACGATCTGATGGGCAGCGGGCGCCCTCAGCTGCTGGTGACCGGCGCCTGGGTGGGCAGCTCCATGTGGCAAGAGGAGGCCGGCCTCTGGACCCAGGTCCCCAAGGCCCAGGCCCCCCTGGACCCCTACCAAGGTTGGATGGCGTCCTGGGCCGGTGACTTGGATGGAGACGGCGACCTGGACTTGCTGACCTCGGCGGACGAAGGATTTCGGCTGCAGGAGAATCGAGGAGCGCACTGGGCGGACCGGGGACTCTTGCTTCCTGGGAATCCAAAGACCTCCTTAAACCCAGAGACTCTGGCGCTGAGTGATGTGGATCTGGACGGGGACCTGGACATCTTCGGGCAGGGGCCTGCAGGCCAGCCCATGTTGCTCTTGAACCAAGGGGACTGGTCCTTCCAAGACAACACCCTGGCCGCCGGACTCTTGGCCCTGTCTCTTATACACATCTCCGAGCCCACGAGACAGGCAG
>CAJXRZ010000178.1 GCA_913060515.1 uncultured Pseudomonadota bacterium | reverse complement strand
ATAAGAGACAGGTGCTGCCCTGAGCCAAGGTGACCTCGACGGCGAAGGCCAGTGCAACAGGCAACCAGGCCCACTTGGGCAAGGGTGCGTGAGCCATTCCCAGGGCCAAGCCCACCAAGGCCACTTGGAGCAGCCGGTAGTACATGCCAGAGGCGGACAGCCCGGTGCCAAGGAGCTCAACCAACGCCATCGGGAGCGGCACGGTGGGCAAGGTCGGGGTCAGGAAGAGCACCGGCCCTAGGGCGCAGAGCACCCCGGCGAGGGTCCACCCCAAGGCCACTCCCCTTCGCTTCCAGAAGCCCCAGAGCGCCACAAGGAGCACACTCCAGCAGAGGTAGACCCCGTGCTGAAGTCCCGAGGGGGTCACGGTGGCGTCCGGCCAGAACAGGCTGCTCAGAGGCGCAACGGCAAAGGGAGCCACCAGCTCGGTTGGGGCGTCCAGCTCGGGCCGATGGGTCGGTGAGAACAGCCACTCATGGGACTTGCCGTCCTGGTCGAAGGCCAAGGACACCAGGGCAAAGACTCCCAGTAGAAGCGCGCCTACAGGCAGATAGCGCCGCCAGTGCTTGAGCCCAAAGAGCCCATCTACCGCCAAGGCCAGACCGGAGCAGACCAGCAGATAGGGCGAGGTGAAGCCCGTCAGCAGCAGGACGACCGCCAAGACCGGGAGCATGCGCCAGTCCGTTCTGAGACGCCAGGCCAAGAGCAGGGCGAGGGGGAGCAGCCACGCCTGAGCCTTGGCCAGCTCTCCGTTCGCCATGTTGGCCATATAGAAGGGCGCGAAGGCGAAGGTGAAGGAGGCCAGACCTCTGGCGCCATCGGAGCTCTCCGGTGCACGGGCCCGTAGGAGCCGCGCCATGGTCAACACCGCCACCGCCGGCGAGGCCAGGGTGACCAGGCTGCCAAAGCGCACCGGACCCAGGAACTTCAGAGGCAGCGCCAGGAGCAAGAGCACCCACCCAAGAAAGCGTGCTTTGCGCTCAAAGGGTGCTCCGAGCTCGCTGCTCAGGTGCGGGTCTTGGCCCGACCAGATCGCCTCTGGGACCATCTCGAAGCTCACCACCAGTGAGGGCCCAAAGGGTCCCGAGAGCAGCTGCTCCGAGGGATGGAGGGCCAGGGGCCAGGTGAGCCCGACCATCAGCAGCACCGCCGCCAAGGTCCACAATAGGTCCCGGCGCCAGCCGTCCACCTACTTGTAGTCCCCAGGTTCCAAGCCGTGTTTCTTCAACAGGCCGTAAAGGTCTGCCCGGTACTTGCCCGCCTTTCTGGCGGCCGCCGAGACGTTGCCACCGGTGGCTTTGAGCAGATCTTCTAGGTACTCGCGCTCCCAGGCATCGCGTGCCTCGCGCAGAGGTTTGATGTCCGCAGCGCGGTGTCCACCCGGACCCGCTCCTGTGTCGGCAAAGTCCTCGGCCTGAAGCACCTCCCCGAAGCTCAAGACCAGGGCGCGCTCCACGGCGTGCTCCAGCTCCCGGGCATTGCCGGGCCAGCGGCGCTCCATCAGGTGCTGAATGGCGGCTGGGGAGAGCTGGGCGCTGCGGTTCAGGCGCGCACAGTGCTTGGCCAGGAAGTGCTCGGCCAAGAGCGGTATGTCCCCGATCCGGTCCTTCAGGGCGGGCATGTGAACCGGTACAACCACCAGGCGGTAGTACAAGTCCTCCCGGAAGCTGCCGGCCTCGACCATGGCGGCCAGGTCCTTGTTGGTGGCCACGACCACCCGAACGTCCACCGACTGGGTCTTGGTGCTGCCGAGGGGGGAGATCTCTCCATCCTGAAGCACCCGCAGCAAGGAGCGCTGCATGGCAGGCGAGACGTCGCCGATCTCGTCCAGGAGCAGGGTGCCGCCATCGGCCGCCTTGAAGAGTCCAACCTTGTCCGAGTGGGCATCCGTAAAGGCGCCGCGCTTGAACCCGAAGAGCTCCGACTGGAGCAAGGTGTCCGGCAAGGCACCGCAGTTCACGGCGACGAAGGGACGATTCGCCCGCTTGGACAGCGCATGAATGGCCCGCGCAGCCAGCTCCTTCCCGCTCCCGCTGGGCCCAAAAATGGCGACCGTGCTGTTGAGCGGGGCGACCCGCTCGATCATCGAGAAGACGGCCTTCATCGCCGGCGACTGACCGATGATGCCTTCGAGCTCGCCGCGTTGGTCCACCGTGCGACGCAGGGCCTGAAGCTCTTGCGCCTGGCGACGCTGGGCCACGCACTTGTTCAAGTGGGCGTAGAGCTCATTGCGGTCGACGGGCTTGGTGAGGTAGCCGGCGGCGCCTTCATTCATCGCCTCGATGGCGTTCGGAATGCTGCCGTGGGCCGTGAGAATCAGCACGGGCAGCCCTGGATCGGCGTGGTGCAGCCGCGCCATTACGTCCAATCCGGACTCCTCCTCCAAGCGCAGATCGCAGACCACGACGTCTACCTTCTCCCTGCGGAGTACCGCCATGGCTTGGTCGCCATCCCGGGCAGTGAACACCCCATAGCCAGCCGACTCCAGCCGCAGCGAGAGCACGGTCAGGATGTTGTCGTCGTCATCGACCAGCAGGACGGTGCCGTCCAGGGGGGCCTCCTCGGCGCAAGGGCCGAGGGGATCATACAAGTGTCGCGGTGCTCTCGTTGGCAACAGCCAAGGTAAAGCAGAATCGTGCGCCCCCCGTCGGCGAGGCTTCCACCCAGATTTTGCCCCCCTGGGCCGCCACAATCTCATGGCAGATGTAGAGCCCCAGACCGGAGCCTCCGCGCTTCTCGGCCCGAGGCACTTGGTAGAAGCGCTCGAAAATTCGGGCTCTGTGCGCTTCGGGCACGCCGGGCCCTTGGTCATCGACCCACACGCAGATCGCTGGCTGCCCGCCCTCCTCCCAGCCATCGACCGCACCGATATGCACCAGGGTGCCGCGGGGGCTGAACTTCAGGGCGTTGGAGAGCAGGTTCATCAGGACCTGCTCCAGCATTCCGGTGTTGGCGTAGACCCGCGGCAGGCCCTCTGGCACCTGCACCTCCAGGTTCACCTGGTGCCGCTGCAACATCAGGCTCAGCTCGTTGGCGACCCGACCCACCGAGTTGCTCAGTTGCGCGGGAGCGAGCTCGGCCTGTTTGCCTTGAAGACGAGAGAGGTCCAGCACATTGGCCACAAGCTGACGCAGACGACGGACGTCTTCTTTCATGATGCCGACCAGCCGACGCTGGGTGTCCGTCAGCGGTCCAGGGATCTCCTCATCCATCAGATCCACAGCCTCCGCCATCGAGGTCAGCGGGGTCTTGAGATCGTGGCTGATGTTCGCGAAGAAGTCCGTCTTGGTGCGGTCCTGCTCCGCCACCCGCTTGGCCATCTTGTTGAAGGCACGGCCCAGCTGGTCCAGCTCGTCCACCTCCAAGGGCTCGATGCGGTACTCGAAATCTCCCGCGGCCACCCCATCGGTTCCCTTCTGGAGCTCCCGCACCGCGCGGGTCAAGTCCCGTCCGAGAACCAGGGCGATTCCCACCCCGATGGCCAAGACGATGCCCACCATGACCACGACCAAGGTGGCCGTGGTGCGACCGGTCGCCGCCACCCGGTCCAAGTCGGTGTGCAGCTGGTCTTCCAGGCGGAGCTGGCGCTGTTGCAGCTCGGAGATCATCTCGCGACCCGCGCGCGCGATCTCCTCTTCGCTGGCCGGCTCGGCGTCCAGGCCCGCGGTGGCCTCGTAGTCGGAGAGCAGCCCCGCCAAGCGCTCCGCCTCAGCGCCGTTGGCGATCAAGACCAGGCGGGCGCGCAGAGATCCACTCCTACGCTGCGCCTCGGCCAGGGCCTCCCCGGAGCCCTCCTCGCGGTAGGTCTCCAGGCTGGCGTGCTCTTCTCGGAAGTACTGCAGGGCCTGCTGCGAGAGCTGCACCCGCTCCATGCCAACGCTGGAGACTTCCTGCACCGAGCGCGTCATCTGGAAGAGCGCGATCAGGGTGATCAAGCCGCTGAGCAACAAGGGCAGGAGCGGCGCGAGTTGAGCCGAGAGCAGCTGGGTGCGGACCTTCACCGCAAGCGTGCTCCAGCCTGTTCCAGACCAAAGGCCAAGCTGCCCCACTCCTCCAGGCTGAGCTCTTCGGCGCGGTGCCCCAAGCCCACGGTCTCGTCCAGAACCGCCCGGGCCTTCTCTTTCTCGTACAGGCTGCTCAGGGAGTTGACCAGGGTCTTGCGTCGCTGAGAGAAGCCAGCGCGGACCGCGTGCTCAAAGCCCTCGGGGGTAGCCCCGCCCAAGAGAGGCTGCTCACGCAGGTCGAAGACCACCACCGAAGAGTGGATCTTGGGGGCTGGGTGGAAGGCCTCGGGTGGCAAGGTAAAGCCGTAGCGGGGCTTGCTGAAGGCTTGGCACATGATGGAGAGGGAGCCGTAGGCTTTTGTACGCGGCTCCGCGACGATGCGGTTTGCCACCTCCCGCTGAAACATCAGGACCAAGCGGGTGAACTTGGGTGAGAGCGGCAGCAGACGCAGGAGGATGCGGGTACCGACGTTGTAGGGAAGGTTTGCGCAACACACCCAGCCCTCTCCGGGCGCGGCAAGCTCCAGGTCTTCCTTCATGGCGTCCCCGCGGGTGAGCACCAAGTCGGGCAGTGCGCCTTCCAGGTAGTCCGCCAGATCCCGGTCCAGCTCGATGGCTGTCTCTTATACACATCTCCGAGCCCACGAGACAGGCAGAAATCTC
>CAJXRZ010000177.1 GCA_913060515.1 uncultured Pseudomonadota bacterium | reverse complement strand
GTGGGTGGGTCCGGTGGGGCCTCGCGCACGGAGTAGTCCGAACAGGCCAGGGCGAGCAGCCAGATCATGGGGCCCCCAGATCGCAGTCCAGCCACTCTTGAAGTCGCTCCAACTCCAGCTCGGTGGGGCCGCCGCCGGGAGGCATCTGAGGCGACTCGGGGTCCAAGACCCGGGCTTGGATGCGGCTCTGGTAGGTCACTGCTGCATCAAAGGAGTCCAGGTCGACGCCCAAGGGGGCGTCGAAGCGTCGGTCTGCGTCCAGGTGTGTGCTGTGGCAGCCCGTGCAGTGTCGCTCCAAGAAGGGCTTGCCAAAGTTGGCGTAGCTCAAGGGGACCTCGCGGGTGGCGCAAGCATCAAAGCTGTCTACTTCTTGGGCGCCCAGGCCACAGCCCAGGGCTGCCAATAGCCAAATCATCGAATCGACCTCATCGAATCAGTCCATCGAGGGACTTGACGCCAGGGCGGTAGATCTCGGGGTCCAGGCCGCCCAACTTGAGCAGCGCTGCGCCCACATTCTCGGTGCCCAGTAGATCGCCGCCTTCCTTGGCTTGGCCGTTGGCCAGGTCCACCGGCACAGAGATGAAGCGGTCATCGGTGGCGCCGCAGACGGTGTTGCCGCGGATGCCAGAGCCCAGGGCCATCATGGAGGTGTAGGGCCAGTGGTCCCGGCCCATCGCGCCGTTGAACATGGGCGTGCGCCCTAGCTCGGAGGTGGCCACGATGGTGACCTCGTCGATGAGCCACTCGGCGTCCCGGCCGGGGGTGGTGGCCAAGTGGGTCATGAGCTGGTCCAGAGAGTCGAAGAGCACGTCCATCTGGGGCCCAACGTTCTGGTTCCCGCCGTGGGTGTCCCAGCCGCCAGGGATGCCGACCATGGCGCAGCGGGACAGACCCAGGCGCATGATCTCGGTGGCCATGAGCATCTGGTCCAAGAAGTCGCGGCCGCCATCGGCCAGCCCGGCCTCGAAGCGACGTCCTTCCAGCTCCTCGGCGCGGTCCAGGCTGGCCAGCAGGTCCTCGGCCCTGGACTTGCCCAGGCCTTCCTTGGAGTCGGCGAAGGCCAGCGCCCGCTCGTAGACCAAGGCATCGGCCATGGCATCGGAGGGCGTAGGCACAACAGGAGCTGGGTTGTCCGAGGCCCCTACGATGCTGCCGTCCATCAAATCCAGCAGGGTCCCGCCGCCGCCGCGCACCAGGGCTGCGCCGTCCGAGCCACCAAAGGCCGGTCCGGAGAAGACGACGTGGGGCATGGGGTACTCATTGGCTGAGTGCGCCGCCAGGGTCGTGGGCCAGTCGGCGACGGAGCTGGCGGAGGTGCCGGTCATCATCCACTGGCGGCCGGAGCTGTGCCCGGCGGAGTGAACGTTCACCCCACGGATCAGGGCCGTCCGGTTGATCCAGCGGGCGAAGAAAGCGTCCATGGCTGGCCTGTCCTCGCCGGCGGACCAGCTCAGATTCCCGAGCTCTCCGCGGAAGGTGTCCGGGTCCATGTCGGTCCCTAGGATGGGAGAGAGTCCATCTCCTCCGTACTTGGGATCCAGCGGGGTCGCGTCCCAGCCGCCGCCTGCAAAGAGGAAGAGGAACTTGCGCTCGGGAACTCCCGCTCGGCTGGGCTTGGAGCGAAGGGCTGTACCCATCGTTCCACCTACGGCCAGGGCGCTCCACAGAGCCGCGGCACCTTGCATCAGACGTCGTCTTGTTGGTGTCATTGTCGGCTCCTTCAGTACATCAAGATGCGGGGGTCGCGCAGCACGACGGCGATGACGCCTGCCCATGCATCTACTGGATCTTCCTGAACACTCCACAGCTCGCGCCAGAGCGTGGTGAGCAGCTCGACCTCGGGGGCGTCGTCTCTCAAGGGGATGCCGGTGGCTTGCAGATAGAGCGCACAGATCTGGGCTTTGAAGAGCTCAGGATCCTTGTCTGGTCTGGAGCTGGCGTCCACCTTGGTGAGCATGCGGGCGGCGCCTTCGCGCTCGGGGTCCAAGTCGTGCGTCGCCACGTCGAAGGCCGCACTCTGGGCCAGCCGCTCTTGGATGAACACCCGGGCCACGGAGGGGTCGTGGCTGGGGGCTGCCACATCTCGGCTGTCGATTCCGCCGCCCAAGACCATCAGGTCATTGCGCTCCATTGCGCGCACGCCGTCGAACTCCCACTCGTAGCCGGTGATGTCCCGCATCACGCTGTCGAGCTGGTCCGGTTGAACCGTCTTGACGTTGACCAGGCGGGCCGCCACCTCCAAATCGGAAGAGGACGCCGCCCGATACTCGGGGCTGAGCACCACGGAGCGAACCAAGGTCTTGATGCTCATCTCGGAGTCCAAGAAGACCTGCTCGTGGCGGGCCAGCTCGTCCCAGTCAGCGTCGACCACCGTTCGCTGGGTCAGGCCCTCCCAGAAGGTCTGCACCGCGCACTGGGAGAAGCGGCGCTCCTCAGCCAGGCCCTCGGCCAGCTCGACCAAGTCCGTGGTGGGCAGACCTTGCCAAGCGGGCTCCAGACCGGCGCCGTACTCCCAGAGGGGCTCGTCTTCGGGTCGGTAGAGGATCTGCAGGTCGGCCGGAGCCATGTCGTCCTGGTCCCACCAGAAGCCGTAGAAGTGTGCGGCCAGGGGATCCAAGCTGCTGTGGCAGGACTGGCAAGCCGGGGTCTGGGCGATGACGTCTTCGGGGTCTCCGCTGGTCAAGGCGTCGATCTGTGTGCGGGAGAAGCTGACGGGGCGGGCCAGGTAATCGTCGCAGAGCAGCATCACGGACAGAGCGTTGGCGCGGTGGCGGTTCTGGTTCACCCCCGCAGAGGGGTAGCGGGTCCAGAGGGTGGTCATGCTCAGGATGCCCGCATGAGGGCGGTCATCCCGGTAGGTGCCTTTCACCCAGCCCTGGGCGTCTTCGGGGATCTCGATGTCCCACATCGCTGCGGTCACGGGGTCGGCCATCGTGTAGTCGGCCAGCACAATCTCGGACCAAGGCAGGTCCTCGGCGATGATGTGGCGGGCCAGGGCCAGTGGCTCCTCGTTCGTGTGCCGGGCGGCCTCTTCAGGGCTCATCGCGATGCCCAGCGCCATGGGGTCCACCGAGATGTCTCCGGTGCGCACCAGCATGCGGGTGTTCAAGATGGCGCTGGCGCGGTTCAGGAAGCGCTCGTCCTGGATGTAGCGATCAACAAAGTCGACGTACAAATCCGGGTTCTGGTCGATCCTCTCCAGGTCCTGCTCGCTGGGATGCACCCCGCGCAGATCCACACTGACGCGGATGAGCTGCTCCCGCGGGGAGAGCAGAGTCAGGTGCTCGGGGATGTCCGAGACGGGCTCCTCTACACAAGCAGTAGAGACCGTCAGGGCCGAGAGTACGGCCAGGCTTGCAAACATCAGAGCTCCCGAAGTGAGGGCAGGTATCCGCTGGGATCGGGGGGGCTGATGCGGGCATCGCTCCAGATCCAGCTCAGGTCGACGCACACCAGCTCTTCCATCGGCACGCCGCGCACATAGAGCGTCGCGCAGCCATCACAGGCGGTGTAGGGGTCGTTCTCGTAGTCCTCGCCGCTGGCCACATCCTCTTCCCGAGGCTGAAAGACCAGATGGAACCAAGTGGCATCGGGGGTGCGAACGCCGATCCAGCCTCGGGGTTCGCTCTCGCAGTCCTCGGGGTCCAAGGCGGCAGGCTCAGCCCAGCTCATGTCCACAACCATGCTGTCGAAGTTGCCCTGAATGAGGGGCTTGAAGAGGTAGACGTTCCCCGTCAGGGTGGCCCGCATCACGTCGCCGCCGGAGAGGTCCAGGGACAGGTCGGTGCGGTAGCCCTCGGGGTGTACCGAGTCGGTGAGGGGAATGCTGCCGCGCAGGGTGCCGTCCACCACGCTTCGGTAGGTCCACCGGGAGAAGTCGGTCTCCACGTCCACGATGCTCAGCAGGCTGTCGCTGGCCCGGCCGTCAAAGGAGTAGAAGGTCTGGCTGCCGTCTCGGACCAACACATCCCCGAGCAGCTCGCGCTGTCCTTCCAGGGTGGTGCCGCCAGACTCGGAGCCTTCAATGTCGCTGGTCCAGCGGGCATCGCCGACGAACTCCACGTTCTGACTGCTCACACAGCCATCGCTCCAGCCCAGGTAGCTGCTGTCCTCATCGGGTTCGATGGGATCGCCAATGTAGAAGTCTGGGCAACCCGCGGAGCCGAGCTCCAAGGAGGCTGCGTGCCCCTCCCAGACCTGCGTGGTCGTCACGCCCAGTGCGACGGAGAGGGCCTCGTTGGCGGCGGTGGCCAAGTCCATGCCGGTCATGTCGGGAATGGGCAACAAGTCCACGCCGCGCTCAGGCGCCGTGTCTGCGGTATCGAGCACTTCGTCGGTGCAGGACAAGAGAAGGAAGAGGCTCAGCATTTAGTCGTCCTCCTCGGGCAGAACGATTCCTGTGGTGGCCACCCATTGGATGGCCAGGAGCTCGTCGGCTTGCATCGCATCCCACCAAGCCAGCCACATGCCTGTGGCGGCGTAGTCGTGGCGGATCAGCTCGTTGGTGGGGTCGTGGCCGAAGTGTGCGATCTCGCCGTCTTGGGGCAAGTCGGGATCCAGGCAGACCGCCGTGTTGCCCTCGATGACGGTGAAGGTCACTTCCCAGGCCACTGCGCAGTCGGTGCAGGCTGTCTCTTATACACATCTCCGAGCCCACGAGACAGGCAGAA
>CAJXRZ010000176.1 GCA_913060515.1 uncultured Pseudomonadota bacterium | reverse complement strand
ACGAGATTTCTGCCTGTCTCGTGGGCTCGGAGATGTGTATAAGAGACAGCCACGAGCACCCAAATCGCAGACGTGGACCAAGACGGGGACGCCGACCTGCTGCTCATCGGCCAAGGCCCCAATCGCCTGTACTTGAACCGAGGCCTTGGTCCGGGCGCCGCCTCCCCCGTCCCGGAGACCTGGCGCCACCGCCTGCTCCGCCACGTGGTCTGGCTGCCGTGGCCCGAGACCGGGGTACGCTGGGCGCTGCTGCTCGGGGTGCTGCTCCTCACGGGCTGGCAGGGTCGTCGCAAACGCCTCCGCCTCTCCGGTCGCCTGCTCTGGTCCGGCGGTCTGCTTTTGGGTTTGGTGGAGTTGGCGCTCTTGGATCAGGGGATCTGGGCCCGGTGGGTGTGGGGGTTGGCGCCCGCCGCCACCTTGGGCACCCTGTCCCTGCTCGAGGCCAGCTTGGCCCGGACCCGCCGCCTGCAACACATCGCGCACTTCCGCCTGGAGGGCGCCATCGGAGCGGGCGGCATGGGCATGGTCTACCGGGCCTGGGACAAGAAGCACGGTCGGCGCGTGGCCCTCAAGGTCCTGCTCCCGGAGATCGAAGCCCTGCCCACCGCCCGTCAGCGCTTCATCCGCGAGGCCACTCTGAGCATGGAGATCCAGCACCCGCACCTGGTCTCGGCCACCGAGCACGGGGCGTGCACGGTCTGGCGCGAAGGGCAGCCCCACAGCTCCCACTACTTGAGCATGGAGCTGATGAGCAGCAGCCTGCGCAGTCAGATGCATGGGCCCACCCCGCCCCTGCGCGCGGTCCAGCTCCTGGAGCAGATCCTGATGGGCTTGCAGGCCCTGCACCAGCGAGAGATCTGCCATCGCGACATCAAACCCGAGAACCTGCTGCTGGACGCCCAGGGAGAGCTCAAGATCGCTGATCTGGGCTTGGCCTTGGGCCCCAACAGCGAACGCCTGACCCGCACGAGCAGCCTGATGGGCACCCTGACCTATCTGGCACCGGAGCTGGCCCAGGGCGGTCAAGCCAGCCCCCAAGCGGACCTCTACGCCGTCGGGGTGCTGGGCTACGAGTTGCTCTCAGGCCAAGCCCCTCACCAGGGACAAGAGAGCTTGGAGCTGATCTTCAGCCTCCTTCACCGCCCGCCCCCGCCCCTGCACACCCTCTGTCCTGAGCTGGACCCCGGTCTGTGCGCGATCATCGACCACTGCATGGCCCGCACACCCGAGCTGCGCCCCCAAGACTGCGCCCAGGTCCTAGAGGTCCTGGCCCGCTTTGCCCGACCCGCGGAGCAGAGCGTCGAGGAGATGACCTTGCCGCCGGACCAGGCCTTGGCCAGGAACAGCGATGCTTGAGCTGCTGCTCGCCTGCGTCCAGCCTGCGCCGGATTGGTCCCACACTCCTCTGCCCGAGGTGGTGCCCGTGTCCCAGGAGCTGGCCCAGGTCGTGGTGGCCTCGGGGGTGCCAGGAGAGCTGCACCACCTGGAAGGGGCGCCCCTTCTGATCAACGGGATCGGGGTGAGCAGCGGCAGCGATCAGCTCGCGACCCCCGGCTGGGCCCTGAAGGGGGCGGTGGTTCAAGCGCGGCTGTGGGTGGCCGACGCCGAGTCGGGCTTGGCCATCGTGCAGCGCGCGCCGCTTCGCATCCAAGAGCAGCTGCCGCTGGGCTACGTGGCCGACGTGGCCGCCTTTGGAGAGGGCGGCCTGGTGCTGCTGGCCGGCGGGGCGCTGATCTACCTGAACGCCGATGGCAGCGAGCGGGAGCGGTGGGCCATTGAGGGCAACCCCCGAGAGCTGGCGGCTTGGGAGGAGCAGGGGCGCTGGCGCTGGGCCGTGGCGGCGGGCGTGGCCGGTGTGGTGCAAGGCGATGCCACCGGCCCCACAGACCGACACTTTCCTCAGAGCACCGCCAGCATCGCCGCAGGCCCCTTCGCCGGGGGTCTCTCCGGCCTGATCACCGATGATCAGGGCACCGTGGAGAACCTGGGCGCGCGCTTGAGCTCAGGCCTTCGGGCCCAGGGCGAGCTCTGGTTCACCGCCAGGGCAGCCGGCGTGTGGCACGGGGGCTTCCATCCCCGAGACGGGGCCATGGCGCTGGGGATCTCCGACTCCGAGGGCTTGGTGTGGGTGAGCTGGAGCGACGGGGTGGTGCAGGGCTTGGATCCCCACAGCGGGGAGGAGCGTGAGCGCCTGAGCTTCCCTGTGGCGCCCATCGAGCGTGTCAGTGAGCAGGCCTACACCCGGGGCGGGGTGGTGCACGCCCTCGCCGACCACAGCACCCTCGGCGAGCTGCCCAACCTGCCCTACAGCCTGACCTCGCACGTGGACCAGCCCATCGCCTCCCTGGGCGCAGGCTTGCTGCAGGTCGGCCCCCAGGGCAACACCAAGCTGGCCTCGGGCACGGTCCGCGATGCCGTGAGCGCTCCCGAGGGTCTGTGGTGGGGGGAGGTGGAGCGCGGCCTGTGCGGCCCACCTGGCTGCTTCCCTACCCTGCACGGTGACGCCTCGGCGGTGCACGCTCAGCAGGGCCCAGAGGGCACCCAAGTCGCCGGATTCTCCCGCTACGACGGCAGCGTGGTGCGCATTGACTCCGGCCAGCTCACCCACTTTCCCGGCCGCGGCATGGGCCAAGACATGGTGCTGCTCGGCCCACTCGTCGTGGTCAGCGAGCGGGCCATGGGCCTGAGCTACAGCAGCACGCCTGGCGCCTGGACCACCCTGCCCCTGCCCCAGGGAGATCCCGTCATGGGCAGAGAGCAACGCCTCTGCGTTCGAGGCCAGCAGGTGATGATCACCCTGGCTGAGTACGGCGTGGCCATCTTCGAGCGAGACGGCACCGAGCTGAGCTTGGTGCGCCAAGTGAACACCGCAGGCCTGGCCATCTCCTGCGCGAGCGCTGGGGACCAAGGCTGGTGGGTGGCGGACCGGGCGGGGTTGAGCCTGGTCGCGCCCTGAAGGATCCGGTCCTCTACTCGGGGACTTGCTCAGCGGGGTCGTGGCCAGGCAACCACTCGCCCTTCTCATCGATCTTCTCGCCCGCGATGCGGCGCTCCAAGATCTTGGCCTTGGCGGGGTCATGCAGGTCGTTGAGGAAGCGCACGGTGCTCAGGTCGTGGCCCTTCTTGTGGATGATGCCCACCACCTTCCACTCTTGTCCGGTCCACTCCAGGGAGACCGAACGCAGCTTGCGGGTGCGCTTGTGCTCCAAGACCACGTGCACCATGCCTTGGTCGCCGCCGCGAACGCCCTTGACGTCGGAGAGGGCCTTGATGCTGTACTCGGTCCAAGGAGGGCCGTCGCCGGTGCGCTCCTGTCCGCGGGGATGCGGGCCGACCTGCAGCATGTCCGAAGGCGCGCAGCTTCCGTAGATGCCCTCTTCCAGCAGGTTGTAGCAGGACACTTGGTCCAATGCGCCCAGCCAGTCTTGATCGTAGAGGGCTTGATCGAAGGCTTCGAGCACCGCCAAGGCATCGGCCTTGGAGGGGGTCTTGGGCGCCTTGGCCTTGGGTCGCTGGGCGGCCTTGCGGGTCTCTCCGCCGGGCATGGGTGTGGGGCAGTCGCCGGTCAAGAAGGCCAGATCACCCTCGAGCTGGGGCTCCCCGTTCTCGCCGGCGTAGACCGAGACGGTGCGGTTGCGGAACTCGGTGCGCAGGCACTCTGCCCATGGGGTGGGGTTGTTCAGCTTGTAGATGACCGGGACCACCCAGCCGCCTCCGTTGACGGCCGGCGCGCCGACTTCCACCTGCACATCGTCGCCCAAGTACACGCACCAACCCTTGTTGGTCGCGGCGGTCAGGAACTGCTGCTGCTTGTAGGTCGGGGAGATCGTGTTTCCGGTGTCCGTAAAGGCGATGTCCTTGGACATCAGACACTCGCGGTCAAACTGAGGACCCTTGACCCACTGGGCTTTGCCGATGAGCTCCAGGCCAACCCGTCCCCCGGGATTGACGGCCAGGGCCTGCTCCTGGACGAAGCTTTGTGCGGTCTCGGCGGGCATTCCGCCGGGGTTGCAGGCCAGGGAGAGAAACAGCAGCATGATCGACGCTCCGAAGAAGCAAGGGCCGTGACGATACCTCAGGGGAGCTTGGCGGTTAGGCTGTTGTCCATGGACGAGCGCTCCCCACACTGTGCCTGGGCCGTGCTGCACGAGCAGCGCAAGCGGCAGGAGAACCAAGATGCCTGGGTGCTGGCCCCTGCAGGCACCGGCTGGCTCTTGGCTGTCTGCGATGGAATGGGCGGTGTTCGCGGCGGAGCACGCGCCAGCGCTCTGGCCTGTGAGGCCCTACACGAGCACGCCGATCGCATCGACTGCGAGGACCCGGCGGGTGCTCTGAGCGATGCCATCCTGGACGCCAACCGGCGCATCCTGAAGGAGGCCAAGGCCGACCTGAGCCACGCCGGAATGGGCACAACGATGGTGTGCGTCTTCGTGCGGGATCGCGTGGTCTACCTGGTCTGGGTAGGCGACAGCCGCGCCGGATTGCTCAGCGGTGGCGAGCTGCGCTGGAAGAGCGTGGACCACACACGGGTTCAAGAGCTCGTGGACATGGGCCTTATTCCAGCAGACCAAGCCGAGGGGCACCCCTACGGCCACATCCTCTCTCGTGCAGTCGGGGTGAGCGCCTCCTTGGAGACCCAAGCGGAGGCGCCCTTCGAGCTGCAAGAGGGCGAGCGACTGATGCTCTGCTCAGACGGCGTCAGCGGCGCTGCGACCCTCGCCGAGCTGCGAGACGCCATGCAGTTGGAGACCGCGCACCAAGCGGTCGCCGCCATGGGCGATGCCGTGGCGCTGCACGAGGGCGACGACAACGCCACGGCCTTGGTGTGGCTGCCCGATGCCCCACCGGAGGAGACCCAGACCCCAGAGCCGCCGACGCCCACGCCAGAGCCGCCGGGCATGGACCGTCAAGAGTGGGTCATCGCTGGAATCCTCATGCTCGTGACCCTGATCGCCCTGGCCTGGGTGGCCGCTTCGTGAGCGCATGTGCCGAGTGTGGCAGCCCAGCCGTCGCGAACGCGCCCTTCTGCCTGCAGTGCGGCGCAGAGCTCTCCGAGCCCGCCGCCCCACAAGTAGAAGCGCCCGCAGTGGCCTCGACTTTGGAGG
>CAJXRZ010000175.1 GCA_913060515.1 uncultured Pseudomonadota bacterium | reverse complement strand
CGTCGGCAGCGTCAGATGTGTATAAGAGACAGCATCAGCATCGGATTCGGATTCGAATTCGGATTCAGATTCAGATTCGGATTCGGATTCGGATTCGGATTCAGCATCAGCATCAGCATCAGATTCGGATTCAGATTCGGATTCGGATTCGGATTCGGAACGGCATCAGCATCAGAGCCTGGTCCGGATCCATCCAACTCGCGCCGCCAGGTGATTTCGTCAGCGGCCCCGCTGCGCTTGAGGGGCCGCCTCCTCAATCCACCTGGCGGCTCTACGGAGTTTCCGCATGAACCTGTCTATCGAATCTCTCGACGCCTACCGCATCAGCGTGGAGATCAATCACGCTGTCGCCGAACACACCTACCCCCAAGGGCGGGCTCACCTAAAGGACCAAGGCATCCGAGCCGCCGACTCCCTGGTGCTGAACATCGCAGAAGGAATGGGCCGGGGGCGTCAGACCAAAGCGGGTCGCAACCACTTCCGCATTGCCCGTGGCTCCCTGCTGGAAGTGTATGCAGTCGCAGATCTCCTCAAGATGGGAGAAGACCTGAAAGGGAAGATTCGGCTGGCGGACCGGCTGCTCTGGGGACTGATCCGATAGCCCCCGCCACCTCATCCCCCAGTCCGGGCCACAAACCACTGGTTTCTTCTGAGATGTGTCTCTGTGCACCGCACGCTCTCCACCTGGCGGCTGACGGGCACGAAGGCCTGGAAAGACACGCCGTCAACCTGTACACCCTCGATCAGGCAGACTGACCACGCGTGAGGCTTGCGGTCGCACGCCTCCGTGTCGTTCTTCGCCCTCGAAATGCTTGCGCATTCCTTCGTTCTCACGCCTAACGGAGGCGCCCTCCGCCAGCGCCTCCCACGGATCATCTTGCCTGACCGAGGGTGTATCAGGGCGCCGCTTTGAGGCTGGACTTCCACCCGTGAGTCCCCTTGGAAGACCAAGCCCACATCCACCCAAGTCAAACAACTGGACCGATAGCGCTGCTCGCCTGCTTGCCCCAGCGTGACGCTCAGTCCAGGGACGGGTGAGTCGAAAGACAGGTCGTCGGTACCACCGAAGAGTGGCCCCTGCTCCGTGGCCACCAGCACCTGGATGATGTTTCCGGCGACAGTCTGTCTGACATGGTGGTAGTCCACTTCAACTTCGCTCCCTGGTAGAGGAGAAGAGGTGTCCAGGCCGGTCTCCGATGCATCAAGACCAAGCCACCACCTCTGACCATCAGGGGCGTCCACTACGACTCCGTGGGAGTAGTCCCGGTATAGACACCACGCTCCAAAGTTGTCGATGTCGTCGGTGGGCAGCTCCCACTGCTCCAGCTCTTCAACCTGGCCAGCTTCGACGAGGGTCCCGTTCAGCTCCACTTGCCACTCCTTCACGGCGGTCTCTTCGACCGGCGCGTGGGTCCAGAGGCAGGCGGTCATCGGGGTGACATCGGGAGGAATCTGGGCGCAGGCGAGCAGAAGGGTCAGGGGAAGCATGGAAGGACTCGGATGGGTGTGGTCTGGGTCGCCTCAGTCGCCGGCGGCTTCCAGAGAGCCCCTAAGTGTCCCGCCAGACGCCAGGACCTCCCTGCCCAACTCCGGCAACGCGAAGCGCTCTCCGTACTTTGTCTCCAAGGCTGCGCAGCGGGCCGCAAACCCTGCAATGCCGCCGTCCACCTGGTCCACAAACTGGGCGACGCCACCTGTCCAAGCTGGAAAACCAATCCCCAGAATGCTCCCGATGTTGGCATCCTCTGGCGTGAGCAACACGCCCTCCTCAAAGCACTGCATGGCGCCAATGGCTTGCCCAAAGAGCATGCGGTCCACCATGTCTTGGAGCAGCGCTCCATCCCCTTCTTCCAAGTCCTGTTCAGTGGAGAGCCCGAAGACCTCCCACAGACCGGACCAGAGGCCTTGGCGCTTGCCGTCGACATAGTCGTAGAAACCGGCTCCACCGGCCCGGCCTGTGCGTCCCTTGGCCACCAGGGCTTCGAGGATGGCCTTGGCAGGATGCGGCGCATGGCCGGCGGCCTCGTACTCGGCCATGATCTTCAATGGCAGGGTTAGGCTCAACTCATCGACGAGCTGCAGGGGAGGGGAGGGATAGCCGGCTTTCGCACCCGCCCGCTCAATCATGATGGGGGAGAGGCCCTCGCCCAGCATGCCGACGGCCTCGTTCAGGAAGAGAGAGATGACCCGGCTGGTGAAGAAACCCCGGCCATCGCCCACGACAATGGGGGTCTTGCGGATCTGTTGCACGAAGTCCAGGGCCCGAGCCACTGCGGCATCGCTGCTTTTGGCACCACGCACAATCTCCACCAGGGGCATCTTGTCTACGGGAGAGAAGAAGTGAAGCCCCACAAAGTCCTCTGGACGCTCCACACTCTCGGCCAGTCCAGTGATAGGAAGCGTTGACGTATTCGAGGCCAGCAGGGCCGTCTCCGGCAGCACAGCTTGCGCGGCTTGAAAGACCTGAGCTTTGAGCGCAGAGGACTCAAAGACCGCCTCAATAACAAGCTCGCAGTCGGCCAAGTCTGTATAGGACTCGCTTGGCTGAATGCGGTCCAAGAGCGCAGCCGCAGCCTCCTCCGTCATGTGCTTTCGGCCCATTGCCTTGGCGACGAGCTTCTCGCTGTAGCCCTTGCCCTTCTCGGCCGCAGCCAGATCCAGATCCTTGAGTACCACATGGATTCCGACCTTGGCACAGGCATATGCGATCCCAGCACCCATCATGCCCGCACCGAGAACAGCGACCTTGGACACGCGGCTTCGCTCGAAGCCCTTGGGCCGTGAAGCGCCCTTGTTGACGGCCTGCAAATCAAAGAAGAAGGCCTGTGTCATGTTCTTGGACTGTGGTGAGTTGCACACCAGGTCGGTGAAGGCGCGGGCTTCGATCTCCCATGCCCGCTCGATGGGCGCCTTGGCGCTGTTCACCGCGACGCTGACGATGTGGTGGGGAGCCTCGTAGTGCGCTCCCTTGAGCTGGGACTTGAGGGTCGCAGGAATGGCAGGCAAAAACTGTGCGAGTTGCTTGCCTCCACCGGGAATGCGGTAGCGCTTGGCACGCCAAGCTTGCTCCGACTTGGGGTTCGCAGCGATCCAGGCCCGTGCCGCGGACAGGGCGCTCTCTGTGTCCGGGTGCACCTCGTCGATGAGTCCCACAGTCTTGGCCTTGTCCATGCGCATCTGCGGACCCTTGAGCAGCACCTGCATGAGCGCTTGAACCACGCCGAGCATGCGCACGGTGCGCACGGTTCCGCCTCCGCCGGGGAGGAGTCCCAAGGTGACCTCGGGCAGGCCAAAGCGTGCCTTGGGGTTGGCCACGCCGATGCGTCTGTGACACGCGAGAGCGAGCTCCAGGCCACCACCCAATGCTGTTCCACCCATCACGGCCACGACGGGCTTGCCCCAAGTCTCCAGAGCGCACATGTGTGTCTGTAGCGTGAGGGTGCTGGCGAGAATCTGTGGTGCGTCCTTGGCCTGGGCCGAAATTAGCTCCTTCAGGTCGCCCCCGGCGAAGAAGCTGGACTTGGCAGAAGTCAGGATGACACCGGCAAATTCCTGGGTCAGAATCCAGCTCACCATCTGGCCATAGTCCTGGACGAACTGTGCACGCATGGTGTTTGCGGACTGCTTCTCATCGTTGAGGATGAGGGTGAGTACGCCCTCTGTGAGGGCGCTCTGGATGGTCTCTGTCTGTAGAAGTTGCATGATCAACCCACCCGCTCGATGATTGTAGCGATTCCCATGCCGCCGCCGATGCACAGTGTGATCAATGCGGTGTTCAGGTCTTGTCTTTCCAGCTCGTCGACCATGGTGCCCAAGAGCATCGCGCCGGTTGCGCCCAGGGGATGACCCATCGCGATGGCGCCTCCGTTGACGTTGGTGCTCTCAGGGTCTGCGTCCAGGTCTCGAATCAGCTTCAGGGCCACAGAGGCGAAGGCCTCGTTGATCTCCACCAGATCGATGTCCCCCATGTTCATACCGGCCTTTTTGAGCGCCTTTCGACACGCTGGAGCAGGTCCCGTGAGCATGATGGTCGGCTCTGCACCGACCACGCCCACCGCCCGGATGCGCGCTCGAGGTCTCATTCCCGCTCTCTGGCCTGCCTCTTGGCTGCCGATGAGCACCATGGCGGCCCCATCTACGATGCCGGAGGAGTTGCCCGCGTGGTGTACATGGTCGATGCGCGCAACGCGGGTGTACTTCTGCAAGGCGACGGCATCAAAGCCGCCCTCGGCGCCGATTCGGGCAAAGGCCGGCTTGAGCTTGGCCAGGCTCTCCAGGGAGGTCCCCGGGCGCATGTGCTCATCGCGGTCGAGCAGTGGCAGCCCGTAGGAGTCCCGTACCGGAACGATGCTCTTGGCGAAGCGCCCTTGCTCCCAGGCTTGAGCAGCAAGGGCCTGTGAGCGCACACCGAAGCCGTCTACGTCTTCCCGTGAATAGCCTTCGATTGTGGCGATGAGGTCGGCGCCGATGCCCTGTGGCACAAAGCCTGTGGCGTAGTTGGTGTCCGGGTCATGGGCCCATGGGTCTCCGCCCGAGGCCATGGGAACCCGGGACATGGACTCCACGCCCCCAGCGATGATCCAGTCTTCCCAACCCGAGCGCACCCGCGCTGCGGCTTGGTTGACCGCTTCCAAGCCGGAGCCGCAGTAGCGGTTGAGCTGAACACCCGGGACACCCTGGCCAAATCCGCAGGCGAGCACGGCCGTTCTTGCGACAGAACCGCCCTGGTCGCCGTGGGGCTCGACCGTGCCCAGGACCACATCGTCCACTTGGTGCGGGTCCAAGCCAGGGTTGCGCTCTCGGAGGGCGTTGAGCAGGGTGCTCGCCAGGTGCACAGGGCTGGCCAAGTGCAAGGCGCCGTTGGACTTTCCGCGGCCGCGCGGCGTGCGTACGGCGTCGTAGATAAAGGCGTCGGACATAGGGGGAACTCCACGAAGAGCTGGAGTGTACAGCCCCTGGTGGGACTCCGTCGGCGGGACTCCGTCGGCCTAGTGGGCCACGCAGCGCGCTGCGCTGGGGTCCTTGGACTTGCGGGCCGCTTGAAGGTGGTGGTCGGCCGCATCCGGGTCCTCTGTGAGGAGTCCGCTGAGCATGCAGTGGGCGGCGCCTGAGCGGGGAGAGTTGGGCGCTGCGCTCAAGAAGCGCTCGAAGGCTTCTCTGGCCTGGGCCAGGTTCTCGGCGCGGGTCAGTGCTACCGCTTGCCAGAAGCTGTCTCTTATACACATCTCCGAGCCCACGAGACAGGCAGAAATCTCG
>CAJXRZ010000174.1 GCA_913060515.1 uncultured Pseudomonadota bacterium | reverse complement strand
CGAGATTTCTGCCTGTCTCGTGGGCTCGGAGATGTGTATAAGAGACAGCATGTGGTCGATCTGGGCGCCCAGGGCGCGGAAGGTGCGGGTCCAGTGGCAGAGCTGCATGGCCCGGTAGGGCCGGCCCGGCATGGCCTCGCTCATGCTCGTCGCCTTTGCCATGAGCCTCTCGTGATCCGGTGTGTGCTCGTAGCGCCCTGCCCAAGGCACCAAGACATAGCCACCATAGGCGTGCAGATCGACCACATCGGTGGGCTGAAAACGCTGGGCCAAGCTGTCGATGGCTTGGGTTTCTGGCTGGGACAGGGCGCCGGGTGAGACCTCGTAGAACTCGCGCGTGATGGGCATGCGCGGCCAGAGCCAGGTGTCCGGCTCCCGGTTCACGGCCCAGTCTCGGTTCAAGTCCACCAGGTTGGTGTTGGCGCGCCGGTAGGTGTCCACTGGTGCGCCGGTGCGCAGGTCTGCCTCCACGCGGGCTCGGCCGTCGGGGTTGGCCACCGGAACCACGACCAGCTCCACACCAGGGTGCGGCGCCGCGACAAAGTCGGTGATCAGCTCCAGTGCCGCTTGGGAGCCGACCCACTCCAAGGCGTGGAGTTGGGCGACCACAAGCACGCGACGTTCGCTGTTCTGCCCAGGCGCGCCCAAGTGCAGCGCCCAGAGGGGGCGCTCTTCTACCGTCCAGCCCACTTGCTCCGGGTGGATCAGCCCGGGATTTTCTTTCACCAAGCTGGCGATCTGGCCCCAAAGCTCGGCCGTGCTTGCGTAGCCATCGGCCCGCTCCGGGAGGGGTTCTTCGGCCGTGAACTCGGCAGCGAAGCTTAGGAACGCCTGCGCGTCTGTTGACGCTGGTGCCCCCGCAGTGGCCGCCGCCGTCCAGATCCACCACATGCCTTGGCCTCCATTCACGAGCATCTTTGGGTACCATGAGTTTCAGGACACTTGCATGGACCCCACAACCGGCAGCCCCGTGCCGGGCAGTACATCTCATGACCCCTTGCTTGGGCGCGTCCTCGATGGACGCTTCCAGCTTGTGGAGTTGCTCGCCAAGGGCGGAATGGGGCGCGTGTACAAGGCGATCCAGTCCCCTCTGGGTCGAGAGGTGGCGGTCAAAGTCCTGGACCTCTCGGACTCGGTCGAGGACGACGGCCACTTCCGTAGCCGCTTCTTTCGAGAGGCCTCGGTGTGCGCCAAGCTCACCCATCCCAACACGGTGCGCGTCTTTGACTACGGGCAGGACGGGGAGACCTTCTTCCTGGTCATGGAGTTGCTCGAAGGGCGCACTCTGCACCGCATGGTCAAGGAAGAGGGGCCGCTAAAGCCCCTTCGGGTCGTGCGTATGGTGCGTCAAATCTCCCGTAGCCTGTACCAAGCTCACCAACAGGGCGTCATTCACCGCGACCTCAAGCCCGCCAACATCTTCGTGTGCAATCACGGAGACGAAGACGGGGATGAGGAGTTCATCAAGGTCTTGGACTTTGGCTTGGTCAAGCCCATGGACGCGGGCACGCAGGTGACGCGCGCCGGGAACATCCTGGGCAGCCCGGCCTACATGAGCCCCGAGCAGGTGATGGGCAATCCGGTGAGCCCGGCCAGCGATGTGTACAGCTTGGCGGCGTGCATGTTTGTGTTGCTCACTCGGGAGTTGCCCTTCCGTCGTGATCACCCCATGGCGGTGCTCAACGCCCAGCTCAACGCACCGCCCCCCACACTGCGGGAAACACTGCCCGCCGCAGACTTCCCCGACAGCCTGGAGTGGGTGATGGCGCGGGCCTTGGAGAAGGAGCCTGAGCTGCGCTTTGCCAGCATGCGCCAACTCGATCGGGCCTTGCGCTTGGTCGAGCGCGAGCTGCGTGGCCAGGGAGAGGCGGCGCCAATGAGCTTGCTCGACGGGGTCCTGGTCTCCACCGATCTGGAAGACTCCACCGAGCTGCGCCCTGACACGCCCTTCGTTCGGGAGCCCAACCCGGTCAACACCGCGCCCACCCGCGCGATGAATACGGGCGGGACGGGGGGCGTGCAGCCCACCCTCTCGCTCACTGAGCCCGTGCAGCAAGAACGCAGCGCCGTGAGCCAGTTCGCCATGGGCTTGGGCGTGGCCGGTGCGGCGGTCCTGGTGGTCTCTGTGCTCACAGCCCTGGTCATCTACTTTGTGGTGCTGCCGCAACAGACAGCCTCTCAGGGCCCACCTGCCGCCCTTGCGCAGCCGATCGAGCCCGCCGCCAAGGCCGAGCCTGTGGCACCGCCCATCGAGCCCGTTCCGCCGGCAGCAGAGCAGGACGCCCCAGAGACCCCGGTGAAGAGCCCGGACACCCAGCCCAGGGCCAAGCCCGAGACCAAGAACATCGCCAGCCAGCCGGCTGCCGCCCCAGCCCAGAGCGAGCCTGCATCCAAGCCCGATGTGGCCCCCGTGGCACCCCCAGAGATTCAGGAGCCAGCGCCCGAAGAGGCCAGCCCTGAGACCCAGAACAAGCCCCGCGAACTGCGGGATCCTTGGGAGACTCCATGAGTTTGTGGATGCTCCTCAGCGTGCCGGCCCTGGCACAGACCGCTGAGGACGAAGAGCAGGCCAAGGCCTTGTACAGCCAAGGCGAGGAAGCCTACGCCGAGGAAGAGTTCGAGCAGGCGCTCAAGTATTGGGGCGCTGCCTACGATCTCTCCGGTCGGCCTCTGATCCTTTACAACATGGCCAGCGCCTACGAAAAGCTGGGTCGCTACCCCGAGGCCATCGAGGCTCTGGACGAGTACTGGCGCTTTGCGCCGGAGTCTGAGCGCGGCATCATCGAGCGGCGCATCAAGTCCCTCGAAGCCAAGTTGGATCCGGGTCAAAAGAGCCCGGCGACCAACGCCGGCGGGCGCGTGAGCGGCGGCGGTCTCGGCGTTGATCCCGCATGGGTCCTGGTGGGGGTCGGCGCTGCGGGGTTGGGTACGGGGACCTACTTCGGTCTGCAATCGCGAACGGGTACAATGGAATTGAATCAGGTCTGCCCGACGGGCCTGTGTACGGGCGAACAGAGCAGTTTGTTGGCGGAGAACCAGCGAAACTCCATCATCGCAGACACGGCATTCTTGGTGGGCATCGCTGCCGCCGGCACCGGCGTGACGCTGCTGCTCATCGACGATGGTGGCTTGTACGTGAGCCCCACGCCCAACGGTTTCTTGGTTGGAGGGCAGTTCCAATGAGCCTATCTGCGAGCCTCTTGCTGGCTCTGTCCTGCACGCCCACCCGCTTTGATTTGCAGGAGTGTGAGACCACCCCGGAGTGCCGCACGGCCTTTGGCCTGGGCTACACCTGCGGAGCCGAGGGCCTCTGTGAGTTGGAACCGGTCCCAGATCGCTGCCTGACCACGGAGCCCGCCGATCTCTGGGAGCGTCCGGGGGACTACCCCGATGTCATCGTCATCGGCTCCCTCTACGACCACGGTCAGGATCAGGCCGAGCTGGCGGCTGTACAGCTGCCTTTCAAACAGGTCAACGACGAAGGTGGTCTGCGCGAGCAGAGCTTCGCTCTGGTCTCTTGTGACTACGCCGAGGATGACAGCTACGACGGCCTGAGCAGCGACGAGGCGGCCATCGCCAACGCCGAGTACCTGATCTCCCAGCTCGGCGTTCAGGTCATCTTGGGTCCTGCAAGCTCCTCCAAGGTGGAGGAGGTCTATCTGGCCACACAGGACGAGCTGCCGCTGATCATCAGCTCCAACGCCACCTCCCCTGCGCTCACCGATCTGGACGGCACAGAGAAGTCCGACGAGGACCCTGGGACCGTGTGGCGCACCGCGCCCAGCGATGTGTTTCAAGGGCGAATCATCGGCGTGGACCTGAGCCTTCGCTCGGTCGCCAAGGTCGGCGTCATCTACTCGGATGACAGCTACGGTGGCTCCCTGACGGCGGTCGCCATGGCCAACTTCACAGGGGTCTCCGAGCAGTGGGCTTTCTCCTCGCCCACGGGCTTGACCGAGGCGCTGGTGGACGCTTTGGCGGACCCCGAGATTGAAGAGCTGCTCTTCATCAGCTCGGACATCGATGAGATCATCGCCTTTCTCAATGCGGCGGCAGGAGCCAGCAACCTGAACGGGCGTGGCATCTTCTTGGCAGATGGGGCCGCCGATCAGCAGCTCATCAACGGAACCAAGGACGAGGTCAAGGATCTCTTCCCCTTGATTCGCGGAACCCGTCCACAGGTGCCTACCGGACCGGTATACGAGAGCTTTTCGACCTCGTATACGGCCACCTTCTCTGAGCTGCAGCCCTCGGACTCCATCTTCACGGCCTACGCCTATGATGCGTCATGGCTGGGGATCTACGGTGCCACCTGGGCCATCAACAAGGACGATGAGGTGACGGGCAAGGCCGCGGGCGGCGGTCTGCGCCGGGTGTCCTCTGGTGAGGAGCTTGAGCTGCGTCCCAGCTCCTGGGCCCGGGCCAAGGAACTGCTCAACAGCGGCGAGGGCTTTGATGTGGTGGGCGCCAGCGGAAACCTGGACTTTGACCCCGAGACCGAAGAGGCCGACTCCAGCATCGAGGTGTGGGCCATCAACCCACCGGGCACGGACTTTGTGGTCTGCCTCACCTTTGACTGGGTCGATGGCAACCCCAAGCCCGCTGGGCCTCAGAACGCCATCTGCGTGCCGGACGAGGAAGAAGAAGCCGAGTAGCAGGAACCAAGAGCCGCCAGGGGCATACTGAGCCCATGCTGCCTCTACTGTTCTCTGCCGTCCTCTTCCCCACTGCCCAGGCTGGTGAGCCCAGCTACCCCACCCAGGTCACCCAGACCTCGCTTGGGGAAGTGGCCTATTGGGACGTGAATGTGGGCACGCCGTCGGGGCCCCCGGTGGTCTTGGTGCATGGCCTACCCACGAGCAAAGAGCTCTGGGTCAACGTGGTCCCGGAGCTGCACGACAAGCGGGTGATTGTGGTGGATCTTCTCGAGTTCGGGGAGTCTCGCGCCAACGACCGCAGCACCCTGCGTCACCCAGATCGCGCCCGTGGCATCCACGAGGTCATCGAAGCGCTGGGCATCGAGACCATCGACCTGGTCGCCCACGACTTGGGCAGCTCGGTGGCTGTAGATTTCATGGACCTCTTCGGCGAGAGCGTGCGCAAGCTGGTCCTGGCCAGCTCCCCGGTCTACCCCGACTTTGATGAGCCCGGCGTGGTCGAGCTGGTGCGCAAACCGGTGGTGGGCTTTCTGCTCACCAACCTGTTTCCACGGCGCATGTACCGCATGACCCTGCGCATCGGTCTGGAGAACGATCGCACCATCAGTCATGAGCAAGTCTCGGCGTTTATGCATGCCTATCGCTGTCCTCCAGGCAAGCGCCTGTCTCTTATACACATCTGACGCTGCCGACGAAGAGGATAGTG
>CAJXRZ010000173.1 GCA_913060515.1 uncultured Pseudomonadota bacterium | reverse complement strand
GGGACTGGGAGCTCTTCTACACCTGGAGCTTCCGGCGAGAGCGGGTGCAGGTCCCCGACGACACCAAGCTGGACGAAGACCTCAAGGCCGGCATCGCGACAGGCCGCACAGGCGGGCGCTACAGCTACATGGCGCTGGGCGCTCTGCGGGACACCCGAGACAGCGAGATCGACCCCAGCAGCGGCGCCTTCATCAACTTCTCCGGACGCCTCTCCCACCCCGCAGTGCTCTCCGAGTACAAGGTGGCGGGCGCCAACTTCAACGCCTCAGGCTTCCACCCCTTGCTGGGCGGCCGCGTGGTCAGCGCCAGCAACCTGAGCGTGGACCTTCGCTGGGGCGAGGAGCCCTTCTGGAACCTGGCCTACATCGGCGGACTGGGGCGCGGAGTCATCGGCGGTCGCTGGGCTTTCCGTGGCTTGCCGGAAGAGCGCCTGCGCGGGAACCACTCCGCCTGGGTGCAGCAAGAGTTCCGCATCCACGTCTGGCAAGGCGACATCTTCAAGAACGCCATGGACTTCCAGCTGGTGCCCTTCACCGACATGGGCCGCGTCTGGGACCCGGGCGAGGACGATGCCTGGTACCACATGCACTACACCGCGGGCCTGGGCCTGCGCATCGACGTGCGCGAGCTGGCCGTGCTGAGGGCCGACTTTGGCCTGGGCATCGAGGAGTACACCACCGGGCGGGCGGTGATTCCGCAGATCTACGTGCTGGCGGAGCATCCTTTCTAGAGGTTGCAGGCCAAAAACCAGGAAGCTCATGGCTCAATCACGCTTGGTCCTCATCGACGGAAGCGCCCTGATCTTCCGGGCCTTCTTCGCCATTCCCAGCTCGTTCATGACCCCGGAGGGACTGCACACCAACGCGGTCTACGGCTTCGCGCTCATGTTGAACAAGCTGCTCGCTGGGCGCTTCCCCGAGCACGCAGCGGTGGTCTTCGACACCCCAAAGCCGACCTTCCGAGCCGAGCGCTACCCGGAGTACAAGGCCGACCGTCCACCCATGGACGACACCTTGCGAGAGCAGATTCCCTGGATCCACAAGCTCGTAGACGCCCACAAGCTGCCTCGTTTGGCGGTCCCTGGCTACGAGGCCGACGACATCATCGGCACCCTGACCAAACAGGCGGTCGCCGCGGGGATGGAGGTGCTCATCGTCTCAGGCGACAAGGACTTCGCTCAGCTCATTGGACCGAGCGTGCGCATGCTCGATTCGATGCGGCAGGTGACCTACGATGCGGAGTTGGTCCAGAAGAAATGGGGCGTTCCTCCTGAGAAGTTCGTGGACTACTTGGCGCTGATGGGCGACAAGGTCGACAACATCCCAGGGGTGCCTGGCATCGGCAAGAAGACCGCGGCCACCCTCCTTGAGCGCTTCGGCGATCTGCAGACCGTCCTGGACAGCACCGAGCAGCTCAAAGGCCGACAGAAAGCGAACCTGGTCGAGTTCCGGGCCCAAGCCTTGCTCTCCCAAGAGCTGGCCACCATCGACTGCGCGGTCCCCTTGGACCTGGGCGTGCGTGATTTGGCCGTACAGCCCCCGGATATGGGCCCCATCGACGCCCTGTATACCCAACTGCACTTCTTCTCTTTGCTGAGCGTGAAGGAGGAGCAGAGCACCCGTACAGCCACCGATATCGTCTCCGATCCGCAGGCCCTGCAGGCCTGGCTGGAGGCCTCGAGTGGCCCCATCGCAATCGCCCCCGCAAACGAGGCCCCCGGAGCCATATCTGGCAAGCTCCACGGAATGGCCTTGGCCAGCGAGACACAGGCCATCTTCGTGCCCTGGCCCAACCCGGCCCTCGCCACCTGGCTGGAGAGCAACGCCCCCAAGGTCGGCCACCACCTGCGCTTGGCCTGCAGCGCTCTGGAGCGCCAGGGCCTCCTCCTATCGGGTCTGCACGGAGACTCAGCGCTGGCCAGCTTCTTGGTGGACCCCGCCGGTCTGCTGCCCCACCGCTTGGACCAGGTCGCAAAGCAGCAGCTGCAGCTGGTCTTGCCGGCCCGCAAAGACCTCGTTGGCGCTGGCAAGTCTGAGAGGCAGCTGGAGGACCTGGAGCCCCAAGACGTCGCCGACCACTTCGGGCAGAGAGCCTCCGCATCCTGGGCCTGCTTCGACGCGCTGGCCCCACAGCTCGAAGAGCTGGACCTGAGCGAGCAGCTCGAGCTGGATCTGGAGTTGGCCCAAGTCCTAGGGCGCATGCAGACCCGCGGCATCTGCGTGAACGCCCAGCATCTGGAAGCGCTCCAGAAGGACTTCGCCAAACGCGCAGCCGACTGCGAGGCCCGCATCCATGTTCTGGCTGGACGGCCCTTCAATGTGCAGTCGGTCAAGCAGCTCTCCGCGGTCCTCTTCGAGGAGCTGGAGCTGCCCGTCATCAAGCGCACCAAGACCGGCTACTCGACCAACGCCGAGGTGCTCACAAAGCTGGCCAAAGACCACGAGATCGCCCAGGTCATCCTGGACTACCGGGCGCTCATCAAGCTTGTGAACACCTACACCCAGGTCCTCAGAGACGCTGTGAGCTCGGAAGGCCGGGTGCACTGCAACCTGCAGCAGACCGTCGGGGTCAGCGGCCGCTTGATCACCACGGATCCCGACCTGCAGCGCACCCCCATTCGCAGCCAAGATGGCAAGCGTATCCGCGAGGCCTTCGTGCCCAAGGCTGGCTGGGTGATGATCTCGGCGGACTGGTCCCAGATCGAGCTGAGGGTCTTGGCCCACATCAGCGGGGACCCCTTGCTCTTGGACGCCTTCCGCACGGCCCAAGACGTTCACCGCCGAACCGCAGCCGAGGTCTTTGATGTGCCGCCCGAGCAGGTGACTGCCGAGCAGCGAAACGTCGGAAAGACGGTCAACTTCGCCACAATCTATGGCCAGGGCGCCACCGCGCTCGGGCAACAGCTCGGCATGACGCGCAAGCAGGCTCAGGCCATGATTCAGCGCTATTTTGAGCGCTACGAAGGGGTCAAGACTTGGGTAGAGACGACCGTTGCCCGCGCCCACGAGACGGGCGAAGTGCACACCTTGATGGGCCGCCGAAGAATCGTGCGCGAGCTGAAGTCCAAGAACTTCGCCGAGCGCGGCTACGGGGAGCGCATCGCGGCGAACACCCCCATCCAAGGCTCTGCCGCCGACCTGTGCAAGCTGGCGATGCTGAGCATCGACAAGGAGCTGAAAGCAGCGGGCTGTCAGGGCCGCATGTTGCTGCAGATCCACGACGAGCTGCTCTTTGAGTGCCCTCCTGAGGAGCTGGAGCAAGTCACCGACATTGTCAGGCGTGCCATGGAGACGCCGATGGACCTGGATGTTCCGCTTGTGGTGGACATCGGCCACGGCAGCAGTTGGGCCGAGGCCCACTGAGCATGGCCACCCCACCCTTTCTGACCGGCGCCAGCCTGGTGCGAGAGCGGGTCGAGGACTGGGACGGCTACCCCTTCACGCTGCCGATGCTCCAGGGGCTTCCCCTGGAAATCAAGGCACCCGTCTGCATTTTCGTTGGAGAGAACGGCACGGGAAAGTCCACCTTGCTCCAGGCTCTGGCCGAGCTCGCCGGACTTCCGTCTTGGGGTGGCGGCAAGGCCCAGCTCTCCAATGATGCGGACTTGGACAAGGGCCTCTCCGGCGCGATGCGGCCCCACTTCCGCAAGCGCCCCCGTGCGTCCTGGTATGCCCGCGGCGACCGCCTCCAGCACTTCATCCGCACTCTGAAAGAACAGGGCGGCCACCACGCTTACGGCCGCGACGCCGACGCCATCTTCGCCGACCGAGACTTGGAGACCCTCTCCCACGGCGAGGCCCTGTTGGCGACCCTCAACAACCGCGCGCGCAGCGGCCTGCTCTTCCTGGACGAGCCCGAGGCCGCCCTCTCTCCAGCGCGGCAGCTCTCCCTCTGCGCGCTGCTGGCGACCTCGCTTGCGGATGGAGGCACACAGGTGATCATGGCCACACACTCCCCCATCCTGATGAGCTTCCCTGGCGCCCAACTCATGCTCTTTGACGAAGACGGCATCGCGGAGACCACCTTGGAGGAGACGGCCCACTACCAGATCATGCGCGGCGTGTTGGAGTCACCCGAGCGCTACTGGCGTCATCTCATTCAGAGCTGATTGCATGCCAACGAAAGCCTGGGGCCTTGGCCCGCGTTCAGGACACATGAAACTGGACCGCCGACAGCTCTTGTTTGCCAGCGCAGCCACACTCGCTGTGGGGTGCACGCCCGAGCCACCTCCGGCGAGCCCGCCCACAGAGAGGGACATCCCGATGGACTGGAAACGTGTGGAGCGGGTGCACTGGATGAGCGGGGGCAAGCAGCTGCTGGCCTCCCATCCAGAGCACCTCACTGCTTTTGAGCGGGCCGAGTGCCCTCCGGAGCTGATTGCAGCCTTCATGGGCTGGCCGGCCGACAGCTCGAGCAGGACCTGGGCCTTGTTTGAGCTGCCCGAGACTCTGGAGTGGGCAAGGGATTCACTGAGGGCCCGCAGGCCGGTTCTAGAGCGCAGCCAGCACGATGACCGGGTGTATTGGTGGCCTGGGATGCCGAAGCGGACCGCATCCACTGGACCGGGACGGAGTGGACGGGCTTTGCCGACAAGGCCCTGGAGGTCCCCGCCCAGCGCGTGATCTCCTTCATGTTCTGGCGCCTGCTGGAAGCTGGGCGAATTCACCCCAGTGACCTGGAGATGCTGGGCGCGTAGACTGCATCCATGGACACCCAAACCAGCGTCGACGTGAACGTGTCTGCCAAGACTGCCTTCGCGCTCCTCTCGGACTTCTCCAAGAATCCCGACTGGCAAGACGGCATGGTGCGCTGCACCTGGACCAGCACGGGAGCCATTGACGTGGGCTCGACCTATGAGCAAGAGGCGCGCTTCATGGGCAAGGCCATCTTGAGCACCTTCCAGGTCACCCAGTTCACCCCAAACCGCAGCGTCTCCATTGAGAGCCTGGTGAGCACCTTCCCCATTCAGGTCAGGCGTTGGGTCGAGCCACTGGGCCCTAAGTCCTGTCGGATCCACGCCAAGGTCACCGGCCAACCACCCTGGTATATGCGTCTTCCGGGCATGGGGACCATGGTCGCTAGGTCAGTGGCCCAGGACTACGAGCGCCTAAAGCGACTGCTCGAGAGCGACTAGCGCGGCGACCAGGGGCTGAGCCCACCGGTGGCGCCAAGATCCGCGCGGCTTCCGTCCTTGTCCAGGCTCCCGTTCGCACCGGCGTCGATCGCTGCTGAGCCATCGAGCAAACTTGGGTCAACATCCGAGAGGTCTGTGCTCTGAAGAAGGGGGTCGCCCAGGACCGTCGAGATCTGGGCGATGGCGCCGATTGCGCCGGAGTAGTCCGAGAACATGCAGTGCAAGGCCTCGGCCTCGGCGCTGACCAGTGAGACCAGCTTGGCGCCGACCCCTCCATACAGAATCGAGTTGATCACCTGAACCTCGGCCCCGGACACCGCAATCAGGAAGGCCCCGGCGTTGTCCGCAGGCACGCTTGCTTGAATGCTGGTCAGCTGCGAGAGCACAGCGCGCCCCTGCCCAATCCAAAAGTCACCGCCGCTCTCGGTGGCAGAGTTCCCCGAGAGAAGCAGCCCCTCCCCCGTCAAGACCGAGCTTGCGCCCCGGAGGAAGACCGCTCCCCCTGCGCGCGCCTGAGCTTGGTCCAACCAGGTGCTCGAGATGGTCAGCTCGGTGTCCTGGGCTGCATAGATGTGACCGCCATCGTCCTGGGCTCGGTTTCGACGCATCTCCCCACGCCGAATGGTGACCACACTTCCTTGGAGGGCCATTCCGCCCCCGCCGTGCCAAACCTCGTTGTCGTGGAGGGTGTCGCCGTCGCTGACGAAGATGCTGTCCTTGGCGAAGATCGCACCGCCGTGGCCCGCTTGGTTGTCGACGAAGTGGTTTCCAGTGAGCAGAAGACGGGAGTCATTGAGGGCCGCCAGAGCCCCACCATGACGGCTCAGGTTGCCCTCAAACCAAGAGTCTTCGATCCACAGGGTTCCCTGGCTCACAAGGGCCTGTCTCTTATACACATCTGACGCTGCCGACGAAGAGGATAG
>CAJXRZ010000172.1 GCA_913060515.1 uncultured Pseudomonadota bacterium | reverse complement strand
CGTGGGCTCGGAGATGTGTATAAGAGACAGGGGGATGGGGGCCTTGCAGGTCGATGACCGAGAGCTTGTGATGCCTGTTGCGCAGTGCGCATAAAGATGCACACTGATTTGTCCACAAAGAAAACCAGATACTTAGCTATTGTCTATCTGGCTTATCCGTGCCGCGTGTGGATACAGGGAGCCAAATGAGTTCCCAACTGCACACATCTAAGTGGTTGAAATCACGTGTTTCAAAAGTTGGCACGGTCAATGCATATGTCCCTACCGACACCCGGTTCGCTGGGGTCGACCGAGAAAACTCTCGAATAGTTCTTTGACGTTGACATCGCTGATTGCAGACGACCTGCTTCACGGCTCCTACCGGAGCGACCGAGAAATCGGATGTGAAGCGCTTTTGTACGTCCTCACTTGTTGAGGGTCCGGAACAGAAGGACAGGGCGCTCGGGACACTTGGTCATCACCAAGAAGAACGAAGAGCCAGTCGAGTAGAGCGCTGAACCAATTTATTGGAGAAGCAAGCTGGCTCAGGACCACCCCTCGGGGAGGAAACCGCGGCGCAATCAGTGTCTAAAAGCCCATGGAAGAATCGATCCGAAAGCACTTGGAAACGGGCGCTGGAGGAAACGGACTCTCCCAGAGGAGTAAAAGCCCTGAAGCTGGGGCGCAGTTCTTTCGAGAATTGCGAGTGTTGACCGCTTGCGGTCAGCTGAAGAAACAGCAAGAGGGAACGGTAGCTACGGAGACGTGGTTGCAGCTTCTGGAGAGGGAAAGTCTTTGAAGGGTCATTGGCGTTACGAGGAGCACTCCAAAGCCGTTTTCGAACGGAAGAAGAGCTTGCAAAACGGAAGCGAACCTTATGACCGGCAGCAGGATGCAACAGGCCTGCAGCTCAAATGCGGAGAAAAGCGTCGAGGAGCCGAGAAAGCTCAGGACGTACCAAGTTCACTCTGGCAAGAGTGGAACAACAGCATGATGAGACTTTGCGAAGGCGTTTATTCGTCGGAGTAAAGGATGAGCGAGTGGAGACACGAGCTCGGGGAACAGACGGCTTCGAGGCCGGAAGTTCAATCAACCCAAAGCATGTTGAGAAGGACGCATTGCGAAGCAGGAGCAATCCTGAGTCGCTTGAGAGTCGATGAAAGGGAATCGGAGAACAAGATGGCTGCGCAGCTTGCAAGAGTTGAGGCGCATCTTGGAGAAGAGACTTGGAAATCGGCACTGACGAGTATGTCGGTGGAGAGGCGGAAAAGCCCTGGAGAGAAGGAGACAGCGAAGCAGCCCGGTAGGTGAGGCTTCATAGGGAAATTGAGACGGACAACGGACTGCTTGCAGGACGATGAGACCGAGCAAGGACTTGCTGGCTCAGGTACGAGAAGGAGTCTCTGAAGGAGGCGCCAAAGGACAATAGGCGGCATCGTCGCAAGACGAAGCAGGACGTATGTGAGAAACCTTGAAGGTCCCATCGAAACAGCACGCTCAAAAGGCGGAGCCGGTGAAGGTCAAGAAGGGACGCAGGAAAGGCCAACTACCTGCAGCATATGACCCGTAAGAAAGCAGCAATGCTGACTTGCCACCTGAAGGTTCAGGTAACCCCACGAGAGGCGCGCAGAGGAAACTCTGAGAGCTTTAAGTACCCGAATTCTCTGACAGGAACTCCCACGGGCGGGTGTCACCCTCCATTCCCTTGCGGGGGAAGACGAGGACTCGACGGACGCGAGAGCGCCCATCGAAAACAAGAAAGCCCCGAAACCGATGCTGGTTTCGGGGCTTTCTTGCGTCTGCAGTATTGCTGTCGTCCTTCGGGCCGTCAGGTTCGAAACTGCGGCTTCGAACTTTGGCCCGATCTGCTGCTCCGCTGACTTGGTCAGCAAGGCTACCGCGAGCAGCCGCTCAAGGCGGCGCTCGCGTGTCCGGTGCTAACTCACGAAGAAGCGGGGTGGGACCCAGCTCCAGGACTTGGAGCTGCCAGCGACCTGTACCTGCATCAGCTCACCGGCTGCATCGACGATGTCTTGCGCGGTCAGGATGGTGGCGGCTTCCAGCTTTAGGGACTGGGCGATGCCCGGCACGTTCTTCTGGCCCAAGGCCTTGGTGGGCAGGCCAGGGAAGCGCTCGACAATCTGGCCCTGGATGCTGCGCACAAAGCCCGCAAAGGAGCGGTCTTCGGCAGCAACCAGCAAGCGGCCGGTCTTCTCGACGCTCTCGGTGATCAAGTCCAGGTCGGGTGGAACCAGGGTGCGCAGGTCAATGACCTCGACCGAGAGACCCTGCTTCTCTAGCTCTTCGGCTGCAGCGATGCTGGTCCACACGGCACGACCCCAGCTCACCAAGGTCACGTCCCGTCCTTCCTTTCGGATGACGCCCTTGCCGAAGGGGACCTTCACATTGCGGGGCAGGTCGGGGATCTCCCCGCGCATGATGCCCTTCTTGAGCTTGGTGATGCCGTCGGAGTCGGTGGGCTCGCCGGGGAAGGCAGGGCCGAGGGTCTGGCGGTACATCCACTTGGGCTCAAGCATGATGACGGGACCGTCGTACTCCGATGCGGCCATGATCAGGCCGTAGACATCCCAGGAGGTGCTGGGCATGACAATGACCAGGCCGGGGATTGGCGTGAAGTAGCCGTCCAGGGACATGGAGTGGTAGACCGCGCCGCCGCCGAAGGGGTCGGTGGGCATGCGCAGGAGCATGCGGCAGGTGCTGTTGCCGTTGCTGGTCCAGTACAGGTTGCCCAGGTGAACCAGCCAGTGGAAGGCGTTCAGGCTGTAGTCGCCGAACTGAATCTCCGGCAGGGCGTGCACGCCAGGGTGCAGGCCGGCGCCCATGCTGCAGCCCACAATCAGGGGCTCGTTCAGAGGCGCATCCGTGACGCGGTCCGGGTACTTGTTCTTCAGGCCTGCGGTGGCCTGCATCACGCCGCCCAGTTTGCCGACGTCCTGGCCCAGGATCATGCCGCCCTTGGTCTCCAGGATGTGGTCCAAGGCCGAGCGAATGGCGCCGCCGTAGCTGACGTTGGTGGTACCGGCCTGGGGGGCGGGCTCCTGAACGTCCGGGAAGGGGGCGTAGATGTTCTCCATTACGGAGTCATCGGGTGGGTCAGCCTCAGCGCGCACCTCGTCGAAGATGGCCTTGACCTCCTCGTCTTGGCGGCCCATGACGTTGCCTAGCTCATGGTGCGCAAAGAAGTCGCGGCCCTGGCCCTCGACCCGGCGCATGATGTCCTGCTCTTCGAGCACGCCGCGCTTGACCAGCTCGGCGCCGAAGCTGATCAGTGGATCGTCTTGGCCCAGGTCAAAGGTCATGTCCGCAGCGGAGCTGTGACCGTTGAAGCGGGGCAGGTTGACCACGTGCATGAAGGCAGGCTTTTGCTGCTCGCGCACGTACTTGGCGCAGGCCAAGGTGGTCTCGTAGGTGTCGAAGAAGTCGCTGCCATCGCAGGTGAAGAACTTCACGCCGAATCCTTCGGCGTACTTCTCGAAGCTCTTGATGCCGCGGCCCTCTTCAGGGGTGGTGGAGATGGCCACTTCGTTGTCGGTGATCATCACGATGGTGGGGAGCTGCCAGACACTGATGGCGTTCATCGTGTCGTGCAAATCGCCCTCGGCCGAGGTGCCGTCGCCGATGATGCCCAGGGACATGCAGTCGTTGCGACCCTGTGTGCGGTTGCCCAAGGCCCAGCCTGCGGCCTTGCCCAGCTGCATGCCCACGGGGGACTGCACGGGCAGGATGCCGTAGTCGCGGATGTCCAAGTGGTAGACCATCTGCCGACCGCGGGACATGGGGTCGGTGTCCTTGGAGAACTGCTGGCGCAGCATGTTCCGGGTGAAGTCGGTGTTGCCGTGCAGCGTGAGCCACATGCTGACCAAGGCGCCGGAGCGGTAGTGGGGGACCACGCCGAACTGATCGAGCTTGGCAACCTTCGAGATGGCCAGGGCGGTGGCGGTGCCGTGCACTTCCTCGCCGGGGCCCCAGATGGCGAACTTGACCTCGCCGCGGCTGGCCAGTCGTACGATGTGCTCTTCGGTAGAGCGGGATCGAACTCCGATTTCATAGGCCAGGCGCAGATCGTCAGCGGTCAGCTCGGACATCGGTCCTCCAACAAAGGAAACATCGGGACGGGCACTTAACGCAGTGTGCGTCGGGGTTCAGATGACCATGGCCTCGGCGGCGCCAAAGTCTCGTCCAATCTTGAAAGGGGCCAGCTCGGCTTCTTCGCCCAAGACGCTGACATGGTCGATGGATCCCCCCGCTTCCGCCAGAGCCGCACCCACTTGAGCGGAGAAGGGGCCGAACATGGCGCCGTGGCCAGAGAAGCCCACCATTCGGATCAGATTCTCGGTGTTTGGGTCAAAGTCCAAGAAGGGATTGTGGTCCGGCGTGGTCCCGTAAAAGCCGGCGGTGGTCGCGGAGATTCCAGCGAACTCCCCCACAGGAGGCAGGGCTTGGGCCAGGGCCATCCAGGTCTCGAAGGGACGTGAGTCGGCGTCGTTCTTGTGAAAGTACGCGGGCTCGACGGTGTCTTGGTCCTCGTACTCAAAGTCCGCGCTCACGTCGGGGGCGGCGTGCTTCCAGCCGGTCATCAAGGACCCGGCGTTCTCTGGGCGGCAGTAGGCGCCTTGCGGGGAGATGATCAGGGGCATCTTGAGCAGCTCGGCTGGGCTCATGGATTCACCGCGCTCGATGAACCAGAGGTAGCGCTTGAGGGCTTGTACCGGCAGGTGTGCGGCGCCCAGAATGTCGCCCACGCGGCGGCTCCAGGCGTTGGTGCAGTCCAAGAACACGTCGGCGTTCAGGACCGCGCCTTTGCCCGTGGTGATGCTGGTCAGGCGCCCACCGACCCGCTCGGCCTGGATCAAGGGGCTGCCCTGCAGGAGGGTGCCGCCCAGGGCTCTGAAGGTGGCTGCGCCTTCGTTGTAGACCACGTCAGGACGTAGAAATCCGTCGCTTGGACACCAAGTCGCACCGGTGATCTCATCGGGGTCGACGTAGGGGAAGCGCTCTAGGGTCTGATCGGGGGTGAGGGCTTGGACCTCTGAGAGTCCCCATGCTTGCTGATCCTGGACGCGCTTGAGGGCAGCATCCCAGGCTTGCTGGCCTTGAACCAGGAAGAGGTAGCCGTTCTGCTCGATGGGCTGGCCCTCTTGGCCCATGGTCTGGTGCCAGCGCTTGTAAAAATCCACTGAATACCGCATCCCAAGGACGCTCTCGCGGGTGGAGAACTGCTGGCGAATGCCCGCTGCGGTGCGGGAGCTGGACCCGGCGCCGATGTGCTGGGCCTCAATCAGGGTCACTTTCCAGCCTGCGCGAAGCAGCGCACACCCCGTCAGGGTGCCGGTGATGCCGCCTCCGATCACGACTGCGCTGCGGTCCGCCATCCAAGCCTCCTTCTCTCGCGGACATAGTCAACCACGCCGCGGGGAATGCGTCTTGGCGGTGGGGGGTGGTAGTTTCGAGTTCCCCTTGGGGACCAGACTCCGGAGTTCTTGATGTCCTTGCTGCTCGCCGCCATCACCATGGCCCTCGCTGCTCCCGCTGGCTGGGAGAAGTTCGATTCCCAGAGCGGCTGCGACTACTACCGCTCCCCGAAGACCGAGAGCGGCTACCCCACGCTTCGGGCGGAGTGTGTCTGGGATGATGTGACCCCGGCCACCTTGGATGCGATCCTGACGGACCTGGGCGGGCACGACAAGGTGCACAGCTCCATCGCCGAGGCCACCGTCGTCTCCACGGACAGCAAGGGCTCGGTGGTCTACCAGCGGCACGTCGCCAGCGGCATCTCCGACCGCGAGGCCAACCTGCTCTACACCCGCGCAGTCGTAGGCGAGACCATCACCCACGCCTGGAAGATGACCGCTGCGCAGCCCACGCCCAAGGACGGCAACGTCGTGCCTGGCAAGGACAACGGAAAGTGGGAGCTGAGCCCAGAGGGCAGCGGCGCCAAGGTGATCTACGAGCTGCACTACGAGCCCAGCGGCAGCGTGCCTGGCTTTGTGGTCCGCGCGTTTCAGACCAGCGGCTTTGTGCTGCTGACCCAGGAGCTGCACAAGGCCTGTCTCTTATACACATCTCCGAGCCCACGAGACAGGCAGAAAT
>CAJXRZ010000171.1 GCA_913060515.1 uncultured Pseudomonadota bacterium | reverse complement strand
GAGATTTCTGCCTGTCTCGTGGGCTCGGAGATGTGTATAAGAGACAGGTTTGGGCATCTCCAGGCGGCAGGCTTGCTGGGAAGTGGAGGGCCTCTGGTCCAGTGACACCCCGCTCTTTGCGGGTGTGCAGCTCGGGGACGGGGCGACCACTCTGCCGACAGCTCAGCCCTACGAGGAGGTTCAGCAGGACTACCTGGCCCTGGGCTTCTCCCTGGAGCGGCACCCGCTGGGGCTGGCGCGTGCGTGGCTGGACAAGAAGCGGGTCACGCGCATTGTGGACTTGGCCGACTTTGACGCCGGGGACCGGGTGCGCATCGCCGGTATCGTGGTCAACCGTCAGCGGCCTGGGACGGCCAAGGGGGTGACCTTTATGACCTTGGAGGACGAGACCGGAATGGCCAACCTGGTGGTGTGGCCGAAGCTCTTTGAGAAGCAGCGCGCCCTGGTACGAGGTCAGGCCCTCATCATGGTGCAGGGGCGGCTTCAGCGGGAATCGGACGCGGCGTCCATCTTGGCGGAGCGCTTTGAGGCGCTCCCGCTGGGGGCCATCAAGTCGAAGAGCCGAGACTTTCGCTGACGGTCTTGGCGGGTGGGGCTCTAGGCCAGTGACCGCTTCAGTCGGCTGTCGGCAGGGAAACCCGCATCGTTGTGCCTTGCTTAGAGGTGGCGTAGATGTCCAAATCGCCTCCGCTCATATAGACCCGGCATCGGGCCGTGCTCAGACCAAGGCCCAACTTGGCCTCGGCGTGGGTGGTGAACAAGGGGTGAAAGACCCGGCCCTGCAGGGCTTCCGGGATTCCGTGTCCGGTGTCTTGCACGTAGAACTCCACCAGGCCCGCTGAGCTGAGCTTGGCGTAGAGGCTCACTTTGCGGGCTCCTTCTGGAGGCAGGGCATCGATGGCATTCTCGATCAGCACCACCAAGACATCGACCAAGTCAGCCAAGCTCATGGCGACCTTGGGAAGACTCGGAAGGTCCTGCTCAATGGTGCAGCGGCCTGTCAGGGCCTGGAGCCTCTCCTGGGCCCCTGCGAAGGCTTGGCCTACATCCGCTTCGCCGGGAAGTGGTGCTCGGCCCAGCTTCTGGATGCTCTTGACGACCGAGCGGAGCTGGTCCATTCCGTCTTCAGCGAGCTGTAGGTTCTCCCGCAGGGACATGCCCTTGTGGGGTTGGTCGAGCTCCTCTATGGCCAAGCTGAGGCTGCCCTGAACCACCATCAGTGGGTTGTTCAGCTGATGGCCGATGCCTGTTGCCAAGACTCGGGTGGTCTCGATGTCCTGTTGACGCCGCTGCTGGGTGACGGAGTTGGCGTGGTTTAGGCCTGCGCGTCTGAGGTCCATCAGACGTATGACCGCACGAGAGAGCTCCTTGAGGGTGGCTCTCTGGGCAGGTGTGAGGGTCCTGGGGACGCGGTCAATGACGCAGAGAGTGCCCAAGGCTAGGCCCTCGCTGTTGATCAGCGGCTGTCCTGCATAGAACTGAATCTTTGGGTCATCGGTCACCAGAGGGTTGTCTGCGAAACGGGTGTCTTTGGCCGTGTCGTTCACTTCCATCAAGGTCTGGTCCAGGATGGCGTGGCTGCAGAAGGCCACATCGCGGTGGGTTTCGGTGGCGCCCAAGCCTTCGTTGGCCAAAAACCACTGGCGATGTTCGTCCACCAAACTGACGAGAGCGATGGGGGTTCCACAGACTTGGCTCGCCACCCGCACCAAAGCGGTCAGGGCCTCGTCTCCGTTTGAGTCCAGCAGTGCATAGCTGCGCAGGACGTCAAGGCGCTTGTCTTCGTCGGCTGGAATGGGAGCGATGAGCATGCCGAATCATAGCGCCCTTTAAGGACTATCTATTCTTGCTCTCCTCTGGCTCCACCTGCTCCAGCCCGACTTTTTTAATCCAGGCCTTCCAGGCCTTGTCTTTGCGGGTGGTGGTGAAGGTGAGCACCACCATGCTGAGCATTAGCAGCACGGCCAGCACCTGTGTGCCGACGGAGGGGCGTTTGGGCGTGTCCCCTTGGGGCTTCTGTTCTAAGGCTTGCTCGCTCATGGCCGACACTCTAACTGGTCGGCCGCTCTTTGAAATGGTACACTGAACATATGTCCAGTTACCCCGCCACCCTCCAGGAGCTGCGCTCAGCCATCGCCCGCTTGGAGGGGCGGCCCAGCACGGCGCCCAAGCAGCCTGTGCTGTCCTCGGGTTTGGAAGATCTGGACCGGGCTGTGCGTGGATGGCCCAGTCCAGGCGTGAGTGAAGTTGTGGGCCGCACCGGAAGTGGCCGCCTTTCCCTCATTCTGCCTACCTTGCAGCGCCTGACCCGCTTGGGACGGCCAGTGGCGGTGGTAGACGCCTTTGGTTTGGCCTACCCGCCAGGGTGGCGGAAGCTCAGCTTGGAGCATGTGTTGGTGGTCCAGCCTGGACCGGAGCGTGCCGCTTGGGCTGCAGAGCAGCTCGCCGCAAGCGGTGCGGTGCCGCTGGTGGTGCTCATGGATGGCCCGCGTCTGGGCCGTGGAGGACCGCGAATTCAGCGGGCAGCAGAGAGGGGAGGCTGCTCGGTTCTGATTCTGACTGAGCGCAGTGAGCGGGCCTTGCCAGCTGCCCTCCGGCTGCAGCTCCGTGGGCGTGGAGCACGGGGGCTCAAGGTGCAGGTGAACCGGGTTCGGGGCATGCCAGCGGGCCGGGAGATTTGGGTGGGGATGGGGTGACATCATCCCGGAGACTCTGTCTGGCGCCCCCTTCGAGAGGGGGGCCCTGTCTGTCGCCGGGGGCGACAGACAGGGCCCCTCAGCTGGGCCCGGCGGCGCCCGATCTACGCCGAGGGGACGGAGTGACTCCCCAGTGAGAGCAGTGAGGCGCGCCCCCCTTCCATCGAGATACTCTCAGTCTATGACGCACCTGCACCTCCTGTTTCTCGCCCTGCCCGCCTGCGGGCTCGCCGTCCCTTTGGGGGATCATCCGCTCGACGACCAGTTGGTCTCCGAGAGCGCATTGCTGGTTCACCTGGCCGACGCTCTGCCCGACGCTGCAGGGGTCACCGCCGGCGACCTGGTGGACGACAAACGCCTCGAGTTCGACCAGGCACCGGATCCCAGCGCCCTGTTCGTGGCTCAAGCGGCGGAGAACGCGGCGCTCCCCGACCTTGTGGGGGACACCCTTGAGCTGCGCGTGCTGACCTACAACGTGGGGTTGCTGGACCGGACCTACTTTGCTGGCGGTCGAGTGGCGGTGCCGCACGTGGCGGAGCGCGCTCAGGTGCTCCCCGAGCGGGTGATCACCGATGACTGGGACATCCTCCTGCTTCAGGAGATCTGGGAGTGGGAGCATGTTCTGCTCTTCGCCCAGGCTGCCGAACAGAACGGCTATCTGTGGTACGCCGGCACCGAGAAAGCGCACGTCGAGCACGGCCTGATGATTTTGGTGAAAGAGTCCCTGGTCGGCGGAGAGGAGCTGCAGGTCGAGGTGCAGTTTGACGACCAGCGATCCATCGAGCACAGACCCGGACCGAACATCAGGCGCGGGTACCTGGAGTGGGGCTTCACCCTGGAGCCGACGGGCGAGCCCATACGCCTGTTGAACACCCACCCCCAGGCCTTCGTCGACTATTGGGAGGTCCGCAACCTGCAGCTACGCCAGGTGGGGCTGGCCGCGAGCGAGGCCCCTGCAGATACGCTGGTGCTGTTGGGCGGCGACCTGAACGCAGGACCCTACTATCCCCAGGACACCTTCGGCCAGATCGATGGAGACCCCGTGACCGGCTGGTGGCGGAACGCCACCGCGTGGCCCTTGTTGCAGCACTATGGCGGCCTGCGGGATTTGCCCGGGGCCTTCAGCGAGGCCCAGGACGTGGTGGCAATGGACGCCGTGCCCGCCTGGAGCGAGGCCTACTTCGAGACACCGCTCGCGGGCGCCTGCGATGAGATCCCGGAGAATGTCTTCTCCGCGATCGACTGCAACGGCCTCTATTTCGAGAATTACGCAGGACAGGAGTACCCAGCCCGGCTGGACTTCCTGATGTGGCGTGACGGGGCCGCTCAGCTGCGGGTGCTGGAGAGCCAGCAAGAGTACATGACCCCCGAAGCGGTCGACGGCGCCGGCACGGTGGAGCTGTCCGACCACTACGGGGTGTCGGCGCGGGTGCAGATCGGCGTGGGAGGCTGACTCAGGCCTCTTCCCTAGGGGACAAGCTGCCCGACGACGGCCGCAAGGGATGGGGCATCTCCGGCCATGAAGCTTGTCTAAGAGTCGTCTCAGGCTCAGAGGTGCACCCCCAGCCTTGCGCCCCCGTCCCTCCCGCGGCACCTTGTCGACAGGAGCCCTCTCAATGTCCCTGATCCCTCTCCTCGCTGTGCTCTCGGGCTGCAAAGACGGCCCGCTGCCCACCCCTGTGCCTGGGGGAAGCGCGAACTACAGCGTCTCTCTTGGAGAGGAGCCCGACTTCTCTACACCCCACAGTCTGATGCTGGCCAAGTGGTGGTTCGACTACGAAGAGGTGGCTCTCTCTGGAAGTTTCGCCGACGCGCCTCCGCTGGTTCTGCAGACCGAGACGCAGCGCGAGGGAAGCTGCCGTCTGGTCGGCTATGCGCCCAGCTTCTGTGAGCCGGGATGCAGTGGCAGCGATGTCTGTGTGGAGGAGAGCTGCGAGAGCTACCCAACGCGCTTGGATGTGGGGACCTTGGGCTGGGCCTGGCCTGACGGCGAGCTGGACGTGGCCCCTGATGACTTGCTCTCCTACTACGCTGGCGGGAGCGCCTCCTCATACGGGGAGAGTGCGCTGACGGTGGGGGAGCTGGAGCTCAAGGTGCCCGCCGTTGTGGCGGCCTTGCCAGATGGGGACTGGAACAAGGTGCTCAGCAAGCGGGCAAGGGACGAGGACGCCTCTCTGCGCTGGAGCAACCCCGTCGCAGATGCTCGGGTGCGGCTGCACATGACCGACTGTGTGGGCTCTCATGGCGGCATCGCCACCGCCGAGATCGAGTGCGAGGGACCCGACACCGGGGAGCTGGTGATTGCTGGGGGCTTCCTGAACCTGCTCGCCGACGGAGACTGGACCCACGGCGAGTGCGGGGGCTTTGAGCTGCTGCGCTACCACGCTGCTGCAGATCCACAGGATGACGGATTGCGCTTTGAGTCCGGGGCGGTGACACAGTTCTTTTGGCGGCCGGATCAGAGCTGACTTTGAAGTGGACTCGCTTGGTTCTAAAAGAGAGTCAGCCGTACTGTAATGGCGTGTAATGTGGAGGGCGAAGGTAGATCTACGTCCTCCACCTCCACCTCCACCGCGCACAAGCACAACCCCGCGTGGTGAGAAAGGAGAAGAGATGTGTTCTTCGATGATGCCTACCGCCCGCCGCGTCCTGACCAGCGGAACGACCACCGGCCAGTTCATTCCAATGACTGGCTGGATTCCCGCGATCAATGTCAAGGAGATGAAGGCACTGCTTCAGCTCAGAGACAAGACCGACAACTTTCAGGTGCAGGTCGCGCTTCAGACCGCTGACGTGGACACCGATACCCCAAACACCGCCCTTGGCAAGGGCAGCTTTGCTGCGGCCAACGGCAAGTCTTCTACCGGCATGCTGGTGGTGAGCGCAAACGTAGACGGCGCCTACTTTGTACGCTGGGGCGTGTTTGTGAAGAACAGCAGCGGTACGGCCCTGGAGCGGGGTGAGGTGCTGTTGTCTGTCGGGTTTAGGAGTTAGAGATGGATGCGTTGGTGCAGATTGATGATGCGGGTGCGAACCTGCAAGCGGCACGAGGCCGAGCACACCCAAGTAGGGGAGGCGCCTCTGTCTCGTACAGTTATGGGACTTTCTGGTACGATCCCAACGATTTTGCCGAGTGTGACCCATATAGTTTTCCGGAGTGTTTCACTTCCCCGGATGATCCGTATTGGACGCCCCCTGAACCGGACCCTGATGACCCCGATGAGCCTGATGAGCCTGATGATCCGAGCGACAGGCCGAAGGGGGCGGACACATTTGGTCCTATCGATGAAGCTATTGGTGGTGGTATCTTCGCTGAATGTGCGCGTGCGATCGACGAAGGTCGACCAAAGCCAGAGTATTGCTATTCACTTATGGACAATACTGAGCCGCACAAAGTCGTTGATCCCGCGGCTTGAACGTGTGATCCCCTCTTGGA
>CAJXRZ010000170.1 GCA_913060515.1 uncultured Pseudomonadota bacterium | reverse complement strand
GACAGGGTCGCCAGCTGCGGCATCGGCCCGGCCGGCGTCGTGGCCTTGAGCAACCTGCCGCAGCTCCTGGAGCTGGATCTCTCCGGCAACACCCTGGGGCCCGAAGGGGTGCGCGCTCTGTCCCGCACCGAGGGCCTGCTGCGCCTGACCCTGCGCGATTGTGACTTGGACCAAGAGCAACTGTCCCGCTTGGGTGCAGCCATTCCGGAGCTTCGATGCTGATTTTGTGGACCATTCTTGCAGCCTGTTCCCCATGCGAGGCCCCCTCGACTGGCGGCATGGCGCTGACCTGGGACGGCAGCTCCGCCACCTTCGTGGACGCCCCTGGCAGCGCCCGACGCATCGCCCAAGACGCCGACGGCGTTCTTTGGACCCAAGGGGAGGGGGCCATCTCAAAGGACGGCGTAGAGAGCGCCACCCAAGTGGGGGCCTCCCAAGATCTGCGGGTCGTAGACGGGCGGGCGGTGTTCCTAGAGATCACCCCGCAGAAGCAAGTCTGGGTTCACGACCCCGCAGATGGCGGAGGGGCGGAGATTCCTCAGTCCGGCGACACCTATGATGCAGCGCTCTGGGGCGATGCCGAGGCGCTGCACGTGCTGCGCGTTGGGGACCCCGGCGGGCTGTTCCTGCACAGCTATGCCGGCGGCTGGGAGGCCCCCTATGAGTTGGTTCCGGGACTGCCGCAGCGCAACTGGCTTGTGGTTGGACCGGGGCCTTCTTGGGCTCGGGCCGAGGGATTGGGCTTTGTGGTTGAGTCCTGGGATGGCGCAAGCCTTCAGCCCGAAGGAACGCTGGAGGTCGATCTCCTCTGGGCGCTGGTCCAGGACGAGGAGGGCGAGCTCTTTGCCCGCGTAAGTGGTGTCGACCTCTCCCAGGCCCAGGTGGCCCACGTCGGGAGCGGCTGCCTCGCGGACCTGCCTGAGCTGGTCGCGCCCTTCGCATTGGTGCCGCAGGCGCAGGGCGTGCTCGCGCTGGGGGTGACCTCGGATGGGGAGCCCAGTACAATCACGGTCGCTGCGGACTGCAGCACAGGCCCAAGGCAGAGTGTGGGCAGCGCGATCGATGCTCCCCTCTACCAGAGCGTGACCGCTTCTGACGGCGCCAACCCGGTGGTGCTGCTTCAATACGAGCTGAACCAAGGTGCTGCGGAATTCGAGTTCGAGGCAGATCCTGTCTGTCCGTGAGTCCCGCTCCCGGCTTTTTTTGAGGAAATCTACGACAGGTGTAGCGCCTCCGTCTCTACACTTGTAGTATGCCCCCGAGGTCACCGTCCCCGTGGCCAAAATGGGGACGCTGTGCTACGTCGCGTTTCCTTCTGGCTGTGTACCGGCATTGCCCTTCCGGCAGTTGCCAAGCCCCTTTTACTTCTACCCCTCAATCAGCGGCCCTCACGCCCTGACAACGGAGAGACCCATGCGGAACATGATCTTCTCGGCCCTGGCCCTCGCCAGCTTGGCCGCCTGCGCCCCCAAGGCTGACCACGACGAGCTCGCTGCCCGCGTGACCGCCCTCGAAGCACGCGTCGCCAAGGTGGAGAGCGCTCCTGCTTCCGGCCGTGGTGCTGCACCTGCTGTCAACGCTGCCGACGAGGCCAAGGCTCAGGAGGTCTTCGGACGCTTCAACGACGCCATGGGCAAGGGCGACATGACCACTGCCAAGGCAGAGCTCGACGCACTCTTCAAGGACTACGGCAGCACCCAGACCGCTTCCAAGGCCATCCGCTACAAGCGTGAGCTGGACGTGATCGGCACCGATGTCAAGAACCCCGGTATCGAGGCCATGTACGTCGGCGCCGAGAGCGACATCGACTTTGCCTCCGGAACCACCCTGGTCGTGTTCTGGGAAGTCTGGTGCCCCCACTGCCGCCGCGAAGTTCCCAACATGAAGGAAGTCGCCACCAAGTACGAGGGCAAGATGGACGTGGTCGGCCTGACCCGCATCACCAAGTCCGCGACCGAGGAGAGCGTCACCGAGTTCATCAAGGAGCAAGAGGTGAACTACACCATGGCCAAGGAGAACGGCGAGACCGCCAGTGCCTTCGCCGTCTCGGGCATTCCCGCTGCTGCAGTCGTCAAGGACGGCAAGATCGTCTGGCGCGGCCACCCAGGTCGCTTGAACGACGAGACCATCGCCAGCTTCCTCTAAGCCTGGTGTTGTGAACGCAGCGCTCCGGTGCTGAATGGCCCCCTCGGACTCTGGTCCCTGGGGGCCTTCTTCGTTTTGGCGCCGATTCGCGCGTGTGAGCCTGCGTTGAAGGTGGACGTTTCCCAGTTGGCATGGAGCACCTCTGCGGGTGTCGGTTAGGCTGCCGACAACCTTTTGGAGGGCCCGTGGCCAACGACCGCACCGCTCAGCTCCTCGGCGCCGAAGCCGACAGCTTGCTCAACCACAGCTGCACGACCATTCCTGCAGCCCGTCTGACCCAGACCGGTCCAGACTTGATCAACCGTGTCTGGATGCAGTCCGACCGCAACGTACGCACCCTGCGCAGCATCCAGGCTCTCTACGGCAACGGACGCTTGGCAAACACGGGCTACGTCAGCATCTTGCCCGTCGACCAGGGCATCGAGCACAGCGCCGGCGCAAGCTTCGCGCCGAACCCCGACTACTTCGACCCCCAGAACATCATTGAGCTCGCCCACGAAGGTGGCTGCAACGCCGTGGCCAGCACCTTGGGTGTTCTTGGCATGGTCGCGCGCAAGTGGGCCCACAAGATCCCCTTGATGCTCAAGATCAACCACAACGAGCTGCTCACGGTGCCCAACACCTTCGAGCAGATCCTCTTCGCGCAGATCGAGCAGGCCTACGAGATGGGCTGCACCGCTGTCGGCGCCACCATCTACTTTGGCTCCGCCGACTCCAACCGTCAGATTGTCGAGGTCGCACAGGCCTTTGCCCACGCACATGAGCTCGGCATGGCAACGGTTCTCTGGGCCTACTTGCGCAACCCGGCCTTCAAAAACGACGGCGTGGACTACCACAGCAGTGCCGATCTGACGGGGCAAGCCAACCACCTGGCCGCCACCCTGCACGCCGACATCGTCAAGCAGAAGATGGCGACCAACAACGGCGGCTACCGGGCTCTGAACATGGGCGACTCGGCCTATGGCAAGTTCGATGAGCGCATCTACACCGAGCTGAGCTCCGATCACCCCATCGACTTGGTGCGCTACCAAGTGGCCAACTGCTTCATGGGCCGCGTTGGCCTGATCAACAGCGGCGGCGGCTCGGGCACCAACGACTTGTCCCAAGCTGTTCGCACCGCGGTCATCAACAAGCGCGCTGGCGGCGTGGGTCTGATCAGCGGTCGCAAGGCCTTTCAGAAGACCCGTGCCGAAGGCATTGAGCTGCTCAACGCCATCCAGGACGTGTACCTGGACCAGGACATCACCCTGGCCTAGGGCGAGTACCAGGCCAGCTTCAATAGAAACGCGCTATTCTCCTGCGCGCCCAGGCTCTGTGGACCCGGGCAGGAGGATTTCGATGCTGTTTGCACTCACGTTGATGCTGGCCTGTCCCGAGCCCCCCTCGGAGGCTGGAGCACAGCAGCCCGGTACCCCCATGGGTGCCGGCGCTGGACAACCGGGTCTGCCTGGAGAAGGTGCGGGCCAAGGCCCCGCGCCCGAGGCCGGTCCAGGCGTAGGTGGCGGCAGCGGTGGACCACCTGCCTACAACAACGAGGTGGTCAACACCCAGGACGAGCTCGCTGGTCAGGCCGATGCCATCACGATCAGCGGCACCTTGGCCTGTGCGACCAGCCAGGGGCCATTCGTGGTCCATGTCTTTCCGCCGCCCCCCAAGGGCAAGGCCGGGGAGATCAACAACGAGCCGCCCCAGCCGGTCGCTGGTTTGACCCTCAAGGAGGCCGGGGACTTCTCCCTCAAGGCCCCAAAGGGCACCATCGGCATGGTCTTGGCCTTTGACGACACCGACGAGAACAACACCCCCTCGGACGCTGGAATCTTCTTCGCCAACAGCGGCCAGCCAGTGGACTTGAGTGGGGATCTGACGGTCAGTCTGGACTGTGCCCAAGTCGCGCCTCCGCTCTCGGGTGATCAAGCGCCCGAAGGACCCGCAACGCCTCCTGCCCCTGTCGAGGCCCCAGAGGCCCAGACCGAAGGTGGCGAGATGGGCCCTCCTCCCGAAGGTGGCGCGCCGACTCCTCCCGAGGGTGGCGGTCAGGGTGGCGAGCAGGGAGCGCCTGGCGCCCCGCCTGATGGTGGCGAGATGGGCCCTCCCGGTGAACCACCCGCAGGTGGCGATGTGGGCCCCCCTGGTCCCCCCCCAGAGGGTGGCGGCGGAGCCCAGTAGGGGCTGAATCCCCAGCCGGGGCAGGCCAAGTCGGTTAGCCCGGGGGTCCAATGCGATCCTGGACTCCTTCAAGCTGGCGCGGGCTGCCGATCTCTCAGCAGCCCGACTACTCCGACCCCAATGCTGTGCAAGCCGCCACCGAGCGGCTTCAGGCGCTTCCACCTCTGGTTCATACCGGAGAGGTGGACCGTCTCCGTCAGCAGCTTGCCCGCGCCAGCCGCGGGGAGGCTTTCGTGCTTCAGGGCGGGGACTGCGCCGAGCGCTTCGTCGATCTGAACGCTCAAGCCATCCAGGACAAGCTCAAGATCTTGCTCCAGATGAGCGTGGTGCTGACCTGGGGCGCGCGCATTCCGGTCATCCGGGTCGCGCGCATGGCTGGCCAGTTCGCCAAGCCACGCTCCAAGCCCACGGAGATCCTGGACGGTGTGGAGGTTCCCACCTACCGGGGCGACCATATCAACAGCCACGACCCCTCGGACCGCCAGCCCAACCCGCAGCGCTTGGTGCAGGCCTACTTCCACGCGGCAACGACCCTGAACTACGTGCGCGCCCTGCTCGGTGGCGGCTTTGCCGACCTGCGGCACCCGCAGCACTGGGACCTGGGTTTTGTACGTGAGCCCTCCCACCGCGCCGAGTACCAGGACATGGTCTCCCGCATTCTGGAGGCGGTGGACTTCATGGAGGCTGTGGGCGCCGACTCGGAGGGTTCCCTGTCCAGGGTGGACTTCTTCACCTCCCACGAAGGACTGCTCCTCCCCTACGAGGAGGCCATGACGGTGCAGACCCCAACGGGCGCCTACAACCTTGGGGCGCACTTCCTCTGGATCGGTGACCGCACCCGCAAGCTGGACCAGGCGCACGTCGAGTACTTCCGCGGCATCCGCAATCCCATCGGGGTCAAGTGCGGTCCCACCATGGCGCCGGACGAGCTCAAGCGCGTCTGCGAGACCTTGAATCCCGACAACGAGCCCGGACGCCTGACCCTGATCACACGCTATGGCGCTGGCCGGGTCCAGGAGCTGCTGCCTGGCCACATCCAAGCCGTACAAGAGTGTGGTGCCCACGTCACCTGGTCCTGCGACCCGATGCACGGGAACACCCGGAGCACCAAGCAAGGGCTCAAGACGCGCGATGTCTCCAATATTCTTGGGGAGCTCTCTGCGGTCATGGATGGCCACCGCGCTGCCGGGAGTGTCTTGGGTGGCGTGCACTTTGAGATGACCGGTGACGACGTCACCGAGTGCGTTGGCGGGCCCCAGGGCCTCGCGGACGAGCAGTTGGCCGAGAGCTACGAGACCTTCTGTGATCCGCGACTGAACTATGCCCAGAGCATGGAGATTGCCTTCCTCATCGCCCAGCGGCTGCGCCGGGACGCTTGAGAGGTGCGCTATGTCACGGGGATGCTGGACACCTTGTTTCAGCTCATTGGCGTGCAGCTCCCCTCCTGGGGGGGCACCGTCTTCCTCTTGTGCATTCTGGCGCTGCTGGGACCCTTCTTCTACCGGAACAGCCGCACGAAAAAGGCCCGCAAGAAGCTCCAGGCGCTCAGCTCCCAAGGCGGCCAGATCCGTTTGGACGGCGAGGCTGAAGTCCTAGAGTTGGTGCGCGGTCACCCCTTCGGACTGGTCGTGGTCGTCGAGGAGGCTCACAAGCGTGGGATGCGTCGCTTGGCCGACCAGGCTCTGGAGGAGCTGGAGCGTACCGGCAAGCACCGGGACCAGTATCGCCGGCTCGCTAGGGAGCATGGAGAGAAGCCGACCACCGCCGCAGCCGAGGCCATCGCGGTCGAGCGACTTCGGGAGACGGGGCTGGATGCCCGAGCCCAGCTTCGCCTGGAGAAGGCCCTGGTGAAGTTCCCTGGGCACCCTGAGTTGTTGGCGCTGCTTCTGCCCGGTGGGACGGACGGAGAGGAGTAGGTCTGCCGTGGGCGAACCACGATTGGGCGGCGGTTGCGGTCCAGGGCCGGATGGGCGGCGGGGGGAGCGGCGTCGCTGCGGCAGGTTGGGAGGCGTAGCTGCGGTCCGGGGCTGGGTGGGCCTGTCTCTTATACACATCTGACGCTGCCGACGAAGA
>CAJXRZ010000169.1 GCA_913060515.1 uncultured Pseudomonadota bacterium | reverse complement strand
CCCCCGGACTGCCCGAAGGCCACAGCCGCCCTCCCACTTGGGGCGAGGTCCGCCGCCTGCCTGAGAACTCCGTCTCGGGCTCCTCCCGCAACCTCTGCGTGACCCACCAGGTGCGCGAGTGGCTCTCGATTCGCTGCTTTGTGCCCCCCCCATCCAGTGGCGCCTCTCTAGGCGCGGCGCGCTTGCGAACCCAGAAGGCCTACACCAGCTACCTCTCGGCTGCTGAGGACACCTGGACGCCCCAGAGCCTCTCACTGCTCAAGGCGCCCTTGAACACCCTGGCCTTGGCCATTCCAGGCGAGCAGATCAGCCTGCTTCTCCCATTGAGCGCCGGCCGAGACGCCGACGTGGACTTTCACTGGAGCAACCGCACCGAACGCCTGGAAGTACGCTGGCAAGGCGAGACCCCCAGCTTTGCCTTCGTGGACAAACGGCCACGGAGCAAAGGCACCCTCTCGGGCCCCACCTCGAACGACGGCCGCGTCTACCGAGACAGGGTGGACGCCTTCGACGCCGGGCAGGCGGCCTGCGAGACCCAAGGCTGTGCTGGCGAAACAGGGACCTGTCCCACGGGCCAAATGCCCTCCGCCACCACCGGCATCTGCTTGGATCTGTGCGATGCCGAGCACCCCTGTGGACGCGGGGAGTGCCTTCCCTGGCAAGGGGCTCAGCTTTGCCAGTAATGGACCTCTGGACAGCGGCGGCCAGCCGCCTCTCCCTGCGCAGTCCGGCTCGGGTCGCTGCCCGCATGAGCGCATTCGCTCGGGCAGAGAGAGGCAGCCAGCTGGACATGCTGCTGGCGGCATCCCAGACCCAAGATCTCACCCTTGCAAGTCAGTTCTTGCGACACGCCCACGACGAGTCTCGCCACGCACGGGCCTTCGCCAATCGGGCTCGGGAGTTGGGAGAAGATGGCTGGATCCACGCGGACGGTGGCCGTCTGCTGAGGCAGCTTGGTCCTGCCAAATTCCTTGCATTCGTTCACCAAGGCGAGGCCAGAGCGATCCAGCGCTTCCTGGTGATTCAGGACACCCTGACGCAGAACGGAGACACCCGCAGCGCGGCCATCTTTGGCGCACTGCTCGACGACGAGACACGCCACGCCTCCTACACGCGCACCGCCCTAGACAGTGTGGCCGAGAACCCGGCTGCAGAGCTGAGAAACGCACGGCGTTGGAGCCTCTGGCAGGGCTACCGGCGACTGACCGCCAGCACGGCCAAGGGACTGCACGACGCGGGCGCCTGGCTGCTGTATTTGAGCCTGTTTCCCCTCGCCTTCTGGCTGCGCTGGGTTCGCCCGGTGCGCAGCGGGTGGGTGGAGAGCGCGCCCGAGCGCGGGCCACAGTGATTGCCCTGGGCATGAGCGGCGGCTACCACGACGCGGCGGCGGCCCTGGTGGTCGACGGTGTGCTGGTCGGCGCACTTCAGGAGGAGCGCATCTCCAGGATCAAGCACGATCCCGGCTTGCCCATTGGGGCGGCGCTGGCCTTGCTGGCGCAAGAAGGACTGAGCCCGCAGGACGTGGCCTCCGTGTTCTTTCACGAGGACCCCTACGCCCACCTAGAGCGGGTGCTGCTCTGGTCCCTGCGCAGCTTCCCAAAGGGGCTGAAGGCCTTCCCCCAAGCGATGCGCAAGCAGCTGGGCAGCGATCTGTGGGTGCTCGACAGCATCGCCGAGGGCCTGGGCATCCCCCGCGGCCGCATCCACAAGGGGGAGCACCACCGCAGCCATGCCGCCAGCGCCTTCCTCTGCAGCCCCTTTGAGCAGGCCGCCATCCTGACAGTGGACGGGGTCGGTGAGCACCACAGCACGGGTCTGTGGCAGGGACAGGGAGCACAGATCTCCTGCCTGGGTCAGCTGGAGCTGCCCCACAGTCTGGGCCTGCTCTGGGCCGGGGTGACCGGCTGGATGGGCCTGGCGGTGAACCGTGGCGAGCACGAGGTCATGGGACTGGCCGCCCACGGACAGCCCCGCTTCTCGGACGTCTTCGAGCGCTGGCTCACCCAGTCCGAGGACGGCAGCTTTGAAGTCGACCCCGCTCCCCTGGCCTGGCTTTCCGACCCCGAGCGCGGCTTTGGTCCCGCGATGGAGGCTGCGCTGGGTCCGGCCCGGGCCTTCAACGCGCGCTGGTCCCTGCAGGACCCCGACTTTCAGCTGCGCGCAGACGTGGCCGCAAGCCTGCAGCAGCGCACCAACGAGGTGCTCTTGGGTCTGGCCACGGCGCTCCACGAGCGCACCGCTAGTCCGAATCTGTGCGTGGCCGGCGGGGTCGCCCTGAACTGTCGGGCCATCGCCCACATCCAAGCACACGGCCCCTTTGAGCAGGTCTTCGTGCAGCCCGCAGCGGGGGATGCCGGTGGCGCCCTGGGGGCCGTGCTCTCGGGGCTGGGCATCCGGGCACCCATGCACCACGCCGCCTGGGGTGTCTGTTGTGACGCCGGGCGAGCCCAGGACTTGGCCACAGAGCTGGGCATGAAGGTGGAGCGGGTGGAAGACCCGGTTCAGCGGGCGGCAGCGCACCTGGCCCAAGGGCAGGCCCTGGCTTGGGTCAAGGGACGCTGCGAGTGGGGTCCACGAGGTCTGGGAAACCGCGCCATCCTGGCCTCGGCTGCGGACGAAGCACTGGGGGTGCGACTCTCTACCCAGGTCAAGCCACGGGCACCCTTTCGGCCCTTTGCACCCATCGTCTCCAACACCTCCTTCTCTGAACACTTCGAAGGGCGGCCAGACTTGTGCACGCCCTTCATGACCACCCTTCGGCAGAGTCGCAATGACCTGAGTCCAGCCACGACCCATGTGGATGGAAGCGCCCGAGTTCAGTCCGTCGGGCCTAAAGACGCCCTGCATGAGGTGCTGGCCGCCTTTGAGAAGGAGAGCGGCCAGAGCGTGTTGCTGAACACCTCGCTCAACGGCCCGGGTGACCCCGCTGTGGCCCGGGAGACCGACGCCCTGGCCTGGCTGATGGCACACCCGGGTACCCCGATGCTGATAGATGACCTCTGGATTCAGACATGAGCCGTTTTCAGACCCTCTCCGAGCTGGTTCGCCACTTCCTACACCGGGAGCGCTGGGTGCTGTTGCCGCTGCTGGGTGTGCTGCTGCTGGGCGCCGTGATTCTGGGTGTGTCGACGGGTTTGAGTCAGGTGGCGCCGCTGGTGTATGCGCTGTTCTAAGCGTCAATCCTGGCCCATCAGTAGGCTCAGAACACGCGTCACTGACTGACGCCGCGCGTCGCCTCGCGACGACCCAAAGGCCCGTCCTACCCCATTTTATGGGGGTCTAACCTTGGCACGAAGCTTGCTTAGATGGTGGGTGGGACGCCCTCCAAGGGACTCACCACCGTCAACCGGAGAGAAGGGAATGAAGAGACAGTACGCAATTCCAGTCGCCATCGTTGCCTTGGCTGGCACGACCGCCTGCACAGACCCCCTTGTGGCAGATTGGGCACTCACCGGGGCCATCGTGGAGGGATCCGTCCAAGAGCTGGAGTACAGCGAGACCCGATTGGGAACCGTCTACGACACCTCCTTCGTTGGGACCTTGGAGATCACCGACGGTATGCAAGCCAAGCTGGAGATGGAAGTCACCTACGCCATGACCTACGCAAACGGCGACACCGAGGCAGTGGAGTACAGCTACGCCCATGAGGGTCAAGTCACCCCAGGAGCGGGCAAGGGTCTCTATGAGATCAACTTGGACGACCTAGGCCACTTTGATTGCACCCTATCGAATCGCAGTACCGAGCTGAACTGCGTCGACACCGACGCCGAGATTGAGCTGCAATTCGACAGCTGATGGCCAGGCTTGACTAGGAATAGCCAGGCGGGCTCTGCCAAGCCTCACACAGTCAAAGCACAGCTATCGGCCAACACAAGCACACTGAGGCAAGGCACACCCGTGCCCCTGGGGAGTAGAGGGAATGATTCTCGTTACCGGAACGAAGCGAAGTGGAACCTCGATGTGGATGCAGATCCTCATGGCGGCCGGCTTCACGAGCTTTGGCAGCGCCTTTCCAGCCAACTGGGGACAGTCCATCAAAGAGGCGAACAGCCAGGGCTTCTTTGAGTCCAGGCTTCGAGAGGGCATCTACTACAGGACCAACCCTCACCCAGAGACCGGCCAGTTCTTGTTCCCGCATGCAACGCGGCGCCACCTGGTCAAGGTCTTCATTCCCGGATTGGTGCGAAGCGACTACGCCTACTTGGACCACGTTGTCGCCTCCATCCGGCCCTGGCGTGACTACTGCTCCTCCTTGGAGCGGCTGTGTTCAATTGAAGATGCATTCATGGAGAAAACGGGCGGACAAGACGCTGTTGAGAAGGCCCGCGCCAAGCGCAGCCCCTTCCCCCCTGAGATCGAGTGGTGGTTCGAGAACTACGAGCTCATCCGGGACCTCGCCACCAGGCGCTACCCCTTCCAGTTGATCGCCCATGGCCGACTCTTGGCCGAACCCCGTGGCACCATCGAGAAGGTCCTGAGCTTTTTAGAGGATGGCCAGACACCCCTCAACGTCGAGGCAGCCCTAGCGGTCGTGGAGCCCAAACTCAGCGGACGCAGCCCCTCGAACTACCAGAGCGAGTACCTCAACCCCCAGGACATCGACGTGTTCGACGCGGTCTACGCCTCCATCCACGGGGACGGCCGTCTGTCCGCAGAGCTGATCAATGCCCTCAACGAGACACAGAATAGACTCGCCAAGAGATTCACTCTCGACTGGAGAGAGCAATCAAGCGAAACCAGGAAGACCGGATGAACAAGAGTACAGCGGTGACGTGACACCTGCCGCCAGCAGAAACACCTTCAGAGTCACCAGAGCCTCCATGGAGAGCTTTGACCCGGTGAAGGGAGTGCGTCCGCCCAGTATACTCCCCCCATGGCTGACCCCATCCTCCCCATCGTCGTGGCCATCGCCGGCGGCGGTCAGATCGGCAACGGCGCCTTCTTCGACACCGTCGGGGTGGGCGGTGACGTGGTCCTCCGAGCCCAGTCCCCCATGGAGTCCGGCAGCGCCTTGGGTCTGGGCATGCGCGCGAACTTCTCCCACCTCGGCGTGAAACAAGGGGAGATCTCAGGTGGCGGAGAGCTGACCTTCGGCGAGATGCCCGGCCTCCCTACAATTCAGTTTGGTGCAGCAGCACTGCTCAGAGGCGACTCCATCACGGGGGACAGCTACGTCGGCTGGACAAACGTGGCCCAAGGGGCAGCCTTCCAGTTTCGCTACTACGGCCTGCCCATCAGCGGCCGGCCCTTCAGCTTGGACATCTTGGGCATGGTGCCCCTGCCGGACCTGGTGGATTGGGGCTTCTACATGCGCGCCAACCAGACCTTTCAAGACAACGGCGCAACCCGTCTGCTCGTGGGCGTGATGTGGTGTCCTGGGGGATTTCAGTCCACGGATCCAGCACGCTGATCCAACAACAGAAAACTTAGCTTGGACCATGAGAACCTGACTGCAAGCGCTTGCAAGCGCTTGCAATCGAATCCTGGGAGGACCGGTGCTTCAATCGGATCGAAGCCGCAGATGAAGGTCATCGGTCGGCGGCCAACAACCCGATCGGAGCAAAACCTTGAACCCCCGCACTCTACTCGCCCTGCTGAGCTGCGCCGCCCTCTTCGCCTGTATTCCTGAAACCGTGGAGCCCCAGCAAGAGGATGAAGATGAAGAAGCCGACACAGACACGGCCGACACTGACACGGCCGACACCGGTGAGGGCGACACCTCGGTTGAGCTGGACAACGAGCACGACGGCTACCTGGGGTCGCTAGCGCCAGAGGAGTGTGACCAGAGAGGGCTCTACTCCCCCTACGATGAGGAAAAGGGCTGGTGGTCGGCCACAGGTATGTCCGCCAACGACCGAGATGTGGTGATCGACAGCGTACGCTACGAGATTCTGGACGAACGCGACGGTGAGGTTGCCGCCGCGGCGGACTGTGCACTCATCGACCACCGAGTGGCCGTGTACATCGGTGGCGCCGCTCCGTCGGATTCGCCCACGATGCTCTTCGAGACCGTGGTCACCGATCTGGTCGCGGACCCAGAGCAGGACAGCCAAGTCGTCGTGGTCGACATGCCACCGCTCACACTCAAGGCCGGCGAGTATCTCTACGTGCTCGTAGAGCAGGAAGTCAACGAGCAGGGCGAACGCATCTGCAACCGGATCTGTGGGGCCCCAAAGGCCGGTGACCACTCCTACATCAGTGGGAGTGATTCTGCGCCCTACCCATGGCAAAGCGTGACGAGTTTCGGACACCCCAACGCCGGCTTTGGTATCTGGGCTCACATCGAGGACGAGGGGTAGCGGCCGGAGCCCCACGCTTGGCGCCTCAACAGAAGACGCGTTTCGATCTCCGCGGGGTCCGGCCTTCCGGGGTCCGGCCTTCCGGGGTCCGGCCTTCCGGGGTCCGG
>CAJXRZ010000168.1 GCA_913060515.1 uncultured Pseudomonadota bacterium | reverse complement strand
TCTACACTATCCTCTTCGTCGGCAGCGTCAGATGTGTATAAGAGACAGGGCATGGGCGATGCCGCCTTGGACAACTGGCTGAACGAAGGGCACCCCTACGGCCACGCCGTGCAAGGCCGCACCGGCGCCTTGGAGGTCCTCACCCTGGAGCAGGCCCAGGCCTTCTACGCCAAGGCCTACGTTCGCGAAGCAGTGACCATGGGCATCGCCGGGGACGTGAGCGCCCAAGGCACCCTGGAGACTGGCCTGCTGGCCCTCCCCGTGGGCCGAGCTCTCAACCCAACCCCACGCAGCCGTCCTCCGGTCGATGGCCGAAGCCTGGTGCTCATCCAAGGCAGCGGAGACTCGGTGGGCTGGCACATGGGCCACCCCATGGATGTAGACCGCAGCCACCCTGACTATCCGGCGCTGCTGCTGGGCCTGAGCGCCTTCGGAGAGCACCGCCAGAGTTGGGGCACGATGTTCCAGGTCATGCGCACCGAGCGCGGCCTGAACTACGGCGACTACGCCTATGTTGAGCACTACCGCCAGGTGGGCTGGTCGGACACCCAGGAGCTGGGCACCGTCCGCCTGCAGCCCCAGTTCTCGATGTGGCTGCGGCCGATCCAACCTGAGAACGCCGCTTTTGCTCTGAAGCTCGCCTTGCACTTGGCCGAGCAGGTGGTCGAAGAGGGCCTGGAGCCCGGGCACTTTGAGCGTATGCAACAGAGCTTGGTCAAGCGCACTCAGACCTTGGCACGTGACCCCGGTCGAAGCCTGGGTTTCGCTGTGGACGCCGCCGCGATGGGCCACCCGAACCGCTTGGAGATGGGCCCTGCCCTGGAGGCCCTCACCCTGGAGCAGGTCAACGCCGCGCTTCGCACCCACGTGCACCCAGAGAAGCTCAAGATTGTGGGCGTTGCCCCCGAACCCGAGATCCTGCTGGCTACCTTGCTTGAAGATTCTCCAACGCCCATCGTCTACGCCGACGTGACCCCTTCCCCTGAACAAGATCTACTGGATCAGACCGTGGCGACCTCGTCGGCGGAGCTGCTCTCAGGTGTGGTCTTGCCTGCCCAGGACCTGTTCCGATGAAGTTTCCCCGCGCACTGATGGCCCTCTCCCTCCTCCCACTGCTCACCGCATGCGAGGGCTGGGAAGACTTTGAGCTGGACCCCTACCTGCCCACGGTGACCTTCGAGAACCTCGACGTGCTCGACGTGACTTGGGACGGCGTGGAGGCGGACTTCGTCTTCAACGTCAACAACCCCAATCCGGTGGACGTGAACCTGGCGCGCTTCGACTACGGGCTGGCCTTCCAAGAGGTGGAGTGGCTCAACGGCGACGACCCGGACGGGCTGACCTTGGGCGCCAGCGGCTCCTCTGAGCTGGCCCTGCCCGTGGCCTTCAAGTTTCAGGACCTCTACGATCTGGTCCAAGCGGTGCGCGGCCAGGACAACATCGACTTCGGCCTGCAGGGCAGCTTTGGCTTTGACACCCCGGCCGGCCCCATCGATCTGCCCTACGCCGAGGCGGGCGATTTTCCAGCGCCCCGTCGGCCTGAGATCTCCCTCAACGGCCTCAAGGTGCAGAGCCTCGGACTCTCCGGCGCCGACCTGAACCTGAAGCTGGACGTGGACAACTCCCACGGGAGCAAGCTGGGCCTGGCGGCCTTGGACTACCAGCTCAGTCTGGCGGGAATCGACCTGGGATCGGGCTACATCGCAGACCTGGGTACCGTGGAAGGCGACAGCCAGACGCGCCTGGCGATCCCAATCCACGTCGACTTTCTCGGTGGCGCCAGCGCCCTTTACTCGGTCCTTCAAGGCGAGAAGCTGGACGTGGATCTGCAGGCCACCATGGACGTAGACACCCCCTTCGGAATCTTGCCTTTGACCGTCAATGAGTTCGGCCAGGTCAACGTCGAGCGCTGAGGCTCTCTGGCCGAAGCTCCCCGTTCAGCCCCCCGAGCCCCCCCTGTAAGCTTGGACGCAAGGGACCGCTGGGCCGGGCATGCGTAGAATGCGGGATGCCTACACGCTCCTACGTTGATCCCCGCTTGGCCCTTGCCACCCACCAGGACTTCTTCGGCCACGACAGGCTGGCCCGAAGCTTCCTGCGCACCCTGCCCCGGCTCAAGCCCGGAAGCACGGTCGCGGTGCACGGCGCCCCGGGCTCAGGCAAGAACACCTTCCTGCTTCGCGCTGCCTCATTGATGGAGCGGGAGCGCGCCACGCTGAACTTTGACCCCCGCGCCAGCGCCGGCACCTGGTGCTGGTACAACCCGTGGCTGTACCTCAAGCACGGCAACATTCTCAGCGGGCTGGTGGCCACCATGGCCCAGTACTGCGAGAACCCCCAGGCACTGGACCGGGCCCGCGACATCGTCGGTCACCTCAACCGCATGCACTTCGGCGAGACCATGCCGGCCACCTCGGGCACCGGCATCAACCGTGGGGACATCAACCCGGTGGACCGGGTGCGCCGCGGCTTCATCCAGTTGGTCGACATGCTGCAGACCCAGAGCCAAGGTCGCGTCCTGGTTTTCATCGAGGACTGCGACATGCTGCGCCCCTCGGCGCGCCTGCTGCTCCTGGAGGGCCTGCGCCTGCTGGCTACCGAGGAGTCCAACGTGACCTTCGTCTTGGCCATCGGCCGCGAGTCGGCCTTGGAGTCGATGCGCGTGCGAGAGGGCGGCATCGACGACACCAGCGCAGCCTATTGCCTGGCGGAGCTCGTCGATCTGGCAATCACGGTCCCAGGCTTGGACGTTCGCCGCATCGCACAGCTCATGCGCCTGCACCTGGGCACAGGCCAGGACGTCATCCGGAGCGCCTTTGGCACCGACGCCATCGACGCCCTCAGCGCTGCCCTCACCAGCCGCCCCCTGGGCATGCCGCGCTTCTTGGAGCGCTTGGCTGGCCGGGTCACCCTGCTCGGAGAGTACGCCACCGCCTCCCGCACAACCCGTGAGCTCTCTGAAGCGCAGTGGGCCTGGGTCATCGTCTCCGAGCGCTGGCCCTCCTTCCGCCGCTTCATGCTGCGGGGTGGTCGGGATCGTTGGCTGCACCTGCGGGACGCCCTGGTTCAAGGCAGCGCTTCCGGTGCGGCCGGTGTGCCATCGACCTCGCCCGAGGTCAGCGAGTGGCTCCAGAAGGACCTGATTCTGACCGACTACCTACGCCTCTACGCAGACGACTTTGAGCGCGAGGCCGACGCGGTCTACTGGCTCGAGACGCTTCAGTTGGCCTGTGGCCTGTGATTCGTTTCCTGTTGCGCCCCTGCAGCTTGGGCCACGCGCTGGTGGCCTGGAGCTCGCAAGGGGTCGTACACCTCGCTCTCGGGGATGATCCAGCAGAGCTGGAGGCCGAGCTCAAGGCCCGCTTCCGCAAGGCCACCAAGGCCCCATCCGAGCTGCTCTCTTCCCAGGCTTTGGCGGTGGTGGACGGACACAGCAGCGAGCTGCCTCCACTGGATCTACGGGGCACCACCTTCCAACAGAAGGTCTGGCACGCGCTGCTCAAGATCCCCGCGGGCCAGACCCGCAGCTACTCCCAGCTCGCAGCGACCTTGGAGATGCCAGACGGCAACCGGGCAGTGGCCAGCGCCTGCGCCCAGAACACTCTGGCAGTGCTCGTTCCCTGCCACCGGGTGACCCGCGCAGACGGGGACTTGGCCGGGTTCCGCTGGGGTGTGCCACGCAAACGCCAGCTCTTGGTTCGCGAAGGTGCGATCTCCGAGCAGTCCGAGCTCTTCTAACGGCCAGGGGCCTTGAGGCCCCGCAGCGCCCTACTCGACCCAGTAGCTGTTCTCAGGGTCTGCGGTGACGCGGCCTGTAGTGACCTTGCCGGTGACGAGGTTCGTGGCCTTGCCCTCGGCGGATCCCTCCCAGATCAGACGGGGACCGCCTGCTCCGAAGCGGATTCCACCCTTCTCCTCGATGATCTCCACGCTCCCCAGCTCGGCGAAACGCGCGGAGAGCAGCTTGTAGCTGGTGACCGCCGGCTTGGCCTTGAGGGTGCCTGGCTCGGGCTGCTCGTAGAAGCTGTGTACCTTCATGCCACCTGGGCCCTTCCTGGCGCCTGTGGGCGCATCGGCCAAGGTGTGCCAGTAAAAGCCAGAGACGCCCTCACGCAGCGCCACGCCGACCATGCGCGTGAGCATCGCCGCCTGCCACTGCTTGTTCACCCAGGACTTGTTGTCGTCCTGAGCGGGCTGGTTGGTCTCCGTGATCCAGATGGCGGCGCCGGGCACGGCCTCTCGGCCCCAGCTGATGGCGCGCTCGAAGCGTCCTGTTCCCTGCTCGGTAAAGTAGACATGCAAGCTGAGCACGTCGATCGCGTCCCGTGCTTCCTGGGTCGAGAAGACCTGCTTCATGTACTCCCGACCCGAGTCGGTGTGTGGCCGGTAGAAGCCGCCACCCAAGACCACGGCTTTGTCGTCGGCCTTGCGAATGCTCTCGCTGGTCATGATCAGGACCTTGGCGTACTCCGAGGCCTGGCAGAACTTGGCCTGAGCAGCCTTGGACTTGCCTGGGCCCATGGGGTCGGCCTTCAGGTCCGGCTCGTTGTCCACCTCCCAGTGGTGGATGCCCTTCTTGAGACCTGGCATATCGTCAACGCCATCCCCATCGTAGCGCTCGACGACGCGCTCAACCCAAGCCTGGTAGGCCTTGGCGTCCTTGGGCAGGTAGTTCTGGGTGACCTGCTGGGTCTTGTTGCCGGGCCAAGGCGAGAGCATGATCAGCGGCTCAAGGCCTTGAGCCTGCAGGGTCTTGACCCACATGTCGGCCCACTCTTGATGCTGCGCGGGGTCCTTTGACCAGGCCTGATGGCTCAGGAAGGGAAAGGTCGCCGAGTGGCCACGAACCCAGCCCGCGCCCAGGTCCACAGTCAGGCCGGCGTCCTCGTTGAGCAGGTCCTGCAGCTCCTTGTCCCCAAACCCAGGTCGGGTCAAGAAGGGCGGAGGCACGGTGACCGCCTCGTTGATGCCCAAGAAGGCCGTCAGATCCACCTGCCCAGGGCTCGCTGCGCGGGCTTCGCGCTCCGCCGGAGCTGGCGCTGGTGCTGGCTCTTTGGGCTGCTCGTCTACCTTGCCGCGGTTCAGCCCCCCACAGGCGATGGAGAGCAAGAGGAGAAGGGACATTGTAGGCCTCACTTGATGAGTCGCAGAGTCGGACGGGAGGTCTCTTCGGGCTCGGGCTCGGGCTCGGGACCCGTTGGATCTGGGGGCTCACAGTATAGGGTGACCTGGAGCACAGAAGACCAAGGAAACACACAGGTGTAGACCGTGTCGAAGGACAAGGTCAGGGTCAGCCCGTGATCTCCATATTGGGGCGCGTTGTACTTGTGGTACGCCGCATCCAGGCGAATGAGCATGCGCTCTGGGAATCGGGCCAAGACCTGGGGTGGGACTCCGGACTCTACGAGCTGTGCGCTCTCGGAGACAAAGGCAAAGTCCACACCCATGGCAAAGGCCATCTTGATGCCCTGCTCCGCGTGCAGGCCATAGGGGCTCAACATCACGGCGTCTTCGGCTTCCGCCTCGGCCAGGGTCGGCGCCAGAGCTTCTGGGTCTCCCTCGGGGATCTCAGCCATGCCCGTGGGGACTTGCGCCAGCTCCTCCATGCTCAGGCCCAAGGCCTGGGTCCAACCCATGAGTTGGTCGACGGTCAGGGGTTCCTTGCCAGAGAGCACGCGCTTTACCAAGCCACGCTTCTCTCCGACCTTTTCGGCCAGAGCGGCGACGTTCATGTCCCGCTTGCGAAGGGCAGCGCGAAACCAGGCCAGGACAGGTTCAGAGGGGCGAGACAAAGCTTCTCCACAGGAAGAGACAAGGTTACTGGCCCAATGGTCCCACGCCGCGTACCCTTTGTGTGCGAGCGGCCGTGCAAAAGCATGGAACGCAAGACCCAGGCCACTGTCTGACAGAGCCTGTTTCGGAGGTCAAAGGTGCTCGACTGGATTCTAGCGTTGGTCATGGTCATTGCATGCGCGGCCGGCGCAAACGCTGCGCTGCGCTTCGCTCGCAAGAAGAGACGGCGCGCTTCTGGCAAGCTCCCCGCAGGCGAGGCCCCCGTGCTGCAGCAGGTGGACATCCCCAGCCGGGTCTATGTGGACCGCACGGTCTTGGCGGGTCCAGTGGCCGGCAAGATCAACAACATGGCCGCCGACATCATCCTCACGGAGAAGCGCCTGGTGGTCAGCACCCACCAGGGAAAACTCCTGGAGATCACCCCACAGACCGAAGGCAGCGTGCGCTGCACCGGACCTGGCCGCCTGGTCATCGAAGGCAGCAAGCCCCGAGCCGACGGTGAGATCTTGGTTCGGGTCGAGGCGCTGGTGGCCACAGCGGAGACGTGGAGCCAGCGCTCCGCAGAGCTGCTGGGTACCCGGCGCTCCGCTATTCCTGGGGCGCCTCGGGTGTAGTGCGCAGGGGGGTGGGCTCTGGTCCCTTCACAGGCACCTGAGGCTCGCGTCGGACCGGCAACTCCTTGGACCAAGCACCGCTGCCGTCTTGAGCGCTCTGGGCGCTGTGGCCGTGCACGTGGTCCTCGTGGGGATGGGCCTTCCAGCTTCCACCCATCACCTCGGGCTCGGGCGGTGCGGGCAGCATGCTCGTCCACTGCTCGACCACCGGCTCGTTGCTCAAGACCAACGCGCGGGAGAGTCGACTTCCGTCCGGCGCAAGAGCATTCAAGCC
>CAJXRZ010000167.1 GCA_913060515.1 uncultured Pseudomonadota bacterium | reverse complement strand
GCCTGGGGTGGATCAGGAAACCTTGTCCGAACCGCGCCTTGATCCCCGCCTTCATCCCCGCCTGGGGTGGATCAGGAAACCTTGTCCGAACCGCGCCTTGATCCCCGCCTTCATGCCCGCCTGGGGTGGACCAGGGAACCTTGTCTGAACCGCGCTCAGATCCCCGCCTGGGGTGGACCAGGAAACCTTGTCCGAACCGCGCCTTGATCCCCGCATGGAAGTGCACAGGGCCCCCCCGTAGATCTGGGCGAAGGGCAGAGTCTCATGCGCATTTGCTACGCAATTGCGCCGCATCTCCGGCGAGCGGAGCTCGCCCTACGCGTTTCCGGAGGAAACGCTTGCCCGGCGCGTTTCTGGGGGAAACGCTTGGGCTGGATTCACCCCGTAGGAGGCTACCTATCGGTAGTCTCCTACTAGGGTAAATCCAGCCCAAAACCAAGGATGCCCCTGATCCTCCGACTCAATCATCGCCAACTGCGCCCCCCGCAGCGACTGCGCAATGTCCTGGCCCTCGGCCAGCCCCCCGTAGAAGCCCTCCATCAGACTCCGAGTGGCCCCATCGTCCACCTTCCACAGGCTGCCGACCAGGGTCTCCACTCCAGCCCGCCGGAACTGGGCGCTCAGGCCGTGAATGGACACAGTGACCTCGTCGCCGCTCGCATCGGGCGCCTGAACCGGCAGGCCGCTCTCACAGGCCGAGAGCACCACCAAGCGGGTGTCCCGCAGTGTCGGGGCTAGACCCGGAATCTCCCCGTAGGCCAAGCGACCGCTCTGCTCCTTGCTCTCGCCGATGACCAGGTAGCTGGCGGTGGGCCGCTTGGGGTTGATCACGCCGTGGGTGGCCAAGTGCAGAGCCTGCTTGCCGTCGCTGAGCTCCAGGAACTGCGCCCGACCATCCAAGGCACCGGTCACGAGGGTGGCGCCCGGGTAGCGGTGGGCGATGGCCTGCACTTCGGCTTCGGCTTCCGCCAGCGAGCCATCGGGGTTGCCGATCAGCAGCAGGTCCGGGCCGGAGAGCACAAAACGCGGAGTGGCCGGTCCACGGCTGCGCAGGGAGCCGACGTGGGTGACGCTGACGACCGCCATGTCTTGGATGAGCCAGCGGTCTTGGTGGCGCAGCATGGAGAAGGGCAGCTGTTGGAAAGGGCCTGTGGCGCTGACCACCAGGGTGTCCACGCCCTCCAGATCCGCCGCGATGGGCGCAATCAGCCAGCCTCCCAACTCCGAGGCCATGCTCTCCGTCCACTCCGGATCATCGATGAGCTGAGAGCGCAGGGAGCGGGTCAGGCGGGAGAGCGCGCGCTTGACGTCGGCCGGAGCGACCTGGACTTCCACGGCCTTGAGGCGGTCCCGGCGCACGATGAGCAAGACGAGCTTGTCTTGGAAGAGGATGGGCTGAAGCACAGCCACGCCGGGATCCAGTTCCGCTTGCACGGCCTCCAGATCCTCAGGGTCCACCCGCACCAGCTGGTCAAAGTCGGGGTAGGTCGCGCGCAGGGTGTCTACGGTGGCTGCAAAGTCCACCCGCAGCTGGGCCAGCTCTTGCTCCAGAACGGCGCTGCGCTCGCTCTGGCCCTGGGACCGGGCCTGGGTCAGGCTGCGGCTCAGGGCCGCCTCCTGCTCCAGCAAGGCTTGGTAGCGCTCGGCCTCTTCGCCGCTGACGGGAGGCGCGTCCATGCCCGCCAGCTGAAGGCGCTCGGCGTAGACCCAGGCACCCAGAGCGTCCCCTTGGGAGAGCAGGGCGTCGATCAGGCTCTGGTAGACCTGCTCGTAGCGCACGACAAAGGCCGGCGCGGCCCCGGGCTCCAGGGTGCGCCGCGTGCGCTCCAAGCGGTCCACGGCCCAGCGCAGCTCGGCGATGCCGGCCTGGGGGTCGCTCTCCAGAAGAGCGAGGCCCTTCAGGTAGTGGGCGCGCCAAGCCACCTCGGGGAGGGCGTGCTCCTCGGCCAGCTTTAGAGCGGTGTTCAGCGCCTTTTCATCTCCGCTCAAGGCGCCCGCGTTCAGGGCTGCGGTGGCCGCGACGGACCACTGACCCAGCTTCTCCGCTTGGCTCTGGAGACGTGCGTACTCGGCGGCGTTGGCCTGGAGTGCTGCCCGGTTTAGCGCCACGCCCAGGGCCCGTTCGGGCTGGCCGGCGCTCACAAAGGCCTGCTCGGCAGCGGTGTAGTACTTCAGCGCCTCCGGGCCCTGCTCGCGTTGGTGCGCCAGGGTGCCCAAGGCCTGCAGAAGGGCCCCTTGGCGGGAGAGGTCCCGGCGCTGTCGGGCTGTGGCCAGAGCCGCTTGGTACAAGGCCTCAGCGCCGTCGTCTTGGCCCAGGTCCTGGAGCACCAGGCCCAGATTGCTCAAGGCGTCCGCCTCGCCGCCCCAGGCGCTGGCGCCGCGAAATGCCAGGACGGCGGCTTCCAGATCCCCTTGTGCCTCGCTGAGCTTGCCGGCCCGGCGGCGCACCAGTCCTCGGTTGTTCAAGGCATCGGCCGCGCCCACCTCTTGGCCCAGGCTGGTGTGCAGGGAGATGGCCGCGCTCAGGGCCTTCTCAGCTCCGGCGTGGTCCCCCAGGTCCATGCGGGCCAAGCCCAGGTTGTTGGCGGCGTCGGCTGCCAGCGCAGGCTGTTGGGTGCTCTGGGCGTGCTCGAAGGCTTTGGTGAAGCGCTTCTCGGCGGCCTTGAGCTTGCCTTGGTCCCAGAGCACCAAGCCTGTGGCGATGTGCACCTGGCCGGGGTCCGCGCCTGCTTTCTCGGCCATCTCCGTGAGGTCTTGCGCTTGCTGCAAGCGTCCCAGTGCGCGGTTTGCGGCGCTCAGCCGCAGCAAGGCCTGAACCTCGGCGTTGGCATCCCCTTCCTCCCGGGCTTGGCTCAGGGCAAGGGACCACTCCACCAGCGCGCCGGCGTGGTCACCCGCCGCAAATGCCGCCGCGCCGTCGTCCAGGTCTTGCTGTACGGCGGGGCTCATCGCGCTGAAGGTCAGCCAGAGGCTCGCCGAGAGGCTCAGCCACATCAGATCTCCAAGCTGGCCAGCTCGGTCTTGGCGGCGTCCAGGTTCGGGTTGGCGGCCACGGCGCTCTCAAAGGCCTCGCGGGCACGGGGCACGTCCTTTTTGTCCAGGTAGATCAGGCCCTCGGAGAAGGAGACCGCTGCGGCCAGTTCTTGGGCGTCGGGCGCCACAATGACCTCGCCGGTGGACTGGGTGATGACAGCGGGCGTGGCCGCGCCGTCTCCCGCGGCTGAGCGGGTATGAACCTGGGGAACCACCTTCTGGGCCAAGGCGGCCTTCAACTCCCCCGCCAGCTGCTTCTCCATGCCCATAAAGGCGTTGGCCTTGTCGTTGACCCCGCGGCTGGCGACGATCTCCCCGGTCTCCACCCGGACCAGGCGCGCGTCGATGCGCAGGGTGCCCATCAGCTCGAAGTAGGAGCCCAGAATCAGCCACTTGGCGCCCAGGAGCTTGCCGACCTTGCTCGCCGTCTCGCCCTCGACCTTGCCGGAGTGACCCAGCTCCAGCTCGTCCAAGATGGCCTGGAGTTTGGCCCGCTCGACCACGACAATGCCCGGCTCACCGGTCAAGTCGGTGATGAGCATCTGGGCCAAGCCGACCTTGAGGGGCTCGAGCTCTGGATTGCCCTGGTTCTCGAAGTACAGCACTGCCACATGCTCGGGCGCCTCGGCCCAGGCCGACCCGGCAGGAATCGCCGCCACCAACGAGGCCGCTAGGGCGCTGAAAAGAAAGCTTCGTCGGTTCATGTGCGCTTCGACTCCTCTACGGACCAGCCGTAGCCATGCACAGCCAGGAGCGCCAAGAGCAGCCCAGCCAGGGGGGGACCAAGGGGGAGGGACCAGCCGTCGCTCCACTTGAAGATCAGGACGCCCAACACGCCCAACACCACAGCGAGCAGGCTCCATCCAGTGGCGTGAACGTCGTCACGCACAAATCGCCCGCTGACCACCACACCGACGGCGAGACCCAAACCCACGAGCCACCACGGCCAGAGTCGGGGTTGGCGGATGTGGCGCCCGCTGAGCAGCGTGTCCACCACCTGGGCTTGGACGCGCACCCCGGCCATGTCAGCCTGGACCAAGGTTGGGAAGCTGTAGGGGGTCACAAAGCGGTCGGCGTCCCCCTCGCCGATTCGGTCCACGCGACCGATCAGCACGACCTTGTCCTTGAGGGCGGCTTCCAGCTCGGGCGCCTGGGCTGGCATCTCCATGCCCATCTGCCGGGCCAGGGCCGCTGGACCCACTGCGCGCAGCACGCTGGCGGCGCGAACACTGGCGATGCCGTCGTGGCCTTCGGGGCCGCGGAAGTTGATGACCATGCCCTGCTCCAAGGGCAGGGGAGTGGCCGGCAGTCCCAGAGAGTCGGTGCCTTTTGAGCAAGCCAGGACCTGTCCTGGAGCGATGGGGCAGGCGCTCAGGAGGGACTGCTCGCTGGAGCCCACGTGCAGCATCGCCGCAAGCAAGGTCATGCTGGGCAAGAGCGCATCGTCAGCTTGCTCGGCTCCGACGATGTTGCCGGGCCACGCACCGGTCGGGACGCGCGCTGTCGAGACCTGGCGCACCAGGGGGGCGTGGCGGACGAGCTGGCCGTCGGCAAAGAGCCAAGGCTGCTCTACCTGAAGGTTGGCGAAACCGGTGTGAAGCCCATCTCCGATGGTCGGGCTCAGTCCAGGTTGGAACTCTCGCTTCGAGGTCGGGGCCGTGGGCACAAAGCGTGTGGCCGAAATCACGGGCGCGTTGGCCTGGGCGACCGCTTCCGCCAGGGCGGCGTCGCCTTCCTGGGGGGCCTCCATCATCACGTCCAGCACAATCACACTGGCACCGGCCTGGTCGGCGAAGCGCACCAGCTCGGCCAGCATGTCCCGCGGGGTGATCTCCGGCTGAGGTTGCTCGGAGTTCCAGAGGTAGAGCGCCTCTGGCCCGATGGTGAGCACGGCCACTTGGTCTGAGACGGGGGCGCTGCCCCGGGCCTTCAGGTAGAGGTCTTCCAGCTGGCCACGGCTGACCAAGAAGGCCAAGATCGCCACCGCGATGGCCGTAAAGCCCACCACCAGGGTCTCGTAGGCCATGCTGCGGACCAGGTGTGAGGCGGGCTCATCGCACTCCTCACCCAGCCGTGCCTTTCGCCACCAGGGTCGGCTCACTGGGGAGCCAGGCCCGCTTGGGTCTCCAGGGCAGCGCGTGCAGCCTGGAGATCGGGATCCGTCTCGGTCGCCAAGCGGGCGTCCAGGGACCAGAGGGCGTCGCTGCGGTAGCCGGCGTGTAGCAGCAGACCTGTTTCAAGCGCGGCTTGATCTGCGGTGCTCAGCTCGGCGCTTCCGGGAACGCCAGCCAGAGCGCCCACGGCGCCGTTCAGGGCGCTCTGCTCGTCCTTGGAGGCGACCTTGAAGCCGAACTCTTGGCCGGCGAGGGTCAGAGTGTAGGGGCCCGGGGCCAGGGGCTCGCCGCTGTAGGCCACGCTCCCTGCGCCGCTTCCAGTCCAGACGACGCTGTCCTCGCGGAAGGAGTAGATGCTGACCGATTCCTCGGCGCAAGCACCCTCGCAGGACCAAGACAGGGTGTGCATGGCCAGGATCTGATCCCCAGCAATGGGGCGTTGAAGCTGCAGCTCGCCGGCAGCCCGGGTGGCTCCAGTACGCTGGGTGTGGGCATCGCGGGCCAGGACATTGTCCAGGACGGCGACCTGCTCTCCGGTGCTGGCGCTGGCGGCTTGCAGGGACTCCAGGCTGACCGTGGCGGGGCCCTTGACCTGTGTGGCAGCGCCCCCGTAGAGCAACACGACGCTGGCGCCGTCGGCGAGCACCAAGCTCTGACCCTCGCCCAGCACGAGGGGCGCTGCGACGCTCTGACCGTCCAGCTGCACCGAGCCCTTGGCGGTGGTCATCATGGCGGGCTGTGCGGCCAGGCTTGTAGCGACGATGGCGAGCAGCACGGGAATCTCCAAGAGGGTCGGGAACGCGGGGAGAACGCGCCAGGAGCACCTGACTTACACGGTGTGTTCCCCATCATCCACCATGCCGGACCTGAGCGGGCTATTCTCAAGGGCATGTCTTTGCCTCCAATGGCCCTCTCCGAGCGTCTCCAGCAGCTCCGCGAGCTCGGGGATCGACCTGCATTTCATGCCCTGGGCGATCAGCTCCACGCCCAGTCGCCCGAAGCCTTTTGGTCCTTGCTGCTGCCACGCCTTCGTGTCGAGGACCGCAGCTTGCTCCTGGAGCTTGGCGAGGCGATCTCGCTTCGGCCCAACTTCGCGCGTCCGGGGGTGACCTTGAAGATTCGCAGCCAAGAGGCTGTGGAAGCGCTGACCCTCATTGGCCCAGATCTGGGGCCCGGTCTGGTTCGCATGGTCATCACCCCCGGGGTTGGCCGCGAGGGCCTGCCAGAGCTGCTTGAGCGCTTACCCATGGAGCGCTTGGCGGAGCTTCGCATGGACGAGAACGGGGTGCGCGACCGCCAGCCTCAGGTGAAGCGGGGGCCGGGCAACGTGATCCACTTGGGGCTTTTGGGGGACAACCGGCTGATGCAAGGCATCCAAGCCTTGCCGGCCCTTCGGGACCTGCGCCTCTGCGAGAACCGCATCGCAAAGGAGGGCGCCAGCATCCTGGCCACCATGCAGTTGGCCAAGCTGGATCTTCGAGCCAACCCCTTGGGGCTGTCTCTTATACACATCTTGACGCTGCCGACGAAGAGGATAGTGTAGATCTCG
>CAJXRZ010000166.1 GCA_913060515.1 uncultured Pseudomonadota bacterium | reverse complement strand
AGAGACAGCCTGGCTCCTGCATGGCCCAGTGACAGCGCCGGTCTTCCTGCTCATTGAGCGCCGCGTCGTAGAGCACGCCATCGACCAGAAGCCAATCCCCTGTGGGGTCGTCCAGGAGAAAAGCAGCATCTCGGCCCTCGCCAAGGGTGAACACCGGCTCGGAGAAGAGCGCCACAGGGCCACGGTCAGCGACCACCACCGCCCCCGAGGCCAGCTCGGCGACCTCGAAGATCTGCGCGCCCCAGCCCCAGTCCCCATCGCCGCCCGCCATGGCCGAGAAGCCAAGTTCTATACCACCAACAAGCAGCTGCGTCTCGCTGCCAGAGCGCAGCACCAGCTGCTCCCCCAAGCTGCGTACCTGCACGGCGCCCGGGGTCTGCAAGACCTGTACTCCTTGGGGCCAGGGCCCATCCAGGACCGTGTACTTGGGGTAGTGCCGAGCGAGCACCTCCCCGCTCTCGGGGTCCTCGAAGACCACCTTCAAAGCCAGCTGTTCGGCCTGGGCGGGGCTCAAGGCCACGCAGCTCCCAAAGCGCTCCGGCATCTGCTCTTGGGGCAACGCCGCCTCGGCCCCCGCCCACTTGACCACCACATCGGGGGTCCAGCCCTCCAGGCCTGTGGCGCTCAGAGTGACGGGCTCCAGGGGCAAGTAGCCCGGCGCCCAGACCGGTCCCGCGACGGCCACACGCACCGTCGCCTTGTCGGTGATGGCGCCCGCGCTGACCTCGCTGCGGAAGGTGTAGATCCCAGGGACATCCGGCGTGAAGCTCAAGAGCGCGCCGTCCTGGCCCAGCACCTCGATCCCGCTCCCCATCGGACTCTCAAGCAAGGTCCAGACCGTGCGCAGCGCCACACCCTCCGGTCCGGTGCTACCGCCGCTGTCCAGGGTCACGCTCTCCCCGATGTACAGGTCCATCACATCGGCGACCACCGCGCTGGGCGGGGCCAGCTCCCCGCCCACCTGCACCAACACCCGGTCCTTGTCCTGATCCTTGGCGCTGTCCACGATGAGACGGAGCTCGTAGAGCCCCTCCAGCTCGGGCACAAAGCGCACCTGGCCGCCCTCCAGCGCCAAGACCGCCTCGCCCTTCAACAGACTCCAGCTCGCCGTCTCGCCAGCGGCCAGTCCGGCATCGAGCACCACCTCCTCTCCGGCCTGGACCCACAGGCTCTCACCGGCATCGGCCACCACCCAAGCTGGCGGACCGCAGTCCCACTCACCCCAAAACAGTGCCTCCGGCTCCTCCAAGGCCACGGGCACAAAGGGCTCAGGCTCCAGCTCCGTTGACGTGTCGCCCCCTCCCGAATCTGCAGCGTCCACGGGGACTTCTACAGCATAGGTACGACACGCCAACAAGAACCAGAACATGCTCACCCAAGTGTAACCTGAGAGTAGACAAGTTTAGGGTTCAGCGCAAGTCACACCAAGTCGGCGAAGTTCTTCCGGTGGTGCGCGAACACCGAGTACCCCGCCACGAAGAAGCCCACGCTGAAGACCGTGACCAGAATCATCTGCCGTGGATTGGGCAGCCGTTGGTTCAGGATGAGCTCTTGGTAGATGCCCACCACGTGCGCCAGAGGGTTGAGCTGGAGCAGGAGCTGCGCCTGCTGGGGGTAGGCGTCTGCTGGGTAGAAGATGGGCGTGATGAACATCCAAGCCAGCAGGCCAGCGTTCACCCAGTGGGCGGTGTCGCGGAAGTAGACCTGGGCGGTGCTCAGGAAGAAGGCCAGGCCGGCCACGAAGAGCGTCTGCAACAGGATGAAGGGCGGCACCAGCAGGAAGTGGATGCTCAGCCCGTTGCCCAGGAAGATGGCGCCCAGGGCCAGGATGCACGTCCGCACGCCTTGGTTGAACACCGCCGAGAGCACCATGTGGGCCGGCAGCACCGCAGCTGGGAAGTTCACCTTCTTGATCAGGTGCGCGTGGCTGGTGATGGCCGTCGTGGCTCGGTTCAGGCCGTCTGCCACCGCGAACCAGGCCACCATTCCGCAGAAGAGAAAGAGCGAGTAGTGCACCACGCCACCCTGGGGGGTGAAGTTCTGCTGCATGAGCACGTGGAAGACGAAGGTGTAGGTCGCAAGCTCGATGATGGGATTGATGACCATCCAGAACACGCCCATCAAGCTGCCGATGTAGCGGTGCTTCAGGTCGTTGAAGGCGAACTGCAGCAGCAGGTCACGGTGCCCCCAGAGCTCTCGCAGGTCCGAGAGGATGGGCACGGGCGTCGGCCCCTCCTGCTCCGCCCGCCTATCTTCGGGACGCGGTGGCCGCAGCCCCGGACCAGATGGCGCGCGGCCTGGCCGCTTGGGGCGAGGAGACATGGCCACTATCCTACTCCGAGTGGGGCTCTGCGCCCATGCGCTCTAGAGCCCTGGCGTGTACCCAGCCTCGCTGATGCCCTCAAAGTCGCCCGCTTCCAGCTCCGTCAGAGTGGCGCGAACTGGCCCGGAACGGGAGCAGGTGTCCTCCACCGACAAGGTGCATGGGGCGCTGGAGCAGTCCTCAAAGTCGGGGGCGTTGCTCGCTGGGGTCCCGTCCTCCAAGAAGAGCACCGAGCCCACCGGGACCTGGCTGGGCTGCGCCAAGTCCACGGCCCAGTCATCGCTCTCGGTGTAGTCCCGCTCGCTGAAGCTCACCAAGGTCCAGGTGCCTGTCAGGCTGCCCTTGTCCTGTGTCAGCTCCAGCTTGGTCGCGCTGCTCAGGGCCTCGTTGGCGTCGAAGACATAGCCGTCGGGGTGGCTGTCGCTGCGCGTGCTCTCCTCCCAGGCCTCGCCCTCCAGGGTCCAACTCCCCCCCTCTGCCGCGCCATGGAGCACCTCGCCGGCGTGGGTCCAGATCAGCCCGTTGGGATCCTGGGTCACCAAGGCAAAGAAACCCGCACCGCTCTGGGTCGCCGCGGTCTCCCGCTCCCAGGGGTCCTCATCCACGGGCTCTTCTGGCACGCTGGCGTCGGCAAAGTTGTGGGCCACGCTCTGAGAACAGGTCGCTGAGTCCTCCAGATCAAGCTCTACCCACCAGACCCCATCCGTGGGGCCAGCGCAGGCACTCAAGGCCACCAGAGTCATCGCCCCAAGGGCCAGCTTCATCTTGAACATCTCAGCTCTCCTTCACAACACGGTCCAGGGCCACCAGGGTAGCCAGCAGCGCCGGCAAGCGCGAGAGCGCAATCATGTTTGGTCCGTCGCTGGGCGCACGGTCCGGGTCCTCGTGGACCTCCAAAAAGAGCGCGTCAACCCCCACCGCAACCCCGGCTCGCGCCAGCAGCTCCGCCACCCGACGGTCTCCACCGGTCTTTCCATCCAGTGCGCCAGGCTTCTGCGCAGCGTGGGTCGCATCCATGCACACCGGCACCCCAAGGGCCCGCATCTCCGGCAGGCCCCGCATGTCCGCGATGAGATCCTGGTAGCCAAAGCTGTGGCCTCGCTCGGTCAACATCGCGCCTCCGGTGCCCGACTCGATGACCTTGTTGACGGCGTGGGCCATCTCTTTTGGGGCCATAAACTGCCCCTTCTTCACGTTCACCGGCAGCCCCGTCTGGCCCGCGGCGACCAGCAGATCGGTCTGCCTGCACAGAAAAGCAGGAATCTGCAGCAAGTCCACGGCTTGGGCCACTGCAGGGGCCTGATCCGGGAGGTGGAGGTCGGTGGTGACCGCTAGGCCAAAGTCGGCCCGAATCTCAGCGAGAATGGCCAAGCCCTCCTCCATTCCCGGTCCCCTATACGAGGCCAGACTGGTGCGATTGGCCTTGTCAAAGCTGGATTTATAGATCAGCGCAACCCCCAATGTTGCGCAGATCTCCTGCAGGGCGCCGGCGTGTCTGCGGGCGTGCTCTCGGGACTCGATCGCGCAGGGCCCCGCGATCAAGGTAAAGGGCCGTCCGCCGCCGACGATGAGTGAGGCGACCTGTAGCTCTGGTTCGGTGGGCAAAGGCATCGTCAACGCTCAAGTGACAGGGTTACAGAGGGCTGCAGGGGCCCGGCCTAGCAGATACCCTAACTACCCCCGTCCTGGAGCCCCCATGCAGCGACAACAGAACGCCGCACTAAAGCTCGGCGCCCGCATCTTCGATGCTGTGGTCGTGGGCGCGATGTACATGCTCGCCCTGGGCACCCGCGCATTGGCACGGGAGCACTGGCCTTTCGACCTGTTTCCGGGCGCCGAGCGCACCCTCCAGGACCTGGCCGTTGAGCCCCACCTGGAGATGATGGCCATCTTCTTGCCGGCTTGGCTCTTGGGCCTGACCTGGGCCAAGACCTACGACGGCCTGCGCCGCATGCGCACCGACATCTTGCTCATCCGCATCGCCACCGGCACGCTGATGGGCGCTTTCGTCTCTCTGGGTGTGCTCTTTCTCTTTCAGCAGATCGCGGTGCTCTCCCGCTCCCTCTTTGTGGGCTTTGCGCTCTTCTCCCTGCTGGGCGTGTTCATCAGCCGACGCATGATGCTCGCCTACATGCGCTCCAGAGCGCGCGGCGGCAAAGACGCCCACAACGTCCTGGTGGTCGGTACGGCAGGCGAGTCCCTGCCCTACATCCAAGCCCTGGAGGACCACAAGGAGTGGGGCCTACATGTGCTGGGCGTGGTGCATCCCGACCAAGAGGAAGTGCGCGAGTCTTCGGTCGCTGCCTACAAGGTCCTGGGCCGGGTCAAGGATCTGCCCAGGCTGCTGGTCGAGCTGCCGGTGAACCAGGTCTACCTCTCCGGCCGCGCCTGGGACACCGCCACCCTGCGCAGCGTCGCCGACTCCTGCGAGGAGCTGGGAGTCGAGTTCACCATCGACGCCAACTTCTTGGGCCTGCGCGTGGCCCAAGCCGAGCTCCGCGAGGTGGAAGGCCGTCCGGTACTCAGCTTCTCGACCACCCCGCGCAACGAGGAGGCCCTGGTCATCAAGCGCCTGATGGACATCGTGCTCTCTCTGGCCGCGCTTGCGGTCTCCGGTCCCCTCATGGCAGCGGTGGCCCTGGCCATCAAGATCGAGGACCCCGGTGGACCCGTGTTCTTCGGCCAGAAGCGCTCCGGTCTCTATGGCCGCGACTTTAAGATGTGGAAGTTCCGCTCGATGGTGACCAACGCCGAGGCCCTCAAGGCCAAGCTGGCGGACACCAACGAGATGGACGGTCCGGTCTTCAAGATGACCCACGACCCCCGCATCACCCGCATCGGGCGCTTCATCCGCAAGACCAGCCTGGATGAGTTCCCCCAGTTCTGGAACGTGCTGGTGGGCGAGATGAGCCTGGTCGGCCCCCGTCCCCCCATCCCCTCCGAGGTCGCCCAGTACGAGCGCTGGCAGATGCGCCGCCTGAGCATGAAGCCCGGAATCACCTGCATCTGGCAGGTCAGCGGTCGGAACAACATCGACTTTAAGACCTGGATGAAGCTGGACCTTCAGTACATCGACAACTGGAGCCTCTTCCTGGATCTGAAGCTGCTGCTCAAGACGCCCTACGCGGTGATTGCTGGAACGGGCAAGTAGTCACCCCCTGCAGGGCCGTGCTACACCTGTAGCGTCAACCCTGCGGGAGCCTGAATGACCGATGCCCAGTGGGACATCATGGACGCCCTTTGGACCGCTGGAAGCTCAAGCGCCAGCGATCTGACCAGTGCCCTCAAAGAGCGCCGGGGATGGGCCTACTCAACGGTCAAGACCCAGCTGGATCGCATGGGCAAAGCCGGCATGGTGCGCGCCGAGAAACAAGGCGGGGTGTGGACCTACACCCCCGTGCTCAGCCGCGAGTGCGCCCGCCGCAGCGCTTGGGAGCGATTCCGCGACGTGGTCTTCGGCGGCTCTGCCGCGCCGGCCTTGGCCTTTGCAGCCCAAGAAGAAGGCATGAGCGATGAGGAGCGCCAGACCCTGCTGGAGCTCATCGAAGGCGAAGAGAACACATGAGCGCGCTCTGGGCCCAGGCCGCTCTGAGTTGGGCGGCGGCGATGTTCGCCTGGACCACCCTGCTCTTGGCCTTGGGTCTGCTCGCTGATCTCGCCCTGGGCGCCAAGGTGCGCCCGGCTTGGCGAATGCTCTTCTATGCGCCCGTGGCCCTGCGTCTGATCATTCCACTGCATTGGCAGAGTCCACTGGCCCTGGCGCCCCAGGAGTGGGTCATTCAGGCCAGCGCCTTGCCCCCTGCGCCCCCGACCTGGGCCTGGCTGGCCTTGGCCCTCTGGAGTGCCGGCAGCCTCCTCCTGGGCATTCGTCGGGCGGTCGCCTGGACCCGCATGCACGCTCTGATCGCCCAGGCACGCCCCCTGCGCACCCTGAATCGCGTGCCGGTGATGGAGCACCCAAGCGCCGGCCCCCTGGTCACCGGTCTGTGGCGGCCCGTCATCCTGCTCCCCAGTGGCCTCGACTGCGCCCAGATGGATGTGGTGTTGGCCCATGAGTCCATGCACCTGCGCCGACGGGATCCTTGGCTGGCCGAGCTGCTCTCCCTCACCCTGATCCTGCTCTGGCCCCTCGCCCCCCTCTGGGCTGTGAGCCGCCGCCTGCACCAACTCATGGAGCTGGCCACCGACGACGCCGTGACCCGTCGGGAGGATCCGCGCGCCTACGCCCAAGCGCTCATCGCCGTGGCCAGCCTTCCCCAGGGCCCCTCCGGCATGCCTGCCCTTGGGGCCAGCGGCGGCCTGCGCGAGAGAATCGAGGCCCTGCGCGACCGCAAACACCTGCCGGCCCTGGCACAAACGGGTTTGGTCCTAGCGCCTGTCTCTTATACACATCTCCGAGCCCACGAGACAGGCAGAAATCTC
>CAJXRZ010000165.1 GCA_913060515.1 uncultured Pseudomonadota bacterium | reverse complement strand
CACTATCCTCTTCGTCGGCAGCGTCAGATGTGTATAAGAGACAGGCATGGGCTTTCCTGTATCGGTGCCCCGAGGAGCAGCAAGTTTCATGCCGCAACCGGCGCCTACACGCTGCGGTTGAGGTCAGCGGAGCACGCCTGCGTGCTCAAGGCCTCCGGGATGTCCAGCGTCCTCGCCCCACCGGCTGGGCATTTGGCAGAGCACGCAGGGGATTCGGCGGGCTTGCAAGAAGTGCAGGGTGCAGGTGGCTTGTCGTTTCAAGAAGCTCCTTCATCTGGCCCCGGCGAAAGTATAGGTCACCGTGGCATCGAGCTTATCTAGACGGCCATCGAGCTCTTCCAGAGGGGGAACCAGGCCCGAGTAGCGCAGGATCTCCTGGTCGGAGTCAAAGACCAAGCGCATGGTGGGAACTCCCAGGGCCACCACGGGGTTGGAGGCGCGCATCTCAAAGGTGGTCTCCTCCGGCTGGGCATCGACCAAGACCAGATCGAAGTCGTAGGAGCGAAGGTCCTCCAACACCGCGAAGCGAACGCGGTGAGAAGCTCCGTCGAGCAGCGAGGCCCAGTTGACCTGAACGTAGCCAAACAGGGTCGGCCCAACATGCAGCGGCTCACCAGGCCGCTCCTGCCGCGTCTTGGTGCGGCCATCTTGGGTGCTCTCAAAGCTCGCTGTGCCATCGCTGGCCACCCAGAGCTGGCCGACCAGACCGGTCTGGGCATGGATCTCCTCAAAGGAGAGCAGCTGGTGGTCCCAGGACTGCAGGGCTTGATGCAGAACCACGGGTTCCCCGCTGACCGAGCGGGTCAAGTGAGAGGCAAACAGACCCTCTTCAAGGTCCAGAATCCGACGCTCATAGCGAAAGAGCTCAAGACCCTCACCGTCCCGGCGTGCCACACGCCCCTCGTAGATGCGCTCACCCAAAGCATCGGGTTCCTGCGCGGCCAGCAAGAGCCGGGCCTCGGCGTCCGCGGGCAGCATGGCCGGGCCGCACCCGAGCAGTGCAAGAAGCTGGAGGGACATCATTGGGCAGCCACGAGCGCATCGCCCAGCGTGGCCAGATAGGCTGTGAGCCGCAGCAGCTCGGCCTCGCTGACGTCTTGCTCCGGCATCTTGGTCCGTCGGCCCGCAGCCTTGGCGACCGCCTTGGAGTCCGCCAACCAGGCTCCCAAAGACTCCTCCGTCCAAAGGGCCCCCGCGGCGTTCTCGCTCTGCAGGTAGCTCCCGTATCGGTAGTCCACAGCCGAGCCCACGGGTCTGTCCAAGACCCCGTAAAGGTTCGGCCCCCACTCCTCCTCGGCCCCTGGCTGCGCGGCATGGCACGAGGCGCATCGCTGCTCAAAGAGGACCTGTCCGGACTCTTGGGCCTGAGGCGACGCAGCAGAGGGGGCCTCTGTTGGCTTGCTCGCCAAGAGCAGTGAGAGAAGGGTCAGGCGGAACGAGACTCGAATCATTCTATCCTCCGAGGATGCTGCTTAGAATTCCCCTCTGGCCTATGGCCCCCCCGCAGAGGCCACCCTCGCGGATCTCGCCAGAGCGCTGCCAGATCGCGACAAAGCCTTGAATCCGGCCAGAGAGCTCATGCTTGCGCGCCTCCAGCGACTGCTCTAGGGTCTGTACATGCCGGCACTGCCCCCCAACCACATCGCCATCGCCAACGTGCTGCCCGCCTATGAGACCTCCTTGGCTGCCGGGGTCTCCGCAGACACGCTAGCGGTGCTGGGGCTCGCGGCCGCGAGCATGTCCGACCCAGACGGCGCGGTCTCGGGGGAGGCGACCTACAAGCACTTCGAGCACATGGCCGGCCTGCCGGACTACGCCGGGTTCGTAGCGGCCTCGGTGCGCCGGCACACCTTCAAGACTTTGGGCGTGGTGGGCTTGGCCTGCAAGACCTTGAACACCATCCACGAAGCCCTGGCCTGCCACCAGCGCTTCCAGCACCTCACGAACAAGACGGCCCGGTACCACAGCAGCGCTCAGAACATGCAGCTGGTGTTTCGCGAGGAGCGCTGGGGCAAACCCCGCGCCGGTCTCTTGCTGGTCTCCGAGTACACCGCCCTGGTCGCGATGCAGCTGCTTCGGCTGGCCACAGGGGGTCATGTTCCGGCGCTGGCCCTGCACACGCGCAGCCCCAAAGTGTCCAGGGCCCTGCGCTCCATGATGGAGGCCTACCTGGACGCGCCGGTACATGTGGACGCCGAGCACACCGCCCTGGTGCTGGATGTTCGGGTGCTGGGCTTGCCCGTGCAGTCCGCCGATCCCGAGTTGGCCGACTACTTCCAAGCCAAGCTGATGGCCTCGGCCCAGTTCGTGGCCGGTGAGCCCGAGGTCCTAAACCGTGTTCGAGAGAGCATTCAGTACGCTCTGGCGACCGGAAAGCCCACATCAGCCCGGGTCGCCAAGCAGCTTGCGATGAGTCCCAGGACCCTGCAGCGCAGGCTTCAGGAGCACGGGTTCACCTTCGCGCAGCTCTTGGAGCAGACCCGCCGAGGTTTGGCCGAGCGCTACTTGGCAGACGCCAGCCTCACCTTGGCCGAGGTGGCCTACCTCTGCGGGTACTCGGAGCAGACGTCCTTCTTTCGTGCCTTCCGCCAGTGGACGGCAGAGACCCCCACCCAGCGACGGGCCGCTCTGCTGGCAACCCGGCGGAACGCGGGCTGAAGCTTCAAAAGCGCTACACTGCGCCGATGCTCTCCTTTCTCCTTGCCTGCGCATCGGCCCCCGAGCCTTCAGAACCCGGTCTATCAGCCGATTTGGCCGCATTGGCCTCGACGGCGGAAGGGGTGCCAGAGGCCCAGGCGCCCAAAGAGCCCGAGCCTGAGCCCACCCCTCCCGAGGAGCCGAGTGTGCCCTCCTTCACCTCCTCCATTTCCCCCATCTCCCCGGAGATCCGCGCGGCCATGCTGGAGACCGGTGTATGGAAAGAAGGCTGCCCGGTTCCGATCGAGGGCCTCTCAGAGCTGCACATCGCCCACCACACCCCAAGCGGCGTAGAACTAGGCCTGCTGGTGGCCGCGAGCGTTCAAGCAGAGGGGCTGGTCCAGGTCTTTGCCACCCTGTTTGAGAACCAGGTCATCGTCGAGAAGATGCGCCCCGCCCACGAATACGGCGGAGACGACCACAAGATGATGGCCGACAACAACACCAGCGCCTTCAACTGCCGCCCGGTGGAAGGCGGGGCCAAGTACAGCGAGCACAGCTACGGCCACGCCCTGGACTTCAACCCCTTGTGGAACCCCTACGTGCGCGGCGAGAAGGTGCAGCCCCCGGGAGGGGTCGACTACCTGGACCGCACGGTGGAGATGTCCGGTCTGGTGCGTGAGGGCGATTTGGTGGTGCAGGCCTTTGGCGCCATCGGCTGGAAATGGGGCGGTCTGTGGACACGCTCCAAGGACTACCAACACTTCTCGGCGACCGGAAAGTGAACCCCATGATCATTGGAACGTCGATACTGCTCTGGACTTCTCTGGCCCTGGCCCAATCCCCTATGGACCTAGGTCCAAAAGCCGCCATTCCCCTGGAGTACTGCGATCCCGACGTGGCCAGCGGCGAGCTGGACGAGAACGGCGAGCCCACGCTGGGTCCGGTGTCCGACTGTAGGGAGCCACCCCTGGTTGTTCCGGACATCGAGCTGCCCTCCGGCCTGGTGGGCCCCGAAGGCCGGCGAGAGAGCCCCTACACCACCGTAGATCAGCTCCCCGACGTTGTGCGGATCAAGACCTTCTACCAGGGCTACAACAACTTCCACTACTTCGCCCTGGTGGACGGCAAGCTCTACGGCAAGGAGCGCATCTTTGCCGAGCCTGGTGAGCTCGAAGTGATCACAGAGGGCGGCTGGGATCTCTTCGAGGGCGGCCTGCCCCACCGTGAGAAGAGCGACGGCAAGACCACCAACCTGCGGGGATGGGACGACACCGACCGCCTGATCCGCATGACCGCAGACGACGACGAGGTCGTGGTCATCGGCGCCAACAACCGGGTGTACTGGAAGCGCATCGGCGAGACCCCACGCTTCGATGCCCAGTGGTACGACGAGTGGGGCTTTCCCATCCGTGGTGAGTTCGAGATGCCCGATCACGGCCTGGAGGCCTTGGCCTGGGGTGTGGGCCGTCGGCGCATCGGCAGCACCGGCTACTTCACCGATCCCGCGGGCGATCCCCACGTCTCGGGATTCGGCATCAGCACGATGTACCTGCTCTCCACCGACCAGCACACCATCTGGCTGGCCGACACCGGCCTGCCGCCTCGCCTCAGTCACCGCATGTGTGGCCCCGAGCGCAGCACCGTCAAAGCGGTCAACCTGAGCGCCTCGGCCAGCACCATCATGCTCATCGACCACGCCGGCCAGGTGTGGACCCGCTTGGCCGACTACGACACCACCGGCAGCACCCCCGGGCACCGCTACAACTACGACGATGAGCCCCTGGACGGCATGGATCCCTTCGATGTGCGAACCATCGACACCAACATGCAGCTGCCCCCCGAGCCCTGGAGCCAGCAGCCCTCGGTCTTCCCGGACGGACGACCCCAGTGGGCCCACCTGAGCCAAGAGATCAGCATCCACCAGAACGGCTTGGGCAACGACACCCGCGAGCTGCGCATTGTGGGCACCGATGACAATGGCGAGCTGGGCTACTACCGCAAGCAGCTGCTCGAGGAGGCCTGGGAGTTCATCCCCGCCAGCGTCTCTCTGGCCGACATCGCCTGGCTCGACGACGCCTCCGTGGACAACCCCGTCACCCAGTACGGGGAGGGCTGGGACGTGGATCTGGACGGCGTGATGCGCGTGGGCGGCGTGGAGTACCCCATCCACATCGAAGACTGGAACCCGGTCTGCACCCCGGCCCAGGCCACCGTGGAGCTTCCTGGAGGAAAGGAGCTCTCCTTTGGGCTGCACTCGGTGGACGCCTGGACCCCATGGCGCGAGCTCAACCCTGCATTCGATGGCACGACCGAGGCCAGCTTGGGCACGATCTGGTTCGACGAGGAGACCTTGGCCTCGACGGACCCGGATGTTCTGGCGATTGTCGACGAGCTGCGGCCCCTGCACCGGGAGGCCTTCTCCCTGTGGATCGAGGGCACCACCCAAGGCATCCACTTGGACACCAAGGGGGCCCGCGAGCGCGTAGAGATCGTAGCTTTGGAGCAGGGCGTTGAGAGCTTCGATGCCGCTGAAGAGGCCTTTAGGGCCCACTTGGATCCCGCCAAGTTCCTGGAGCTGAGCGCCGAGCCCACCCTGCTGGTGGACCCCGCTACCGCCAGCCAAGGTCAGATCGAAGATGCCATCGCGGTGAACCAAGCCCTGCTCGACGCTCTGACCGGAGATGATCTGGAGGGCGTGCGCAACCTGACGGACTACCGCAGCAACTTCCGTCAATCTCGGCGTTTGACCAACACCATGTTCGTGGTCAACGGCGTGCTGCGCATCACGGGCATTCGCCTGGTCGGCAGGATCGGCGACAAGCGCCGCCCCAAGGCCAAGCGCAGCACCAAGTTCGGTGTGTGGACCAGCAAGGTCAGCATGGTGCTGGAGAACACCACCGGCATGATTCTGCGCTCCAAGAAGAAGGACCGCCTGGAGCGGCGCCAAGCCAAGGCTGAATACAAAGAGGCCAAGGCCATCCTCAAAGACCGCATAGAGACCTACGAAGATGCGCTGGAGTAGCCTTTCCTGGTGACTGAAAGCGGCCTGGACCAGCTCAGCGATGAGTCGCTGATGATGCGCGTTGGGCGTGGCGATGACGCTGCGGCCTTCGCGGAGATCTTTAGGCGCTACGCCAAGCGCCTGAATGGCTATTTCCTGCGTTCAACCGGAGATGTCCAGGCCAGCCAGGACCTGGTGCAGCAGACCTTCCTGCAGCTGCACCGCGCCCGAAAGGACTACAACGCCAAGCTCCCGCTGCGGCCTTGGCTCTACACCATCGCCGCAAACATGCGCCGAATGCACCACCGCCGGGCCCATAGAAAGCCCGAGGTGGCCTATGAGGAGGTACACGAACAGAGCGTGGGCCCCCAAGCCTCCACCGTGGAGCAGCGCACTGTGCGTCGGGCCATCCTCGCTTTGCCCGAGAACCAGCGCGAGGTCTTGATTCTGCACTGGTACGAGGGCATGAGCATGGCCGAGGTCGGCAAGATCCTCGGGGCCAGCACCTCAGCGGTAAAGGTGCGGGCACACCGCGCCTACAAGGCCCTACAAGATCTGCTCGGAGGCGACGATGGCTGAACTTCCTCCTCCAGATCGCGACCCTAGACCCTCCACCGGCATCCAAGACCCCATGGCCGAGCCACTGCGAAAATTGCCGCCCCTAGATGATGGAGAGTTGGACATTGAATCCCTGCTGGAGCGGGTGCAGGAGGAGACCGCCGATTCAGGCGTACGGGCCCAGATCCAGTCCCTGCCCAGCATGTGGCGCATCGTCGGCGCCCTCGCTCTGATGGGTCTGGTCAGCACCGCCATCTTCCTGCTCTCCGACGGCCTGCGCTCGGACCTAAACGCGCACTTCGCAGCCGTGGCTGTGCCCCTGATCTTCTGCGGCGTAGCCGCCGGGGGTGCCGTGGTCCTGGCCCTGCGCGGCCCCCACAAAGCTCCAATGCGCGGCAGCAATTGGATCCTGGCTGGGGTCTTGCTCTTCCCAGTGCTGCTCTCTGTGCTCCCTCAGCCCGGCGTGGACACCCACGGCGCCCTGACTCCGATCTTGGGTTGCCTGACGATGGGCAGCATCGCGGCCTTCGCCACCTCAGGCGGCGTCCTGCTCTTCTCTCGCTGGATGCGTCAGGACCGCGGAACCCTGGCTCTCGCAGCCGGTGCCGGGGGCCTGGTGGGCTTCATCTTGCAGCAGCTTCACTGCATGGCAGGCGACCCCGTGCACCTGCTGGCCTCTCATGGGCTCTTGGGGCTGTTGGTGGCGGGCTTCTTCGTGGCGGGCTCACTGCTGCGGCGCTGAGGGTCGTCACGGATTCGTCACCGAACACCTCAGGGGCTGTCTC
>CAJXRZ010000164.1 GCA_913060515.1 uncultured Pseudomonadota bacterium | reverse complement strand
GCTCCAGGATGACCCGCCGATGGCGGGTGGGGTGGGGGAGCCAGGGGTTCAAGAGCGCGGCGGCGTGCTCAAAGGCGGCTTGGGTTGGGCCGCTGACCCATCGAGCGTCGGGCAGCTGCTGAAGGGCAAAGCTCGGCCGCTGAAGTGCGCGTCCCATCGTGTCGATGGCCTGCCGGAAGGGGTTCTCTCGCAGCTTGCCGACCTGAACCCGCGCATCGCAGACCATCTCTCGGGCGTGCAGAGCGCCCAGGGTGCTGCGTCCACCACAGCCCACCACCACAGCTTTGTGTCCGCCACTAAAGCCTGCGTACTGGTGCAGCTCAACAGCCCCCACTGCGATGAGGCAGTCCGCCTCCAGGACCGCCGGGTGAACCTGAAAGGGCAGGCCTTCGAGCATCCCTTGGTCCACGCACCGGTCGGGCGTGTGCTGCAGAAGAGGGCCAGACCAGGCCGCTCTCAGCCCCTCAAGCTCGCCCGAGGTCATCTTGCGGTGCAGCCCCAAGCCCACAATCACCCGAGCGCCCGGCCCCAGGACCTTCGAGAGGGCACGCAGTGCAGCCGGAGTGTTCACCGTGCGGGTGGCGTCCGGCACACAGATCAGGGCGTTGCGCCAGCCTTTGACGGGCGCGCAGAGCGTCTCCGGTTCCAGGCCCACGCCCACGCCAAGATCATCGGCGGGTACTCGATCCACACCACCCATTTCGGCTCCAACCAGGGGACCTCAGGGTAGCCCGCAAGCACCAGGTAGGAGAGCAGGCCGGCACTGGCGAGCCACGCCCATTCCCACCGGCCGAGCACCATCGCCGGCACGAATACCCACAGGAAATACCAAGGATGAACCACCGGACTCAAGAAGACCAGGGCCACGGCGACCGCGAGCAGGAAGGCGGCGGGGTCCCGAAAACGCCAGGCTGCCAGTCCACATCCCAGAGCGCCCAGCCCGGTCAGCACCAGGCGCGTCGGGTCACCGAGCACCCCCTCAACGAGCGGGAAGAGCCAAGCGTTGAAGGCCCAGGCCTCGTAGTAGGTGCCAAACCCCCGGGCGAGCATGGAGCCAGCGCCTAGGAATGGCACGGACAAGGCCAAGCCGAGAAGGAGCGCCAGGCTGGCGCCGAGGGCCGCTCTTGTGGGGGAACTGCGCACTTGGGGAATCCAGAGGGCGGCCGGAAGCAGCTTGATGCTGGCGCCAAGCCCGGCCGCAAAGCTGTTGAACCCGGGCTTGGCGCTCAGCGCCCATGCGCAGAAGAAGAGGGCCAGTCCCTCCAAGTGTGCGCTCCCGGCGCTCTCCAAGATGGGAAGGGGATGCAAGGCGTAGAGAACAACGGCCCAGATGGGCGTGCCGCGGGTTCTTGTGCAGCGCCAGAGCATGCCCAAGGTGCCCAAGTCTGCGGCGCCCGAGAGCAGCTTCCACGACAGCGGGTTTTCCCAGAGTGCTGCCACCAGCCGAAACAAAAAGAGCGCGCCCGGCGGGTAGATGGTGCTCACGGACTTGTGGTTCACCAGCTCCCAGGTTCCGTTTCGGAGGGGCGCCAAGGCCTCCGAGTCTGGGGCCAGCGCGAAGGGATCCAGGCCAGCGAGCTGCACCCGGCCTTCCCATAGGTAGCGCCAGACATCGTCTGAGAGGCTGGCAGGGGAGGCCAGAAGCACGACTCGTAGCAGGAGCGCGAGGACCAAGACCCAGCCCGAGAGGGTCTGACCCTGTCTGCTTCCCGCCCACCGAAATGCCGCCCAGCATGCCAGCGCTGCCCAAAGCACAAGGAGCGCGACGGCAGGGGTAGCGGAGGAGCTCAGAGGCCCCAGAGACAGCAATCCAGCGGCACACAGAAGTGTGCCCAGCATCGGGACGAGCCCGGGCAAAGCCTTGACATGCCAAGACAGCACGCATAGCCTCCATTGGGAACCTGCATAGGTCCATAGCGCGCGCACCTGCTTGTCGGTGGGTCGTGCCTCGGTCCGGCCCGCTCCCCACTCAACTGGAGCCTCCATGCGCCTCTCCCCCCGGCTTGCCTGTGTGCTCTTTGCGCTGCCATTGCTGATGGCGGCCAAGTGCCGGAACTCCGAAACCGAGATCGACCCTGGGGACAAAGACCCCATCGTCAAGCCCGCCAGGGAGCAGCTCCAAGTCGTCAGCATCGACCCGGCGCGCTCTCAGGCCAACACGCCCTTTACGGCGACGGTTTACGGCAGCTCCTTCGTGCAGGGTGCCCGCGTTCGCTTCGGCGAGGACATCGAGGCCGCACGTGTGGAAGTCGTGGACTCGAATCGCTTGACCGTCACCGTGCCTCCCTTGGCAGCCGGGAGCTGGGATGTCTGGGTCTTCAATCCCGATGGTGCAAGCGCCAGTCTGCGTTCGGGGCTTCAGGTTCAGGGAGACGGATCTGGCAGCGCCGATCCTCTGGCCGCCTGCGATGGCGCAATGGTCTACTTCGAGTTCGACGCGCACCGCCTCGGGCCCGAGGCCAAGCAGTCCCTGAACAACTTGGTGCCTTGCCTTCAGCAGGCGCCTGGAAAGATCTGGTTGGACGGGCACTGTGATGAGCGGGGTACCACCGAGTACAACCTCGCCTTGGGACAGCGTCGCGCTGAGCAAGTGCGCGGGCACTTGATCGCCCAAGGGGTCTCTCCGGCCCGACTCCAGTCTCGCTCCTATGGTGAGGAGCAGCCGCTGGCCTTCGGGTCCTCCGAGGCGGACTGGTCAAAGAACCGACGCGTAGAGCTGGTGGTAGAGCGATGATTTTTCTTGCGTTGGCGTGCGTGTTGGACCGTACGGGGCAGTCTGCGACCTCGGCCTACGAGCGTGAGCTCGCCCTGCAGGCGACCTACTCTCAAGCCTTGGAGAGCGAGGCGGAGACGGTGCGGCTGCGGGTGGACCAACTCGAAGAGATCAACCGCTACCGTGGGCAACAAGAGGCCGAGAAGCTGGAGAACCTGGACCAAGTTCAGGACGAGCTTCAGCGCCTTCGCGGCATCTTGGAGGAGGAGCAGTTCAAAGCCCAGCAGGCTGCGGACGACCGCCTGGCGCTGGACGAGGACACCGCCTTCCGCATTGAGTACCTAGAGCTGCGCGTCGCGACTCTGGAGCGCTCCTTGGGGTTGGAAGCACCCCAACCGCCAGACCAGGGCAGCGGGGTCGTTGTCGATCCTGGCGGCGAGGTACAGCTCGTTCCGGATCCCCCAGTCGAGGTCGAGCTTGGCGCCTCGCCCGCAGAGCTGATCAAGCGCGCTGAGGAGGCCCTGGCCAAGGACCAACCTGGTGTCGCACGGGCCTTGCTGACGCGGCTGCTCAAGGAGTCCCCATCGGACCCCTTGGCTGCAAAGGCCCGCTACCGCTTGGCTGAGAGTTGGTTCAATGAAGGCCAGTATCAGCGCGCGATCCTGGCCTTCGAGGAGGTCGTCTCCCAGCACTCGGACACGGACTGGGCGCCATGGGCGATGGTCCGTCAGGGTGAGTGCTTTGAGAAGCTGGGACAGCAGGAGGAAGCTCGGCTTTTCTGGCAAGATGTTGTTGACCGCTACCCGAAGTCCCAGGCGGCAGCAGACGCCAAGGGCCTGCTCAGCAGCGGGGGGCGTTGACAGGGCATTGCGGTAGCCCTATAGAAGCAACACAGAACCGCTTCCTTCGGGGCGGCCCTTCGGGGCGGCCCTTTTTTTGTGGCATCTGTGTACTCCCCATTGGTCCAAACACCCCGGAACGCGGCATGATCAGCCAGGTCCTACAGCAACGCAAGATCTTCAAGATCCTCGAGCCCATCGTGGAAGAAGAGGGCTTTGAGCTCGTCGCTGTAGAGCTGACTCAAGTGGGCAGTCGTCTCACCCTGCGGGTCTCCGCGGATCGTGTGGGCGGCATCCAGATCGAGCACCTCGGACAGCTCACTCGGGCGGTTGGTCCGGTGCTGGACGTAGAAGACCCCATCTCTGGGGCCTATCAACTCGAGGTGTCCTCACCTGGGATTGAGCGGCCGCTCCAGCGCAAGAGCGATTTTGTGCGTTTCTTGGGCTACCGCGCGTCCATCCGACTTGAAGAGGGGCCTGTTCGGCGCCGCTTCAAGGGTGTGATGCGGGCCATGGAAGAGGACACCTTAAGGATCGAAGTCGACGGCGAAATGCACGAGATCGACTTTGCTCTCATCGAGAAAGCCAACCTTGTGTTGGACCCCGACGAATACCAGCTGCTTGGCACGGATCCGCCCCCGCGGGTCAGCCCAGACGAGGAGATTGACAATGATCAGTGATCTCGCACGCCTCATCGAGGCTGTCCATCGTGAGAAGAACCTGCCCCGCGACGTCGTCGTGGAAGTAGTCGAGTCGGCGATGGAGGCTGCAGCACGCAAGGCCTACGGCGGCGAGCACGACCTGGAGGCCCAGTACAACGAAGAGCTGGGCGAGGTCGAGCTCTTCGAGTTCCGTACCGTCGTTGAAGAGCTGGACTTGGAGGCTCCTGCAGAGGAGACCGACTCCCAGATTGACTTCGAAGACGCCCGCGAGCTGGACCCCGACTGCGAAGTCGGCGACAGCCTCGGTCTGCGTATCGACATTGACGAGCTGGGCCGCATCGCAGCCCAGACCGCCAAGCAGGTCATCATTCAGAAGATCCGCGACGCTGAGCGCGAGATGACCTTCCAAGAGTTCCGCGACCGCAAGGGCGAGCTCATCACCGGTATCGTGCGCCGCTTCGAGAAGGGCAACATCATCGTTGACCTGGGCCGCGCCGAGGCCATCTTGCCCCGCCGGGAGCAGGTCCTCACGGAGACCTACCGTCAGGGTGAGCGCATCCAGGCCTACGTGCTGGACATCACCCGTGCCTCCCGCAGCGCCCAGGTGGTCCTCTCCAGGACGCACCCCGGCCTGCTCATGAAGCTCTTTGAACTCGAGGTCCCCGAGATCTACGAGGGCATCGTTCGCATCGAGGCATGTGCCCGCGAGCCTGGCCATCGCGCCAAGATCGCTGTCAGCTCTGTGGACCCTGATGTCGATCCCGTCGGCGCCTGCGTCGGCCTGAAGGGCTCTCGTGTTCAGGCGGTCGTGGCAGAGCTTCGCGGCGAAGCTGTGGACATCATTCCTTTCCACCCGGATCCCGCGCGCTTCATCGTGCACGCCATCGCTCCGGCCAATGTCTCCCGCGTCTACATCGACGAGCACACCCACAGCATGGAGCTGATCGTCCCCGACGACCAGCTCTCCAAGGCCATCGGCCGCCGTGGGCAGAACGTGCGGTTGGCAGCGCAGCTGACCGGCTGGCGCATCGACATCTTCTCCGAGTCTCGCCACGGTGAGCTCAACGACCAAGCCTACAGCGAGCTCAGCCGCATTGATGGCGTGGACGAAGAGACCGTTGAGATGCTCATCCGCCACGGCTTCCGTAGCGCCAAGGACCTCTCCGACGCCGAAGCCTTCGAGGTCGCATCCATCTTGGATGTGGACGAAGATGCTGGTGCAGCCATCATCGAGAAGGCAGATGCCGTTCTCGAGCAGCTGATCATCGAAGAGGCTGAGCGTCTGGCTCAGGCTGAAGAAGTTGTCGAGGAGCTGCCCCCCGAGGCAGACGACGAGGACTGATCAAATGAGCAGCGTCGTAGAAAGGCGCTGCGTTGTCACGCGAGAGCGTGGCGACCGTAGCGGCTTGGTCCGATTGGTGCGTGCACCCGATGGCCAAGTCTTCTGCGACTACCGCGGCAAGCTTGCTGGCCGTGGCGCATGGGTCACGCCCTCTACCGAGGTCCTTCTCAAGCTTGAGAAGGCCCCAGGCATCTTGTACCGACCCCTCCAGGGCAAGTGCAAGACCGAGGGCTTGCTCGAGCAGGTGCGTGCTGCCAATTGGAAAGCCGTGCTGGGGACCTTGGGGCTCGCGGCAAAGGCTGGTCTCTTGGTGGGGGGCAAAGATGGCGTTCGCGCAGCGCTGGGCAATCCCAACGCCAAGGCGTTGCTCTTGGCAGAGGATGCGTCCCCTCGTCTGGTGAAGGACTTGGCCGTCCGTGCTGGAGATCGTCTGGTGGTCCAGATGCCATTGGACACCGAAAGGCTGGGGGCTCAGATAGGCAAAGGTCCGCGAGCCGCCTTGGTTGTCACCAGTGGCAGACCTGCTCGCGCTCTGCTTGACGAGTTGCACCGGCTGCACAGCCTGCGTTAAGGGGCGCACCCGATTGGGGTGTCATGTGAGCAGACGGTTCTCGTTTGCCCGATGTGCACCCATGATCGCTGTCATCGCCCGTCGATGATTAGTCAGAGCATCGCCCCCAGAATTGGGGGTGATCGAAAAGGAAAGGCATGGCGTCCAACAAGGATCTCCTCGATCGCATCTCAAAGTCGCCGCGGCGTACGGTCACCCGTCGTCGTAGCCCCGAGGAGAAGAGCGGAACAGAAAGCACCCCGACGGAGTCGGAGACCCGAGTCAAGTCCGGTCGCAAGACCGTGATCCGGCGTCGGCGTGCTGAACCCAGCCCGGCGCCTTCGCCGGCCGCGAGCCTGTCCAAGGCCGCGAGTCCCGCCGCTACGCCCCCTGCGCGCACCATCCGTCGCCGCCCTGCTGCCGAGACCCCAGCGCCGGAGCCCACGCCGGCTCCCAAGCTTGAGACTCTGGCACCTGAGCCCAAGCCGGAGCCCGTTGCTCAGCAGCCTGCTCCTACTCCTACTCCTGCGCCGGCACCAGAGCCCACGCCTCAGGCAGCTCCGGTCAAGGCACCAGAGCCTGCTCCCGTGCCCGCCCCCGTGGTCAAGGCCGAGCCGGCGCCAAAGGTCGAGCCTGCACCCGCGCCTGCTCCTGAGCCGAAGGTAAAGGTGGAAGCTCCTGCCCCTACCCCGGCTCCGGTGAAGGCCGAGGCGCCCAAGGCAGACAAGCCCAAGGCGGCCCCTGCTCCCAAGCCCAGTGCTGAAGAGAAGGCCAAGGCGGACGAGAAGCGCGCCAACGTCAAGGTAGAGGCCGCCAAGCCGGCCACTCCTGAACCCGTACGCAGCCGTCCCCGTCTGCCCGGACTGGGTTCAGCGGTCGTTCGTCCCCCAGAGGACTACGACCCCACCAACCCCCAGGCCTTCCGTGACCGGGTCAACCGCGAGCGCGCAGCAGGTGTCACCACCCGCGGCCAGGTCGGTGGCTCCAACTCTGGCGACCGCTGGAACCGTCCTGCTGCCGGCGCGCCCGCTGCAGGTGCTGTCTCTTATACACATCTGACGCTGCCGACGAAG
>CAJXRZ010000163.1 GCA_913060515.1 uncultured Pseudomonadota bacterium | reverse complement strand
GAGATTTCTGCCTGTCTCGTGGGCTCGGAGATGTGTATAAGAGACAGACCTGATGTTGCCCAAACGCAGCGGCTTTGAGGTCTTGGAGGCGCTGCAGGGCCGAATCTCCACCCCCGTCATTGTGCTCTCCGCTCGAACGGAGCTGCCCGCGCGCCTGCGAAGCTTCCAAGATGGGGCAGTGGACTTTGTGCCCAAGCCCTTCTTCATGGAGGAGTTGGTGGCCCGCATCCGCTCGCGCCTGGCCATCGTCGAGACCGCGCCCCACCGGAAGCTGACCTTCGCGGACGTGGTGATGGATCTGGACAGCCGGGAGGTCCTCTGCGGCGATGTTCCGGTGGATCTGACCGCGCACGAGTTCAACGTCTTGGTCTTCCTCTTGCAGCGTGAAGGCCGGGCGATGAGCCGGGAACAGATCGCGGAGCACGCCCTGCCAGAGGCCGGCGAGCGCAGCGAACGCACCGTAGACAGCCACCTCTCTCGCATCCGCAAGAAGCTGGGACCCAAGGCTGGCCTGCACATCAAGACCGTCTGGGGCATCGGCTACCGCTATTCGGCTTCGCTCTAATGGCGAGCATGCCCCGCCTTGGTGTCTCGCAGCGTGTGTTGATCAGCGCCGTGCTCAGCGCCGTGTTGGCGGTGCTGTTGGTCTTCATCGCCCTGGGGTCTGCCCGCAACCTGGTGCGCTCCTACTTGGTGGAGCAGATCGCCGAGGAGGTAGACCTAACGGCATGCGAGGAAAACCCGTCGCAATGGGGAACCCGCCTTGGTCCAGGCTTCTCCATCTTTGCCTACGATCTGAAGGGCCGGTCTCTGCATCCAGATGCGCCGCCTTTGGAGGCGGAGCTCTTGGCTCAGCTCAATGGGCCCGAGACCATGGCTCAGAGCAACTGGGGCAAGTCGGACGCGGTCTCCGTGATGCAGACCGCCAGCATCGGACACTGCTCGGTGCTTCGCCTCTCCGGTAGAGAGCCTGGTGGCAAGGCCTTCTACACCATGTTGGCCGTGCTGCTCAGCTCCACCCTTGGGGTGATGCTGCTGGCTGGATTGGGCAGTTATTACCTTGTTGTTCGGCCGATGCGGCAACGAATCGCGGCCATCTCCTTGGGTGCCAAGGGGGTGGGGGAGCCCGAGTTCCAGCCGGCATCTGAGCAGCTCGATGACGCCCTTGGGGACATCGCCCGGGTTCTGCAGGAGAGCCATGGCCGAATTCTGAGCGACAAGGAAGAGCTCCTGCGTCGTCAGAGCGCCCTGGAAGAGCACCTGGCGGGCATCGCGCACGATCTGCGTACGCCGCTCTCCAGCATGCAGCTCAGCTTGGAGGTCTTGGCCAGCGACCCAGAGCAGCTCACCATTGAAGCGGTGGAGCTCACTCTCGCTGATGTGGTCTACCTCTCCGATCTGGTGGAGAACCTGCACCAAGGGGCCCGCCTTAGGCAGGGCCTGGCCTTGGACCAGGGCCGTGTCGACCTGAGAGCCTTGGTCGAGCGCTTGGGCAGTCGCTTTGAGATCATTGGCCGCCATGCTGGGGTTTCGGTGGCTGTGAACCTGCCTGAGGGACCGGTCTGGGCCAAGTGTGTTCCCGCGATGGCGGAGCGTGCCATCGCCAACCTGATTCAGAACGCAGTGGGCCACAACCGACGCGGGGGGAACGTCGCAGCGGTGCTCTCGGCTTCTCAGGGCAGCTTTGAGTTGGCGGTCTTGGACGATGGCCCAGGCTTGCCGGCCGAGCTCCACCACAGCCTGCAGAGCCCCACCTTCTTGGAAGACCAAGCCAGGCAGCGAGGGCCGGGCCTGGGCATGCTCATCACCCATGAGATTGCCCTGCGCGTGCACTGGTCTGTGGCCTACGAAGCGATGGAACCCAGCGGTCTGCGGGTCGTGCTCAGCGGGGCTTGTGAGCCGGAACAGCCAGCTCAAACACCGCGGGTTTAAGCGCACTTAAGGCGCGGTCAGGGCGGCCTGAGCGTATCTGGATCTCACCCCAAGAGGAGGCGAGATGACCCAACGCATGCTGAGCGCCCTGGCCCTGTTGACCTGTGTGGCCTGTGCCGAGGCCCCCACGGCGACCTACGCCGATGTGGAGCCCATCCTGGCCGAGAACTGCATGGCCTGTCACGCTGAGGACGGTTCTTCAGGTGTGTCTCTGGACGGCTATCAGGCCGCCTCTTCGCTCTCGGATCGCATGGTCGCGCGGGCCGTGGACGCAGAGGGCGGTGCGATGCCGCCCAGCGGACTGGTGCTCAGCGCAGAGCAGGAGGAGCTGCTCATCGCATGGGAGGAGGCGGGCGCACCCGAGTAGCTGAGATACAGGTTTTTGCCTTGGGAGGTTGTCATGAGTCTCTTGCTCTTGTTTTTTGGCTGCGCCGAGGCCCCCGTGGGCTTCTCTTCGGTTGAGGGTGTCGGAATGCTCGGCCTGAGCCCTGGAGGCACCATGTACCTCTGCGGAACAGGGGAGAATACGGAGCAATCCCGTTGGCTTCTGGAGCAGGATGACGGCGACTGGATGTCCTCGGACGGTCTGTGGTCGCTGAGCTTTGAGCAACAGGAATACGAGCTCCAAGACGCCGAACAGAACGCTTGGCAGGGCAGCATCGCTCCCTTCACCGAAGGCGGCCTCTTCGACGCGGTCCCCGAGGGCTGCCGCAGCGGCGCCATCCTGGCCGAGGGAGAGCTCTACGGCACCTGGTGCGACGGGCTGGGCGCCTTCTCGCAGGTGGAGCCTGTGGATCCCGTCAGTGGCGAGCCCGAGCAGCTTGAGGTGCAGCTGGTCAGCGACATGGACTACCGCTTCACCCTGCAGCGCTTGCCATGAGCACGCTCCAGCCCGGGGAAGGCATTTGGTTCAAGGGGCCCCCTGGAAGCGGCAAGACCCACGCCATTCAGGCACTCGCTGCGCAGTTCTCCGGTGAGGTGCTCACCCTGAGCGCCGCCCTTCCGGACTGGCTGCACACCCTCCCCGGAGGGGTCTTGGTCTGCATGGACAATGCGCCTGCAGATCTGCCGCGCAGCGCCTTCCCTCCCGGCCTCGCGGTGCTGGCTTCGGGCCCCAATCCGGGTCCTGGATGGGAGGTGCGGGAGCTGGCGCCCTTGGGCGAGGAGCAGGGCATGGCCCTCTTCCTGCGTCACGCTCCTGGCTCCGGATCTCTGGAGGCCCTGCGCAAGCTGGTGCGCCGCCTCTCCGGCCACCCCACCGCGCTCATCGCCGCCGCCCGCCGTTGGCCCGCCGAGAACTTGGAGGCCATCTTGGAGCAGCCCTCCAGCGACTGGCCAGGCCTGCGGGCGGCCTACGAGGCCCTTGGTGAGCCTGAGCGAGAGGCCCTCGCGCTGCTCTCGCGTCTTCCCGGCCCTGCCCAGGGCGAAGGCCTGCAGTGGTGCGGACGCGCCCGCGGTGCTCAAGGTTTGGTGGCCGCCGGCTGGGTGCAGGTCCAGGCTCCCGGGCGCTACCTGCTGCCCCCCGCCGTCGCGGAGGTGGTGCGGCCTTGGCGAAGTGGGGATGTCGCCCCCTATCTGGCGTGGTTCCTCCACCAAGCCCGCCGCCGACTGGCGCTCTGGGACAGCCAAGGAGGGCCCCGGGAGTTCTTTCGTTCGGGACTCTGGCCTCTGCTGTGGGAGCGGGAAGAGACCCCATCGGAGCCATGGTTCTTCTTGGGTTGGTCGCTCTCTGCCCAGGCGCCAGAGCTCCTGCTGCAGGCCCTCCAGAGCGTTGATCTGGCCCCCATCGTTGCAGCGCGCTGCGCCGCCCGAGCACACCAGGCCACGGGGGAGCGTGAGGTGGCGGTTCAGGTCCTACGCAGCGCCCTCAAGGCGGTAGACGGGGCCCCCCAGCAGCGGGCCTTGGCGCGCCTGGAGTTGGGCGTCGCTCTGCACCGCCTTCGGGACCTGAGCGCCTCCAACACGGCCTATGGGCGTGCTCTGGAGGAGCTGAAGGCCTTGGGAATGGAGCGTGGCTGCATGCTCGCCCACGCCAACCTGGCGGCCTTGGCCCACGACGCTGGGGACCGCAGCCAAGCCCTCACTGGCTACCAGAAGGCCATCGCCCAAGCCGCCGCCAGCGGCGCTCACCGTGTTCAGGGCATCTTCTGCAGCAACCTGGGGGCCCTGCTGTTGGAGACCCAGGACTTTGCTCTTGCCCGCGCGACTCTGGCCCAGGCCGAGCAGTGCCTGGCCCAGGCACCCGATGACCGCTTCTTGGCCATCACCCGGGTCAACCAAGCCGCAGTTGAGCTGCACCAAGGCCACCTCGAGGCCGCCGACGCCCGCTATGTGCAGGCTCTGACGCTCTTTGGGGTCTCTGATCCTTCCAGCGTCGCCCTCTGCCACGCCCGAAGAGGAGCAGTGGCTGCGCTGACTGGAGACCTGGACCGCGCCCGAGGCCACCACGCCCGGGCCGAAGCCTTGGCCCCCCTCCAGGACCCCCTCACCTTGCGCCTCATTTCCCTCTGGCGGGTCTTCTTGGAGTGGCAAGCACAGGACCGCGCCTCGGCTCTGTCCCGGCGCCGCCAGGCCTTGGCCTCCCAGGACGGACCCTCACTCATTCAGATCTCCGACGAGGCCAGGTTGGTCCTGCGACTCCTGGAGCCCCTGGCCACCCGCCCGGAGCAAGGCGTCGTGGTGGGACCCGCCGGTGCATGGTTCCGCCTGCCTGGTCGGGAGCCCGTCCAGGTGCAAGGCTTCGCAGCCATCGCGCGCATCTTGGAGCACTTGGCCCAAGGTGCAGAGGAGCGACCCGGCAGCGTCTCGGACGCCGACGCCTTGATCGAAGCGGGTTGGCCGGGGGAGCAGATCCAGTACGAGGCCTCGCGCAACCGGCTGGCCGTCTCCCTCTCCAAGCTGCGCAAGCTGGGTCTGAAAGAGCAGCTTCAGCGCACCAAAGAGGGGTGGCGCTTGGATCCGGACTGGAGTGTGTTGCTGCTGCGAGAGGACTAGCCCTGCGCTGCACGCCAAGCAGCAACGCTCTCCCCGGTCCAGCGCTTCCAGGCCCGCCGAAAGGCGCGGGCATCCGAGTAGCCCACCATGCGCGCGATGGTGTCGACGTTGTGCGGGGTCTCACGCAGCAGCTGTGCGGCGCTCTCACGGCGGAGCGCATCGCGCTGCTCTTTGACGCTGGTTCCTTCTTGAGCCAGGCGTCGGTACAGAGTTCGCCGGCTCATTCCCAGGGCCCGGGCCAGCTTCTCGGAGTCCGGCGTGCGCCAGGGTTCGGCGGCGCGGAGCTGGGCCCGCAGGCGACTGCTTGTGCTGCCTTCTTGGTCCGTGGGCTCGGCGGGCAGGCGCGATCTGGCCTCGTTCTCGAAGAAGTCCAGCATGTCTGACTGGGCGGTGGGCAGTGGCAAAGCCAGGGTCTGGGGTCCGATGTGCAAGGATCCTGGTCCAGGCTGCAGCGCAATGGCGCAGCCAAGGTAGGTCTCCAGGGTGGCGCGGTTCCAGGGCACCTCGGGGAGGGTGACGCGCGCAGGCACCCAGTCCACGCCGCTCAAACGGCGGCCCAGTGAGATGGCCATCAACAAGCGCATGGTCACGACCTGGTGGCTGAGCGTGCCCTGTGTGGAGGGTGGAGGAAGGAACTCCAAGATCAGCTGGCGCTTGCTGTGAACGTGCAGCCGATCGCTGCGGTCTTGATGCAACAGGGCTTGGTAGCTGTTGAGTCGCTCGTAGGCTTGGCCCAGGGTGGCGCAGGAGCGCATCACAAAGCCAGGGAGGCCCAGCGATGCCAATGGAGGGACCGCCAGAGCCCGGGTCACCACATCGGGGTCCTGTGCGTGGTTGATCACCAGGAGAACCCCCTGCATCAGCTTGGGTCCGGTGAGTCCCTCCTGGCTGCTGGGGAGTTGTTCCAGGCCCAGCTCGGTCCTGAGCGAGGCTTGGGTCAGGCCACACTCTTGGGCGATGTCCGCCAGAGCTTGGAGGGTGGTCGCGGTGATGGGCTGCTTCATCTGAATCGACCTGGATGGCACGGATTGTCCCCCAAGCTTGGCATGGCGCGCCCTGTCCGGTCCAGGTGGGGGGCGGGTAGATCTCATGGACCCCAAACGGAGTTGACCATGACCTTGATCCTCACATTGCTGGCTTGCTTTCAGGCGAGCGACCGCGTTCTCGACATCATGGAGCTTCAGGGTGACCCGGTCGCTGGTGATGCGCTGTACCAGAGCCACTGCAGCAGCTGCCATGGCGCCGATGCGCTCGGAGGCAGCGGACCTGATCTTGTGGACGAGATGAGTCACTCCACTGAGCGCTTCCTGGACTGGACGCTCTACGGCAAGAGCTCGGATATGCCCGCGTTTGACGAGGTGCTCGAGGACCAAGAGATCGCAGATATCTACGCCTACATGGAGACCCTCGTAGAGGAGTAGTCGCCTTCGGGGGAGGCGTTCTGCTCGGCTGGGCTACGCTGAGTCCAGCTCGGGAAGCAGATCATGCGCATCGACCTGTACAACAACCGCCGTCGCCCCCTGCCCGCGCAGCTCGCGCTCGGGGTGATGAAGCGCAGGATTGGTTTCGCCTCTCCTCCGGTGGTCTTCTTCAGCTACGCACCCGCTCTCCTTGGGCTCAGAGGTATGCGCTACATCGCACAAGCCGTCTCCCACAACGGCCCGTGGTCCCATGGGGAAGATCAGCTCTTCAGCTCCTTTGTCTCCAGTCTGAATCAGTGCCACTTCTGACGAGAAGGACACGCTGCGGTCGCGGCGCTGCACTTGGACCAGAGCTTGGTCAGAGCGGTCATGGAAGACTGGAAGACTGCGCCGGTCAGCGAGATCCAACGGGCTGGCCTGGCCCTAGCGCAGCGATTGACGCAAGAGCCCAAGCGCGTGGATGCGGCCTTTGTGGCCGAGCTGCAGGAGAGGGGGCTGAGCATTCCGCAGATTGAGCGTGTGGCTCAGATCGCCTTCCTCTTCGCGATCATCAACCGGGCCGCGGATGCCCTTGATTTTCCGGTGTTTGAGGGGGAGCGCCTGGCACAGCTGGCAAGAGCACTGAACGGTGTCGCGAGCTTTGTGCGGGTGCCGGCCTTCTCACCGACCTGGGAGCGCGGCGTCGACGGAATCGTGCGTCCCGCAGGAGTGAGCACAGCGCGCGAGCGCCTCACCTCTGTAAAGGGGGTGATACCGGCCCAGCTGCGCGCCGACATCGAGGCCTTCGCCGCGGGCCTGTGGGGGGCCCAGCGTCCAGAAGTCACCTTGCCCCCAGAGATCGACAACTACATCGGGCGGGTCACGGCCTACGCCTTCGGCCTGGATGACGCCGCCACCGATGCCCTACGGGAGGCCGGCTACGACGACGACGGCATCTTTGAGCTCACTCTGGCGGCCGCGATTGGAGCCGCTTGCGCAGTGGTGGAGCCCCTGTATGGGGTGCTGTACGGAGAGGCTTAGGGTTCCGGGAAGCAAGTGCCTTGCAAGCGACACTTCTTGGCCCGGACGAAGTAGAATCCGGCCATGTCCGACGACACCGACGCTCTGTCTACCTTCATTGACCGCTACAAGCTCTCGCCGGAGGCGGCTCAAGAGCTGAGCTCCTTGGTCGGAGGATGGGAGGGCTCCGTCGCCGCCTTAGGCAGTGGTGTCTGGGGCTGTCTC
>CAJXRZ010000162.1 GCA_913060515.1 uncultured Pseudomonadota bacterium | reverse complement strand
GCCAGAGGGTGGTTCCACCATCGAGATCGAGTACGCCCTCTACGGTGACTGCGAGTCTTGATGAATCAGGCAGCGTAGCTGCTTGAAACAACCGGCCTGGCCTCTCTTTCGGAGGCTGGGCCGTTTTGCTCTGGGCTTCAAGCCCTGCACCGAGAAGGAGACGCCATGATCTGGGGACTGATCGCATCCTGCCTGCTCTGCAACCAGGGCCAGCCAAGAGACGGCTGGGAGACCGGCCGGTGGGAAGGAGAGACCGGATGGTGGGGCTGGGAGACCGGCGAATGGGACTCGAACCGAGACAGCGGCTGTGATCCCTGGATTGCTCTGCGCGATGACGAGGGTCAGGCGGTCCTGGCCCTGGACTTTGGGGAAGTGCAAGGCCCAGAGAGCCGCACGCTCACCCTGTTCAACCGCATCGAGGATTGCGGCACCCTGCGCATCAGCGAGGTGCGTGTCGACGGAGAGAGCTTCGACCTCCAGCAGGGAAGTTCTACGACGCTGGAAGCCCAGGAGAGCACCGAGTTGATCGTGCGCTTTGAACCACAGCAGGCCGGTATCGCGCAGGGCAGCTTGGTTATCCTCAGCAACGACCCCTTCTATCCTGAGCTGAGCGTGCCGCTGACCGGCACTCTGCCCACTCTGGACCTGAGCGTGGCCCCTGAGCTCGTGGACTTCGGCGAGGTCCTGGTCCCCTGCGAGGGCGAGGCGCAGCTGAGCGTCGAGAACATCGGCTCGGCCTCCGTGCTCTTGGAGGGAATGACCCTGCCTGAGCCCTACTCCCTGATCACTGAGCTGCCCTTGAGCTTGGAATCTGGCGAGAGCACCTCCTTGGACCTGCGCTTCATCCCGACCACAGAGGGCCCCCATACGGGCACCCTGACCTTGGAGAGCGACGTAGGCAACGCCACAGCCGAGCTCAAAGGCAACGCCAGCTTGGGTGCGCCCTTGGAGGAGGAGAGCGCCGCTTCCGGAGACCGTGCCGTCAGCTTGCAGCAGCAGCCTTGGGAGGAGACCCTGAGTGTACGGGTCTCCGGCGTGCGCGTGGACACCTGGGTGTATGTGAGCGAGGACAACACCGTCCTCTTTGACGAGGACAGCACCCCCGATTCAGGTGCCCGCCTGTCCCTCAGCTACGTCCCGGTCTCCGACTGCCAACAATAGAGACACAGAGTGGGCCTACACACACAGGCTTGACGGCAATTGCACCCCACTTTGCTCCGGCCCGTGGCAGGATTCAAGCAACTGAGTTTGGAGAACCCATGACCCTACTTTTGAGCCTGCTCGCCTGCGGCAAAGTCGACCAAGGCAACTGCGAAGTCTACATTGACTGCACAGAGGCCGTGGGCCTGCCCACCGCTGGTCTGATCTCTAGCTACGGTCCAAACGGCAGCTGCTGGTCCGAGGACGCCGACGGCATGGCCCTCTGCCGCGATGAGTGCGATGACGGGATCGCTATTTTGGTTGAAGGCGACGGCAAGGGACTGCCTGAGTGTGAAGCCACACAAGAGCCTGCGGGCGACAACCCCCGCGTCCCTGAAGAACTCTGGGACTCCTGGCAGTACGAGGTCGAGTCGGCCTGCGACGAGGGCGACACCATCGTGTTCGTTTACGGCGAGGGTGCCTCGGACGCGGAAGGCAACTTCACTGCCACGGAGACCTGGTACTGGTTTGACGACACCCCTCTGGAGTACGACGACGACGCCGTCGATATCCTGAGCTTTGTCGGAACAGCGATGAGCGTCTCGGACATCAACAGCTTCGTCGGGAGCGAGCCCGAAGAGGGCTACAACACCCTGCGAAACGCCGATCAGAACGAGAGCGGCGCCAACTACGGTGACGACACAGATGTGCGCTACATCTTCGACACCTTGACCCCCAACGGCACGCTCAACTTTGAGAACCGCATGTTGGTCTGGCGCGCAATGGAGACCTCCAAGGGCTGGGACGTCAAGGAGCACGGTGTGACCGGCAAGAGCTTCTTCTACCCAGAGAGCACCGAGGTGCTCGCACCTCCCGCAACTTACGTGTGGGAAGCGCGTAGGTGCTACTGAACAGCGAGCGCCAGAGCGGCTAAGCTCTGGCTCTCACTGGAAAGGAGCACCCAATGTGGCTGCGTGACAAGGTCGTCCTCATCACTGGAGGCAGCCGCGGTGTAGGCGAAGCCTGCGCTATCGCCTGTGCAAAGCAGGGCGCGAAGATCGTGCTCGCTGCCAAGACCCTGGAGCCTCACCCGAAGCTCCCGGGCACTTTGCACACCGTCGCTGCGAAGGTGCGTGCCTTGGGGGCCGAGGCCCACATCGTCCAGGTCGACATCCGCTTTGAGGACCAGGTCGACGCCATGGTCCAGAGCACCATCGAGCGCTTCGGCCGGCTCGACGTGCTCATCAACAACGCTGGCGCCATTCACTTGGGCAACGTTGGGACCTGGTCCCTCAAGAAGTACGACCTGGTCCAGAACGTCAACGTTCGCGGCGCATTCTTGTGCTGCAAGGCGGCGTTGCCTCACCTGCGCAAGAACGGCGGACACATCCTGATGATGTCCCCGCCCATCAACCCAGACGGCGGCAAGGGCAAGGCCCCCTACCTGCTCTCCAAGATCGGCATGACTCTGCTGGCCCAAGCCATCGACACCGAAGAGTCCAAGATCTCGGCCTCCGCTCTCTGGCCCGTCACGGCCATCAAGACCGCAGCGACCGTGAACAACAACTTGGGAACGGACAAGGACTACCGCACCGTCGACATCCTGAGCGATGCCACCGTGGCCCTGCTGAACCGGGATCCAGCCGCGTGCAGCTTCCGCGCTTGGACCGACGAGGATGTCCTCAAGTCCGAGGGAATCAGCGACTTCTCCAAGTACAGCGTGGTCCCAGGGACCGAGCCTGCTCCCTGGAGCATCCAGCTCATCGACCCCTCCTGGACCCCGAGCTGAGCGGCCCTGAGCCGGGTCCATAGGGCCCGGGCTTCACAAAGCTTTACACTTGCTCATACACCTTGGTGCTGCCTTGGCGGCCCCTCCACAGTCGGCCCGTAGATTGCTGGTGTACCCAACAGACGGGCACATCAACACACTCGGAGAACGACATGAGCAAGAAGACCCTCGCAGCCGTAGCCCTCGGATCCCTCACCTTGCTGGCCCTGGGTGGCACCGCCATCGCCAAGGGCGGCGGACACGGTGGTCCCTTTGGCGGCATGCACCGCATCGTCGAGCAGCTGGACCTGACCCCAGAGCAGCAAGAGCTCGGCATGCAGCTCAAGGAAGAGGCCAAGGCCGACCACGAGGCCCAGCGCGAGAGCCGCAGCGCAGCCTTTGACACCATCGCTGCGGAGCTGGCCTTGGAGCAGCCTGACAGCGCCGCCCTGCACAGCCTGATCGATGTGCAGCTGGCGTCGATGAGCGTGATGATGCACGAGCGATTGGACGGCTTCCTCACCCTCCACGCCACCTTCAGCGCCGAGCAGCGGGCCACTCTGGTCGACGAGATGGACCAGGCCAAGGCCCGCAAGGAGCAGCGCATGGAAGAGGGCGGTGAAGGCGGACGCGGCCAACGTGGTGGACAAGGCGGCCGATGAGTACCGCGGCGGGACTCTGTCGTACGTGGCAGAGTTCCGCATCCCCCCTGTAGAGAAGGAGCCCCAAATGCAGCGCGTCTTGGTGATCGACGACGACGACCGCATCCGCTCCCTGCTGGTGGAGTACCTGTCCGCCCGTGGGATGCAGGTGCGCAGCGCCTCTGGGGGCCTTGAGGGCCTGGCTCTGCTCAAGGGCGAAGGGGTGGACCTCATCGTCCTGGACGTGATGATGCCGGAGATGGATGGCTTCGCCGTGCTCCAGAAGGTGCGCGCACAGGGCAACACCCCCGTCATTATGCTCACGGCCCGCGGGGATGACATCGACCGAATCGTCGGTCTGGAGATGGGAGCGGACGACTACCTCTCCAAGCCCTTCAACCCCCGAGAGCTCTTGGCGCGCATCCAGGCGGTGCTGCGCCGCTCCGCGGCCTCCCCAAGCGAGGCCACCACGGTGCTGCAAGCTGGCCCGCTGCGCATCGATCCCGACCGCCGAAGCTGCACTCTGACGGAGGGCGAGACCGAGACGGACATCGAGCTGACCACCACAGAGTTCGAGATTTTGCGCACCCTGCTCGCCAACGCTGGACGGGTCATTCCCCGAGAGCGTTTGATGGAGCTGGCCCGAGGCGAGGACTACGCCTCCTTCGATCGAAGCGTCGATGTACATGTCAGTCACATCCGCCGGAAGCTGGGCGACGACCCACGCAGACCTCGCTTCATCAAGACGGTCAGAGGTGTGGGCTACACCCTGCCCCGGAACCCGGAGTGAAGTCTCTGCGCACACGCCTGATCGCAGCCATCCTCTTGTTGGTGATGGTCACGGTGCTGGGCAGCTGGTTGGCGATGGGGGCTGCGCTTCGTCCACTCCTGCGTCAGGTCTTCACCAGCGATCTACGCATGGCCGTCACGGTCGTCGAGCGCTTGGACCAAGGGGCCGACCACAAGGCCCTGGAGCGCCGATGGGGCGTTCGCATTCGCAAGGCGCCTTGGTACACCGGCGATCTGAACCCGGACCCACCCGAAGGGCTGGGCCGCCTTGGCATGGGACGGCGCGGTCCCATCGTGCTCGAGGCCACCACACTGGACGGCTATGAGCTGCACACCTCGGAGCGGGCCAACTTGGTCTTCGTGAACAGCGGGGATGGATGGCTGGTCGTTCGCCGTGAAGTGGACCGACCCGAGCCCAAGCTGCGCGTCTTGCCCTTCTTGGCCCTGGTCGCCTTGGGCGTCATCGGCGCCGCGGCCGGCCTCGCCACGGCTGTGATCCGACCTCTGGAGCGCAGCCAGGCCGCCATGAATCTCCTGGCAGAAGGCGATCTCAGCCACAGGCTGCCTGAGAAGGGACCGCGCGAGCTGCAGCAAGTCGCACGCACCTTCAACGCCATGGCCCAACAGATCGAACGAAGACTCCAAGCCGAGAAACAGCTCCTGGCCGGGGTAAGTCATGAGCTGAGAACGCCCATGACACGCCTGCGCTTGGAGCTGGAGATGCTGCGCGAGCTGGGCCCGGACCCCGCCCGACTGGATCGCATGGAGTCCGACATCGAGGAGCTGGATGCCTTGGTCCAGGAGCTCACCCGGCTCTCCCGTTTGGAGCTGGGCCAGCAGCCCCTGGTCTTGGAGGAGGTCGATCTGGACGCCCTCTGCGCCGAGCTGGCCTCGAGAATTCCACGCTGTGAGATCCAGGGCCAAGCGGGCAAGCATGTGGTGGACCGGGCGCTGCTCCACCGTGCGGTAGACAACCTGCTTCGAAACGCCGAACGCTACGCACCCGACGGGCCGCTGACCTTGGCCTTGAGTCCAGGGCTGATCCAAGTGCAGGACACAGGCCCAGGCGTCCCCCAAGAGGCCCTGGACCAGCTCTTTGAGCCCTTCTTTCGCGCCGAAGACAGCCGAAACCGACACACCGGCGGGCTGGGCTTGGGGCTGATGATCGTGGCCCAGGTCGCGCGCCTGCATGGGGGGCGGGCTTGGGCGGAGCTGCGCGATGGTGGGGGCCTTCAGGTCAGCATCTCTCTGGGCCAAGCGAAGGTGGATCCGGCGGCGTAAAGCATCCGGGTTAAGATTTGCCCTCGGAGGCCCCCCCTTGACCCAGCCGAACCCTCAGCCCACTTCGTGGAAGCCTGTGATCGGCTTGGAAGTGCACGCGCAGCTGAACACCCGCAGCAAGCTCTTCTGCCCTTGCTCTACCTCGGCTGGGGACACCGCCAACAAGGCACTCTGCCCGGTGTGCATGGGCCACCCTGGCGCTATGCCACGCCTCAACGCAGAGGCCGTACACCTGGCCATGCGGGCCGGCTTGGCCCTGGGCATGCGCATCCACGCCCGCAGCCGCTTCGACCGGAAGCACTACTTCTATCCCGACACCCCGAAGGGCTACCAGCTCACCCAACACGCCTGGCCCATCTGCACCTCGGGGCAGCTTCACCTCCGCAAAGGGGAGGAGCTGGTGCCATTCGTCGTCGAGCGCCTGCACTTGGAAGAGGACAGCGGGCGGCTTCAGCACGATGAGGACCACGCCCTGGGAGACTGGAACCGTGCCGGTGTGCCCCTGATCGAGATCGTCGGCGCCCCGGACCTGAGCTCTCCCGAAGAGGCGGAGGCCTGGCTTCGCATGCTCCATCGGGTGCTCGTTGCCGCCGATGTGTGTGGCGGGGCAATGGAGAAGGGAGAGCTGCGCTGCGATGCCAACATCTCCCTTCAACCCCCCGATGGAAGCCCTGGCGTGCGCGTCGAAGTGAAGAACCTCAACTCCTTCCGAGCGGTACGCAAGGCCCTGCAACATGAGGTGGAGCGCCTGGGCGGACTGCTCGATTCTGGGGAGCACTTGGTCTCCGAGACGCGAACCTGGACCGGTGAGAAGACGGAGCGCCTGCGCCTCAAAGACCAGGCCGTGGAGTACCGCTTCCTGCCGGAGCCCGATCTGCCCGATCTCGTCCTCAACGACGGCATGGTCGGCCAAGCCGTGAACACCCTGCCTGGGCTGCCCCCGCTGGACATCCACCTGCTGCGCAGCGACGACGACACCCTCGCCAAGTGGATGAAGGCCTTTGGCCTGACCCGAGAGCAGGTCGCCGTGCTCACACGCAGCCCAGATGTGGCCAACTTCTTCGGCCAGTGCGTCGAGGCGGGCGGCAAGCCCGATCAGGTGGCCCAATGGATTCAGCGAGATGTCACGGCGCGTCTCAACGAGCGCAGCGTGGCCTTGGCAGAGACCCCCTTGCGCCCCAATCACATCTTGGAGCTGCAAGCTGGCCTGGACGAGGGCACGATCACCCGGGCTGTTGCCCTGCGCATCTTGGACTGGGTGATGCTGCGCGGGGGCGACATTCAGGGCCTAGTGGCCATCCAAGACCTGGGCCGTATCCATGACGCAAGCCGCATTCAGGCCCTCACTGAGCAGGTTCTGACCGAGCATCCCGAGCAGCGCGCGGCGTATCTTGAGGGACACCAAGAGCGCTTCGGCTTCCTGATGGGGGAGCTTCGCAGCGCAAGCAAGGGGCGCATTGACCCCAGCGACATGAAGACGGCCTTGACCCAGGCCCTGGAGCCCAAGGCGTGAGCTACCACTACAGCCGTGACCCCGGAGAGCAAGGCACCATCCACACCGTGGACGGGACTGCGCCCGGCGTTGACCTCGCAACCCTGCTCCAGAGCGGCCGCCCTCCCCTGCGGGCCTGTCTTCAGATCGGCTCGGCCATCGCGGACATCCTCACCATCGCGGAAGAGGACCGGGCGGTACACGGCGACATCAAGCCTGGTGACGTGACCATCCGGGCCAACGGTGCCGTCACGGTAGATGGCTTTGGCTACTCCCGTCGCAGCACCCGAGCACCAGAGGGCCGTCCAGATGGCTCCCTCACGGATGTCTTCGGATTGGGTGTGGTCATGCACTCCCTGCTCTCCGATCAGTCGCTCGGCATGTTGCCGCGCGACCCAGATGCCCACGACGATGCGGTGGTGGACCGCGTCATGGAGATGGACTTCGGTGACCTAGAGGGCAAGCGCTGGTTGGACGACGCGCGACGCTTCCTCTGCACCATCATGGCCTACGACCCACAGGAGAGGCCCGCTCCCTTGGACGCGGCCAACGTGTTGGCCCGCATCGCCGACAAGGCGCCAGGCACAGACTTGCAGGCCTGGGCTGGCCAGAGACTCCGCAAGAGCTCGCCCGCCGCTGCGCCTGCACCCGTGGACCCCAGCGAAGCCCTCGGCGGTCCTCGGAGTCTGGGCGCGCCCATGCCAAGCGGTCAGGCGCTGGAGACCCGTCAGGCCCCCGCATCCAAGGGGCAAACCACTCAGATGTGGACCCGGGAGCGCTTGGCTGCCTTCATCGAAGAAGACGATGCGGACGCCGACGAGAGCAACTGGGATCTGCCCGCTCCCACCCCTGTCGCTCCACCACAGGAGCAGCTCCCTGGCCCCAGCGCTGCCCAACCGATCAACACGGGGTGGGGAGAGGGCCCCCCATCCGCCGGATGGGACCCTGCGCAGCCCCCTCGCAGGCCCCAACCTTGGCAGCAAGAGCCAGGAACGCGTCCACATAGGGGCCTGTCTCTTATACACATCTCCGAGCCCACGAGACAGGCAGAAATCTCG
>CAJXRZ010000161.1 GCA_913060515.1 uncultured Pseudomonadota bacterium | reverse complement strand
CCGCCGTCGGGGTCGCCGCTGCTGTCACCGTTGGAGTTGGGGTCTCCCTTGTCGCCGCCGCCCGAGTCGCTGGAACCCGTAGGGTCGCCAGAACCTGTTCCCTCGTCGCTGGGATCACCCTTGCCGCTGGAGTCGTCTTTGTCGGTGTCCGAGCCCTTCTCGGTGTCCGCTTTGACGTCGGCGTCGGTCTCCTGCTCGGTCTCTTGTTCGGTCTCCTGCTCGCTCTGATCTGGCTCGTTGGACTTTGTCAACGGGTCCTGAAGCGCGTCCTGCGAGCCAGGATTTTGGTTCAGATGGTCGCTGGTTTTCTCCTTTGCCCCCTGCTTTCCTTTCGCCTTCTTCTTTTTGCCGGGGCCGGTGAGAATGTTGGACACCATGACTTGAACTCCTTGAGGCCGAATCGACCGAGCGTCGGGTCGACGGACCAGCGTGCACCGGACGGACCTCAACACATCAATTCTATAGGGATTTCGACCAACCAGCAGCTTTCTTTGCCCCCTTCCTTGACCGGCGACGGTTAGCGGACATCTCAGGTGCTGGAGCTGTGAGTCCCCATGAAGCGCGCTGTGTTCATTTTGCCCGGGCTGATCCTGGGCTTTCTACTGGGCCGTGTCGGGCCTTCCCTTGAAAAGGCCGAGCTCGAAGAGCAGCTGACGGTCGCCGAGGAGCGCGCGGAGAAAGCGGAACGTAAGCGGGGCCCCCGAAATCTGATCCTTCCAGGCATGGGGGAGGTGCTGCCCGGAGCATCTGACCGAGGGTCAGCCGCAAAGAGCTCTCCAGAGAAGGAAGGCAGCCAAGGGGGCATCCGCGACACCGGAGCCCCTTCTGGGGAGGAGGGGTTCGATGGGCCGCCTCCGGACATGGCTGAGCAGTTTGAGCTGGCGGTTGAAGCGCAGCGTCTGCGTACGACCCAGTCTCGGGCGGCTCTGATAGAGCAGGGTGATTTGGACGATGTTCAGATCGCTGAGATCGACGAGGCCATGTTGCGCATGAACGATGAGCTGGCCTTGCTGGGCGAGGACCTGATGGCCGTCGCCATGTCCGGTGAGGAGCCCGATCCCACGGAGATGCTCGGCCTCTCCCACGACGTGACGGGCATCCTCTACGAGGCCCAACTCACGCTGGAAGACTCCGTTGGGCTGGACACCCTGGACGGGGTGGATCCGCAGGCAGCCCAGGTCTGGAACTACATCGAGCTGGAGGGCTTCAGGGACGCCGTGGAGAGCTTCGAGCAATGAGCCGGCTCACCCCCTTCCGCGATGTGCTCCTGGTCGCGGCCTTTGACCTTCGCTCTTCCCTTCGCTCCTGGAAGGCCCTGGGATTGTTGGCCTTGTACCTGGCTGGTTCCATGGCGGCCTCGGGCATCTTCGTGAGCGTCCTGCGGGAGATTGAAGGGGTCTTGGCGGACACCCTCGGGGTGGCCCAGACCAGCACCCCTGGCGCCATGACCACCCAACTCATGCAGAGCCCAGAGGTCACCGAGATGCTCGGCGGATTGCTGGGCGACCCGGAGCTGGCCTTGCAGTTGGTGCAGATCCCACCGCTGGCTCTGTACTACTTCTGGCTGGCCCTGGTCTTGCTGCCGGTCTTGGTCACCATCACCTCCGCAGACGCCATCTCTTTCGAGCGCGGGACCGGCGCGGCACGCTTCGTACTCTCCAGGACAAACCTGGGCTCCTATGTCTGGGGCAAAGCCTTGGGGCAGCTCGCCTTGATGTTCGTCGGGGTCATCGCAGGCGGCGTGGGGGTGTGGCTCGTGGGCTACTTCTCTCTGGCCAGCTTTGACGGTCCCGCCACCGCTGCCTGGATGTTCCGCCTTGGGCTGCGCACCTTGCCCTGGGGAGCCGCTTGGTTGGGCCTCTCTCTGGGCGTCTCTCAGGTGACTCGGCACTGGGTGGCCTCGCTTGCAGCTGCAATGGTCATGCTGGTCGCCGTGGGAATCGGTGGACAGGTGCTCCTGCACCTGGACTGGCTCACGGACAACGCGCCGCTGGTGCAAGAGCTGCTCTCCCCCCTCTTCCCGGCCGCTCACAAGACCGACCTGTTCCGGCCTGAGCTCTCACGGCGCCTCCCCGCAATCGCCATGCTGATCGCCTTGGGGGCCAGCTGGTTTTCCTTGGGTACGTGGCGTCTCTCGAAGGTGGACGCATGAGCGCGCTGGTCCTCAAAAGCGTACACAAAGCCTACGGCAAGATCCAAGCATTAAATGGCTTGGACCTGGAGATTCCAAAGGGTGTGGTCTGTGGTCTGGTCGGTCCAAATGGGGCGGGCAAGACCACAACCTTCGGCGTGGTCGGCGGCTATGTTCGCGCGGACTCCGGCAGCATCTCGCTCCTAGGTCAAGGCCCCTTTGACCCCGCCATTCACCGCGGCCGGGTCGCGCTTTTGCCCCAGGACTGCGAGCTGAATCCCCACATGCCGGTGCGGGAGAGCTTGGAGTTTCTGGCGCGCCTCCAGGGCATGGACCGCAAGAGCGCGGTGGCCGACACCGACCGGGTCTTGGAGCTGGTGGATCTCCGAGACCGCGCCCAGATGAAAATCCGCCAGCTCAGCCATGGCATGCGGCGCAGAGTGAGCGTTGCCCAGGCCTTCTTGGGCAGTCCGGAGTTGGTGCTCTTGGATGAACCCACCGCCGGTTTGGATCCGGACCAGGTCATGCGTCTGCGCACCCTCTTTCTCTCCCAAAAGGGAAAGTGTACCTTGGTCATCAGCTCTCACGTGCTCGCCGAGCTGGAGCAGAGCTGCGACTACGTGGTTCGCATGGAAGCGGGGCGATGTGTGCAGGCAGGTGACATGGATCAGGTGACGCAACGCCGAAGCATGGTGCGGGTGCAGGTCCAGGGCGATGTTCAAGCCGCCGCCGAGCTTCTGGCCGCCTTTGAGCCGAGGGTTCAGGGAGAGGAGATCATCCTGCGCTGTCCTGTTGGCGTGGCCCCAGAGACCCTCAACGCCCAAGTTCTCCCCATTCTCCTCGCAAACGAGGTCAAACTGCTGCAGATCCGCACCGGCGAGAGCCTGGAAGCCGCGCTGCTGAAGTAGGAGGTGCCGATGAAGAGGAGCGAAGAGCTTCGCGCAGGCATCTTGGAGCTGGGGGACGCCATCACGGCTCTTCGGAGGGTCAGCTCGCTGCGAGGCTCGAAGGCCCGCAACATCGAAGCCTTCGAGGCCGCCGGGCTGGCCTATGGCATGGCGAAGAGCCGCCTGTTGCCGGAGCTTCGGGCCAGGGGAGCCCAGAGCCTGGACATGAGCGCGAAGATCAGCCCTGGCGCCTGGGGCCCAGCGGCGCAGCTGCCTCACTCCCTGGCGTTGATCTACGAGCTGCGGGACTGCCGAGAGCAGCTTGCTGGCATTCTGGCCTCGCTCGGGGAGCCCATTCCCGATGACTTGCCAGATCCTGGGTTCCTGGAACGGCACCTGGAGAGAGTCCCAAGAGCTGCGCTTCCCTTGGTCCCTTGGCTCCCGCTCTTGCTGGGACTGATGGGCAGCATCGCCTTGTTGTGCGGTGGCGCTCTCTTTGGCTGACCGTGCGATTCTCCAGGGCCCATTGGGAGCGAGGGCCCTGGAGAAATCACCGCCCCGGGGTTGGAGCGTGGGGTCCTGCACCGTCCTGTCAACGCTGCGGTCCTGAAGCACGGACTGTTTTTGTGCGGCTTCGCACAGCGGATCGGATCGCCAGGGGGAAGCCATTAGTCCTCATTGGCTCATGGCCTGTGACCACTCGGCCAATGGCCGGTCCGAGCCCCCGGAGGTCCCGTGACTCTGCTGTTGAGCATCGCCTTGAGCGCACCTGGTCAAGCCCAGGCCACCGACTCCTTTGTGGTCGGCTCCTACGGCCGCGCCCAAGGCGCCAGTCGCCTGGATGGCGGCGCAGGTCAGCCGGTCAACGTGGTGGCCTTTGGTCCGCGTTTGGAAGCTGATCCCTACGCTGAGCTGGACTTTGGCTGGAAGCGGGAGATGGAGGACGGCGCCGAGTTTCGCGTGCTCGTCACTCCAGCGATCTCCGGTTTGCCCTTCCACTATGATGGCCAGTGGGACGCCGATATGGCCCTGCGGAACCTCTACGGAATGGCCTCGCTCCAGGGACCGGCGGACAGCACGCTGCGCTTCTGGGCCGGCTCGCGCATGTACCGGGGGGACGACCTCTACCTGCTCAACTTCTGGCCTCTGGACCAGCTCAACACCCTGGGCGGTGGCGTGGAGGCCGAGCGCGATGGCTTTGAGGCCCGCGTTCACGGCGGCGTGAACCGCATCGCGGGCGGGGACTACCAAGTCCAGGAGTGGACCTTGCCTCAGCCCGGTGGGGTGGGGGGAGACCCGGTCTTGGTGTTGGACCGTCAGCGCCGCATCTTGAGCGCACGCGTTGGCTACACGCACACCCTCTCCGAGAGCCTGACTCTGCGGGCGCGGGTGTACGGCGAGCAGCATCACCTGCCTGCCGGCGCGAGGCTGGTCGAGGACCGCTTCGTTCAGGAACTGCCCGAGGACTTTGGCGCCGTCATCGGTGGCCAGCTCTCCGCTTGGGGCTGGGCCCCCAACAGCTTCGTGCACCTCTGGGTGCGCCATGCCAGAGGCTTGGCCAGCAGTGGCGAGCTGAGCATCCCCACAACGGGCCTAGCACCCGACTACAGCGTGCGGGCTGCGCGTCAGACCTTGGTCGCCTTGGGCATGAACCACCAGACCGAGAAGGTCTCGGTCGCCTTTGGCGGCTACGGCCGCAGCTTCATCGACGCCGATGGGCAGTCGGTGGACGCCGACGATGGGATGGAGATGGCCCTGGTTCTGCGGCCTACTTTCCACTTCAGCGAGCACGTCAGCCTAGGAGTCGAGGCCAGCCATCAGGTGCTGCGCCCCAACGGCATCAACCCGCGCACCGAGCGCGTCGGAACGCCCCAGGTCACCAAGCTCAGCGTGTTTCCACAGATCACGCCCGCCAAGGGCACCTTCTCCCGTCCGATGGTCTACGGCATCTACACGACCAGCCGCCTGAACCCAGATGCCCAGGCCTGGTTTGACCCCATTGACCAGCGGGCCCAGGCCCGCACGCACACGGTCGGAGTGGGCGTGGAGTGGTGGATCAACTCTCAGAGCTACCGGCCATAGAGAGCCGCGGGCACGAAGCTCTTCGCGTCAGCGGGACGCCGACATCAAGCTCTCCTGAATTCCCTCCACCACGTGTTGGTCCCGGGCCAGTTGTGCCTGCTTGTTGCGCTCCGCCTCCTCTTGAATGTGGCGGATCTGCTCCTCCCAACCCTTCGCGAGCTCGGCCTTGACCCGGGCCTTGAAGGCGTCGATCCGGGGATCGAGCCCCTCGGGAAGGACGGAGAGGGCGGCGTTCAGCTGGGTCAGGATGTGAACGCGCTCCCCGCAGGCCTTGCTCGGGTCTAGCTGCCCGACGTTCTGCAGCACCTCCAGTGCGCGGAGCTGGGCCTGCAGGTCCTGCATGCGCGAGAAGGGCACAGTGGCCAGGGCGCGGATGTTGGCGTCCGGGCTGCCCAGCAGAGTGCCGATGGTGCCCATCATCAGCACCAAGTCGGTGGCGCGCAGCGGCTTGTCCACCGGGGGCAGGAGCTGGCCTGAGGCCTGGAGGGGGTCGCTCAGTGGGTCCTGCAAGCTGTCCTGCAAGCTGTCGTGGACCGCCGCTTGGACTGTCTCGGGGGCCGCAGCTTTGGCTTGGGCGGCTTGAGGTGGCATGAGGTCAAGCTCAGACATGGCAACGCTCCAATGCACCCAACATAGTCAATCGAAAGGGGCGTTGGCCGCCACGCCTACATCAAAGCTGGTTTCTTTGTGACCACTACGTCAGTTTGATCTTCAAAGGCCCGCTGCAGAGCTAAACTCCCGCGCATGAACCTCCTCGCCCTCTCTCTGCTCGCTTGCACCACCGAACCCCCAGCCGATCTGGACGTCTACAGTCAGGCCCATGGCTGCTATGCCGTGCGAAGCGGGGGCAAGTATCTGGTGTCCACCGACGCGGAGGTCGCCTTCTCTGCTGGGTCGGTGGAAGAGGCCACGAGCTTCCGCTTGCAGCCTGCGGACCTGGCCAGCTACCTGCTCTACGATCCCGACGGGGGCTACGTTGTCTCCGAGGGCGAGGTCATGGTGCGCCTGACCGAGCTTGAGTCTGACGTGACACTGGTCGACGACGCCTACATCTCGGCCGCCCAGTGGACGTTGACCTCCCACGCCAAGCATGGTGACGAGCTGGCGCTGCTCAACGAGCAGACCGGCCTCTGGCTGGACAAGAAGGGCACGACAGATGTGGACCGCAAGGCTGCGCCGTTGAGCCTAGAAGAAGCCCAGGGCTGCGCGACCTACCCAGAGCTCTCTTTGAACGCGAGCGGGGACATCGTCAAGACCACCTGGGATGACGGGGAGCTCTACGGCTTTGTCGACGCCCACTCGCACATGTTCACGAACTTTGGCTTTGGCGGCGGCATGTACCACGGCTCCCCATTCCATCCCCTGGGCGTCACCCATGCGCTCTCAGATTGCGACATCGTTCATGGTGAGATGGGCCGCCAAGACTTCTTCGGCTCCGTCTACGACGGCCAAGGAAATGGCGGCGACCTGACCGAGGTCTTGCCGGCGATGCTGGCTGGCGAGCTGGAAGAGGACAACCACGACCACCGCGGCTACCCCGACTTCCCCGACTGGCCCCACTCCAACGAGTACTCCACGCACCAGACCCAGTACTACAAGTGGCTGGAGCGCAGCTACCTGTCCGGTCTTCGTCTGGTCATCCAACACGCGACCTCCAACTCGGTGATCTGCAACATCACTGTTGGCGAGGGCTGGGCGCCTTCCCGCTACGACTGCGAGGACATGACCGCGGTAGACCGTGAGATTCAGGGCGTCTACGACTTGGAGCGCTACGTCGACGCCCAGTTCGGTGGTCCAGGACTGGGCTGGTTCCGCGTTGTCAAGACACCCGAAGAGGCGCGCGCAGTCATCGAGGACGGCAAGATGGCAGTGGTGCTCGGCATCGAGGTCTCCGATCTCTTTGATTGTCACATCACCCCGCGAGAGGGCGGCCCAGTCTGCGATGAGGCCTACGTCGACTCGCAGCTCGACGACTACTACGAGAAGGGCGTTCGGGCGCTCTTCCCCAACCACAAGTACGACAACGCCTTCTCCCCGGGCGATGGCAGCGACGGCTTCATCGAGGTCGGCAACTTCGTCAACTCTGGCCACTACACAAACCAGACCCTGGACTGCCCAGTGGGCGTGCCTGGCAACTTCGACGGCGGGTCCATCAGCTTCGCTGGCCTCTTTGAGCCCAGAGATGTCTACGACAGTCCCGCCCCCGAGGACTTCTCGGACCTGGCCATCGACCCCATCGAGACGCTCTTGCCCTATGTCCGTGCGCTGACCGAAGGCGGCATCGAAGGGGACTACTGCCAGAACGGCACCCTCACGCCAGTGGGCGAGCACCTGGTCAATGGGGTCATGCAGCGCGGCATGATTCTCGAGGTCGACCACCTTCCCCTCTGGTCCTATGTGCGCGCCATGGAGATGCTGGAGGAGCAGGACTACCCTGCGGTCGGCACCCACGGACGGGACTGGGACGGCAAGATCTTCGCCTTGGGCGGAACCACCTTTGGCAACTTCGGTCGCTGCCATGACCCCGCCAATCCCGGAGCAGCCCTCAACGGCTACAACGACCGTTTGCAGCGTAAGATCGACGCGGGCGGCCACCCCAGCTTGGGCTTTGGCTTTGACTACAACGGCTTTGCCGGTGGTCCCAGAAACCGCTTCGGCGAGGACTCCTCCTGCAGCGACCAGGTGGACCCCATCACCTACCCCTTCACCTCTGTGGCCGGCGACATCACCTTCACCGAGCCTGTCGCGGGCAACCGCACCTACGACTTTGGTCTGGAAGGCATGGCCCACATCGGTCTGATTCCTGAGTACATCGAAGATGTGCGCCTGGACGGAGCCACCGAGGAGGACTTGGAGCCCCTGTTCCGCTCGGCCGAGGGCTACATCCAGGTCTGGGAGAAGTCCCTGGAACGCGCAGAGGCTGGCGCGGGTCAGTAGGCACGCAGCTTCGGGAGCGCGGCGGTTAAGGGAGGGGAAAAGGGGACTCCATGATCGACCAGCTGCTCTCCCGCCGTGACCTGCCCGCGCTGCGCGCGCGCATCAGCTCTGGCGCCCGCCAAGACCGTCGCATCGTCTCCGGATCCGAGGCCAGAGTGGCCTCGGATCCGGACGCGGCTTTTGAGATGGACGACCGCGGCTTTGCGGTCTTGGCGCTGTCTCTTATACACATCTCCGAGCCCACGAGACAGGCAGAAATCT
>CAJXRZ010000160.1 GCA_913060515.1 uncultured Pseudomonadota bacterium | reverse complement strand
CAGCCTCGATGCGCGCCTCTTCAGCGCGCTCAGCCTCGATGCGCGCCTCTTCAGCGCGCTCAGCCTCGATGCGCGCCTCTTCAGCACGCTCAGCCTCGATGCGCGCCTCTTCAACGCGCTCAGCCTCGATACGGGCCTCTTCCTCGTCAGCGAGCCGCTTGGCTTCCAAGCGCTCGGTCTCAAGGCGAGCCGTCTCTACCCTCTCGGCTTCACTCTGCTCTGCCCAGGCCAACGCGGCGGCTTCTGCAGCCAGGCGATCGGTCTCGATGCGCTCTGCCTCCAGACGCTCCGCCTCCAGACGCTCCGCTTCGACCCGCTCCGCCTCCAGACGCTCCGCCTCCAGACGCTCCGCTTCGACCCGCTCCGCTTCGATGCGTTCTGCCTCAACCCGCTCTGCTTCCAGACGCTCTGCTTCAACGCGTTCAGCCTCTTCGAGTTGCTCGGCCTCGATGCGCTGGGCTTCGAGGCGCTCCGCCTCAACCCGCTCTGCGTCAACCCGCTCTGCTTCAACGCGCTCGGCTTCGATGCGCTCGGCCTCCACCCGCTCTGCTTCGAGTCGCTCCGCCTCTAGACGCTCGGCCTCCACCCGCTCCGTCTCGGCGCGCTCGGCCTCCACCCGCTCCGTTTCAAGCTGCTCGGCCTCCAGTCGTTGGGCTTCAAGCGCTTCCTCATCGTCTTCCTCGTCCCACTCCGCCAGCGCCAAAGAGGCGCTGTCCTCGCTCTCGATGCCGGCGTCTCCCAGCTCCAGGACGGGCACCTCTTCGGGCGATAGAGCTGGACCAATGTGCACGATTGCGGGTTCGCCTCGTGGGGAGAGGATCAGGTCGTCGCTCTGCTCGAAGTGGCTGAATGGCTCGCTGAGCTCGTCCGCGGTCAGGGGATCCGCTGTGACCTCGCTTGGGGAATAGGGGCTTGTCAGTTGGGCGCTGCTCAAGCTCTCCGGGCTCGGCTCAGGGGGGAGCTGGGCCAACAATCCGCCTTCCTCCACGCTCGAGGCCACCTCTGGCACCCAGCGTTGGGGCGGGCTCTCCCCCATCTCGGCCAGGGGCAGGACCACCTTGCCTGGGCTGTCCAGTTGGGCCTGTGGCAGGCCTTGGGTGGAGAGCCACGCCCGCAATGGCAGGTCCGGGTCGGAGATCTTTGAGCGCACGAAGAGACTGGCGAGGGTCTGGCGAACCGCGCGGGCTGGCGAGAGGCGTAGGCGCACGCGCTCGCGAAGCAGGCCGCGCAGGATGGTGCGGGCGCTGCGGGCATCGACCCCATCCAGGGGGACCTCGCTCCAGGCCGGTGGGGCCCAGCCCAGCAGGTGGGCGAGTACGCGTCCCAGGGCCAAGCAGTCGTCCGCCGGGGTGGGCTTCTCCTCTCCCACCCGGGTGATCGGGTGGTGCAAGGCCGGGGCGATCCTCAGACGACCAAGGGCATCAAATCCGATGCTGTCGGGGTGCAGATGGCCATGGACCACCTGGTTGTCGTGGACCCGATCCAGTGCCTCGGCCAGCCGCAGAGCGATGGCAAAAGCGGCCGGAGGTGGCAAAGCTTCGGTGTCGGCCAAAGTAAAGAGCAGGCGCCCTGGGAGGTGCACGTAGCTCTTCTCAGGGGCGCGTTCGATCCGCAGTGGAAGGAAAGGGCCACCCCAGAGCAGGGCCTCCGCGCGGTCCGCCAGGGCATCTCCTCCGATGAGGAGTTGGCCGTTGAGGTGCGCATCTTCGACCTCAAAGCGCTGCACGCCAGGGGCCGTGCTGGGCAGAGGTCGCTCGGTGCTCAGGGTGGGCAGAGGCGGCCGCATGCTTCCTTATTGAGGTCGGGTGCGGAGTATAGCGGCGCTCCCTCCCCTGCGCACAAGCCCGAGCACCGCCTTGATAGGGCTAGGGGCACCCGTTAGTCGTGCGGCCTCTTAAAGCTGCCCCCGATGGGGCAGGGAGACAGATCTCATGAAGCGCGTTGTCACAGCGATCCAGAAAGGGCGCTGCGTACTGATCGCAGGAAGCCGTGTCCAGAGCGAGCCCGCATCCCGTGCGGCTCTGGCTGAGCGTCCAGGTCTGCCTATTCACCACTTGGGCGCCCGCGACATCAGCGCGGATGACTTGGCACCGGTGATCGGCCGCCAGGGCGGACTGCTCGTGCTGATCGAGCCCGATGCCCGTGGCGACGGCCGCGCGCTCGAGCAGCTGGCCAGTGTTTTGAAGAAGTCCAAGGCCAAGCCCAATGTGCTCTTGGTCGCACCGATCTTCAATCCCTTTGGCTTGCCCATCGCCCTGCGCCTGATGCGCGTGGAGCATGAGAAGGCCAAGGCCGCGGATCTGCTCGGCGCTCTGCCTTCGGTCGCTCCCCAAGGAGAGGCTGCTGCGGCCGCTGCCCCGGCCAAGAAGAAGAAGAGCTCCGGCGCCCCACGCCCGGTGCTCGTCGGACGCGAAGAGGAGAAGGTGGCTCTGGCCGAGGCGCTCAGCGCCGGTGGCCCCGTGCTGCTCCATGGTGCCTCCGGAGTGGGCCGCAGCTGGCTGCTCTCGCAGGTCCTCAGCGAGCAAGAGGGCCTGAGCCAGGCCTTCAGCTACACCCTGCGTCGCGACGCGGGCTTTGACGGCCTGAGCGCCCTGATTGTTGACGCCCTCGGGGACGATGGGCTCAAGAAGACCTTCAAGGAGCAGAGCCACGAGAGCCCTGCTGCCGCTGTGGACGCCTTGATCGCTGCCTTGAGCACCGAGTCCGCCAAGGGTCAGGTGATCACCCTACGCGGCATCGAGGGCACCTTGTACCGCGACGGCTCCATGGCCCGTCAGGACCGCTTGGGCATGCTGGTTCAAGCCTTGCTGACCCGCTCTGGTCAGACCGCATCGGTGGTCATGATCAGCGCACAGGCCCCCCGCATTCAGGGCGTGGCCGAGGTCGTGCAGACCGTGCAGCTCGCCGGCGTCAAGGGCCGCGAGGTCTTCGGCATCTTCGAGGCCTACCACGCCGAAGAGGTCCCTCGGGACAAGATGGGCGAAGTGCACAACCAGACCGCTGGGCACCCCATGGGCGCCCGCGCCTACGCGGTTCGCTGGCGTGACGCCGACAAGCCCGAGAAGGTCTTCGAGGACAAGAAGTTCCTCAAGATGGTGCAGGTCGAGAACACCGAAGTGCTGCAGCGCCACCTGATCCGCCGGGTGGAGAAGCTCTCCCCGACGCTCAAGAAGGCCTTGCTGCTCATCGGTCACAGCCCTGTGGGTCTGACCGGTCAGGAGCTCTCCAGCCTGGAGATCAACCGCGAGACCCGCGTGCAGCTCACCCGTCTGGGGTTGATCGAGGTCAGCCTGCACGGCGATCCCCGCATCTACAGCTTGCACCCTGTCATTGCCCGCGGCGTGCCGCTGCGCGAGTTGGCCGACTTTGACACCTTGGAGCAGGTGGCCCGCTTGGTCGCCGGTCGTGTGGAGAGCCTGACCGGCGCCCACAAGCTGGCCCTGGCCCTGGAGATCAACCGCACCATGGTCGCGGCCCGTCGAGACCGCAGCCGTCGTGAGCTGGAGTACCTGGACCAGGACGGCATGCTGGACAGCGTGCTCGGTCTGATTCGTGGCCGCACCCCTCGGCTGGAAATGGCGCAGCAGCGCGTGAACCAGCTGCTCAAGCAGAGCCCCAAGCACCCTGAGCTGCTCTTGGCCAAGGCCGAGGTCATGGCCGCTCTGGACGCACCAGCCGAAGAGATCGAGAAGCAGATCCACCACGCCCAGGAGGTTGCCCCGACCCCAGAGGCCTACCACTTCGAGGCTTCTTGGCGCCTGCGCCGTCGCCGCAAGGGGGACCAGGGCCGTGCCGTGGACGCCCTGACCCGTGGCCGTGCTTCCTTCCCCAAGGAGAGCAGCTTGGCCCGTCGTTTGGGAGCGGTCCTTGCTGAGCAGCGCCAATGGCCACAGGCCGAGATCGTGCTGCGCGAGAGCATCGAGCTGGATGCATCCCAGCCCGAGGCCTACTCCCGTTTGGGCGAGGTGCTCTCCGCACAAGGCTCCGAGCGCTATGGCGATGCCGCCAACGCCATCCGCTACGCCTTGGAGCTGGAGCCCGGCCGTGAGGTGCACCAGCGCCGCTTGGCCCGCCTGCTGCGTCAGCAGTCCCTGGTCGTCGAGACCGGCCGCGAGGCCCTGATCACAGAGGCCAAGGAGCTCCTGGAAGCCAGCCTCAAGGGCGGCGTGAAGGGACATGAGCCCTACCTGGAGCTCGCCGAGCTGCTCTTGGACACCGAGGGTGATGTGGAGCGCGCGACTTGGGCCGCCCGCAAGGCTCAGAAGTCCGCTGGCAAGAAGAACGTGGACGTGGAGATCGCCCTGGCTCGGGTCGACACCCGCAGCGGTCGCTTGGTCGAGGCCGAGCGTCGTCTGGCCCGCGCTGTGACCTCCAAGGCCCACGAGGCCGAGGCCCGCGGCGCCATGGGCGAGCTGCTCTTTGCCCGCGGCAAGGTCTTTGCAGCGCACCAAGAGCTGACTCTGGCCCTGAAGCTGGCAGCTGCTGGCAGCGCCACCCAGGTGCGTCTGCAGCAGCAGGCCGCCAAGCTGGAGACCTTGATCGCCAGCGGTCAGGCCGTGGACATCGAGAAGGCCGCTGAAGAAGCTGCTGCACAGGCCATCCAGGCGGCCGAGGCCGCCAAGCTGGCCCAGGCAGAGGTCAAGATGACCTCGGACCGCGGCAACACGGTGGTGCGTCGCAAGGGCGAGGCCCCAGCGGTTCCCGCTGCAGGACAAGCCGGTGAAGCGTTGCCTCACTTGGGAGAGGCTGCAACGGCCCCTCAGGCTGCTGTAGAGCCAGCCGCCGAGCCAGCCGCCCCCCCAGCTGCTGAGTCGGTTGTGGTTCCCCCAGCAGCCGCTGAGGCTGTCGTAGCTGAGCCAGCAGTTGCTCAGCCTGCAGTCACTGAGCCCGCAGTCAACGAGCCTGCGGTCGTAGCAGCGCCTGCGGCTGAAGAGCCGAAGAGCGAAGGACCTGCCGCCGAGTAGGGGGTGGTGAAGGATCGCCGGCCGGCCGCTGGTCGGTGATCTCCCCGCTTGGACGTGGCACCCTGTGGGGAGCGCTCGTCCTACTCCTCGTCGGGAAAGTCGTCGTCCGCCAACAGGGTCTGCACCTTCTCCAGGAAGGTGGTCAGGTTCCAGGGCTTCTCAAGCACTGCGACGCGGTGCTGATCCATCAGGTCATCGGCATCGGAGGCCGTGCAGATCAGCACGGGCAAGTGCGGGTGATTTTGTCGAACCCGCGCCAGCACTTGCCGTCCGTCCATCCGCGGCATGACCAGGTCCAAGACCATCAGAGTCGGCGCACCATGCTCCGCGATGTTCTCGATCGCTTCGATTCCATCTGCTGCCAATCGAACCACGTACCCCAGCTTACGCAATGGCCGGCTGATCGCGTTCCGGATTTGTCGCTCATCGTCCACGACGAGGATGGTCGGCAGGGCTGGGACGTCGATGCTCAAATGTAGTCCATTTGCAAGAGTCTCCTTCTACTATTTGTGCCTAGGGGATGCACATGAGGGTTAATACGGCTGTTCATGTCTGAGACTACTCTTACACCCACTCGCTACGACGCCGTTCCCTACATTGGAGGGACCTTCCAGGAGAGTCACCCAGAGCACCTCGCTGCTCTGGCAAGGCTCTTTGGAATGCCTGCTCCGGATCCCGCTAACGCGCGGATACTGGAGATCGGCTGCGCCCATGGTTCCAACTTGTTGGGAATCGCCCAAGCATATCCCCAGGCCACCATTCTGGGTATCGATGCCTCTGAAGTGCAGATCGAGCAGGGCAAAGAAACTGTAAAAAAGCTTGGCTACAAGAACTTGGAGCTTCGCTTCCAGTCGGTCACGGATCTGGATGAGGGTCCCTGGGACTACATCTTGTGCCACGGCGTGTACTCCTGGGTTCCACCCGAAGTTCAGCAGGCGATCATGGACGTGATCGCCAAGCAGCTCTCCCCCAACGGGGTCGCCTACATCTCCTACAACGTGCTTCCCGGCTGGTACGGGCGACTGCACGTGCGCGACATGATGCTCTTTCACGCCGCGCTCTTTGAGAGCTCCGAGGATCAGATCGGCCAGGCCCGGGCCATCCTGGGCATGCTCACGCGTGCGGTCGGCGAGGAAGAGGGCGGCGGGGCCTATGGCGAGGCCACCCGTTCACTGCAGAAGAGCCTGGGCACCCAGTACGACAGCTACCTCTTCCACGAGTACCTGAGCCCCTACAACGAGCCCATCTACTTCAAGGAGTTCGCCCGTCGGGTGGACGAGGTAGGGCTGCAGTACATGGGGGATGGCGAGTTCTCCAGCATGCTGGTGAGCAACTTCCCGCCGGCCATCGCCGAGGAAGTGGCGGTGGTCGCTCAGGACCTGATCCGCACCGAGCAGTACATGGACTACCTGCGGAACAGGGGCTTCCGAAAGAGCTTGATCTGCCACAAGGAGCCCGCATTGGATCGCTCCTTGACCTGGAAGGACCTGCAGAACTTGCGGGTGCGTGCCCTCTACAAGCCCGACACCGACGCGGACCCCTGGGAGCTCAACGACGAGAGCATGGGCGCTTGGATCCGCAACGAGGTGCCGCTCAAGGTGGCTGCCCCATTGGTCAAGGCCATGCTGCACACCCTGGAGCAGATCCGTCCGGCCTGCATGGGCCTCGAAGAGCTGGTGCTGGCCTCCCAGGCTCTGCTGGAGCAAGAGCCCACCGAGCACGACACTGAGGAGTGCGCGACCAACCTGCTCGCCTGTTTTGCCAAGGATCTCATCCAGATCCGCATCCATCCCGTGCCCTGGGCCACCCAGATCGCCGAGAAGCCCGAGGCATGGGTCCACGCCCGAGGCCAGGCCGCCGACGGTCTCGTGGTGACCTCGCTGATGCACACCAGCGTGAGATTGGACGAGTTTGACCGGGTGCTGCTCCCGCTGCTCGATGGCACGCGGGACCTTCATGCTCTGGCCCTTGAAGCGTCCGAGAACATGAGCCCAGAGCAGTTCAGCATCCAGTGGACCGGCCCCGATCTGGGCGGCTCACCGATGCTGATCGAGCTGCTCAAGCCTGGCATTCAGAAGCAGCTGGAGCGGATTCTGCGGTTGGGACTGTTGATGCCTCACTGACGATCCGAGTTGTTGATCGTGCTCGTGCGAAGGACTGGGGCCTGGTGGCAAGGCGCGAGACCGAAGGCGTGCGCCAGCCCGTCGAGCGTTGAACAGCGCCGTCAGCGGGTTCCGGGACGAGTGAGAGCACAATCAACAGGAGTGATCACGTCAGTAGGGTCTCGTCCGCTGTAGGGTAGACCCGTGCTTGTTCTCTTCAGCCTTCTCGCCTGCCGCCAAACCCCTTGCCCTTCCCAGTCCGGCTACCTGGACCTGGATGGAGATGGTTTCGGGTCTGAGCCCTTCTTGGGGTGTGATGCGCCGGATGGATTGGTCACGTTGGACGGGGACTGTGATGACTCTGACCCCCAAGTCCATCCTGATGCCTTGGACCTCTGCGACGGATTCGATCTGAACTGTGATGGTGAGGTCCAGACTCTGAATTGGTACGTAGACAGTGACCAGGACGGCTTTGGCGCAGGGCTTGCAATCAGCGACTGCACGCAACCGGCCGGCTACAGCGCTACCCCCGGAGACTGTGACGACGCCGACCCCTCAGCGTGGCCGGGCGCACCCGAGACTTGGTACGACGACATTGACCAAGACTGTGATGGAGCAGACGATTGGGACCAAGATGGGGATGGGAGCCCCTATCCTTCGGACTGTGACGACACCGACCCGGAGAGAGCCCCTAGCCTGTACGAGGTCTGTGATACCGGCGTTGACGAGGACTGCAACGGTCTGGTGGATGAGGATTGTCAGTTCTTTGGGGGGATTGCACCTGGAGTGGCCTATCTACAGATTGATGGGCTGAAGGCATCCGAGTGGGGGGAGCACCAGTACACTGGGGATACGGTCCTCGCACTTCCGGACGTTGACGGTGACGGGAACGATGACTTTGGACTCTGTTCTTCTACGGAGTACAATGGTGGGTTTCACGTCTTTGGTAGTACGTCCGCGGGAGGAGAAGTCGATCTTAAGTCGGCTCAGGTGAGTCTCGATGAGAGCTGTACGAATCGCAGTCAGGTCCCACAGTACCTGCCCGACGCGTCTACCGAGGGGATCGGTGTGTTGTCCTTTGGGGCCATCTTGTATGAGATTGATTCTCTGGATAGTGGTTCGCTTGTGGAAGGGTACGGAGACAGCGCGGTTGTAGCCCTCGTCGATTTCGACGAAGACACGGTGCTGGATCTGTTGTACAAAACCGATCGCAGAGATCAAAGTTTGTACGGTATCCCGGGACCACTCTTGGAGTTGGGGTCGGAGCGGGACTGGCGTCAAGACGCTCTTTGGACATATAGCGGTGGCTTTGTTCAGGTCATGGTTGCCGATGTCTTAGACTACTGTGCTGATCACAGCTGTTGAGCCTGATAGCCGCAAGCTCGGAACCAGCCT
>CAJXRZ010000159.1 GCA_913060515.1 uncultured Pseudomonadota bacterium | reverse complement strand
ATCTACACTATCCTCTTCGTCGGCAGCGTCAGATGTGTATAAGAGACAGGATAGAGACCGGTGGAGTCAACGACTCGGAGAGCAATAGAAGATGAGCCAGTGCCGCTGCCGTCTGCTGCAACCAGCTCAACAGCCTGCCACTCGGTGGTCGCCGACCACCCATCGACCAAAACTCCACTGTTAGGAACGGAAATAGTAGGAAGGTCATAGCTATTACGGCTCCAGCCGTCATCGACGTCGTAGCCCCCAGCAATGGAGATACCGGCCTTGAAGGTGCTTTCAGTCGCTGAGACACCTGTGCCAGAGATGAGAACCCACGAGCGGCCTTCACTGTAGGCCTTGTTCAAGCTCTTGTTCAGAGTCGCTACGGGAGCGTCAGGGGTAAGTCCCGTGTTGCTGTTGTCGCCACGAATTGGGTCAATGAACACGCTTTTAGCAATGTCTCCATCTAGACCATCGCAGTTGGAGTCGACAACATCCAAGTCCGGGTCATCCCACTCATCCGGATTCACTGTCACGTCGTTGTCGTCACAGTCGTCTACGGGCAGGGTGCCCGTGTAGGTCGTGCACTCGTCATCGATGTGGCCATCGTTGTCGATGTCCTTGTCCTCTGCAACGCCGCTGCAGTCATCGTCCTTTCCGTTGCCGCACACTTCGGGCAGACCCGGGTTTGCGGTGCCGTCTAGGTCATCGCAGTCGCCTTCACCGACGGTCCAGCCGTCGCTGTCCTGGTCCCGGCCATCGGCGTCGATAATCACCAAGCCAGCGTCCGCCACGCCGATGTTGTCCTGGTCGTCCCAAGCTTCGACGATGAGATTCCAGGTCCCGGCTGGTGGTTCTACCCATTCGACGCGAACGGAGCCGCTCGCAGATGGAACGGGCTCGGAGATCTCAAGGAGGGTGCCCTGACCGTCATCGGCGCGCACGTACACCCGAAGGCTGTCGGGATCCTGTTGGCCATCGGTCACGATGGCGATGATCTCCACCGTCTCCGTGTCCAGGTAGTCATCCAGGTTCTGGGGGCTGAGAAGCTCGACGGTGGGCGCCTCACCGTCGTTGGAGATGTTGACCTGGAGGGTGTCGGTTCCGGTCAAGCCACCGGAGTCCGTCGCCGTCAGCGTGATGGCATGCTCTCCTGGAGAGAGCACCGCGCTCATGACGGCATAGCCTTCAGAGTCGGGCAAACGCGTGGTGTCCCCACCAATGTCGCCATCGATGGAGCTGGTCCACATCAATGAGTCGACGTCCTCCAAACCGTTGGGATCGGAGATCAAGGCGCGGAAATCCACCGTGGCGCCTTCCGCGAAGCGCAGCGCGTCTTCTGGGGACTGGATGGTGACCAGTGGGCGCTCGTTGGCCTGCTGGTTGACGTTGTTCTCGCTACAGGCCAGAAGCAGTAGAGTCCAGGTCATAGAGATCTCCTCAGTGGAGGATACCGCCATGCGGGGTGGATCTGGTGGACTGTCAGGTAGAAGTCATGTGGTTCACATCGGTGTACCCAACAGAACCTGCAGCCCGAAGGAACTCTCGGCGCAGGACACAATGAGATCGGCGCTTCCGTCCTGATCGATGTCGCTGAGTGCCAGCGGCCAGAAACAGAGCCCGCTCTCGTAGCCGGTGATGTGGGCAGCGGCGTCTTCTGAGTCCCTATCGGAAGTGACCGGGCCATAGAAGAGGCTCGCCCCTGTCCCGTTCACGGATGCAAGAACCGTATCCTCTAGACCGTTTGCGTCGACGTCCCCAATGGTCACGAGTCCCAGCTGCTCGCCAGCCTCTCCATAGATGCCGGCTTTAGCCTGGGTGTAGGCCAATGAGGCGGAGAGCTCGGCGGCGCCGCCCTGAAAGATGAAGGCTGCACCGGCTGAGTCTCCGTTGGTGCTATCGAGCATGTTCCCGAGCAAGAGCTCCTCGTAGCCGTCTCCATTCATGTCTCCAAAGGCTGCGGACACAACGCCGTCTTCAATGATGGAGTCGCTATCCGTGGCCATCAACTCCCCTCCCTCCAATGGCCCGTAGTTCAGGTAGCCCTCGTCGATGTCCGCAGCGGCTGCGAAGAGGTCGGTGTTTCCATCCCCGTTGAGGTCACCCATTCCCACCGTGAAGAAGTACCCCATGAAGAAACTGTCTGGCTGCCAGATTGACCAGTCTGCGGTGCTCTCGGCGGGTCCGTTTGGAGGCGCCTCGGACCAAAAATAGACCTTCGACCCAGCGGGATCTTCTTCTACGCCGGGAGAAGAGATGGCCAATTCTCCGGCTGCTGTGGACTGAATGCCCAAACCGAAGGCCCAATCGGTGCTGCCCGAGATCTCAATGTCAGGCTGGTCTGAGTGGCCCGAAGAGCTACCAAAGAAGAGGTACACCTCGGCGCTGCCCGGAGCCGCCACGGCAAGGTCCTCGTAGCCGTCTGAATTCAAGTCGTTGTTTCCCGCCACGGCGAAGCCAAGTCCGTCATTGGATTTTCTCCCTTCGAAGCGCCAGATCGCGTCGGAGAGCTCGGAACTGTAGGGCTGTTCAAGAAGCACAACCGCGCCAGAGTTGCTCCTTCCCCCGTTGTCTGCGTCGGGCACGCCTACGACCAGCTCCAAGAGACCATCGTTGTCCTGATCCGTTGTTGTGCCCTTGAGGCTGGTCTCCTCGAAAATCAAATCTGCGTTTTCGAGCGAATACGTCCCTCGAAGTGCGCACTCCGGGGCATCTCCTGAACAGTCATTGTCGAGGCCGTCTTTGCAGATCTCTGTCGCGTTCGGGTTGATGTTGGGGTCCCCATCATCACAGTCTCCGAAGTCCAAGAGCAGGCCTGTCGGCGCAACGCAGGCCCGCACCCCGTCCGTCGTCCCATCCCCATACCCATCCCCATCTCCATCCGGGTACCACGCCTCCCCGGTGCTCAGATCCACGCTGTCGTCCGCGTCATCCACAAGCCCATCGCAGTCGTTGTCCACCCCGTCACAGACCTCGTAGCCATCGGGGCGGATCAGCGAGTCTCCGTCATCACAGTCCCCGCCAACCCCCACATGCGCGGCCGGCGCCTCACACCCCTGCGCGGTCCGCCCATCATCCCCAAAGCCGTCCCCATCCCCATCTAAGAACCAAGTCAGCGGATCCCTGGGCGCATCGTCCACCAGCCCGTTGCAGTCGTTGTCCACGCCGTCGCAGACCTCGCTCGCCACGGGATTGACCAAGGGATCGGTGTCATCGCAGTCGGTCCCGCCGTAGGCCAAGGCGGCCATCCCATCTTGGTCAGCGTCCTGAGCCCGCGCCAACAAGGCGTCGTACTCGGTCTGTGAGGTCAAACAGCCCAACAACAAAAACATCGGCCCTCCACGGGGCAGGGTCTAACACAACAATCCCCTGACCTCGCTGGCGCCAATGAGGCCACCCCGGCCCTGTGCGGATCTCTGCTGGATCCCCCGGCGCGACCCGAGAGGGGGAGGGTCCACCCTCCCAAAGCACGGCGATGTCTGGCCAGGGGCTACAGTCGGGTGCGTGGAACGAGCCAGGAGCAGCCCAGAGATGTCGGAGAGTCAGCAAGCACGCTCCCCCTGGTGGCTTTGGGCGGCCGGGTTCTGCGCAGTGATTGTGGCGCTGCTGCTCAGCCGTGGCCGACTGCCGCCCTACGACGACGCCTTCTTCTTTGGACGCTTTGCGCACAACCTGCTGACCCACGGGCTCTACGCCTGGAACGTGGCCGATGGTCCCGTTCACGGGAACACTTCCCAGCTCTTCCAGGTGCTGGTCACAGGGGTCTACGCCGCTGCGGGGCCCTACACTGTGTCGGTGACGCGGCTGCTGCTCGGAGGCGGTCTGGTCGTGGCAGGCGTGGTGCACGGGCGGCGCTGGGGATGGACCACGTCGGCGCTGACCTATGTGGGCCCGGTGGCCTTGGCGACGGCGGTCTCCGGTATGGAGACGGCGCTGGTGCTGGCGCTGGGGAGCGGCTTTGTGGCCTTGTTGATGGACGATGGGGCCGCCGGAGAGAGGCGCTGGTCCAAGGTGCTCTCTGTGATTCTGGCCGTGCTGCTCTTCACCGCCCGACCCGACACCGCCCTGCTGACGCTCGGCTCTCTGGGGCTCTGGGGCCTGCCAGCTTCAGGCGCAAGGCGAGCCGTCCAAGGCCTGATCCCGGCCCTGGTGGCTCTGGGCGGCATGCTGGGGTGCCTGGCGCTGTATCGGGTGGGCTACGGCACCGCGTTTCCGCTGTCCTTCTACCTCAAGTCCGGACTCACGGCGGTCTACGACCCCACCTTTCTGGAGGCCTCCAGAGTCTCCAAGCTGCGCCACTTCGCCTTCTTTGTGGTGGCGTGCGCTCCGCTCTTGCTGTTGCTCCTCCGCAAGCCCAGCCGCTCCTGGAAGCTGGCCGCCCCAGCAGCGCTCTTCGTGGCCTACCACCTGCTCGTGACGGTCGATGTCATGGGCCTCTTCGCGCGCTTCTTCGCGCCTGCACTCCCGTGGCTGGCGGCGGCTGCGGCGGTGAACCTCTCCGAACATCAGGCACGCGCACGTCCGGGGTGGTTCTGGGCCGCTTGGATGGTCTTTGGGGGGCTCGTGGCTGGCGCTGTGGTGCTCGGCTGGCTGCCCGAGGACCGGGGCTGGGTGATTGGCCGAGCTCCGCCCGTGCTCTACGCGGCTGCGTGGCTGGCGGGCCTGGTGTTGCTGGCCCCTGGGCGGCCTGCCGAGGGGCTACGGGGAGGGAGCATCCTGGCCATCGCGCTGGGCGCAGTCCTGATCGGCGCACCCTCCTCCCGTTGGCGCATCGACGGTGTGCCCAGCGATGAGGTCTACGCCAGGGGCCTGATCGGAGAGACGAGCAGCTGGCAAGGCCTGGGCAAGCTTCGCCACTGCCTGGGCTCAGAGCTGCACATCTACCACTCGGAGATCGGCGTTCTTGGGGCCCTGCTCCCTCAGGCCCGCATCACCGATCTGGGCGGTCTGATGAACCCCGAGCTGACCCTGGAGGGCATGGACGTGGACGCGATGTGCTCCCGGGACCAGCCCGATGCCCTCTTCTTGCCGCAGCACAACTACGCCGCTCTGAAGGCCGCGCTGACGGAAGGCGAGTGCCTGCAGGGCTACACACAGGTCGCCAAAGAGGGCGGCTCCCCGCTGTTCCTTCGCACCGATCTGCTGGAGGCCTTCGAGTGCGAGCCGCCCCCTCCTCCAGGTCGGCCGCGCGGCAGACGCTGACCTAGGTCTTGGGACCCCAAGCCCGAATGTTCGGCAGCATCCGGAAGAGCAGCCAGTGGTACATGCGCCGGGGCAAAAGGCGCCGAATCCATGCGAACAACCAAGCATCCAGGGTGGCGGCTTTGCGAAGAGGTGGGTTGTTCGAGGCCAACACTTGGCACACCTTTCGGGCCACGGACTCCGGGGTGGCCGGCACCCGCTGCATGACCTGGGCGATGAAGTCAGCCATGTGGGTGTAGTGGGCGTTGTAAGGGCTCTCCGGGTTGGCCATGGAGGCCTGACCCTTCTCGGTAATGCGCACCTTTTCAAAGCCGTCGCTCTGAATAAAGCCGGGTTGAACCAAGGTCACGTGGATGTTCCAGGGCTTGACCTCGTACCACATGGCCTCGCTGGCGCCTTCCAGTGCGAACTTGCTGGCGGAGTAGACCGCCATGGTGGGCATGGCCATCATTCCGCCGACGGAGCTCACGCTGATGATGCGACCTCTACCGCGCCTGCGCATGCCGGGAAGAGCGAGCACAGCCAAGGCCATTGGACTGCGAAAGTTGACGTTCATCTGGTGAAGTCGGTCGGCCTCGGCCACGTCCTCGACCACGGCGCGGTAGCTCAGGCCGGCGTTGTTGATGAGCGCGTATAGGCCCTCCTCGGTGGCGTCGATCTCCGCCATGAGGGCCTCGCGCTGGGGCACGTCGGTCACGTCTAGGGGCCGCAGCCAAGTCTGCTCGCAGTCCACGATTCCCAAGGCCTCAAAGCGCTTCATGGAGCTGGGTCGCGCCGTCAAAACGAGCCTGGCGCCGACCCCTTGTAGCTCTCGCGCGATGGCCAAACCCAGTCCAGTGCTCGCGCCTGTGATCAGAATTCGGCCAGGGAACATGGCGCACCTCCAAAGGATGGATGCGCCTTCACAGTGCCCGGTTGCAGGCGATGTGTGTCGATTACTTGAGTTTAAACCAGCTGTACGCCGGTGCACTGCGCTCGGAATACCAAGGCGGGAGCTGTGGCAGACCGCGGCCAGCCAAGCGCTCGGTCAGGCTGCTCTCTTGGCTGAGCAGAGCCACGTGACCGGCCGCGACCGCACGTGCGCCGGACATGGCGGCCTGGGCGGTTGAGCCCACCGGCTTGCGCCTGGGCCCCTCTCCCAACTCCACCAGCACGCCTTCACTCAGACCGGCCCGAAGCTCGTTTGGGCTGGGCATGGCTTGGAGCGCGGTCAAGGCGCTCTCGCTGTCATCGAAGATGGCCAAGGCTGCACCAGCGCGGCTCAGGAGTACCCGCTCCGCGCCCGCGGCCTTGAGGTAGTGACTCAGAGCCTGCAGGTCGCTCTTCCCGACCCGGAGCACGGCCAGGACGGTGCGTCTGGTGGTCTGTGCGCTTGCGACGGGAAGACCCATGGGCAGCAGAGCTGCGCTCCTGGGGAGGTGCTCGACCAGACGCCCGGCTGTGAGCTCTCCAGTGGCCCGCCAGCTGCTCTCCAGGATCACGCGCATGGGCTGGTCGGTGGTGTTTTGGAGTACGAGGCTCACCTCTCCCGGCTCCGCCCGAAGCAGGGGTGGGCTCATGCGGTCCTTGGCGACCTGAACCTCCAGGGAGGAGCTGGGGCCGGGTCGAACTTCCAGGCTGGCGCTGCCTCGGCTGGGCCAGGTGCGCAGTCGGTAGGGCCCGGGGGCCAGGTTCATCTCCAGCTTGAGCGTCTCATTGGGCAGCAGGCTGCGTGACGCCAGGATGTGCCGGGTCAGGGCTGGGCTGCCCACACAGTCCTGGGCCAGCTCGAACTCTCTGATGGTCTTGCTGGGCCGGAAAGACACCACGACGCTGTCGGGCAAGGCATCGTCAAAGGGGATCTCACAGCTGCTGCAGTGCAGCTCGCCCTGGTTCTGGCCGGCCGTGGCTTGGGGGCTTCGGCAGCTGGGACAGAGGATCTCCCAGTTCAGCTTGAGCAGGCCCGTCTCGGTGGCTTGCAGCAGCCGCTCGGTCAGAGGCCACTCCTTTATTCCCCAGCGCGTGGCCAGGGTGGGAGGGGCCATGTGGTCCTGGTCGCGCAAAGGCGCGGAGCGCAGGAAGATGCCCAGCTGTGCGGTGATGGCGTCTTGGGGAAGCTGGGCGAGCAGCCGCTCCAAAGCCTTCTCCTTCTCAGGGCTCAGCTCAGGCGGTGGCACATCGCGGGGGGCATGTGCAGCATCGAGATCCGCGATGAGCATCTTCCACACCCGGTCCAGCTGTGGCCGCGTGGAGCGCTCCAGGTCGATCTTCACCACCGGCGAGGTCAGTGCGTTCCTGGGCATCACCTCCACCACGTAGCGCACGTCTGTGCCGCCATCTGCGGACTCCTTGAGCTGCAGGGTGGCGCTGAACTCTTTGGCGGGTCCACCATGGAAGATGCGTCGGGTCTTGAACCAACGCGGCGCCTCGTAGGTGAAGGGCAGCTCGTCCCAGGTCAGCACCATGCCCAGGCGTTTCATTCGGCCGATGCGCCGTACGCTGGAGCCGGCAGGGGCCGGCTCAAAGGTGAAGTTCAGCTCCGCCAGGCGGTTGAAGCGGTCGGTGTCGGAGAGACTGGCCCAGGCAGCGGTGATGTCCGCCTGGGTGTGCAGCTCCCAAGTCAGCTTGTGGGAAGTGGCCATGCCCCGGAGTCTACCCTGCCGACCGAAGCGCGCGGGCCCAAAGGGCGACATCAAAACCGTCCGGCGGAGGCAAGTGCATCTGGTTGAACAAAGGAGACGTCAGTCGACGACTGAGGCCAGATGAACTTGCTCGAAGCGAAGCCGGACCGTCGGTGCGAAGCACGACATTAAAAGAGCTGTGAGTCGTCGGTCGCGGCCAGCACTTCATCGAAGGTGGTCTCGCCGCGGCCCAGCTTCTTGATGCCGTAGTCCCGCAGGGTGAGCATCCCGTCGTTCAGGGCTTCCTTCTTGATCTCTTGGCTGGGCGATCCGTCGTGAATCAGGCGCTGGATGCGGGGCGTGACCGGCATGACCTCGTACAGGCCAGATCGCCCAGAGTGACCGGTGCCACGGCAGCGAACGCAGCCCTGACCGGCTTGGATCATCAGCTTCTTCCCCTCCGCCCCCACGATCCCCAGGCTCAGGGCCTGCTCCTCGCTCAACCAGTCGTCGGCGCTGCAGTGCGGGCAGTTGCGGCGCACCAAGCGTTGGGCCACCACGCCCAAGAGGACGCTGGCCAGAAGGTAGGGTTTTACGCCCAAATCCAGGAGTCGGCCGATGGCTCCGGCGGCGTCGTTGGTGTGCAGGGTAGAGAGCACCAAGTGGCCGGTGAGGGCCGCCTGGACCTGTCTCTTATACACA
>CAJXRZ010000158.1 GCA_913060515.1 uncultured Pseudomonadota bacterium | reverse complement strand
GATCTACACTATCCTCTTCGTCGGCAGCGTCAGATGTGTATAAGAGACAGCTCTGGCGCTGAGCATCCGCCAAACAAGGCAGAGCACCAAAGGCCGAATGAAGTAGGCTACGGCCTCCAAATGGGAGGCCACGTGGACCAGATCCTCGGACTCATCAAGATCGCAGTCGTCTTTGCGCTCCTCTTCGGCCTGCCCATCGGCGGCGTGGTGGCCTTTGTCTTTATGCGGGCCAAGAAGCGAAAGGAGGAGCGCGCAGCTCCCTGGGGCGCCCTGGCCGAGAAGTGGTCCGGGAGCTTCGACGGCGACCGCGTGGTCTGCGAGCGCGCGGGCCACAGGCTGGTGCTGGACGTGCAGATGGTCTCGGTGATGCAGGCCTCGTCCAGCCCCTACTGGAGCGATGGCGGGACCTTCACCCGGGCGCAGCTCTCGGTACCCAGAGCTGTGGCAAAGGTGGCCAAGCCAACGCGGGTGTCCTTCGGCCAAGTCGCCGATCTGGTGCCGGCAGCCAAGCAGCTTCCAGGGGACGCTGTGATCGTCCTGGAGCCCAATGGAGCGGCCGTTGTTCTGGACGGCAGCGTGACGGACCACGCCCAGCTGGAGCTGGCCTTCTCTGTACTCTTTGGCCTCTTCGAGGTCTCTGAGAGCGCGCCCTTCAGCGTCGCCCCACCCGCCTAGTGGCGGTGGCCGGGGCGCGGCGAAGCACGGTCTGCCAGGCCTCGTAGACGCCGCCGAGCGCCCAGAGGTAGGACTCGAGCCCTTGCACGGTCGCGCGCACGGTTCCCTGGTCCACGGCGTGCGCCTTCGTCAATGCCAAGCCGATCTCGTGGGGGGCCTCCAGACCGCAGCGCACCTCACAGTGCCAGTCATCGTCCAACAAGAGCAGCAAGGCGTCTCGGCCATCGACGCTGTCAAAGGCCACCCAGTGGGTGACCGGGCGCGGCGTCTCCAAGACATCGCCCTTTCGGCGCAGCGCCTGCACCATCCGGCGGTCCACGATGGCCTGCATCTGTTCACGCTCCGGCCAGAGGAAGCGGCGGTAGTGCTCCCACTTCCGATCGGGCATCGGGAGCATCGCGCCGCGGTAGCCGCCTTCATCCAAGGCTGCTTGAATCTGACGCTGTACACCGCGTTGGTCTGCCACGTAGAAACAGAACTCTCTAGAGCCCCCATGGGTCACGCGCCCCACGTAGCGGCCCTCACTTCGCGACATGCGCTCCACAAGAAGCTCTTCTAGCTTTTGCAGTCGGGCGCTCTCTTCCGGCCGGTTCAAGCCATCGGGGCGGGGGCGGCGCAGAGCGACCCGAACCGTGATCAAGACGGGCCGGCGGTCATCTGGGGCCAGATCCATGGCGCCCAGGTCCACCAAAAAGGCGGCGGGCTGACCCTGCATCGAACACCGGTAGTGCTCCCATCTCTCAGGCATGACGCTCCAAGGCCCTGCTCGCGTTGACGGGCCCACCCCCTCTTCGTACTCTGTGCCCTATGACTGGACCTTTTCTGCTGGCCTTGGCCTTCACTGCCGCCGCCAACGCCCAAGAATGCGCCGGCCCCATCGCGCCACAAGCACTGGCAGATGCGGCGATCCAGGGAGAGCAAGCCTTCTCGGATCTTAATCTGGAAGACTTGACCGCCGCGGCCACAAAAGCCGAGGCGGAGCTGCCCTGCGTCCAGGAGCCGCTCTCTCTGGAGACCGCTGCCGCCTACCACCGTTTGATGGGCCTGAGCGCCTTCGCAAACGGCGAGCGGGAGCGGGTGATCTACGAGTTCAGCGCCGCCCGGGTCTCCCAGCCCGGCTACTCCATGCCGGAGACCTTGGCCCCCGAAGGTCACCCCCTTCAGGCCGCCTATGCCGAGGCCTTGCAGCTGGACGGAGGCCAAGCCGAGACCCCGATCCCTCCCACCGGTGGCTACGTCGTCGTGGCGGGTGTTCGGGATGGCCAACGCAAAGTGGCCCGGCCCACAATCGTGCAGGTCTACCAGGCCGACGGCCTCTGGGTGGAGACCCAATATTTGGCTCCAGGCCAGGCCATGCCCGTCTGGGGCCCCCCGCCCCAGACCACACCGGAGCCCCAGGCCCAGAATCGCTGGAGAAAGCGCGCCATCGTCGCAGGTGTGGGCGCAGCGGCGGCCGGAAGCCTCTACGGCGTCGCTGCCGTGAGCGCCCGCAGTTTTGAGAGCGCGGAGAACCAGAGCGAGATGCAGGGTGCCTACACCACCAACCGTGCAAGCGTCGCCGGTGCGGGCGTTGGCGCGCTCGTCGCCGTGGGCTTTGGGGTGTGGGCTGTGAAGACCTACCGCGCGGAGCAGCGTGACGACTGAATCGCCGACCCCGGTCTCCCTGGCCGATGGACGCTACCGCGTGGTCGCCACGCTCGGTGCGGGTGGCATGGCCAAGGTCTACCAGGCCTGGGACGAGCGCCTACAGGTCGGCCGCGCAGTCAAGATCCTCAACGCAAGCCTGACCCGCTCCAAGGTGATCCAGGAGCGCTTCTTGACCGAGGCGCGCACCATGGCGCGGCTTCACCATCCCAACATTGTGGGCATCCACGACATCGTGGACTCGGCCGAGGCCCCCTACATCGTGATGGAGCTGGTCGAAGGCGGCTCGCTGAGCGACTGGTGCAAGCGCCACGGACCAATGCCCCCGCGCATGGCTTGCCGCGCGACTCTGGCGACCTTGGCTGCCTTGGACGTGGCCCACGACTCTGGAGTCATCCACCGGGACATCAAGCCGCACAACATCCTGGTGACCCGCAGCGGCGTGGCCAAGGTCACCGACTTTGGCATTGCCCAGATCCAGGATGACAGCTCCCCCAGCCTGACCAAGACCGGCTCTACGATGGGCACCATGGGCTACATGGCGCCTGAGCAGCGCATCAACGCCCGCGAGGTCGATCCCCGGGCGGACATCTACGCAACGGGTGCGACCCTCTGGTCCCTGCTGCGCAACGCGCAGCCTCTGGACCTCTTCCTGATGCCCATGGGCAAGGCCGAGCACATGCGGGAGGACATCCCGCCGCCCCTGGCCGACATCATCGCAAAGGCCTGCGGCTACGACATCGAGGACCGCTACGACTCCGCTTTGGCCATGACCGAGGCCCTGGAGCAGGTCATGGCAGAGCTGGGCGAGGACCCCGAGACCCCTCCACTGATCAGCGGCGTGCCGAGCGGCATGGAGCGCGCCTTGACTCCGCCGCCTGTCTTGGCGAACGAGACGATGATCCCGGACCGGCCGGCGAACCCGACCATGGTGTTGGAGGATGCAGGGGTCGCCGAGGAGTCCCCGGAGCCGGAGCCCCTCCCACCGGCCCAGGCGCCTGCCCTTCCAGCACAGCAAGAGGACTTCTACGAGGACGAGGACATGCCCGTCGTGGCCTCGCCGATGCCGAAGATCCTTGGTGTGTTGACCGTGTTGCTCCTGCTGGGAGCCGGAGTCTGGTGGTGGAAGCAGCAGGATCCGCCTCCAAGCGAAGACCCCATCGTCACCGGTCAAGAAGACCCACCAGAGGTGCTGACACCGCTGGAGCCGGAGCTGCCCCCGGACACGCCTCCCGAAATCGAGCCGCTGGAGATCGAGCCGGCGGACACCAAGCCCGTTGAGATCAAGCCCGTCGACACCAAGCCGGTCGAGATCAAGCCCGTCGACACCAAGCCCGTCGACACCAAGCCCGTCGACACCAAGCCCGTCGACACCGAGCCCGTCGACACCAAGCCCGTCGACACCAAGCCCGAGGAGCCCGTGGCCACGACGGGCACCATTCGGGTCAGCGGAGATGCCCTGCGGGTGGTCTTTGTGGACAACAGCGGTGCCACCCACACCGCAGGCATCGTCCCCGCAGGCAGCTACACGGTCAAGGCGGCCTTCTCCGACGGCCTGCCGGTCACCGCAGGCAAAGTGACCGTGCCAGCCGGCGGAAACGTGAGCATCAGCTGCAGCGAGGCCTTCGCGGTCTGCAAGTAGTCCTCTGGCCTACTCGCTCAGCAAGCCACGGTCGCTCAGTAGGCCGCGCTCACCCAACACACTGCGAGCCTGAGCCACACCGACGACGCGCTCCGCCTGCCAGCCCCGACTGCGTGCTGCCTCCACGTTGACCAGGTTGTCATCGAGCAGCAACAGAGACGCGCCACGCAGTCCTGAACGCCCTTCGAGGGCTGCGTAGATGGCCGGATCCGGCTTGGCCACGCCCACCTGAAAGCTGAGCACAGCTTGAGAGAACCACTGTCCAACACCGAGCTTGTCCAGTCGACCCCAGTGCAAGGGGTTGTTGTTGCTCAGGCAGAGCGCTTGCAGGTGCGGGTGCAGCCCAGCAACCAGCTTCGGCGCCGCCTCTCCCGGGGTCAGAACCCAGTCTTGGAGCCTCTGGGCCAGAGCGTCAGCGTCCAGGCCAGGCCCAAAGCTTGAGAGCACCGCCTCGGCGAAGGCCTCAAAGTCACAGGTCCCGGTCTCCCACGCACGGGCCACCGGGTGCTCCAGCAGCCAGCGGTGCCAGGTCGCCCGGTCCACGTCCAATCCCAAGCGCGCGTGATCCAGCTGGATCAGCACCCCGCCCAGGTCAAAGACGACGCCTCGAATCGAGGTGTTCGCCGGAGACTCCGCCATCACTTGTCGCGGAACATCACCGTCCAGGTGCCGGTGACCGCCACGCTGTCGTCCTGCTTGAGGATGTCGCTGCGGAAGTTCACCACGCCCTTGCCACCCTTGGAGCTGGCTTTGACGCTCTCCACGGTCAAGGAGATTCGGATGGTGTCGCCAAAGAAGACAGGAGCCTTGTAGGCGAAGGTCTGAGCCATCAAGCCGATGGTGGTGCCCTCGAAGATGCCCAGGGTCTGGGCCAAGCCCGTGCTGATGGACGCGCTGAGCATGCCGTGGGCGATGCGCTGCTTGAAGGGGGTGGTCTCGGCGAAGCTCTGGTCGATGTGCAGGGGGTTGTAGTCCCCGCTGATGCCAGCAAAGTTGACCACGTCCGCTTCGGTGACGGTGCGACCGCCGCTCACGAAGGCCTGACCAACCTCAAACTCAGAAAAGTAGGTACCACGGGCCATGTCGGCCTCCTGTCTGCATGTTTCTAAAGGGGGTCTTCAGACCGATTCGCCCAGAGCCAACAAGAAAGCCACGCCGTATCCGGTGCCCCGCTTGTCGCCGCCCCAGGACGGTCCCGCCATGTCCACGTGCAGCCATGGCGGCGCATCCTTGGGCAGGTGGCTCTCCACGAACAGCCCGGCGCAGCTGGCCTGGGCGTTCATGCGGTCTTTCACCGAGTTCTTCATGTCCGCCACGGAGCTCTTGAACTCCTTGCGCATCAGCTCGGGTGCGTAGAGGAAGGGAAAGACGGGCTCCCCGACAGACTTGCCCGCACGCCGTGCGCGCAGCTCCAGGTCCTCATCGTTGGTGTAGATACCCGCGAAGACCTTGCCCGAGGTCATCAGGGCCGCGCCGGTCAACGTCGCCACATCCACGACCATGTCGGGCTTGTGGTTGCGGCAGACCCAGCTCACACCGTCGCCCAGGACCAGGCGGCCTTCGGCGTCGGTGTTGTTCACCTCGACGCTGCGGCCGGAGTGCATGGCCAGGATGTCATCGGGACGGACTGCATCAGGACCCACAGCGTTCTCGGCCAAACAGAGGACCGCGACCAGCTTCTGTCCAAAGCCCGTGCTCACTGCAGCCTCAAAGCCGGCCAAGACAGCGGCTGCGCCGCCCATGTCGCCCTTCATACCCGGCATGCCGGCCTTGCTCTTGATGCTCAGGCCGCCGGTGTCGTACACCACGCCCTTGCCTACCCAGGCCACGCACTTCTCGGCGTTCTCCGGGCTGTGAATCAGCGCGACCAGCGCGGGTGCGTGGCTGGCGGCCTTGCCCACACCCCAGATGCCGCCCAGTCCGTTCTCCTTGAGGGCCTGCTCACCCTGGAGCACCAAGATGCGGGCCCCGGTGCGCTCTGCGACTTCTTTGGCCTCGGCCACGAAAGCGGTGGTGTTCAGCTCCGAGCAGGGCGCATCCACCAAGCGCGCGGCGAACTGAACGCCGTCCATGGTGGCTTGGGCCCTGGGCTCAAAGACGACCCCGTCTGGCGCGATGGCCTGGACGGAGATGACCTGCTCCCGGCGTGTGCCCGACTTGCGGGAGTACAAGGGGAAGGCCTTGGCCGAGGCCGCGCAAGCTGCCAGAGCGTGGGCGGGCTCATCGACGGCCAAGATCAAGTTGCTGGGCTTCTTTCCGCCAGCTGCCCGCGCCAGACCCGGAATGGCCCAAGCACGCGAAGGACTGTTGGAGCGGCTGCAAGACTCGGGAAGCACGCCCGCGACGACCTTGAGTTCCCCCACCCAGGTGCTCGCTGCAGCGCCAGAGTCCCCCCCGTCCAAGCGGCTGAGCATCGCCTTCCAGGTGCCCTTGGGCATAGGCAGCAAGGTCAAGATGTCCGGGGACAGCAGGCGCTCTTTGCGGCCGATGACCACCAGAGTGCCAGGGTCACTGGGCAAAGAGTCGGAGCGATAGGTCAGACGAGACGTGGTAGGCATGGCCTTTCCTAGCATGTCCGCATCCCCCGCGCAGCCCCCTGTGACCCGAAGCGTCGCCCTCCTTGAAGGGAGCGTCGTGCTGCTTGCTGTCGTGCTGCGCATCTGGGCTTGGGTCAGCATCGATTCGACCTGGGATGCCACCCATCCCCGGGTCGACGCCCTGACCTACTGGCAGCAAGCGTTGCAGGTCCTGGCTGACGAGAGCCCCTTCGCCCAGGGCTACTACCAGCCCCCCGGCTACCCCTGGCTACTCTCGTGGCAACAGGCGCTGACCGAGACACCCGACCCGCGCATTTCCCGGGCATTCAACCTATTCTTTGGCGTGCTCTCGGTTCTCGGCATTGGCCGCATTGGACGTCTCTCCAGCGGCTGGAAGTACGGCGGCGCATTGGCCATGGGGCTCTTTGTCCTGGCGGCCGCTCCTCTGCGCTTTGAGCTGGACTTGCTCACCCCTGCGACCAGCATCTTGTTGTTGGTCGCCAGCCTGAACCTGCTCCTGCCCAAGCCCCGGCCTCTGGAGTCAGGCATCGCCGGCCTGCTGGCAGGGGCTGGCGTGCTCATCCATCCCACCACCCTGCCCGCTGGGCTGCTCATCGGGGCCTGGCTGCTCTACAAGCACCGCGCCAGTGGCGCAGCTTGGACCCTGGCGCTGCTGCTTCCCATCGCGCCCCTCGCAGTTGAGAACCGCCAAGAGCACAGCTCCAAGGCCTTGATCTCCGACAACGGTGGCTTGAACCTCTACTTGTTCAACAGCCCAAACTGGAAAGAGACCGCCTTCCTGCGCCCCGGCCTGCCCTTCCGCGCACTGGTCCTGGAAGCGGAGCCCGACAAGCGCGGCCTACCCGAGCGCAACGCCTACTGGAAGCAGCGCACGATGGAGGAGCTGGAGCTTGGCCCCTGGCTGCTCTCGGTGGGCGAGAAGGCCTGGTGGTCCATCCACAACCGCGAGATCCCCCGGAACGAGGACTGGCGATGCCGCACCGAGAGCGGCTCTCTGTCGTGGACCCGGGCTCTGCCTGTGCGGGCAGGCTGGCTCTTCCCCTTCGCCATCTTGGGGATCGTGGTCTTGCTGCGAAAGCGCGAGGGGACTCTGCCGCTGGCCGCCCTGGGCTTGTGGTTGCCCCTGCTGATCTTTCTGCCGGCCGAGCGCTACCGTCTGCCGCTCTTTCCGCTGCTGTGCGTGCTGTCCTCGATTGGCGCCAAGGAGCTCATTGATGGGGTGCGCGCAAGCAAGATGGACAAGCGCTGGGGTCTCTTGCTCCTTCCTCTGATCCTCTCCTTCTGGCCCATCGACCACGTCACCGCCAAGCAGCCGGGTTGGTGTGCACACCGGTCGGGAAACCTGGCCTTTGAGCAGGGAAATTTGGAAGAGGCAGCAGAGCAGTACACCTTGGCCACGCAGTCTGAGCCGAACAATCCCGGACACTGGTACTGGCTGGCCCAGACCCACCTGCGGCAGAAAGAAACGGCCCAGGCCATCGCGGCCTTGGAGCGCACTGCGGAGCTCTTTCCAGCGCACTACGAGACCCGCAAACAGCTCCAGAAGGAGCACGGGCGTTTGGGCCAGTACAGCCAAGCTGCGGACCATGCCGGCGCGGGCTGTGCGCTACCGGGTGCCGCCGAGATCATCTGCGCCAGGCACATTCAGCTTTTGGTCAAGGCCGGCCGACGGGAGGAGGCTCGGGAGGCGCTCAAGGCCAGGCCGGAGTTGGCCGGGCACGAGCGGGTGAAGGGCTTGGGGCTCTGAGGGGCTCTGGGGAGAGAGCATGAAATGCCTTTGAAAGACCGATTCCCTCCAACAAGCCGCATGCCACGGGCTAAACTGCCCATCCAAGTTTCACGCGCGCGAGGCCAATATGGATGTCCAACAACAAACTGAGACGAGCTCTTCGTCTTCTGCCACTGCGGCCACCACAGCCGATACGCTGCAAGACCCCCTTGCAAGCTCCGGTTTGTCCGACCCATTGAGCTCCGCCGCC
>CAJXRZ010000157.1 GCA_913060515.1 uncultured Pseudomonadota bacterium | reverse complement strand
AGAAGAGATCACACGTTCAGCCCACGGGATCAACACCTTTGCGGGACTCAGTATGTCCGTTCCAAGGCTCATCGCCGAGGTATATGGCGACGACACGGACATCCCCGACATTAGACTCGCTGGATGAGCCTCACAGAGAGGGTCATCAATAGAGGTGAGCGGCTCAGCTTCACCGCCGCTCCCCGAACGACATCCGATCTGACTAAAGAGAAGAGAAGAGAAGAGAAGAGAAGAGAAGAGAAATCATGTACCCCCCACGGGTCATTTCGGTTCGAGCAGACAGTACCCCAGGTACAAGGCTCGCTCAAACGAAAACTCAAGAAAGGGGGAAAGACAGACCTCACCCCACCTGAACCCCACAGATCCCACAGTTGTTCGGGTCCCCGCGGTACACCGCGATGCGCGCGGCGTAGCACCCGCTGTGGAACACCCTTCCGCATCGGAACTGGCACTCGCTGAGCACCGAGAGCTCGATCTGCCCGTTGCAGATCGCGCAGGTGTGCGCGACCTCGTTGGCCTGGATGACCTTGACCGGCGGCGGCAGCTTCTCCAGCGGCTCCACGGCGCCCCACCAGGCCAGCCAACCAAAGAGCACGCCAGCGAGGGAAAAGCCCATGCCGATAGCAACCTGGATCGGCAGGGCGTCGGCGTCGGCGCCGATCAAGAGGGCCAATCCGAACGATGGGAGCAGCGAGGCCACCGCGATTCCCAGGCCCACAGCGGCCACACGGGAACGCCAGCCCTCGCCGCCGAAGATGTGCCGGGCCAAGCTCACGGAGAGCAGGCCCAGGCCGAAGGCCGGTGGGCAGGTGACCCACATGCTGCTGCTGGCCGACATGGCCAAGCCCCACCCCAGGATCCACAGGATGAGGAAGAAGGCCGAGGACATCAGCGCTGGCCACCCCTTGGCGCCGTAACCGCGGGTCTCGGGGTACTCGGGGTAGTTCTCGAAGACCTGGGACATGTCCAGGGGCACCGGCAGCAAGTGCAAGAGCTCCTGACGCACAACGCCCAGATCTTCGAGGGTCTCGTTGGGCAGCAGAACCCGACCTCGGGCGCGGAGCCAGTACTCTCGCCGGTGACCATCGGGCCAGTAGTCCGGGAGTCCAGCGTCCCTGGCCACGCGCTGGGTCAAGTCCCCCGCTGGCAGATACGCCGGCAGGGTCAGGTCCAGGGTGCGCGCCTCGACGTCGATGACCTGCACACGCACGTGGACGGTGTGTGCCTGGGCTGCGCTTTGGGGCTGGTCCATGGACGCAGTCTAACCGGGCGCCGCTTAGCGCTGGGCTTCGACGGTCTTCTCGAGCTCTTCGCTGATCTTGTTCAGTGGGCTGAGCAGGCGCTCGAACTTCTCGAACCACTTCAGCCAGATCTCATCGCCTTGCTCGGCGCCGGGGACTTCGGCATGCACGCGGCGAACGAACTCGGTGAACTTGGAGACCCGGTCCGTGGTTCGCGGCATGCTGTTGTAGTAGTCGTGGGCGTAGGAGATGAGCGAGCCGGCGCTGCGGTAGAGCACGCGGTCGGCGGTGCCCTCTTCGATGAGCATGAACTCGCTGGAGACCAATGCGCTGGAGAAATTCAGGACAGCCAGGTCCAGCTCTTTGACCAGAGCGGTGCGGAAGAGGTTGGTCATCACCTTCTTGGAGAGGCGGATGAACTCCACGACGCGGGGCTTGAGGTAGGACTCCGCTGCGCGCGCTTGGCGTCCGGCACGGGGCACGGGCAGCTTGACGTGCACCATGCGGCCAAGGCGCACGTTGAGACGGGCCAGAGCGACGCCGTCTGGGTGGTCGTGGTCGGCGCCGTGCAGTGCGGGCGCAGCCATCTCGACCATGCGGGCCTCGGCCAGCTCCTGGGTATCGAAGATGGGCCGCCGGGACTTCTCGTCGGGGCTCTCCACATGGAAGAGCCAGAGCATGTACTCGCCGTCCTGCTTGGGCACCTCGAGCAGCACCTGCTTGGGGTCCTCGAGCTCTACGCCCTGGCCCTGACGGGTGATGCCGTAGCCCGCGGAGATGACCGCGACGTACTTGCCCTTGCGGCTCTCCAGCTCCACCTGGAGGCCCTGCACGATGCCGTAGCTGTGCATGTACAGCGCATGGCGGTGCAGGTTCTGGCGGTGGTAGGTCTGCTCGTCCAGCAAATCAGCGCTGGTAAGGCAGAGACCCTCGTAGGGGTTGAGTCGGGAGAACTCCATGGTCGGGTTCCTCAGCGTTCGTCAAAGCGGATGGTGAAGGTGACGTGGGCCGGCTTTTCGTCGGTCACGACCTTGGCGATTCGCCGGAGCACGTCAGGTGCGCGCTCGGCAAAGCGGCGCTCGAAGCGTTCGCGACGCTCAAGCACCAGGCAGAAAAAGGTGGTGTCTCGGCGATTGGGCTCCACCACAAAGAAGGGTGGCGGCTCCTTTCGCAGATAGCGCTCGGAGACGGTGGCGCCGCCGGCGAGGGTGGCCTTGCCCAACACGAAGGGCTGGGGCTTCTCGCGCTCGGAGACGGCCACGGGTGCTGCGGTGAGCACCTTGACGATCTCCTCCATGCCGTCCCGGGTTCCCCGGGTGCGGTAGAGGCGAATGGCCCGGCGTGTGAGCTCCCGCTGCTGGTGCAAGGGCAAGCCCTCGTCCAGGGAGAAGCCCACCCAGCTGGCCAGCCAAGGCAAGAAGCGCGCATCGCAGGTCAGGGGGTCGGTGATCGACGGGATGTCGGTCACCTTGTCCACGACCGTGGTCATCAGGTGCTGGAAGATGAACAAGAAGCGGCGGGTCGCGTCCGCATCCGTGGACTCCACCTGGGTGGTGACTTGGTCGCCGTCTCCGTGTCCCCAGCGGCGCAGACTGACCTCGTCTGCTTGAACAACGTCCCTGCGCTGCATCGGCGCGGCGCCTTGAAAGACACCGGGCAAGAAGCGCATGTAGGAACGAACCGGAACATGCAAGACCACCCAATCCGAGGGGCCCAAACCGGGAGGGGGACGCCCATCCCAGGTGCTGACCTGAACCGTCAGGTCGGTGAGCTCCGGCGGCACAAATGGGCCAGCTTCGGTCCCATCCGGCAGGCAGCGAATCGCGCGCAGGTAGACCGGGTCTCCGCCAGCAGCCGGGTAAACCTCGATGGAGCGTATGTTGCCGATGGCCTCGCCCCGGGTCGCCTCCACCAAGTGAACGCGCAGGGGGTTGCCCATCACCCGGCGCAGATAGGCCTGGGCCTGACGCACGGGGTACTGAACCTGCACGACGGTGCGCAGGTGGAGGTAGTCGTCGGGCACACTCATGGGCCCTGAATCGCGCACTGTGGGCAGCATCAGCGCTCCTCGATCCGAACGCGCACCTTGCGCACCGCCACCAAGTCCTGCTTCTCGAGGACCAGCTCAGCTACGCCCTCGCCTTCTTCCCAACCGGGCGCCCGACGGGCCGCGTCGCTGACATCGTAGACGCGCACATCGGAGACGTGACGCACCTCGGCGATGTCGGAGACCATGCGGCCAAAGTCCTGCGCAAAGAGGGTGGCTTGGAAGGGCCATCCCTCGCCGTCCAGGCCGCCAACGTAGGGGTCCAGGAAGTAGCGAATCCAGAGCTCAGCCTGCTCACGCACGACCAAGACGTTGGCGTTGGCGCGCAGGCGGAGGGTGATGCTCACGTCGATGGGCAGGAAGGTGGACAGGCGCACCTTGGGGGTGACGTTGATCAAGCAGCGCTTGGTCAGGTAGCTCTCGACGTGGTCCCGCAGACCGACGCTGAGGAAGGGATCCGGCAGGACCTCGCCCTCGCGACGACGCGGCAGGATGACCACGCGCACCGTGCCGTCTGGTCCCATGTCACCGGTACAGGCCGCGCGAGCGACCTCGCCGCTGGCCTCCTTCGCGATGATCTCAAAGTCCTGACGGGTCACAGCCCGGTCGCGGCTGGTCAGCAAGCTGGGCGCGCGGGCGATGATCTCGTCGATGCGCTCGGCATCTCGACCACCGGTCGCGGGCAGCAGGTTGGTGACCTGAACCCGGTCTCCAAAGCCATCACAGACCTGGATCTCACGGGCGCCGATGTTGCCCTGCTCGCCAGGGACCTTGTGATAGACGTCGACCAGGATGTTGTTGGTCCCGACGGGAAGCATTCGCCCGCGGATTCCGTTCCCGAAGTGCAGGGTGCCGTCCACGCTGTCCACGGTGTAGACCGGGTCGTCCTTGCCCGAGGTCAGCAGGTCATCGACCCGGTACCAAGGCTCCCGGGTTCCGTCCGGGTACTCCAGAGTCACGGCGATGTCGGTGAAGAGCTCGGGGCGCGGGAACACCGCCTTGTCCTGCTCACCGGGGTGCAGGAAGATGGGGTGCTCGCGCAGCTCCAGGATCTGGTGTGGGACACCCAAGCCAGAGAAACGCTCGGCGTTGACGCTGTCCAGGTTGACCACTTCCACGGTGTTCAACATCAGGTGGGTCAGCGGCGGTAAGCCAGGCAACCCTTCGATGCTTCCACCAGGAGGGAGCACAAAGCGTGCGCGCAGCCAGAAGCCGTCGTCCGGAACCGGTGGGATGTTCGGCAGCGCGAACTCCAGCTCTCCGGAGCGGTTCAGCTCGTAGACACCGGGGCCCTCCGAGTCTGCCGAGCTCACCAAGCGGCGCCATGCGGTGCGGCCATGCTGACGGCGCTCCAGAATCTCCCACTCCACGTGCACGTTCTCGGGCAAGAAGGCCTCGCCGCGGCAACGGAAGTGCAGAGCGTGCCGCTCGCCACGGGGCAAGGGCTTGTCGAACTGGAGGTACAGGGAGAGGGTCTCCTCCTCGATGTCCACGAAGGGGAAGAAGGGGTGCACCTCTGAGAGGCGACCGGAGACCCGGGCGACCGCACGCGAGAGACGGCGGTTCTGCTCGCGGTGGTCCACCTGGGCGACCAGGGGGTTGGGCATGGGCTGGTCGTAGGCGTCGATGCCCAAGGTCTTCTCTGGGCCCAAGCGCAGGTTGTGGATGCGCGGGACGACCGGGTGCACGTTCTTGTCGGAGTCGGTGCCCGTCAGGTTGGACTTGATGAGCTCCAAGCGCAGCCAGGTGGTCTCCACATCGCCGACCGTGTGCCGCGCCAAGCCCTTGAGCTGGTCGGTGGGGTCGATGACGATGCGGACACGGCGACGGCCGGCCTTCTTGGCCCCTTCTGGGTCCAGATCAGCCAGGGTGAAGCCGGTGTAGATCTTGTCCGGGCTGTAGACCACACGCCAGTTGTCGTCGGCGCGGTAGGTCAGCTGCAGCTTGTAGTCCTTGACCGGCTCCTCAATCTCCTCGCCGTTGAGCTCGAAGCCAACTTCGAACTCCAGCAGGATGGGCAGCTTCTGACGGTTCTCAAAGAGATCCGAGCCGATGTACCAACGCCGACCGATGGTCGGGGGCAGCACCGAGGTCATCTGGAAGGGCGACCAGGGCCGCTCATCCAGTGGCATGGCCGTCACGTTGGCGGCCGAGTCCCCTTCGTAGAGGTTCAGCTCCACGGGACGCACCCAGTTCAGGTCCAGCTCCAGATCCTTGATCAGGCCACGCATGAACACGGTCTCGACGCGCTCGGCCCGCAGGTTGTAGCCGTCGCGGGCCATGTCGTTGAGGGGGCCGGCCAGGATGATCTCCGTGCCGTCCACGCGAACGCGGTCCTCGGGGATGGGCTCCCAGAGCTCGCCGCGGCGGTAGCTCCACCGGTACTTCGGGAAGACCGAAGTGCGGCCGGCCTGAATGCCACGGTCCACCAGAGCCAAACGCAGGGACCAGCCACTGCGAATCAGGGGCGCGTCCTTGAGGAAGAACTCCAGCGTGCGCCCGGCGCTGCGAACCGCCCAGTTGTTGAGCTCACGGACCTCGCCGCCACGGTCGTCATGCCACGTGATGCTCAGGTCTCCGCCACCTTGGTCGCGGGAGTCCTGGTCCATTCGCGCAGCGAGCCAGGCCTCGTAGTCCAGGGTGCCGCGGATCCACCACTTCTGGTCGCGCACGGAGGGCGGAAGCTGGAACTCGGCACCCTGCATGCCGAAGCGCTCCAGGGGAATGATGCCTGGCAGTGCAGAGACCAGGGAGTCCTCAGGGATGCCATGGGGGGCGTCCTCTTCGCGCTCAGCGGCCACGGGGGCCCAGCCACGATTCGTGGGGAACTCCCAGCGGAAGAAGTTGATGATCGAGAGCGGGTCTCCGGAGCCACGGCGGGCCTGGAGGGTGCCCAGAGGACGCTCCTCTTCCGGGTTGATGTCCATCAGCCGTAGATCGTCGTGCCCCAAATACAGGTACTGGTGAGGCGTGTAGGCATCGGGGCCATAGGCCAAGGGGTCGATGTCGAAGAGGGACACGCCCGCTCCGCCTGCGAAAGCCAAGGCGCCGGGCTCGCCGCCCAACCAAGAGAAGGGCACCTCGCGCACGGAGGGCGTTGGACCACCGCGCACAGCCATGACGCGGACGACGTTGCTGTCGTGAACCGTCAGCCCTTGCGAGGTCATGAAGTCCAGGCTTGGTACGCCCTCGCGTTGGCGGGTCGCCACCTTGGTGAAGGCGGGGACCTCTACCGGGAAATCGGCCCGCAGTCGGAAGGTCACTGGAGCGACAGCCGGGCGCGCTGGACGACGCTCCTCCCCGATGAAGTTCAGGAAGTGGATGTAGGTCTTGTCCGGCACGCGATTGAGCCGGTAGATCGTCATCTCCGTCATCCAAGCGAAGAGCTGGACGAGGGTCATTCCGGGATCTGCATCCCCCAGGTTGGTCCACTCAGGGGTGTACTGGGGAATGAGGGCCCGTGCCTGGGCGACGATGTCCTCGTAGCGACGATCGTCGAGGTTTGGCGGCTTGATCGGCATTTGAACTCAGTTGTTGCTAAGGGCCGTAGTGTGGATCTGGCGCACATTGGTGGCCGTGATCAAATAGTGCACGTCAACGTTGACGGCGCCGTTTTGGAGCGCCTCCGCCTGCACATCCAGGACCTCAATTCGAGGCTCCCAACGAACCAGCGCGGTCTTGACGTGGTGCGCAATAAGCGCTGTGGTTGCCCGGGTGTTGGGGGCGAAGAGGACCTCGTGTAGGCGACAGCCGAACTCTGGCAGCATCTGGCGTTCACCCGGTCGCGTAGACAGGATGATGCTGATGCACTGCCGAATGTTCTCTTCCCCCACCGAGGTCCGTACGCCGCCGCCGGCGCGGTCAAAGCCAAAGGGAAAGGCCCACCCTTTGCCAAGAAACTCTCGTCCAGCCACGTACGCTCTCCATTGCTCAAGCTCTCTTCGAGCAGCGAGGTGCGGGTGCCACCGCGATGCCAGAGCTTACCTCTGGCGAAGGATGCGGGGGCTAAGCCCCCTCACTCTCAGGTGCCCTGAGTGTTCGTGCAGAAGCTGAACTCAGTGGTGTAGCCGGTGCGGTTGGAGACAATGTGCCGCGAGGACAGAACAAAGAAGCTTCCGTTGTTGCCCTCTTGCAGGCCCTCAACTTCAACCATCGTGCCTGCGCGAATGCTGTCGTCACCCTGCACCGTGGCGCTGCCGCGGCCGAACTGACGAGAGAGACGGTTCATCTCCACCTTGGCGATCTCCTTGGCCGCAGCCTGAGAGAAGACCGGCACATCGGTGATGTACGCGGTGCTCTCGCCGAACTGACCGGCCACATCCGCGCCGACCTTGCCGCCGCCGATGCGCTCGATGTCGGCCGAGGTGGCCTCACCGACGATCGCTTCCTTCTTGTGGGGATCCCAGCCGCGCACAACCACCTTCTGGACCTGGTCCATCGAGTTGAAGGACATGCGCATCGAGCGAAGGTTCTCGCCCATCTTGAGCTTGAACCCACCGCCGCCAAACTGAGCCTTCTTAAAGGCCAAGCTGCCGTCTTCCATCGTCAGGATGTAGTTGTTCCGAGCGGCGAGCCGCTTGAGAAAGGCCACATCGCTCTCGTTGCGCTGGAGAATGTAGGGGTGCGTCTCGGAGGTTCCCTCGACGTTCCCAACAGAGATTCCAGCTTCACCTGCGACGGAGGACACAACATCGGAGTCCTTCATGTCCTCGAAGGTACGGGTCTTTCGACCCCGTCCCAACTTGTGCATTTGGTCCAACGCACGGATGGTGACCGTGCTGATTCCCTCCACCTGAAAGCCAGGCTCCAGAGAGGTGATCTGACCCTTGAAGATCGCCGAGGAGCACTTGCCGACTTTGGCCTCGACCTCGTCACCGATCTTCCAGTCCCACTTGGGCTGACCCTTCGTGCCACCCATTCGCAGGGTGAGCATGTCGGTCATGTCCACGTGGTCCTCGACGACCAGCAGCTGTACGCCACCTTCCTCGCTCGCCTGGGTAAAGGTCTGACCGCTGATGGTGACCTCGAACCCGGCCGCGCTGGAACGCTGTTCATTGGCAGCCATGGACTACTCCTTCCCGCTCGTTGCCTTGTCCTTGGCCTGCTTGACGTCGCGTCCAACAGACTTGCTGGGCCCTCCGCCCTTCGCCGCACGTGGGCCGCGAGACTTTGGCGCACCACCGGGACCCGAGGGTCCGGAAGGACCACCGCCCGAAGAGCCACCACCGCCTGGCTTGCCGCCACCGGAGCCGGAGCCGCCGCCTGAGCCGCTGCCGCCTGAGCCGCCGCCGCCGCTGGGCTTGCCACCGCCAGAACCACCAGAGGAAGAACCTCTGTCTCTTATACACATCTGACGCTGCCGACGAAGAGG
>CAJXRZ010000156.1 GCA_913060515.1 uncultured Pseudomonadota bacterium | reverse complement strand
GTGCTGGGTGACCGAAGCCGGCCCCTGTTGGCGAGCTGGCGGCACGGTCGGGGCAGCGCGACGGTCTTCGCCTCGGAGCTCGGCGGCGGCTGGACCGCTGAGTGGCTGAGCTGGACACCCCATCGGCGCTGGCTCGGCGAGCTGATCCGCGCGGTACGGGAGCGACCGGAGCCGTCCGTCTCCTCCAAGCTGAGCGTCGAAGGTCAGGCGGACCAGGCGCAGGTGTGGCTGCATGCCCAGGACGCGATGGGCGCACCCAGAGGGGGGCTGCAGCTGAGCGTTGAGGTCCTGGGCTCCAGCGCGCAGAGCGTGGCCTCGTCTGTGGCGCTGGTTGAAGAGGTGCCGGGGCTCTACAGCGCCTCGGTGCCCTGGGATGGCGCCCTGCTGCTCCAAGTTGACTTGCCCCCCGCGCGAGGGACGCCCGGCAGCACCCACTTCGCCCAAGCTGCGCCGCCACTCCCTGCTGAGCTGGCCGGACGCCTTCAGGACCTGTCGCTCTTGGAGCGCCTGGCGGCTGCAAGCGGTGGCGTGATGTTGCCCAGCCAAAGCCAGATCTTGGACGACGGGGTGTTGGAGCGTGAGGAGCGGCGCGTGCACTGGCCCTGGCTCATCCTTCTCGGCGTGCTCAGCGTGGTGCTCGACCTGATGATTCGCCGCGTCAGGCGGCCAGAGCTGAGGTAGTCTCAGGCTTCCTTTGGAGAGACCATGCTCTGGTTGATGCTCGCTTGCTCGGACTACAACCTTGAGCCGGAGAACGACGTGGGCGGTGGCGAGGAGCCGGAAGCCGAGGTCTTGCCTGGTGACTTGGAGACACAGCCCCAGGCCCTCAACTTGGGCGCGCTCTGCGAGGGGGAGCTGGGCGAGCAGGTGCTCACGCTCTTCAGCAAGGGCCCAGGCCCCGTCACGGTCACGGGATTTCGGGTGGAGAGCTGGCAGGTGATCGAGGCACCGGAGCTGCCCTTCACCCTCCAAGCTGGGGAAGTGGCCGACATCACGGTGCAAGGCGGCGCCGGCGAGGACACCTTGATCATCCTGAGCGATGACTTCACCGAGCCCGAGATAGACGTGCCTCTGTTGGCCGGGCTGGACACCGCGCCCACACTGGGCGTGGTCGCCCCCAAAGATGGGCGGATCCTGGACATCGGAGAGCTGCTCACCCTCAGCTCCCAGAGCTTCGACGCCGAGACGGCGCCAGGAGACCTGCAGGTCACCTGGAGCAGCGACGTGGATGGGGAGCTGGGCCAAGCGGTGGTGGACACCAACGGGCTGGGGGCGCTGGACTGGAACAGCCGCAGCGCCGGCGAACATCAGCTCACGGTGCAGGTGCAAGATGCCTGCGGCCACGAGGAGCGGGTGACCTTTGGGGTGTGTCAGCAGGCTGGCTTTGAGTCGGAGAACCTGGACCTGAGCACCTGGCACTTCGAGGGCGATGCAAACTACGACTCCAGCAATGGCTGGGTCGAGCTGACGGCCGCGGTGGGCAACGCCGTTGGCAGCGCGTTCCAGCTCGTGCCCACCCACGGAAACAACGTCACCTTGAGCTTTCAGTTCTTCATGGGACGGGGCACGGGGGCGGACGGCTTCGCGGTGACCGCCCTAGACACCGACCGGATGACCGCCTACTTAGGCTCCCTCGGAGGCTGCCTGGGCTACGGCGGTGACTCCACCTGTTTGGAAGGGAAACCGGGTCTGCCGGGCTGGTCCATCGAGGTCGACACCTACGCCAACTCCATTGACCCCACCGGTCAGGACCACTTGGCGATGTCCTTTGACGGGAACATCGCCAGTCCGGTGGTCTGGAAGGCTCTGCCGGAGATGGAAGACACCGGATGGCACACCATGGAGATCACGGTCGTTGCCCCCCGGGTGACCATCAGCATCGACGGGACCGTCTATGTGGACCAGGACGTCACCGGCATCACCGACTTTCCGGCCTATGTGGGCTTTACGGCGGCGACCGGCGGCTCGACCAACGAGCACCTCATCGATGCCCTGATGGTGACGGAGTACCTCTGCGAGGAGGGCTGAGTCAGTCGCAGTCTTGGGCTGCCGTGTAGCTGACCCGAAGCTCTGCGCCGATCTCCAAGTCTTCGGCCGCTCCATTGACCGAGAGCAGCTCCAGGACGGGGTCCCAGGTCCACGCGCTCAGGCGCTTGGTGCCTGAGTAGACCTCGATGGTCTCTGGAACGGGCAAGTGGTCCAGGGCCAGGGGCATCTCCGGCTTGGAGCGCTCCACCGAGACCTGGGCCAGGGCGGCAAAGAAGGTGTCCCAGTCCCCGGTGCAGATGTCCAGGTACTCGCCTTGGGTGGCCGCGCTCAAGTCTTGAAGCTTGGGGCTGCTTGGGCAGCTGCCATCGCCGGCGACCGCGGAGACGACGAGTTGGCCGCTGGGGGTCAGGGACCCCAGGGTGCTCAGCCAGGCGCCGGAGCTGCCAGAGCTGGCCTCGGATCGGGCGGAGATCGTCACCACGTGTAGGTGGGCCTCCGGTCTCAAGAACCCGGCCAAGCACTCTCCGGGGTCAGAGCGCTCCAGCGCCTCCGAGGCCAACTCGAGCAAGGCCGGCGTGCCCGCGCCGGCAGGGTTGAGCCCCAGGGCCAAGGCTGGACCGGCGGTGGCCGGGGTGTAGGTCTCAGAGCTGAGGTAGGCATCGTAGGTGCTGTGGCAGTCGGACTCGCCGTTGACCACTGTGGCGTGCCAGTCCACTTGGCCGATGTTGAGGCGCTCAAAGAGGGACTCGGTCCAAGCCTGTGCGGCCAGCAAATCGTTGGCCGTGTCGGGACCGCTGTCCACCACGAAGAGCAGGTCGACGCTGGCGCCCGGCAGGTAGGAAAACTCCTCCTGCACCGGGATGCCGTCCACCCCCACGGCCGTGAAGGTGATGGCGGTGCTCTCGGCGGAGGGGTCGTTGCTGCGGAGAACCAGTGTGGTGCCGCGCTGACCGCCGCTCATTGGGGCAAACTCCAGCTCAAAGCTGGCTTGATTGCCGGGGTTGATCGTAAACGAGGGCAAGCTGGCCAGGTTGAAGTCTTCGCCTCCCTCCACCTCGAGGGTGTCGACCAAGAGGGTCTCGCTGCCGTCGTTGAGCAGCGCCACGGAGCTCTGGTCCCGGCAGCCGACGGGCACAGCACCAAAGTCCTGTCGGGAGGGCAGCATGCGGGCCACGGGGGCGGTGCTGGAGCCGCTCAGGCTGAGGCTTCCGTCAGGCCAAGCCAGGGCGGCGTTGCTCTCCGCTTCGGTGCTCGGGTCAAAGACCAGCTCCAGATCGATGCGCTCGCCTGGGGAGAGCTCCAGGAGCGTGGGCGCGTCCAAGAAGATGGCGGGGTCGCTCACCAACCAGACCAGGGGCGCAGCCCGCTCGAGCTCGCCGACGTTCTCCAAGGTCAAGGTGCGGCTGGTGGGTCCATCCAGGAGAACCGAGCGCTCGCCGAAGTCCACCGCGCTCAGGTTTGCCTCAATCACGCCAGGGGAGGGCCGGTCCGGATTGGGATCGGGCGTGACGGTGATTGGCCCGAAGGGGTCGCATGCGAGGAGGAGCAGCAGCACGCGCGGAGTATAGACCGATGCAGGGCGGGTGGGCAGGCTCTGGTTGGGGCAGGCAGGCCTGGGTGACAGGGCGAGCGCTGGTGCATCTCATTGGCGCCTCGCGCTGCACTCCGCTTGGCTCATGTTCAGGCCTTGCTGCTGGCTCGATGCGCGCCCTCTGCTGGGGCCGGTCCGCCGCGTTCAGCGTTGGCCGTAGCCGATTGCAACGCCGTGCTGCCAGTAGCCGTTGAGCTCGGGCACAGCTGGCGTGAGCACGAAGCGCGTGTCTGCACGCACGACCAAGTTGCGTTGGCCGATGGGCACACGCCAAGCGGCGCGCAGGCCTGTGGGCAGGAGCAGGGTGCTCTGGCGCTGGACACTGGCGGTCTCGCCGTCGTAGCCGGAGGCGTAGCGGTAGCCCAAACCGGCTTCCAGGCTGGGGCCGATGCTCAAGGGAACGCGCTGCGCTTGCCAGGCCACTGTGGGGCCGAAGAGGGTGGCCCCGCTCATGGGGGTGATCTGGTCCTCAAAGCCGGTCTGCCCTTTGCCCAAGCTGCTGCGGGCGTGCAGGTCGACGAGCATCCAACGGGGGCCCCAGTCCGGACGCACCCAAGCCACTTCCATCTCCGCGGTCACGCCCGCGATGGGGGAGAGTGCGGACTGGAAAGAGGCGCCGCCGAGCACCTCCCAAGAGGGGCTCATGTCGGGGAAGAGGTCTTCGACCATGAGGGTCTCGCCGGCACGCACGTGCACGGTCTTCTTCACCAAGGAACGGCCGCTCTGGTCCTGCACCTCGATGGTGTGAACGCCGGGCTCGAGGACGACCACTTCGGGCAAGACGCCGCGGCTCTGGCCGTCCACCAGGACGCTGGCGCTGGCCAAGAGCGAGTCGGTGGCAGCCAAGAGCGCCCGTTCAGCGGCGCTGCGGGTGGCGCCGTTGCCGGCCAGGTAGATCTCTTCCCGGCCCACGATGCGGTACTCGGCCCGCGGGGTCTGCATGCCGCCGGTGTAGGTCATGGTGCGGTCACGGGCCCAGTCGTGTGCCTCGTGTACGTCGACCAAGCCGTCGCCGTCCAGGTCTGCGGCGCCGGCCGCATCCGAGATGGCTTGGATCAAGAAATGGGTGTAGACGCCGTTTTCAAGCTCGGGGGTCTCCATCGCAGGCTGGAAGTACTCGGCTGCGAAGAGTCTGACCTCGCTCTCGGAGACTTGGCGGAGCTCTCGAGGAGCCGGCGGCTCCCCACGGAGCTGAGAGAGCACCTGGGCCGTGTCGTCGGAGAGGGAAGATCGGGCCCCCTCTGCGCTGCGACCGTTGTGGCAGGTGTCCATGATGAGCACCCGACGGCGGGCCTCTACGTCTCCAACGCGCTCTTCGAGCCAGTCTACGGCGATGCCCGTTCCGCTGGGGTCGTTGAGGGTGCCATCGGAGGGCAAGAACCACAGGCTCGTGCCTGCGGCAGCGTCGAGCGTCAGAGTGCCGTGGCCGGAGAGGTAGAGCACGAAGGTGTCATCGCGCTGCAGGTCTGCGGTGGCCAAGGCGATGGCTTTCTCGATGCCTTGGCGGCTGGTGGCGTTGGCGCCCACGACGGTGTGTACCCGGTCAAAGTCACCGAGGTTGGGGTCGGAGAAGACCGCAGAGAGGTCTTGGGCGTCCTTGGCGGCGTACTTCAGCGAGGACAGACTGGGGTCCTGGTATTGGTCCACACCGATGAGCAGCGCGACCCGACGAGGTGCGTACACAGCGTCCAGATCCACCTCAGCGGTGCCGAGGCTGCCTGCGACGGCGGCTCCTTGCAGCAGAGTCCAGATCATGGGGAGACCTCAATGGTGGTGGCATCACAGTAGCGGCCCAGTCGGCGTGCTGCCTCGCAGGCGCGCACACTCTCGCCTTGTCCGACGCTGGGGATGTCTCTGAGCGCTTGGTCCAGGTCCTTGGCCAAGGCGCCTGGAGCGAGCTCCTGGTCGGAGGAGACCAGAGCGAAGATTCCGTCCGAGTCACCTGCTTCGACCTGCCAAAACAGCGGGTCGCCGGCCACTCTGAGATCGTCCTGTCCGGGGCGAACACGGTCCTGGTGCAGGACTTGAATGCCGTCTACGGAGAAGTGGACCAGGTAGATGAAGGCCGGCTGGTCGGCCTTGTAGCGGAAGAACAATCGGTCGCCTGGCGCCAGTGCTTTCTGCGGAGAGAAGCGCTCGAGGGCCTGTCCACGTTGGGTGCTCATCTCCAGATGTACGACCGGCGCCGTGTTCTCGGAGCCACGAGGGACCAGCAAGTCCGGATCGCCGATCTCGGGCTGACCAGCAACTACGACCAGCAGTGCAGCAGCAGCCGCGAGACCGGCGACGAGGAAAGCGGGGATGCGCCAGCGCTTGTTGGCCGGCTCGGTTGCCTCCGGCGCCGGGGACACTGGCGTCCTGGGTACCGGGGAGGGCATTGTGGGGACGCTGAGCGCGCGCTCCTTGGCCACGGCGGCCAAGGTGGCCTGGGCCAAGCCTGGAGGCAGGGGCATGCTGGCGAAGTCGTCCAACTCCGCGCCGGGGTGGGGCGCATCGTCTTGCAGCAGGAAGTTCAGAACGGGGTCGCTCATTTGGCACCCCCGCGCTTGTCCAGCCAGTCCCGCAAGAAGGCCCGTGCCCGAGAGACGCGGGCCCGTGCGTTGGCCGGAGAGATGTCCAGCTGTAGGGCGATTTCCTTGTGGTCCATGCCATGCACGGCGCCGAGAAGGAAGGCGTCTTTGAGGTTCTCAGGCAGCGCCTCGATGGCCTGCTCCAAGGTCAGGCGCTGGGCGTGGGCCTGGGGTGCCTGAGGCTTGTCGTGCTCCAAGGTCACCGTGGAGACGCGGCGCTGGGACTTGCGTCCGGCGTCCCGGGCCGTGTTCAAGGCCACGCCGTAGAGCCAGGGCTTGAAGGATTGCTCAGGCCGCCAAGACCCAGAGAAGCGGTGGACCTTGAGCCAGGTCTCTTGAAAGAGCTCCGCGGCCAGCTCTTCCTGTCCGGTGCGTCGTCTCAGGTACCCGAACAGGGGCCCGGAGTGCCGTGAAAACAGCATCTCGTAGGCTTGTGGGTTTCCGGACTGAACGCGGACCATGAGCTCCTCATCTGAGAGCGTGGAGAGTTCCATTCAGCCCCCACTACGCCGCGTCCTTCTCAGGTGTGACAGACAATCTGCGCCAGTCGACGATGGCGTGGATGATGGTGCCGGCCATGACCAGGACGCAGAGCCAGGAGAAGAGGTCTCCGATGATGGAGTAGATGGTGCGGATCCGCCCCACGGGCGTGGTGAGCACCCGGACGACCCGAGTGAAGGGCTCGGTCTCGTTGGTGGTGTAGCCGGTGGGATCCACATGCATGGAGATGCCCGTGTAGGCCAAGCGGATCATCGGAACGCCGTTCTCTACCGAGCGAACCGCCGAGAGCATGGCGTGCTGGTGGGGAGCCGCGGTGTCTCCAAACCAGCCATCGTTGGTCACGTTCACGAAGAGCTGGGATTCACCCAGGTTCTTGCGAACGAAGGTGTTCAAGATGGCCTCGTAGCAGATGGGGGAGGTCATCTGGATCGTGCCAGCCGTTGGGTGCTCCAGCTCAAATTGGACCGGCACCGTTCCTGCTTCAAAGTCCCCCGGACCCTTGATCCACTCCTTGAGAATGGGGAAGGTGTCGGCGAAGGGCAGGTACTCGCCGAAGGGCAGGGGCACCATCTTGTCGTAGCGTTGGACCAGCTCTCCTTCCTTGCTCATCAGGTAGATCGAGTTGCGCTGCTCGGTGTAGTTGCGCCCTGTGAGGGGGTCCACGCGCTTCTCTGCGAAGCCGCCACCGAAGAGGATGGGGGCATCCATGTTCTTGGCCAGGTCGCCGAGCAGGGTCGTGACCCGGGCAGAGCGGGGGTCGTAGGGCGTGGAGCCCTCGGGCCAGACCACCAGGTCAATGTCCTGGCCAGCCAGCTCGTTGGTCATCTGGTACCACTCGAGCATCGCGGCCCGGGCGGTGCCGGACATGCGGTCCTCCATGCTGATGGACTGCTGAAGCTGGGTGACTCGGATGGTGGGCCACTCGGCGACCTCGGCTTGGACCTTGTTGGTTCTGATGGCGCCAAAGATCAGGTTGGCCGAGAAGACCGCGGCGACTGCGCCCAAGATCTTGAAGGGGAGGGGACGCCCCTCTCGGTGCCGGTACACGCACTCCGCGAGCGCGCAGTTGGTGAGCAGGATGAGGAAGCTCACGCCCGTCACGCCCGTGACCGAGGTCAGCTGAAAGGCCCATGGGCTGCGGTACTGGGAGACCCCTTGGTAGTAGGGGAAGAGGGCAGGGCCGATGAACTCGACGGCGACCAGCAGGGCGGGAATCAAGACGACCCACCAGGCGCCGTACTTCTGACGCAGGGGATGGGTCAGGGTGTAGACCACGGCGTAGGGCAGCGCGAAGGCCAGGGCGAAGAGCGCCAGGCAGAGGTAGGCGATGCCGACGCCCAGGTTCGAGAAGCGGATGATGCTCTCGGTCAGCCAGAAGAAGCAGCTGCCCACGCCGAAGAAGCCGGTGACATAGGCCAGCGTGAAGTTCTTGCCGTGCTGCTCTTCCCTTAGGGCCCAAAACATGGGCACAAAGGAGAACCAATGCAGCCAAGGAATCCCGATGGGAGGGGAGATCAGCAGCAGAAGCATTCCGCTCAGGATGGCCGCGAGGACCTGGAGCACACCACGCACATCAACTCCAACAGGGCCCGGTCTGGAGCGTAGGCCCTTATGATTGGACACTGCTAACCCCTTAAAGTGGCCGCAGTGCTTGGCGTGGACTACGGTGAGTACGTCAGGGCCCCGAGACACCGCCATGTTGCCGCTTCTGCTGTCGCTGCTCAGCGCCCCTGCGTTGGCCCAAGAAACCCCGGACGCGCCACAGTCCGTTAGTGACGCCGAGCTCGCTGAGCTTGAAGCGCGCGCGATGTATCAAGTGGCCTTGCAGCTCGTCATTCAAGGCGACTACTCCCAGGCGCGCACCCTCTTTGAGCGCGTCGGTGCGGAGTATCCCGAGAGCGCGATTGCCTCCGAGGCGGAAGAGCAGCTGGCCCTGTTGGGCACCATGCAGACCAAACGGCGTGGTCTTCGGGATCCAGCCGCCGGTGCGCGTGCTGAGCTGATGATCACCCAGACCGTGGTGGCGGGCTTGTTCTTGGGCTGTCTCTTATACACATCTCCGAGCCCACGAGACAGGCAGAAATCTCG
>CAJXRZ010000155.1 GCA_913060515.1 uncultured Pseudomonadota bacterium | reverse complement strand
ACGAGATTTCTGCCTGTCTCGTGGGCTCGGAGATGTGTATAAGAGACAGGGTCGACACACTGCGTCAGGCTCAGTGGGCGCAGTCCCTGGACGCGACGGACTATGCCCCCTCCCCCTACACCAGCCCAGAGCAGCTCCCCAGCGTGCTGGCGGTGGAGACCCACTACCAGGGCTTCAACGACTACTACTACTTCGCCCTGGTCGACGGTCGCATCTACTACAAGCCACGCTTCAAGCGTCCAAATGGCGAGGCAGACTGGGACGTAGATCTGCCCTGGAAGCCCTTCGGGCACAACGGCGGGCTGCCCTATCAGCTGGACCACCGCAAGCCGGCCAAGGTCGACACCACCTACGCCGACGGTGACCGCAATGGCTTTGTGCCCGAGCTGCACTTCTTGAGCGCGAGCCAGAGCGAGTGGAACAACTACATCGACGCCGAGGGCTGGTCCCGGGCGGGCGAGTGGGAAGAGGAGGCCGTGGCCTTCGCCGATGACTTTCCAAAGGTCGAACGCATCGTCGCCCTGACCGCAGACGACGACGAGATCGCCGTGCTTAGCGAGTCGCGCCAGATGTTCTACCGGCGCAAGTTCGCCAACATCTTCGTGAGCACCGAGTGGTACCAGGGCTGGGGCCAAGCCAAAGAGCTGACGGTCTTCTTCCCCGAGCACCTCACCGACAACCGCGGCTGGTCTCTGGGACGAATCACCGCTGACGGCGTGGGCTACAAAGAAGGCCCCGACGGGCGCATCTTTGAGTGGGGACCGGCCGCCGTCTCGATGGAGACGATGGTGTGGCTCTCGCCCAACGGACGCAAGATCTACTACCTGGACTCGGGCACCCCGCCCGAGGTGGTCCACTTCGTCGAAGCGCCCTTTCGGGGGCAATACCAAGGCGTGGGTATCAACAGCTCGGCGAGCACCGTGATGCTCATCGACCGCTACGGCGCCGTTCAGACCAAGATCGCCGACTTTGACCTGCTGGGCTCCACCCCCACGCACCCCTACTGCTACATGGAGGAGTGCGACGACGAGCCCTTCTACGTGGCCGGGGACATCCGCAGCGGCATGTCCGACATTCGCCTGCCCGCCGAGGGTTGGCAGGTGCATGCGCCCGTCCTGCCCTCGATGCAGTGGGACGAGCAGACCTACATCACCGACCGGATCACCATCATTCAGACCGGAAAGGGCAACGCCGCCCGGGAACTGCGCGTGGTGGGGGCCCAAGATGGCGTGGTCGGCTTCTACTACAAGGACATGCAGGCCGAGACCTGGTCCTTCCAAGCTGCGCCGGAAGGTGACTTGGGTTTTGCCGTGGAGGAGAGCCAACGCCTGAAGCAGAGCGACTTGCGGCAGTGGCACCACGGCGCCGAGCTGGCCCCCTTGCATCAGGTCGAGCCCAGCTTGGACCAGGAGCTGGTCGGCCTGATCCAGCTCGACGCCGACATCACCCTGGCGCTGCAGGTCGATGACTTCAACTTGGAGGCCAGCCCTTGGCAGGCGCACGTGAAGTGGCGGGATGTGGATCTGCCCGTGGAGGTCCACGTGGTGCAGGCCTGGAACCCCTTCATGTCGCCGCATTCTGCGGAAGGCTCAGCGGAGCTCTACACCTACGAGGCCACCTTGGCCTTCGACCGCCAAGCCCTGGAGATGGCCATGGCCGGAGGCGAGGCCAGCAGCCCTGAAGGCTTGGCCGTGCGCCGCATGCTCACCGACACCAAGAACGCCAAGTTCGCCCTGGTGATCAACGCCACCCACGAGGGCTTCGAGGTGCGCCCCAAGGCCTGGAAGCGCGTGGGCCGCGGATTCGCCGTGGCGATGGTCTCTGAGCTGGCCCCTGAGACCACGGATGTGACCCAGTTCTTGGACGGATTCTGGGCCCGCCAAGAGGGCCACATGGGCTGGAGCGCCGAGGTCGAGGCCTTGCAGGCCAGCCCCCAGTGCGAGGGCACCTGGGCTGCCGAAGTCGTTGAGCTGCACGAGCGCATCGGAGCTGAAGAGAAGGCCCTGCGCAAGGCTTGGCGTGGCGCCCGCCGCTACTCTCGGGCCATCTTCGTCACCAGCGGCCTGATGTACGTGACCCAGGCCAAGAGCATCGATGCGGCACTGGACAACCGCCGCGAGTGGCGCGGAGAAGACGTGCGGCCCAACGAGCTGCGCTTCAACGTGATCACCGGCGTGACCTCGCGCATTCCTTATTTGGCTGCGAACATCAGCAAGGTCCAGCGGCAACGGCACGCGGCCGCCAAGTCCGAGAAGGAGGCGCTCCAAGCCCCCCTCAAGACCCTCCTGAAGCAAGCTGAGGATTGTCCCTGAGCGCACCCGTGTGTAGGCCTTGGCGACTCCGAGGCCTCCAATGCACGGCTTTGCCCTGCTCTTCACCGCTGTGATCTTGCTCGGCGCGCGCCTGCGTGTGGCGCAAGGCTGGTTGCTCTGGCTCGGTGCGGCCTTGCTCGCAGCCCGACTGAGCTTGATTGGGCGCACCTTGGAGCTCTGGGAGTGGAGCATGGGCACCTTCATGTTGGGCATGGATCAAGCCAGCGCCTGGGTGGACGGCTTGGATGCCAGCTTGGAGCTGGTCAGTCCGCTGCCGCTGGTGCTCTGGATGCTCTGGAGCGCCTACGCTTGGCGGGCGCGGGGTGTCAGCCCAATGGGCCAGCCGGCGTTGTCAGGGCCCGCATCTGTAGACTAGGCCCAAGATGACGCCGCAAGAGCAAGAAACAGCCGACAAGGTCCAAGCCATGACCACCCGCGCCGGATCCCGAGGGCGATGTCTGCGATCTGGACCCAGACGACGTGGACTGGATCAGCACCATCACCGACTTCCCCGCATGGGAAGCCAACAATCCCTACAGCTCCGAGGACCTGCCCGACAGCATCGATATGGGCACGCCGGTGTTCCTGACGCTGCCGGTTCCCTGTGCCGAGCTGGAGACCGTCGATGTGACCGGGGTGCTCTTGGACCACTTGGCGTGCTGAGCTCTCAGAGCGCGCTCATTGGCCACACGATGTCCGGATTCGTGTCCTGTCGCAGACAGGGGTCGCCGGGCTCAATGGTGGTGCACCACAGGAGGATTCCCGTGCACATCATCAGCTACAACATCCTGGCCCAGGCCTACCTTCTCCCCGAACGCTACCTGGGCATCCCACCCGAGTTCTTGGAGGCCGAGGCACGACAGTCTCGCTTGATCCAACACATCCAAAGCATGGACGCGGACTTGGTCTGTCTGCAGGAGGTCGAGCCTGCATTCTTTGAGAGGCTTCAGGCCGCTCTACGAGGGCTGAAGGGCCTCTACGCCCCTAAGATTGACCAACCCGATGGCCTGGCCACCTTCTACAAACCCAGCCTGACCTTGACCCACCAGCAAGTCCTGCACTTCGAGAACGCGGACCCCGGCTACGACCACATCGCTCAGATCTTGTGCTTCGAGGGGCCAGAGGGCGCCTTCCGCTTGGGCAACACCCACCTACGCTGGCAACGAAACGACACCCCTGAATCCAAGCACCAAGGCGTGCTCCAGCTCACTGAGCTCTTGGATGCGATGGACACCCTCCCAGCCAGCCCGCGTGTGATCTGCGGAGACCTGAACGCCAACGCCGGCAGCCCAGTGATTGCCCGGGCCCGAGAGCGCGGTCTGCGCCCCCCACCCCACGAAGGCCGCCCGGCCGACACCGCCATCATCAACGGCCGCTTCCGGCGTTTGGACTGGGTGCTCTTTGAGCTGCGCGGAATGCGTGGTCAGGAGCGGCCACTGCCCTCGCTCAAACGCGTGGGACACATGCCGGGGGCTGTGGAGCCCTCCGACCACCTGCCTCTGCACGCGGATCTCATGTGGCGTTGAAGACCCAGGGCATCACCTGGGCCGACTTGGTCCAGGCAGCGGTCTCGGAGCGAGGCTCTCTAGCGGAGGTGGTGCGCACGCTCTACGAGCTCCACCCATCCCGTCTGCCGGATGACCCCGCCACCGTCGAACGCGGTCTGCGCCGACTCCGCAAACGAGGCCACGCTCCCGCAGACAAATACGGCCGTTTGATCCTGCGCTCCTTTGGCTTGCCTCAGGAGATGCAGGCCTACGCGGCGGACCTGGGCACCTACCACAGCGCCTTGATGGATCTGCCGCTTCAAGCCCGGTCAGCGCAGCTTCGGCTCTGGGACCGCAACCCGGTCTTGGAGTCGGCTCAGGGCGCCTGGATCCACCTGGGTATGGCGTCTCTGGCCCACCACCAGGGGCGATTGGAGGACGCACACAGACGCTTGCAGCTCGCCGCCCTGGGGCTCAGGCGGGCCGGTCCTTCGGCAAGCATTGAGCATGGCCTGTTCAGCGCCAGACTGGCCTCGGATGCGGGGGAAGCCGTGAGGGCCAGGCTTGAAGGGCTGCTCGAGTCTGTGGAGCAGCTCCCGGTGGGGGCAGATCAGGCCTGCTACCACGCCCGTGTTTTGGACCAGTTGGCCTATGACGCGAGCCGAGATGGCGGCACGGAGGGGTTGAAGGCCGCTTTGCAGCTTCGCCGGCAGATTCCCAGCGAGGGTCCCGCTTTTGTGCGTTTTCGAAGGGCCTTTGGCTTGGCTTGGACTCTGAACAAGCTCGGGGAGCCGGAGGCGCTGCAGCAAGGAGAGTTGGCGCTGCAGATCGCTGGAGACGCCGGGCTGCTTCGCTTGCGGGCGGGGGCCCTGGGCCTGCTGGCCAAGCTGCGGCCAGAGGAGGCCCAGTCCTTCCGAAGCCGTCAGGCGGAGATTCTGCAGCGCCTTTGCTGATTGGCCTGTCACAGCGAGGTTGGCCCTGGCGTATTGGGCTGAGCAGGGACGGAGCAGACATGATCTTGACACTCGGCCTAATGATGGCCGCAGCACCAGACGCCCAAGCCTTTTGCGGCGCCTACGTGGGCTCCGTCGACGACGGGCCTCTGAGCAACCACAGCAGCAAGGTCATCTTGGCCCGGGACGGGTTGCGAACCACCCTGACCCTGTCCAACGACATTCAGGGTTCGGCGAGCGACTTCGCGATGCTCATTCCGGTGCCCTCCCTGGAGGAGCAAGACGTTCGGGTGCTTGACCCCACCGTGGTCGAAGCAGTCGAGCGCTACTCCTCGCCGCGTTTGGTCGCCTACACCTGCGAGGACTTCTACGTCGCGCCGCGGACCTTCAGTCCCAGCATGGGCTGTGCTGAGTACGAGCTGATGCCACAGAGCAACGATGTGCCCGCGCTCAACAACAACGTGACCGTGGAGGCCCAGTTTTTGGTCGGCGAGTACGAGATCGTGGTGCTCTCCGCCGAGGAGTCCGAGGGCCTGATGCTCTGGCTGGAGCACGAAGGCTACGGGGTGCCTGAAAACACCGAGGCGCTGCTCCAGGACTACATCGACCAGGGCACCCAGTTCATGGCCGCCAAGGTCAGCTTAGAGGCGCTGGAGGACGGACCGCTCTGGCTCAATCCCCTGCAGATCTCCTACGAGTCGGACACCATCGGCCTGCCCATCACCCTAGGGACCGCCAACTCTCCTGGCGAGCAAGAGCTGACCATCTACGCCCTGACCAGCTGGGATGAAGGGCAGCTGGCCATCTCGAACTACCCCAAGCGGCAAGTGGAGACGAGAGACTGCATGCTCGAGGAGGGCGTGGACTTCTCCGAGCACTTCTACGGCGAGCTGGACCAGGCCTTCGACAACGAGGATGGCCGCGCAGGTTGGGTCTTTGAGTACGGATGGGCGCCCTACCACTGCGACCCTTGCGTGGACGGAGAGGCCCTGGCGGAGAGCCTGGTGGAGGAGCTCGGATTCTCCCAAGGCTCGCAGGCCGCCTACTTCTCCAAGCTGCGCATGCGCTACACCCCGGACCAAGTGCTGGGCGACCTGAACCTCGTGGGCTCGCGCATCACGGACAACGAACAGGTGCGCTACATCGCGTTCAACGCCTCCATGGGTGACCGCTTCGAGGTCTGCGGCCAGGGCTTTGTGGAGTCCCTGGGGGACTGCTACGACGAGTTCGATGACATGGACCAGGAGTACAAGGGCAACAAGCGGGGCTGCTCCTCTCAGCCCATGGGTCGGGGCTGGATGGTCCTGGGTCTGATCGGCGTGCTCTTGATGGCCCGCCGCCGGGCACGTTGAGGGGTCCTCTACTCAACGCTCAGTCGCTGAAGCAATCCTCGCTCGGCGCCTCGGAGCAGCAGTCGGCCAAGGTCTCCGCCGCCAAGCCGAACACTTGCTTCCAGTCGTCCTCTGTGGGGTAGTCCTGCAGCGTCTGGCTCGCGTTGAGGTGGGGCATCCAGTGGGACTGGGGGTAGCTGCTCATCGCGCTGGTGCGCAGTCCCCGGTTCTGGCCGCTGGCACGCAGCGCAAGGTCGCAGCTTCGCCCAGCTCCTAGGCGGTGACACTGGGTGCACGCCGCCGCGTCCGGGTGGGCGATGTCCTGGGGATAGGCCCAGTCGCTCGGATTGAGCTCCAGAAGTGCTTGTTGCGCGACGATTTCGTATGGGCCCAGAGGGGCGCCGATGGGCAGCAGGCCCGGCTGCTCAATCCAGGGGTTGCGCAGGACCGCGTCGTTGTCATGACAGACCAAGCAGCTCGCCCGCCCCAAGTCTTCCAGGGTGTACCAGTAGGAGCGGTCCGGAAACCAAGCCAAGTCTTCGGGTGAGCCTGGCCGCGGGGGCGCGTCTCCCGCGCCAAAGTCGTTGTCCCGGTGCTTGGTGCTCAGAAAGCAGGTCTGGCCACTCTCGGGGTCCGTGGCGATGAGGTTGAGCTGGTCGAAAGCCGGGTCATCGTCATAGTTTCGACAGGTGAAGATCCAGCTTGTTCCCTGATCGTTCTCCACCACGCCCAATCGCGAGCCCCATCCGCAGCCCGCCACGCTGGGCTTGTCGCATCGGGCGCCGCCCTCCAAGTCCGAGGAGTGGGTGACCGCGCGGGTGCCCTGCTCGTCCGTGACGGTGACGGCGATCTCCGTGCCGCTCTGACAGTCGATCTGAGGCATGGGGCCCAAGACCTGCTCACAGCGGGCCAGGTAGCTGGCCATGTCAACGACATCGACCGGCGGAAGGGTGGGCGCAGAGTCCTGCACGTCTTTGTCGCAGGCGAGGAGCAAGGTCAGGAACATGGTGGCCTCGGAGGCGCGAGGAAGCCGCACGCAGCCCAAAGAGGCTATGGGCGCCGGACGAAGGAGTCCATGATGGCCAGCCAAGATCTGCTCGACCGCTCTGAGAACGCCTGCGAGCTCTGCTCCAACAAGGCCGGACTGCGCGCGCACTCGGTGGCCCCCCACCAGGACGAGAACCCCGACCATCAGGTCCTGGTCTGCGAGGTCTGCGCCACCGAGCTGCAGGCTGAGCCCCTGAGCGCCACCCACTGGATGTGCCTGCAGGGCTCGGCTTGGTCGGGCTTTGCCCCGGTTCAAGTCATGGCCTACCGCTTGCTCAGCCGCCTCACGGACGCTTGGGCCTTGGACCTGCGCGAGCAGCTCTACCTGGAAGAGGAGACCCTGGAGTGGGCCCAGGAAGGCCTGCCTGACGCCGACGCCGTCGCCACAGTGGACAGCAACGGCGCGGCCCTGGCCGACGGGGACTCCGTGACTCTGATCAAGGACCTGAACGTGAAGGGCGGCGGCTTTACCGCCAAGCGCGGCACCCTGGTCAAAGGCATTCGCCTGACCGACAACCCCGAGCACGTCGAGGGTCGGGTGAACAAGCAGACCATCGTGCTGGTCGCCGCCTACCTCAAGAAGGCCTGATCGATGGCTGAGGCCTCCCAGAACACCCTGACCCTCCAAGGCCAGCTCATCCGCTTTGAAGGCAACCCCTTCGAGACGGAAGATGCGCTGCGCTACGAGCGAGATGGGCTGATCCACGCTGTAGACGGCAAGATTGTGCTCGTGGGCGACGCCCAGACACTTCTCGCCGAGCACCCTGAGCTTCAACCCCAAGCGGTGAGCGGCATCCTGGCGCCAGGCTTTGTAGATGCACACCTGCACTACCCACAGATGCGCATCCTGGGGGCCTACGGCGAGCAGCTCCTGGACTGGCTGAACCGCTACACCTTCCCTGCGGAGCTGAGCTTCGCCGATCCCGCCGTCTGCGCGGAAGCCGCCCAGCTCTTCGTGCGCTCCTGCATCTCCCATGGCGTGACCACCGCGGCGGCCTGGAGCACCGTTCACCCTCCCTCGGTAGAGGCGCTCTTCCAAGCCGCCAGCCAAGGCGGCATGCGCATGATCACCGGCAAGGTGCTCATGGACCGGAACGCCCCAGCGGGTCTGCAGGACACCGCCCAGAGCGGCTTTGACGACTCCCAAGCCCTGATCCAGCGCTGGCACGGGGTCGGCCGAAACGCCTACGCGGTCACGCCCAGATTCGCCCCAACCAGCACCCCCGAGCAGCTGGAAGCAGCCGGTGCGTTGATGGCCCAAGACCCAAGCTTGTACCTACAGTCCCACGTAGCTGAGACCGAAGCGGAGTGCGCTTGGGTGGCCGACCTCTACCCTGGACTGGGCAGCTATCTCTCGGTCTATGCCCACTATGGCTTGATGGGCCGACGGGCGCTCTACGGCCACGGCATCTACTTGGAGCCTGGCGATGTGGACCTGTTGGCCGAGACCCAGACCGGGGTCGTGCACTGCCCCAGCTCCAACCTCTTTCTAGGCAGCGGACTCTTTCCACTGCATCAAGTACGCCCGAAGGTGCGCGTGGGCCTGGGCTCAGACATCGGCGCAGGGACGCACCTGAGTCCGCTGGTCACCATGGGAGATGCCTACAAGGTAGCCCCTGTCTCTTATACACATCTCCGAGCCCACGAGACAGGCAGAAATCTC
>CAJXRZ010000154.1 GCA_913060515.1 uncultured Pseudomonadota bacterium | reverse complement strand
GCCATCGCCAGCCCGTCCATCGTCTTGTCGCCCGAGGGCGTGTGATAGCGGTACATCGTCGGCCCGCCGCCGGTGCCCATCATCACCGTCTTGGCGCGCACGAAGCGGAAGCCGCCGGTGCGCATGTCGATGAAAAGCACACCGGCCAGCGCGGCGCCGTCGAATCGGCCATGCGTCAGTGCCTGGGCGAGGAGGAGACCGCGGCCATCCTGGAGCAGGAGAGCGCCTCGGGTGCGGGCGTTGCCCCACCCGCCGTCCAGCAGGCCCCTGGCGCAGACGCCGGAACCGGCGCCGACGGCGAGAAGAAGGAAGAGGGCGAGGAAGAAGCTGCAGAACAGGGCGGCGGCGAGCAGTCCGTAGAAGGCGGCGGCGAGACCTCGGGCGCGGAAGTGGTCAACCAAATGGGCGGCCCGGGAGCCGGTTCCCAAGAGGGCCAAGCCGCTGCCGGCATGCTGGATTCCCTCCCTACCTCCGACTTGGCCCTGGTCCACCAGGAGCTCATCGAGCACCAGCAGTGGGGAAGCGCCCAGAGCAACGTCGGCGCCCCCGGCTCCGCTGAGCGCGCATCCTTCGTGGCGGAGAAGGCTGGCGAGGGTGCCATCTCTGGCGGACTGACCGGCATGGGCATGGGCTTTGCGGCCGGTGCCATTGGCAAGCTGAGCGCGCGCTTCGTCCCCATTCCTGGCGTGGGCGCCATCCTGGGTGGGGCCATGTCCGTCTACGGCTTGGCGACCCGTGACTGGGCCAAGACCGGGGAGACCATCGGCGCCTTCGGCCAGGGCGACTCCGAATACGACATGATCGCCAACACCATCGCCTCGGTCTCGGAAGTGATCGACCTGGTGTGCAACGTGATGAACGTCATCGCCGGCGTGATCGGCGTCATCTCGGCCGTGATGTGGATCATCTCCATCGTGACCTTGGGGGTGGCCTCTCCCCTGGCCGCGACATTGAGCGCCATCGCCATGGGCATCGGCGCAGCCTCCGGCATCTTGGACCTGATCAACAACCTCATCCTCCAGCCCTGTGTGCTGCTCTTCCGAGCCCTGCACACCTTCAGCTCAGAGGCCGACCCCCGGGACGTCGAAGCACAAGGCGCAGGCATCAGCGATGCCTCCGGTCGTGCAGCGGGCGCCCTTGGCGGCTGGGTCGGAGGAAAGGCTGGAGAGGCTGCCGGTGGCGCAGCAGGAGACGCCGCCCTCAATCGCGTCGGAGGTGCTGCAGACACCCCGACGACCACGACCCAGGTCGACGCGCCCGTGCAACAGGTCGAGGCGCCCACGAACACCGGCGCCGTGGACACCCCGACTCCCGTAGTGGACACCCCTGTCCCAGTGGTCGACGCCCCCACTCCCCATGCTGTGGAGACCCCCACGGCCGGCGCCGATGCACCCAACAGCGCCACCACCGCCCAGAACGCCCAATCCCAGGTTCACACCGAGCGCAGCCGCGGCATGGCCGCCATTCGGGAGAAGTTCAGCCAGCACATCGAGGTCGAGCGCGTCGCCCTGCAGCAGCGCAACGCCGCGATTGAGACGGCTCGGCACACGGCACAGCAAAAGGCCCAAGCGGAGATCGAAGCCCAGCGGCAGCAGGCTCACCAGAACGCCGAGACGGCTCACCAGAGCCGCGTGCAAGACATCGAGGGCACCCGCCACGAGATCGAGATGGTCGCCCGCCAGAAGGGCCACGACCACTACATGGCCGAGACCCAGGCGGCCCACCAAGCCCAGCTGGATGCCATGAGTCAGGCCAGCACACGCTTTGACGAGGCCGTCTCCACCAGCAAGACCGGTCAGCAGCAGCGCCAGCAGGCCATCGACCGGGCCAAGATCGACCAATACTTGATGGACGTGCACGCCCGGCAGTCCGAGCGCGCCATGCTCGCAGACATTGCCGACCCAGTCCTTCGCCAGAGCGTCGAGCAGCAGTGGGCCATGGACCGTGCCAACAACAAGGCCACCTGGGAGCAGCAGTACGCCGACCAGAGCTTGGCCAACGCCCAGCAGTCCGCCGCCGAGATCCAGCAGGCGAGCCAGACCCGCCAAGCGGACGTTCAGAACGCGCAGACCCAAGCTGCCACTGCACGCAACAACGCCGCGCGCACCCGCGACCAGCTCATGGCAGACGCTCAGAAGGGCCTGCAAGACCAGCTCGCCGGTGCACAGTCCCAGGCACAGACCCAACGCACTCTGGCAGACGAGTCTGCGGCCATGGGCCAGAACGGCGCTGTGGAAGCAGGCAACCGTGCAGCCCAGGACGCGACCGCAGGGGCCGACGCCAGCCAGGCCCAGACCGTGGCCGACTCCAAGGCGGACTTGAACGCAACGCGCCGCCAGGAAGGTGGACGTGCGGTGGTCGACGGCATGCGCACCGCCCGAGATGGCTACCTGGTGCAGGAAAACTACCGTCCCGAAGGCTGGAAGAAGATCACCGGCCCCGAGGGCACCATGCGGCACCGTCTGCTGGATGCGCTGGTCTGGCCTTTCGTCGAGGATCTGACCGCGCCCTTCCTCATCAAGCCCCGCATGAGCCTGGACGCCAACGGAAACCCCTCCACACCGAGCGCCGACTTCAACAAGTGGTCCGTGATGGGCAACCCCAACGCCACCGCCCCGATGGGCCGGGCCGGGAACGCCTCCCGTGGCAACGAGAAGCTGGGCGGCGTGGCCACTGGCCTGACCGCCATGGCCCTTCAGAGCGGGCAGAGCCCCGAGCCGGCCGCCGCCTTTGAGGTGCGGGACGTCGAGCCGGTCAACCCGGCCTACCAAGAGCCACCGGGCAGCCCTGAGCAGCTCGACGTGATCATGGGCCAGATCGACCAGCTGCTCGCAGGCCGCGCTGCCGCCGAGCAAGCCCAGCAGCAGGCCGTCGCGCACCGCGAGGCCCACCAAGCCAACGTCGCCCCCATCACCGAGGCGGTCAGCGAGACCACCGGAGCGATGAGCGCCCAGCAGGCCCATGAAGAGGCCGTGGCGCGCACCCAAGCGGCCAACGATGAGCAGAAGTCCCGCCAGTCCGAGAGCGAGGGCATCGTCTCCGGCTACGCCCAGCAGAGCGCAGGCTTGGCGGTCATCAAGGGCCCCTTGGCTGCCTTCCGCGGCTTTACATGGATTGCCTCCAAGATTCCGGGCGGCGCAGGCCGAGCCATGGGCCGCATGAACGAAGATGCGAACAAGATGAACGATGCCTTTGGTCAGATGGACAGCACCATGGCCGACCAGCGCGCCAATGCGGACGTCAAGTCCGAGGAGCTGGGGGTCGTGGACGAGGTCCTGGCCGGAACCCAGACCGTCGCAGGCACCAACCGGGAGCAGCTGGACACAGCCGCCCAAGGCGCCCAAGGTCTGGCCCAAGCCAACGACTCCAAGGTGCAAGACGCCACAGCGGCCGAGGAAGAGGCCGGCACTCAAGCCAGCCAGCTGCAGTCCAAAGCGGAAGAGAAGAAGGCTGAGAAGGCCACCCTCAAGAGTCAGCTGGTGTCCTGGGCCCAAGGCCACAAGGCCGCCCGTGACGCGGCCGTCGCCGAGCAACAAGAGAAAGCCAGCGGACAATGAGTACCCCTATGGATCCCGCGCACCTCAGCGCCCAGATCGCTGCTTTAGCTGAAGACCAAGAACGAGAGCGCGCGCGCCTTTTGGTGCTGCGGGCCAACGCCTACTTGGCCGCGATGGCGTTCCAGCCTGGCCGAGCCGACTTGGACGCCGCCGCCGCGCTTCACCGCCAAGGCGGGCGCAGCGCTGAACACGCCAAGTGTCTGCACTTGGCAGCGACCGCTTCCCGTCTCAGCGGAGACCTGCATGGTGCCCGCGACCGGGCGGAGCTCTCCAAGACCCTGGCGCCCACCGACAGCCCAATGGCCGTCTCCGCGTTGGCCGAGCTTGGGGAGACCTGGGCTGCACTAGGAGATCCGCGCACCGCAGCGGCCTACTGCGAGCAAGCGGCCGAGACCGGCGCTCGCGCGGGACTGCTGCCCACCGCACAAGCCCAGCTGCTCCGGCGGGCGGGCTCCAACTGGGTACAAGCTGGCGTGCCCTCGCGTGCGGCGCTCATCCCTCTGCGTACCGCAGCAGAGCTGCTGACAGGCGCCGGAGACATCGCTGGCGCGGTACGGGCCCGCATCGAAGAAGCCAGCGCCTGGGCGGCCATCTCCGACCCGACTCGAGATGGATTCAATGCCAGCTACCGAGCGCAGGCTGAGCAGGCGATGGGGCAAGCCAGGCTTCAAGCCGAAGGGATCCATGACCTTCCAGCCCTGGCCGACCTGGCCATGCTGCGCTCCACCCTGGCCTTGTACGACCGAGACTTGGAGAGCGCCTTGAGCGCTGCTGAAGAGGCCCAGGCGCTCGCGCTCAAGGCTGTGCAGCCCCTGCCCTACACCACCTCCACCTTGGCCATCTCCAGGCTCAGCGATGAGAAGGGTGACCGCCTGCAGGCCTACAGAGCCCTGGCCGTGGGCTGGGCGACCCTGGGTGACCTGATGGGCGAAGAGGTCGGTCAATCTACCTTCGCGCCCCAACTCCAAGAGCTGGTCAGCTCCTGGGGCGAGGAGGAGTTTGTGCGGGTTCGCGATGCCTACGCGGCCTCTCGCCAGGCGCAGTAGCCTGGAGCCGGCACTATAAATCCGGCCTACTCTGCCCAGCTTCCGTACATCGGATTGGGGAGCATGAACCAGGTCTCTCCCCAGTCTTCTGCGGGCGCCGAGCTGGCCTCGTCTGCGCTGGGAAAGTCCCCCATCTGGTCGCCCCAGTAGCCCAGCACTTGAACGGGCATCTCCGGCCAGCCGCAGAGGGATCCGCCTTCCAAGACACTGGCTCGACGGGCGCTCTTGTCGGAGCTCTCGGTGCGGGTGCAGAGCACGTCCCCCTCCATCCAGAGGCCTTGGGCTTGCAGCAGCGCCAGGGTCGCCGGGTGGTTGGCCCGGTTGGTCACAAAGGCCATCTTGCCGCCCAGCTCGTGCACCTGCGCGACCAGCTCTACGGAGCCTGGATAGGCCACCGCTTTGCCCTGCTCCTCCCAGACCGCCCAGGTCTCCGGCGTGAAGTTCCCGAAGGTCTCCAGCTGGTAGCCGCTGTTGTCCACCAAGGTCTCGTCTACGTCGCTGACGACGGCCCAAGCGGTCTCCGGCGCCAAGGCTTGCGCCCGCTCAGCGAGCTCCTCGGCGGCATCCTGGTAGATGGTCGCCAACACAGCCTTGTGCGCATCCGAGCCGTGCACCCACTGTGTGCCTCGGTCGATGCTGGGCGGCGGCACTACGAGAGCGGGTGGGGGCGTCGGAAGGACAGGTTCGCGAGCAGCGCAGGCCAACAGGAAGAGAAACATCAGCTACCAAAGGGCTTGGGGGGAAGGGTCAAGGACTCCAAGTCTACCGCCACCACCACGTCGATGAGCGCATCGTCCGGCTCCCCGCTGGGAACAATGATTAGATCCTGAGGCACGTTGGTGTTTGCAACACGCGTCGTGTGCACCCCCTTCTCCGCGTAGTCAGCCACCTCGGTGTAGACCCGGTCCGAGAAGGCATCGGCCAAGTAGAACTGCCAGATATGAGCCTGCGTCTCACCAAAAGCGCTGGTGAAGTGCAGGTGCGGCGGCACCGAGGGATACCAGCCTGGGTAGTGAGTCAGGAACTCGATGACCCCGTCCGCGTCGGTGATCTGGCGCCCTCGAAACCAGTCCTCGCCGTAGGTCTCCGGTAGTCCGGGAACGACCGCGCTGTTGTCCACGTCGGAGTACAGACCGGAGGCGTCCGCGTGCCAGAGGTCGATGGGAATGTCCGCCAGTGGCAGGCACGTCGCCGCATCGATCAGCGTGATGCGCAGACGAAGGGGGCTGCCGGCGTAGTCCTCTCTCAGGTCGGAGACTTCTGGGGACGGGAGCACGTAGAAGGGGCCCGGAGATTTTGGGCTGCTCGCTACGCACTCCTCCAGGGCGCCTGTGTCGTCTCCGCGCTCGTCCAATTCCTCGCCTGTATCCAGAGGCTCAAGAGCACCCTTGCAACCGGCCTGCAGCAAAATGGCCTGGGCGAAACCAAGCTTTAGGAGATGTCGACGAGATGGGGGCACTGAAAGCTCCGGCCTTGAAACTCAGCCCGGCTTGCACATGCGCATCGCGGACTGACAGGAGAGAGAGACGCTCTGCCCCTCTGCAAGAGACAGCTCAAGCACCTTCGTTGCGCGCGCTGCTTCAAAGAAGGCATAGATCGTGTACTGGCCGGGCTCGAGGCCTTTGAGGGGCTTCTGCTCGCCGGCGCTGTTCACGGCATAGCCGCGGTCGACCCCGCTCAGGCGCACCTGGGCCAGCTTGGCCGGCGCCTTGGGAGCAGGAGTCGTGGAAGCCGGGACCTGAGGCTCGACCTCCGCCACGACGGGCTGCCGGACCTCTGGAGCCTCGGCCTGGACCACAGCTTCAGGCTCCGTTTCAGGCTCCGTTTCAGGCTCAGGCTCAGGCTCAGGTTCATGTGGAGCCTTCTCTGCCGGCACCTCGGCCCCCTCGGGGAGCGCTGGGCCGCCAACATCTTCAACCACTGGCGATGCCGAGGCCAGCTCACCGCTCTTCAGCGCTTGGCCACGCAGAATCCAACCGGCTGCCCCCATGAGCACGAGCGCCACGACCACCACCAAGCCCCAAGAGCGGCCCTCCGGCGCCGGGGCTGGCGGAATGGAGAGGGCCGAAAGAGGAGGAGCTGGGACCTCCTCCTCGGGCGCCAAGGTGCGCGGCGCGCCACCCAAGCTTGTGGGCCAGAGGCTGCCCTCGGCCAAGTCCACCAGGTCCCTCTGATCCGAGAGCGCGCCAAACAGACCGCTGCCCTCCACTTCTTCCACAGGGGGGATGGATCCAGGCAGGCGAACCCCCATCGAGCGCAGACCGGCGATCTCCGCCGGAGAGAAGGGCTGCAAGGGCTCAGGACGGAGGTCCATCCACAGCGCCGCGAGCTCCGAGGCGTTGCTGGGCCGGTCCTCGGCCTTGAAGGACAGCGCGGCGACGATGGCATCGTTCATCGCGCGCGGCAGTCCAGGCACAGCCTTGTCCGGAGGAATGAAGCCCTGGGCTTCGATGGCCTGAAAGATGCTGATCAGGTCGTTGCCGGGAAAGGGCAGCTCGCCGGTGAGCATCTGGTAGAGCAACACGCCCAGGCTGAACACGTCCGCTTGAGGGCCCACGCCTTTCGCGTTCCGGAACTGCTCCGGAGCCATAAAAGCAGGCGTCCCCATCACCACGCCAGTGCGACTGCGGCTCATGCTGTCTTTGCCGGTGATCTTGGCAAGCCCGAAGTCTGCGACCCGAGGCACCACGCCCTCATGGGTGAGCTCCAGCAGCACATTGCCCGGCTTGATGTCTCGGTGCACTCTGCCCTGACTGTGGGCGGCTGCTACACCAGCCAAGATCCCGCGGGCCAAGGAGTCGACCTGGAAGATCTCCAAGCGGCGCGCCATGAGCAAGGTCTCCAGGCTGGGCCCAATGACCAAGTCCATGACCAGTGCCGGCACGCCTTGGATGCGTAAAACATCGGTGACCGGCACGATGTTGGGGTGCCGCAGCCCAGCTTGGATGCGCCCTTCCTGCAGGACACGACTCACCAGCGCCGGCGAGGTCAGACTCATCACCTTGACGCCGTGCAAGGTGCCCAGCTCCACGTGACGGGCCGCATAGACCGTGGCCATGCCGCCCGCTCCAATAGAGCAGAGCAGCTCGTAGCGATCAACGCGGGTTCCTGGACGCAGCATCTCACCTCAGAAAAGCACTTAGCCCATCGGCACAGCGACCCGATTACTCTAAGGTCTGGAAGACACTGCATGCCTTGGCTAACCCTTACAAGCGTCGCCCTCGCCGCCTCCGAATGTGCAGGCCCGACGGTAGACAACGCGCAACTGGCCGGCACCCTGAACCAGGCTGAGCGCGCCTTTTCAGCCTTGGACATCGAGGGCTTCCAGTCCTCCATGGACCAGGCCGTTTTCTGGGTTCCTTGTCTCTCCGATCCCATCCCCGCTGAGAATGCCGCTCAATTCCACCGGCTGCAAGGACTGCGACAGTTTGTAGCCGGAGAGGAGACGGAGGCCCAAGCCTCTTTCCGATCCGCCAGATCGGCACAGCCAGACTACGCTTTCCCTGCCGCTGTTGTGCCTCAGGGACACGCCATCCTGGACATCTACGAAGGCGCTGCTCCCAGTCAGAGGGAGCCCGCTCCACTTCCCAAGGATGCCGAGCTCTGGATCGACGGCCAACAGACCCAGTTCTGGGACCCAAACTCGCCCTTAGTGATGCAGCTTCTGGCTGAAGGGACTGTTCTCTCCACCACCTAGATGCTGCCAGGAGACGCGCTTCCCTTCGAGCCCGCGCCCGAGCCAGCCGCCCCGGCAGCTCTCGCACCCGAAGCAACCTTGGCGGACTCTGCCCTGCAGGGGCCGGACGCCCTGACCTCGCTGACCCTGAACCCGCAAACGCCGGAACAAGCCCCCAGACTGGAGTCCGGCGTCTCCCGACTCCACCGGCCTCGCTTCTTTATCGGACTTGGACTCGGCGCGGCCGCCATCGGTGGCTGGGCCCTGGCCAGCCAGTCCAAGCAGACCTACCTTCAGCCCCAGCCGACTTGGGGAGCGTCTGACCTCCGCAGACAAGAGCGAATCACCAACGGGCTGACGCTTGGGGCTGGAGCCATGGGCTTGGCGTCTCTGGGCATGATGGGCAGCGCTGTGATGGTGATGCGATGGTGATCTGGCTGGCAATGGCATGCACCTTCATTGGCGCCGAGGAGCGCCAGGACAGGCGGGACCAGGACGGTGACGGCTACCTCTCCGCCCAGTGGGGCGGGGAGGACTGCGATGACACGGATGCAGCGGTCAACCCAGACCAGGACGAGCTCTGCCTGTCTCTTATACACATCTCCGAGCCCACGAGACAGGCAGAAATCTCGT
>CAJXRZ010000153.1 GCA_913060515.1 uncultured Pseudomonadota bacterium | reverse complement strand
GGGGCCTGCTGAGGGATGGGGGCGGCGGGCTCCGGGCTGCCTTTGGGAGGCGCTCCAGTGCCCTCGGCTGGGGAGCCTGCTCGAATGAGGTCGGCGCCTTGACCGCTCTCCGCGTAGGCCAAGTCGATGGCTGCAGAGAGCTCGCTTCCCCTCAGTCCCTTCTCAAGGCTCTCCTGGATCAGGGCGTCGAAGGCGGGAACGGGACCGTGTACCCGAGCGCCTTGGTTGGCCGCTAGGAGCACCAACTGGGCCTGCTCGGCGCTCAATCCAGCCTCTTGCATCGCGCGCAAGGCGGCGGCGCACTGGTCCGCAGGCACCCCGAGCTGTCGCAGCTGATCAGCCTGGGTGGGCAGGTCAAAGGCCGGCTGGAGCTCAGCGAATGCTGGGCTGGCCAAGAGCAGGAGGAGCGAGAGCATGGGAGATCCCTTCAGGGCCCGATGCTACCCCTTCAGTCCCAGTTGGGTGCGAAGGGTGGGTCGATCACGCGGCCATCTGGGCGGGCCAAGGCGTGTACGCGCGCCATGTCGTCGGCGCTGATCTCGAACTCGGAGATCGCCAGGTTGGCCTTGCGGTTCTTCTCGCTGGACGCCTTTGGGATTGCGCTCACTCCGGGCTGTTGGACCAGCCACCGAAGGGCGACTTGGGCTGCGCTGTGGCCGGTCTTGGCACCGATCTCTTGCAGCACGGGGTCCTGGAGCACCTGGCCGCGCGCCAGGGGCGAGTAGGCCGTCAGGTGCACCTTGTGCTTGCGGCACACCTCCAGCACCGGGCTCTGGTCCAAGTAGGGGTGGTACTCGACCTGGTTGGCGAAGATGGGGGCGAGCTGGGCAGCCTGGTCGAGGAGTGCAGCGGGGAAGTTGGACACACCAATTTTCCGGGTCAGTCCGCGCTCTTGTAGGCCCACGAAGGCCTCGAGGATTTGAGCCAGCGTGGCCTGCTTAAAGATCGGCCAGTGCACCAGCAGCAGGTCGACGTGGTCCACACCAAGCTTGCGCAAGCTCTCCTCGGTTGAGGTCACGATGGCCTTGGGCTCCAGGGAGCTGATCCACACCTTGGTGGTCAGCCAGATCTGCTCGCGGGCCACGCCGGAGGCCTTCAAGCCCTGGCCGACCTCGGCTTCGTTCTCGTAGGCCTGGGCGGTGTCGATGTGGCGGTAGCCCAAGTTCAGGGCCTCGCGCACGCCGTGCACGCAGTCCTGGCCTTTGATCTGCCAGGTTCCGAATCCAAGAGAGGGGATGGGCGTGTTCTGATCGACGGGCACGTGAGGGCTCCTGTTCTGGATCGGCAATGTGTGCGCGCTGACGGAGAGGGCAAGGGTGTGTCTATTTGTCTGATAATCAGATCAATAGGTCTGTCTGATTATCAGACAAATCGGGCCCGAACGCCTCAAGCTCCGAGGCTAGGGCCGAACGCCCCAAACAGTCCCGCCAATGGCGCGTGAAGCGCGGTTCATGGGGCGTTCAGCGTCCCTAGCTCCGCCATTGGGCCGTTCAGAGTCTCTAGCCTCGGCCTGTGGGGCAGCAGGGCCTTGGAACGCGCCAAGGCTCAGCCCAGGTGACCCACCTTGACATAGATCAGGCAGCCCTCGGTGGAGAAGGGGTGGTGCCGGGAGAGGTGCGGAGAACGAATCCAGGTGCCCGCTGGGTAATCGCCGTGCTCGTCTTGGAAGGTGCCCTCCAAAACCAGGATCTCCTCACCGCCCCAGTGTGTATGAGGCAGAAAACGGGTGCCTGGCGCCCAACGCACCAGGGCGCTGCTCACGCCGCCGTGGTTGTGCAGTGGGAAGACGCTCAAGCCGGGGACTTGTCCAGGAAAGAACTGGATATCGTGGGTCTGGATGCGCACCGTCTCCTGGTCTGCGGGATCGAACTGCCGCAGCTTCACAAAGAGGGTGCATCCCTGGGCGGAGCTGGGGCTGTGGGCGGAGCCAGGTGGGTTGCGCAGGTAGCTGCCGGCTGGATGGTCGCCGCTCTCATCGCTGAAGATGCCCTCCAGCACAAAGATCTCCTCTCCCTCAGGGTGCTGGTGCTCCGGAAAGGCCGAGCCAGCGGCGTAGCGCACAAGGGAGGTCGCTCGGGCCTTCTCGTCTCCGATGCGGTCCAGAGGGCGGCGGGTCACACCCGCGCTTGGAGACGCCACCCAAGGGCTGTCATCGGGACGGACCAGCGCACGCTGGGAGAAGTCGGCTCGAATCAAGGGGTCCATTCCACACTCCGGAGTGCCTACCTACTAATAGGTAGATGGTACCTGGGGCAAAGAAAAGCCGCACAGGCCGAGCGTCATTGGGCCATTGTGGTGATAGGAAGGGCCCATGGCGACTACAGAACCCGGCTACGACTTTGGCGATGCACGCTTTGACCTGAGCGACCCTCAGGATCGAGAGATCGTGCGCTTCGTGCTCTCCCAGGCACTCTTTGGCGAGGCGACGGGTGTGTACTGCGGCAAGTCGCTGTACCAGGCCCGCTCTCTGGAGGCTGCGCGCTTCTACGTGCGTCAGGCGCACCAAGAGCTCAACCACTTGGAGCACTTCGCCGCCATCTTCCGCCTGCTGGAGATGACGCCTGAGCCCGGTCACTGGGTCATCCGGCTCATGTCCAGCCACAACAACTACTACCCCCTCAAGGTGCTCATGGAGCACGCCATCGGCGAGGGCATGGTGCTCGACATCTTCAAGGATGTGCTCCACCAGTGCTTGCCCGATGACCATCCCGGGGTGGACAAGGTCAAGAAGCGGCTGCGCGCCATCTCCATGGAGGAGGTGGAGCACGTCGAATGGGGAGAGAAAGAGACCAAGTACCTGCTCACCCAAAAGCCTTGGTTGAAGTACCCCTATTACGGTCTTCTTGAGCTGCAGCTCATGGTCGCACCCCTGGTGCTTCGGCCCTACCGGAACATGGGCAAGGACCACCCGGTGCTCTCCCACCTGCCCAGCTTCGTTGAGCACGTCAACCAGCGCGTCTGGAAGCAGGGCCAGGACATGGGTTTTGTGCCTGAGCAGCGTCCCAGCTTCTTCAAGCGGGTGGCCTGCATGGCCGCTGGCGCCGCGCTCTTTGTCCGCAGCCAGCTGGCTCGGGCCGACTCGACCCTAGACAAGACCTACATCCGTGAGCTGGGCTTCCTGAACCAGTGAAGCGGAGCACCGGCGAGCCACAAACGCCGGTCGTTTGTGGCTCGCCGGTTGGCTCGCCGGTTGGCTCGCCGGTTGGCTCGCCGGTTGGCTCGCCGGTTGGCTCCCTTAGAGGGGACTGCCCAAGAAGATGTAGGCGGCGCCTGCATCCTCTGCGGTGCTGTCGCTCCAGCGGGCTCCAACGGCCAGGTCATCTGCACCATCGCCGTTCAAGTCGCCGATCGAGCCAGCCGGGACACCAAAGCCGTCTCCTGCGGCGGCTCCGTTGATCTGCGTGCCTGTCAGCTCGCCGAGCCCGTAGGTGCCTCCGGAGAAGGGGCCGTACAGTACCCAGGTGCTTCCAGCATCGGTCCCACCTGCGTCGTGGAATCGACTGCCGACGACGATGTCGATGTGTCCATCACCATTGAAGTCTGCATCGCCGGAGACGGCCGCCAGCTTGTCCTCTGTGGTGATGCCCTGAATCTTCGCCCAGGTGTCTTCCAGAGAGACATCCTCGTTGCCGGTCCAGTCTTGGGTCACCAAGTAGACCGCGCCTTCGTTTCCGTTGTCCGAGCCATTGTCGGAGCGTTGGGCGTTGACCATGAAGTCCACCAGCCCGTCGCCATCGAGGTCTCCGGCCGAGGCCAGACCCCAACCGGCTTGGTCGCCGTCGGTGCCGACCAAGTGTGCGTCCGCTCGGTCCGTCACGGAAGAGGTGCCGCTGATCGGCCCATTGAGCTGGAATACGGCGCCGACGTCCTCAAAGCCGCCAGAGGCTGCATAGGGTGCTCCAATCAACAGGTCGCCGATGCCATCACCGGTGACATCGCCCACTGGAACCATGCCGCCGCCCATCTGGTCGCCGGTCGCCTCGCCCTTGATGAAGGCGTCCGCGGCGTAGAGGCCTTGGTCCCCCATCCAGGCACCAAAGGGGCCGTTGAGGATGAAGACTGCACCGGCGTTGTTGCCGCCGTTGTCGTTCTTCTGCGCCCCGACGATGATGTCCTGGTGGCCATCTCCGTTGAGATCGTGGGCCATCACCAGGCCCGCTTGGTCACCGGACCCTACGCCAATCCAGGACGCGTCGGCGTCTTGAAGAGGGACCTCGCCGTTGAAGGGACCCGTGACAAAGTAAACTTTGCCCGCGTCCGTTCCTCCTTCGTCTGACTTCTTGGTTCCAACGACCAGGTCGCCGACGCCGTCGCCATTTGAGTCTCCCAGTGCAGCCACCGAGAAGACGCCGTCTCCGGCGGCCTCGCCGGTCAAGACCGCGTCCGCGGACGCGGCTCCCACGGTTGTACCTGAGACAGGGAAGTCGAAGATGTAGATAGCACCAGCGTCTTCGGCCGAGAGGTCGGAGCCGCGCGCAGCCACCGCCAACGCATCGAGTCCGTTTGCGTTCAGGTCCCCAACGTTCTTGGCTGGGGAGCCGAAGTAGTCGCCGGCGCTCTCGCCCTCAAGGGTGGTTCGGGCGTCCCGAGTCCCGGTGACGTCGGAGAAACCGCAGCCCTCTCCCGTTCCATCGCAGTCGTTGTCCAGTCCGTCACCACAGATCTCTTCCGCGGCTGGGCTGACCCCTGCATCCAGGTCATCGCAGTCTTGATCGTTGTCGGACCAGCCCTCGGCGATGTCGCATCCGGTGGTGGTTGCCGAGGGGTCTCCATAGCCATCACCGTCGGAGTCTTGGAAGTAGACCGTCTCCTCCAGCTCTTCATCCACCTCGTCATCGCAGTCGTCGTCCTCGCCGTTGCAGAGCTCGGGCGCGCCGGGGAAGGCCTCGGCGTTCAAATCGTTGCAGTCGGTGGAGTCCTCGACGTAGCCATCAGGCGCGCCGTCACAGGATGCGATCTGGAAGGTGGTGCTTCCGAAGCCGTCTCCGTCCGCATCGCTGTTGTAGACCCTTGCGTCGCTTGCATCCTCGTCAATCAGCCCGTTGCAGTCGTCGTCGATGCCGTTGCATGACTCTTCCTGTCCGGGGTTGATCGCGGAATCGTTGTCATCACAATCGACGGTGTCGGGGTATCCATCGGCGTCCGCATCAATGAAGGTTTGAGAAGCCGAGTCCTCAGTGTCTCCGTTGAGGCAGGCGACGAGGAGTAGGACATGGAACATTAGGTCCTCCTTGTGGATTGAGTTGTGGAATGAACCCGTTGGGCCGTGCTTTTCGTTTTGCGCTGATGATCTGGTCTTGTCTAAAATATAAGGTCTTCTGGGCCTTTTGGAACCCGAAAGCGGCCGCCGTGCTGAGCCCTCCCGCCTCAAAGAGGACCTGCCCGTCGGCGGCCAGGTCCGCATCGTCCAAGTTCGTGCTCGGCGTGCGGATCTTCGGCAGGATAGAGGTCTGAGCCAACCTTAGGTTGGAAGGGCCATTCGAGGTTATGTTTGCCAGCGGAACTCTCGTGAGGCACATTTCTGTGAGCCGATCCAGACCAGCAGACCCGGCGGCAACCGGTCTTGACGCAGACCCGCTAAAAAGCGGCGAAGGATGACGATGATCAACCTGTTTTGCTTTGGCCTCTTGAGCCTAGCCTGCAATGATCCCTGGCTTGATCAGGCCCTACTGAGTGTGCCCATCACACTAGACGGCACCCAAGCGAGCGAGGTCTTCTTCTCCATCGAGGTCGAGGGCAGCGTGGAGTCCGATACCGGTGGCGCCGATGACCAGTGGGTGGACTTTGACGCGGACATCGAGTTGAGCGGGGTCACCGAGCCTGTACGCGTGCTCTTCTACAGCGAGACCAGCTACCTGGTCCCACCGGTCACCGACGTGCGCAGCGAGCATCTCTGGAACACCGGGCTGCACAGCTGCGAGATCCTCGCGGGCACCACCACACTCTGCTGGCAGGACTACCGCATGCGCATTGAGCCCCGTGGCGCCGACCGTGTTCAGGACCTGACGCTGACCATCAACGCCCGTGCTGAGGGTGAGAAGGGCACCCGCTGGAGCATCGATGACCCCTACGTCGGCGTGGTGGTTCAATGATCTTCTTCATCCTGGCCTCGCTCACAGCTTGCGGGCCCACCTGGTCCGATGCCCAGAGTCTCGCAGGTCCAAACCTAGAGCTCACTGCAGAAATCCCTGAGAGAACACTGCCTTTCGAGGTGGTTCTCTTCGCAGAGAGCAGCCGCTACATGGATGGCTACGTCTACGGTGGCGTGGCTGCCGAGTGGAGCGGAGGCGGCGCGGTGCGGGCCTTTTATGGGGGCGTGGAGCTGGTCCCCGAGCCAGAGCAAGGCACCGGCAGCCTGATCATGAGTGAGATGGAGAGCACGTGCGCAGAGGATGGGTACATCGAATGCGTGGTCTACGGCGAGGTCACCTTCGAGCTGCTGCAGGGCGATGCGGCCACCCTCACCCCCTTCCTGGACTTTGGCGGGGACATTGATTCCCCTCCAGCGGAGAAGCTGGACTCGGTGAGCCTGACGGGCACCTGGTTGCCGGCAGAAGGCCCAGGCGACGCCCCGTAGAGCGCATCACATCAGGTGTCTGGGGTCCACATCCAGGCTCACGCGGACGCCCTTGCCGATTCCGCTCAAATCGATGGTTCTGAGCCACTTTCTAAAGGCTCTGGGCTCGTTTCCACGCAGCAGGATCTGGTAGCGCCAGCGGCCGACCAATCTGGGCATGGCGGCCTGCGCGGGGCCCTGAACCTCGATGATTTTGCCATCGCAGGTGGCCCGCAGGCGACGCAGCAAGGTCCAGCTGGCCTCGAGCGCTTGATTCTGAATACTGCCCTCGATGCGGATCAATCCCAAACGGGCGATGGGGGGATAGCGCAGCAAGTCCCGGTGCTTGAGCTCCTCGGTGGCAAAGGTGGCGTAGTCGCCCAGCAAACCAAAGACGTAGTGGTCCTTTTGACTGGTCTGCACCAACATGCGCCCGGGTCGGTCCCCGCGGCCCGCTCGGCCACCGAGCTGAGTCAGTAGGGAAAAGCTACGTTCTGCGGCACGGAAGTCCGGCATGCGCAGCACATGGTCGGCGCCCAAGACCACGGCCAGGGACACGTCTGGGAAGTCGTGGCCCTTGGCGACGATCTGCGTGCCCACGAGCAGGCGGGTCTTGCCGCGGCGGAAGGCGTCCAGGATCTCAAAGTGCGCACCGCGGGCTGCGGTGGTGTCCGCGTCCATGCGGGAGACCGGGATCTCCGGGAACATCTCCGCCATGACCTGCTCGATGCGCTCGGTGCCCTTGCCCATGATCTGCAGGGTGCCGCCGCAGGCGCCGCAGTCGTTGGCCATCTTGCGGTGAAAGCCGCAGTAGTGGCAGCTCAAGGTGCGCTTGTGCTGGTGCAGGACCAGGCTGACCCCGCAGCTGGGGCAAGAGTAGGAGGCCCCGCAGTCCTCGCACTCCACCAGAGTGGCGAAACCTCGGCGGTTGTAGAGCACGATGGCTTGGCCGCCGGCCGCAAAACACTCCTTGAGGGCCCGATGCACCGAGCGGGCGACGATGGGCCGCCGGCCGTCTGGCTCCTTGGGCTCCTGGGTCATGTCGATCAGCTCGACCTTGGGGACCGGCCGTGGCGTTGGACGCTCCAGGAGCTGAATCAGGCCGTAGCGACCGGTCTGGGCGTTGTGCCAGCTCTCCAGTGAGGGGGTGGCCGAGCCCATGACCACGGGGCACTCGGCCATGTGACCCCGAACGATGGCCAGGTCCCTGGCGTTGTAGCGAACGCCGTCGTCCTGCTTGTAGGAGTCGTCGTGCTCCTCGTCGACGATGAGCAGGCCCAGGTTTACGAAGGGGGCAAAGAGCGCGGATCTCGCGCCCACAGCCACCCGCGCCTCTCCGGCTCGAATGCGCCGCCACTCTCTGAGCTTCTGGGCCGGCGTGAGGCCACTGTGAAGCACGGCCACGGCGTCGCCAAAGCGTGCCCGGAAGCGGCCGGTGAGCAGCGGCGTCAGACCGATCTCCGGCACCAAGAGCAGCACCTGCTTGTCCCGCTCCAAGATGCTTGCGGCGGCCCGCAGGTAGACCTCGGTCTTGCCAGCGCCGGTGACCCCGTAGAGCAGGTGGGGTTTTGGTGGACCCAGGATGGTGTCCACTGCCCCCTGCTGGGCAGCGGTCAGGGTGGGGGCCCCGCGGCTCTCCGGCAGCTCCCCGGCGACCACGGCGTCCCGTCGCTCACGGACCTCTTGACTGAGCACGCCGGCCGCCAACATGGCCTTGGCTGCGGTTCGGGCGTAAGGGCCTTGGTCGGCCGCAAGTACGGAGGCTGAGATGGCGCCCCCTGCGGCGGCGATGCACTCCAAGACCGCGAGCTGTCGGGCCCCCATGCGCTTCATCAGCTTGGCTGCCTGCTCGACCGGCACCTCCTGCACCCACCAGTTCTCGGTGCCGCCCACCCCGCCGGACTCCAACTGTTCTGCTTCAATCCAGCCTTTTCGTAGCAGGGCGTCGATGGCGTGTGCGCACTCTTTGGGCTCCATCAGCTCCCGCATGCGGCGCTGCAGTCCCCGTCGGGTCAACTTGGGACGCTGGATGACCTCTCGCAGCACCTCGCCAGAGTGGCCTTCCCCCATGCCGGCAGCCAGGGCGTCCACGCCCTCTTCTGTGGCGAGGTGAACGGTTCGGGTCGTGGCCTTGAGCTTGGCGGGCAGGGCCGTTGAGATGACCTCGCCCAAGCCAGAGCGGTAGTAGTCGGCGATCCAGCGGAAGAAGCTGAGCTGGGTGGCGTCAAAGGCGGGCTGTGGATCCAACAACCGCTCCACCGGGCGGGCCTTTCCCTTGGGAGGCGGCGGCACATCGGGCCCGGCGGCCAGCACGTAGCCTGTGATCTTGCGGGGGCCGAAGGGCACCAGGACCGCATGACCCATGCTGAGCGAGCCGAGCAGCGCAGGGGCTGTCTCTTATACACATCTGACGCTGCCGACGAAGAGGATAGTGTAGA
>CAJXRZ010000152.1 GCA_913060515.1 uncultured Pseudomonadota bacterium | reverse complement strand
CAAGAAGAGATCACACGTTCAGCCCACGGGATCAACACCTTTGCGGGACTCAGTATGGCAGCCAACAAGCCATTGTGTTGCAGTCAACAGTGGATCGCGTTGTTGAGGTGTTTGTGGCGGACCCGGCGTTGCTTAGCGTTGGATTGTCCGCATTTAGCAGCGGGTTGCAGGTCGATTTGAGTGGGAGCTTTTCAGTGGCTGATACGCTTATTGTTCGGCCAGACCTTGACGGCAATGGAACGACCGAGATCGCCATTGTTGGGGATGACAATTCTGGGCACAGCCTAGTACTTCTACTTGAGGTCGATTATGCGAAAGGCGGAGAACCGCAACTGGTTGTTATGGGACAAGTAGTGTTCGGGAGTGAGCGCTATCCTGCTGACCCAAGCTCTGACGTAGCCCTTGGAGACTTCAACGGAGACGGCAATGTCGATGTGGCATGGAGTGAGCACCCGGACACGAATGGAGGCATTGTCTATCTCATCCTCGGCCCCCTCGAAGGCACCTACACCTCCGCCGACGCCCACGGCTGGATCACCCGTGGCCAAGCCGCCTATGACACCTGCGACGAGGCGGACACCCCGAGTTGCCAGCACTTCGGCGCCGCCTTCGGCTCCGCTCTGGCCACCCTTGACCACAACGGCGACGGCATCGACGACCTGCTCATTGGCGCACCTTTCTACGAGACCGAGTCCCCCAAACACGGCCCTGGCGCGGTCTTCCTCTTCCTTGGCGCGGAGGGAAGCCCATGGTAGCGCTGCTGTTGCTGTTGGGCTGTGCTCAAGAGCCCTGGGAGCAGGGCACTTGGGCCGAGACGCATCGCATCGCCGCGGATGGCACCCAGACGGCCAGCGCGGGCACCGGTGGGACGCTGCGCATCGACGGGGACACCTGCCAGCTTGGTCAGGGAGAGCCCGTGGCTTGCGCCAGCACCGGCAGCGGTGACACCCGCACCCTCAGCCTGGTTCGCGGCGGGCCACGCACCTGGACGCTGGAGCGCCAAGACGACCGACACATGGTGCTGGACCGGGGCGACAAGCGCTTTGTCATGGAGCGGCGGGACTGATTCTACCCAGCCTGGCCTGGTCTACGGAGCGCTGAATCAGCCTGTCAGCAGCCGCACCCCAGCGCTGGCCTTGCGCAAGAAATCCTTGGGTGAACGGATCTGCCCCAAGTTCCGCGCGACAAAGCGTGGCCGCCAGTAGAAGCTCCGGTAGGCCAAGTCCAAGTAGGAGCGCAGCTCATCTCGGGTGAAGTGCTCCTCCCAGATTTGAGCCTTGAAGTGCTCGTCAGGGTTGGCCATGAAACGCATCCATGGCTTGACGTCCAAGACCCCGGCTTCCATGCCCTGGTCGTAGAGCGCGGTGCCCGGAAAGGGAGTTAGAATATTGTACATCACGAAGTCCGGGTCCAGCTTGATGCTGTAGCGGATGGTCTCCATGATGTCTTCGTGGTTGCGCTCAACAGGCGTGCCGATCATGAAGTAGGCCACGGTGTTGATGCCGACCTCGCGGCACAGGGCAAAGGCGCTCTCGATCTCGCGGACGTTGACGTCCTTCTTGAGGATCAGCAGGCCCTCTTCGGTGCCTTGCTCCACGCCGAACTGGATGCGGTGGCAGCCAGCGGCCTTCATGTTCTCGAGCAGCTCGCGGTCTACACCCTTGACCCGGAAACGAACGGTCCAACTAAAGATCAGGCCCCGGCGGATGATCTCGTTGCAGAGCTCGTGGACGCGCGCGTTGGTGATGTTGAAGGTGTCGTCTACAAAGTAGAGCTCGGTGATTCCGCGGTCCAGGGCCAGCTGGATCTGATCGCAGGCCCGCTGTGGGGACATGACGCGGTAGCGGTGCCGTGGGGTGTTGCAGAAGGTGCAGCGGTAAGGGCAGCCGCGGCTGGTCACCATGGTCGTAAAGGTGCCGCCTTGGCCCATCACGTCGTAGTACTTCTCAAAGTCGATCAGCTCGAGATCGAGCAGTGGGTAGTCGTCCAGATCGTTGGAGAAGTAGGTGTCCTCCGAGGGCACGATGTCGTCCACGTGCGCGACCACGCCTGGGATGCCCTTGGGGTCCTCGCCGCGCTCCCAACAGTCCAGGAGCAGCTCCAGAGGCTTCTGACCTTCGCCCTTGACCACGGCGTCAACGCCGGCCAAGCCAACGGATTCCTTGGGGAAGTCGTTGATGTGTGGGCCGCCGAGCACGATGTGCTTCACGCTGGGCAGCTTGCGCGCGATCTGTACCGTGCGGTGACAGTCCACCAGGCCCACGGTGTAGACGGTGATGCCCACCACGTCGGGCTTCCACTCGTCGATCTTCTGCTCCAGCTCCTCGTAGGAGTAGTTGTGGAGCTGGGCATCCAGGATGAACACCTCGTGGGAGGTGCACTCCTTGATGTAGGAGGCCAGAGAGAGCAAGGCCAAGGGCGGGTAAGACTGGTTCTCCGCCTCGACGGCTGGGGGAACTTCGCTCTCTACGGTGTGTCGGGCGGGTGCCCGAACGAGCATTAGGCGCATGCTGGTCTCCTGGGGATCACCCCGTATAGAGGTGGTCCCTTCGGCCCACATGGTTGCGGGGGAAGGCCCCCGCGTCAAGGGCTCAGAAGGTATAGACCATGCCGATCCCGTAGGCGTTCACGCGCTCCTCGGCCCGCAAGTCCGGGTTGATGCGGAGCTGGGTGCCAAAGACGCTCAGATCCTCGTTGAGATCGTAGCTCAGGCGCAGCTCCCGCTCGTTGACTCCCCGCGCCACTTCGCTGTCGCCCAGGGGCTGGACGTAGCGGGTGTTCAGGTGCACGGAGCGTACGTTTAGGCCAAAGCCAGTCTCCAAACCGACTGCAACCGGTCCATAGAGCGTGCGCTCTCGGAGGTCTGCCGCGGTGGCCATGGAAGCGCCCACGTTCACGTCGATCAGGCGGGACCAGCCCAGGAGATCCAAGCCGATTGTGCCGCGCAGGATGCTGTCGCTGTTCTGGGTGCGGTGATCGATGCGGGCAAAGCCATTCCGGGCGCCATCGGCGCGCAGGGCCCACGCCACCCCGCCGGTTTGAGGCATCGCGAGCACGGCGCCTTCCAAGGAGAGGCTGCCTTCTCGGCGCTCTCGATTGCTCTCGATCTCGATCTCCTCGCAGTCCACCTCGAGCTGCACGCTTGGGGGCTGGGGGGCGATGGGCGGCTCAATGGCCTCGGTGGCGGAGGCAGTGCTGAGAAGCAGGGAGAGGATCATGGGGGCGCTCACACACAAAAGGGTCGGGACGGCATCGATCCAGACACCCCCGATCTGCAAAAGCGTGACCGTGGATCCAAAGTTTTTCTGGGAGCCGGCCCTTTTTCCCTAAAGCCCACGCTCCAAGAGCTTCAGGGTCTGCTCTCGCAGCGCCCTTGGCTCCTCGATCAAGGCCTCTGGAAGCTGCTCGATGGCGGCCAGGCACTGCTTGACCTGTACGCGGTCCCCGCTCAGAGCGGCAGCCCAAGCCCAGACGCTCAGGGCCAGAGGCTTGGTCTTCTCGGTCATGGGGGTCTGCTGGATCAGCGCCAGCGCCCGCTTGGGCTGGTCCTGAGCGCAGTAGATCAGGGCACTGGCTGCATCGGCCTGAACCCGGGCGCCGGAGTAGCCCTGAGAGAGCTGCTCGGCTTGTTGCGCCCAGCTACGGGCTTGGGCCAGATCGCCTTGGCCCAGCTCCCACATGGCCAGCTCGGCGCAGCAGTAGGCCTGACCCCGCCGAAAGCCGATCTCCTTTTGCACCATCAGCGCCTCCTCCAAGAGAGAGCGCGCCCCAGGCACATCGTGGACCCGGTCCAGGGAACCCAGGGTCAGCAGCTGGATGGCCACCGAGCGCCGGTTTCCGACCTCCCGCTGCAGGCGCAGCGCAGCGCGGGCGTGGGCGTAGGACTCCTCCACCCGGCCCAAGCGGCGGCAGACCCGGCCCAGGTTGCCGAGCACGATGGCCTCGGAGCGGCGGTTGCCCAGGGACTGATGCAGGGCCAATGCGGCCCTGAGGTGCACGAGGTTTTCGGCCTGCGTGGGGGCGTTGCTGCCCAGATTGCCCAGGGCGCGGGCTTCGGCGCCCCGGTTGCCGGCTTGGCGGTGCAGGGCCACAGCGGCGGAGAAGTAGGAGCGCGCCTCTTGGGAACGGCCCATGTTGGAGGTGAGCAAGCCCAGGGCGTTGTGAACGGTGGCCTGCAGGTGAAGGTCATCCTGGCCATCGGGTGCCGAGAGGCAAAGGCGCAGAATGCCCTCGGCCTCCTCCAGCTCGCCGGACATGGTCAGGGCGTTGCCAATCTCTGCCAGGACACGAAGCTCCAGCAGTGGGTCTCCGTAGAGGCGCGCTTGGCTCAGGCAGTCCTCCAACATGGGCAGCTGTTCGCTCTTGCCCATCAAGCCGAGTGTCTGGGCTAGGCTGAGCTGGAGGCGAATGCGGGTTGCCGGTGGATGGGCCATGCGCAGGACAGGACGGGCCAGCTGCTCACCGAGCGGAAGGGGGCCGACGGTGGTCAGGACTTGGTTTGTGGCCAAGAAGCTCTGGGCGGCCAGGGCCGGACTCTGCATGGCCACAGCGCGCCGGCAGGCGGCGATGAGGTTGTCCAAGCCCCGCAGCATCTCTTGCCAGCGTCCACTGCCCTCTGGCCCGCGCAGGGCATCGATGGCGCTTGGGGCGCCCCATCGCGCGTAGTGGCGTAGGTGGCGCAGGGTAGCCTCGCTCTCAGAGGCCAGCTTTTCCCTGGCATAGTCGTGGACCGAGATGAGCAAGCCAAAGCGATCCTTCTCCAAGGTCCGAACCAAGCTCTTGTCCACCAGGGCTTGGATCAAGTCTGCGGGCCAGGAGTCTTGCTCGGTGTGCACCACCGCCTCCACGGCGCTCAGGTCAAAGGCCCCTTCAAATACCGAGAGCTGGGCCAGCGCGGCTTGCTCTTCGCTGCCGAGTAGGTCCCAGCTCCAGTCCAGAGTGGCCCGCAGAGTGGCTTGGCGATCCTGTCGTCCTCCGCTGGAGGCCAAGAGGCGAAAGCGCTGCCCCATGCGCTCGCGGATGTTCTTGGGAGACATGCTGCGGCAGCGGGCGGCGGCCAATTCGATGGCCAGTGGCAGACGGTCCACAAGCTCGACCACTGCGGCGATCTCCCTCTCCTCCGACTGGCCCTCAAAGCTCTGGCCGCGGGCGCGGCGTGCGCGCTCGTTGAACAGGGCCACGCCGTCTGCTTGGCTCAGGGGCGGCAGGGCCAAGATGCGCTCGCCAGGAATGCCCAACACCTCGCGCGTGGTCACCAGAAACTGCACTTGAGGGGCCTGGTCCAGCCACTTGCCCAGCGTGTGGGAGGCGTAGCGTGCCACCTGCTCGAAGTTGTCCAGAACCACCAGGGTGGGCCCGCGCTCGGCCATGACCTTGCCCACCTGCTGCACCGGTTCGGTGTCTCGTAGGGGCAGCTCCATCGCGTTGGCCACCGCCTTTGCGATGCCGTTGATCGACCGGGCCTCGGAGAGATCACAGAAGGCCGCGCCCCCGGACCATGCGCCCAGCCAGCGCCAGGCATAGCGAAGTGCCAAACGTGTCTTTCCGGTTCCACCTGTTCCCACTATGGAGACCAAGCGGGCGCCACTGTCCACCACTTGTGCCAGGGCCCGTAGGTCCCGTTGACGGCCTACAAAGCTGTCGCGCTCGGCCGGCAGGCTCCTGGGGACCTCGCGCAGGGGAAGCCAGCCCCCAGGGCCTTGGACCACGCGCCAGACCTTCTCTGAGTCCGGCGGAGGTTGGAAGGGGGCTTGATCCTCCCCCACCTCAAAGAGCTCCATAGGCTCGGAGACGCCCTTCACGCGCCAGAATCCGTGGGAGACCGGCGCCACGCCCGAGGCCAGGTTGCCCAGCTCCGCGGCGGCCTCTCTGGACAGCAGGGTCTGCCCCGCCATCGCCAGGGACATGATGCGGGCCGCGATGGGTTTGGCCAGGCCCTCGACCTCCAGCATCTTGGCGCCGCGGGCCACGTCCTGGGCGCTGTTCTCCCGCAGGATGACGTGGCCCCAGTGCACCCCTGCCCGCGCCGGCAAGGGCGAGGCCCGGTGGTAGGCCAGTGCCCAGGCGACGGCGTCCTGCACCCTCTCAAAGAGCAGCAGGAAGCCATCGGACTTGTCGATCTCTCGGCCGCCGTGGGCCACCAGCAGATCCCGTGCGAGGCGGTCGTGCTCCGCCCAGCGCGCCGCCAACTCTACCGGGCTCAAGGCCTCGGAGAGTGCGGTGCTGTCCACCGCGTCCGTCAGCACCAAGGCGTGCATTAGCGCAGGCCTGCGATCCAAGTCTCTGAAGGCTGGAACCACCCCACCTCGGCCACTGGGCCGCGCAGGCGCAGGGACCAATCCTCAGCCACGTGCACCCAGAGGCAGCCACCGGGCATGCGCAGGGTGATCTCTCCGAAGGCGCAGCGCCCGGTCTTGACCGCAGCGGCAGCGACCGCGCAAGAGCTGGAGCCGCTGGCCGAGGTCTCCCCTGCGCCCCGCTCCCAGATCCGAATCTCCAGGGATTGTGGGCCGCGAACCTGAACGAACTGCACGTTTGTGCGATTGGGAAAGAGGGGGTGAACCTCCAAAATCGGTCCCCAGCGGCGCCACCTTGTGGCATCGAGCAGGGCCTCGTCGCGGAAGAGCACGCAGTGTGGATTGCCCACGCCGACCGCGGTGAACACAAAGTCCTCGCCTGCGGCTTGAACGCGCTGCTCGACCGCCTCTGGCACGTCCAGGTCAACGGGGACCTCGCTGGGCACGAAGCTGGCTTTGCCCATCTCCACCGTGACCTGCTCCGGATCCACCTGGCAGCCCACGGGCCCGCCCAGGGTGTTCAAGGTGAAGGACGAGGGCGCCCCGCAGTGGTCGACCAGGTAGCGGGCATAGATGCGGATGCCGTTGCCGGACTTCTCCGCCTCGGAGCCGTCGGGATTGAAGATGCGCAGGCCGTAGTCGCACCCGCCCTTGGGGCCAGCGGTGAGCAGGCCGTCGCCGCCGGGGCCGGTGTGCCGATGGCAGACCCCGCGCACCATGGCGCGGCCCCCCAGCTCTCCCTCGTGCAGCACCAGGTAGTCGTTGCCCAGACCGTGTGATTTCAGAAGCTTCATGGCGGCAGACTACACCTGCCCTGGGCCGCCCGTGGCAGGATCACTCCCATGCTCTTGCGCCCTGATCTCCGCAACCCCGATGCTGTGGCCCTTGCCCGGGATTTGGAGGGCTGCCTGGACCCGGCGCAGCTGCCGGAAGACCTGTGCATCGTGTTGGGCGGCGACGGGCACATGTTGGCCACCATCCACGATCTTGGGCCGGCGCACACCTACTTGGGGCTGAACTGTGGCCGGGTCGGTTTCCTGCTCAATGACTGGGAGAGCCCCCAGGGCATCGCCGAGCGCCTGCACGCCAACCAGGTGGTCACCCGCTCTGTGAACCGCCTCCGGCTCTCCGGGATCTCCTCCGATGGCGAGCAGATCTCAGCCATCGCCGTCAACGACGTCTACCTGGAGCGCTTCTCCGGTCAGGCCGCCCACCTGCGGGTGATGGTGGATGGCCACCTGGTCGCAGAGCGCATGGTCTGTGATGGTCTGGTCGTCGCCACGGCCCTGGGCTCCACCGCCTACTCGATGGCCGCCGGTGGCCCAGCCTGTCACCCCGAGGTGCGCATGCTGGAGCTCACCCCCTTGGCTCCTCACCGCCCCCGATTTCCCAGTTTGGTCTTGCCCGCACATGCCGTCATTCAGGTCGAGGCCTTGGACACCCACAAGCGTCCGGTGCGCGCGGTGAGCGACGGTCGGGATCACCCGGCGCTCTCCTCGGTGACCATCCAAGACGCCGGCTCAGACATCCGCCTGGCCAGCTTCGAGGGCCGGCATCCCACCGCGGTGCTCATCCGCAAGCTGCTGCTCTCCTGATGCTCGGGCCGCTCCTTGCCGCCTCACTCCTCTCAGGTCCAGCCCTGGCCAACGGCCAAAACACCCACGTCTGGATCACGCTGCAGGCCGCCCAGCAGGTGCAAGACCCCGAGCTGCGCGCTCTGCTCGCCGATCACCAGAACGCCCTGATCAACGGCAGCATGTTCCCCGACGGCGGCTATGCGGTGAACCATCCCTATGGCGAGGCCGGCCACTGGGAGGGCGTGCACGACCCCTTCCGAGACTGGCTGCGAGAGAACCAGGACCCCCAAGATGTGCCCGAGCTGGTGGCCTTCTACATGGGCATGGCCAGCCACGGCATGGCCGATCAGAGCTTCGATGCCTTCTACTTCTCCGAGAGCCGGGTGCGCGATGCCGACGACGGCTGGGCCGAGGGCGAGAGCTTCGATGAGGCCAGCGATGTGATCTGGACGGCCGTTCACGGCGGCTCTCCAGTTCCGGAGCGTCAGGTGCCCACCCAGATGCCCGGGATCTACGAGGAGGTTGGGATTGAGGTGGATCCTGACACTCTGGACGACGGCCAGAAGCTGGTCATCTCAGCCCTGGAGCTCGTCGCTCTCCTGGGCACAAACGAGGCCAAAGTGGCCGAGTACCAAGCCCTCTTCCCGTGGGGCGGCGCCAACCTGGACGCGCCCTTGCCCGGTGCCCCAGCGGATGAGGCCCGCATTGTGGCGGCCTACCTGGACCACCTCTGGGTGGATCTGCAAGAGGGAGATCAGCCCCTGGCCGTGGTCGCGACGGTCCCGGAAACGGGCAGCTATGGCTGGCCCACAGACGCAGCAGATGTGGGCAGTCGACTGGGGCTGGTGTTCTCCAAAGCGATGGAACAAGGGCAGGTTCTGCCCGAGAGTCTGAGCCTGGTCTCCCAGGACGGGGACCGCATCGCGGTAGACACCAACCTGTTCTATGGCAGCGGCTCTCATGTGCTGCACGTGGTGCCCCAGGAGAACCTGGCCTCGGATGCGGACTACACGCTGAGCCTCTCGGCGGGGGTGCAGGCGCGGGACGGGCGGACTTTGCCCCAGGACTTCAGCTTCTCTTTCTCAACCCGAGCGCCGCCAGTGGACACCCAAGATACGGGCGTGGCGGAGCAGGGGTGTGGTGCTGTCTCTTATACACATCTGACGCTGCCGACGAAGA
>CAJXRZ010000151.1 GCA_913060515.1 uncultured Pseudomonadota bacterium | reverse complement strand
TTTTCGGCCGCAGGGAGTTCGGCTCGGTTCACCAAGAAGCCGCAAGGCGCCGACTGAGCGGAGACGGACTCCGCCAAGCGGAGGCCGAAACGTCGCGCGGACGCGCGACAGAGAACATGCGCGGAGGCACGAGGGTGAATACAGCCCATGCGTCGCCCGCCTTCCCGTTTCCCCCACGGGACCCCCAATGGACATCCTCCAGATCCTCTCGGACCGCTTCGGCTTCGAGGCCTTTCGGCCCGGCCAAGCCGAGATCGTTCAACACATCGTTGATGGCGATGACGCCTTGGTCGTCATGCCCACCGGCGCCGGCAAGTCGCTCTGCTTTCAGCACCCGGCCCTCGCCCGTGGTGGCACCACCTTGGTCGTCAGCCCGCTCATCGCGTTGATGAAAGACCAGGTCGACGGCCTGACCGCCAAGGGCATCCGCGCCACTTTCATCAACTCCAGCCTCTCCATGTCCGAGCGGCAAGACCGCATGGAGAAGCTGCACGCTGGACACTGGGAGCTGCTCTATGTGGCCCCGGAGCGCTTCTCGCCGCGCTTCATGCGGGAGATCCAGGATGTGGACATCCGCATGCTGGCCATCGACGAGGCCCACTGCCTCAGCCAGTGGGGCCACGACTTCCGGCCGGACTACCTGCGCCTAGGCAAGGTGCGTCAGCAGCTCCTGCGCGCGGGCAAGAGCATGCCTACCGTGGCCTTGACGGCGACGGCGACCCCCTTGGTACAAGACGACATCGTCAAGACCTTGGGCCTGGAACAACCCCGCAGGTTTATCCAGGGCTTTGACCGAACGAACTTGGCCTTGGAGGTGGTCCAAGTCGGCGGACTTCGGGACAAGCAGGCGCTCATTCCCGAGCTGGTGCGCGGCAGCACCGCCCTGGTGTACTGCGCCACCCGGAAGAACGTAGAGAAGGCCACAAAAGCCCTTCGCGAAGCAGGGATTCAGGGGGTCGAGTCCTATCACGGTGGCTTGATGCCCGACGCCCGCTCCCGGGTGCAAGACGACTTCATGTCGGGCCGCTTGCGCTGCGTGGTCGCCACCAACGCCTTTGGCATGGGCGTGGACAAGTCCGATGTGCGCGTCATCGTTCACTGGGACATCCCCGGCACCATCGAGGCCTACTACCAAGAGATTGGTCGCGCAGGCCGCGACGGGCTGCCCAGCCGGGTGGTGCTGCTCTTCAACAAGAACGACCGGCGTACCCAGGAGTTCTTCATCACCATGGGCCATCCACCGGCGGCCTATGTCCAGTCGGTCTGGGATCGCATCGCAGCCGAGGGCACCAACCCGGTCTTCCTGACCCGGGAGCAGCTCGCAGAGCGCCTGCCGGACGATGCTGGCGGCGACCGAACGGCCTCCAGCTGTGTCTATGTGCTCCAGCGAGAAGGATGGGTGCGCCGCATCCACCCCGCGGACCGGCCCGCCCGCGTCATCCTGAGCACCCACCCGCCAGCAGGCACCCCAAAGGGGCGCCGCGGTCAGGTGCTTGAAGAGGTGCGGGACCGCCTGCACGAGTTCCCCGGCGACGCCCTTCAGGTCAAGCCCGAGCGCTTGGCGGACCACTTGGGCATGGAGCGAGACCAGCTCACTGCCGCCCTACGCGGCTTGGAGGAGCGGGGCTATCTGAGCTGGCGCCCGGCGGAGCGCATCGGCGGGGTAGAGCTGCTGCGCCCTGGAGAGCCCCTGGTCCTGGACGAGAAGCGCCTCCAGAAGCGTCGCCAGGAGGAGTTCGCCAAGCTCGACAAGATGATGGACTACGCCGGCGCCCGGTGTCGCCGTCACTTCCTGCTGACCTACTTCGGCCAAACGCCGGCCTACGAGCGCTGCGGCACCTGTGACATGTGCCGCTCTGGTGTTGCCAGTCCCACGGGACCGCGCGCCTTGGATGCCCAAGAAGAGACCGTCGTGCGCAAGGCTCTGGCCTGCATGGCGCGGATGGGGAAGCCCTTCTCCTCCAAGATGATCTGCAAGGTGCTCAGCGGCTCCGCGGACAAGTCCGTGCGCAGCTTCCAGTTCGATCGCCTGAGCACCTACGGCATCCTGAAGGGACAGCGCGTCGACGAGCTGGAGAAGCTGCTCGGAGAGCTCACCCGTGCTGGCTGCATCGACAAGGTCTACACCACCCGGCAGATCAACGGCTCGGAGCGCAGCTATGCCGAGCTGTCCCTGAGCGAGAAGGGCCTGCGCGTCATGCGCCAGCAGGAGTCGGACTTTGAGATGGTCTGGCCGGAGCTGAAGACGCGGCGATTGCCTCGTCCGCCACCTCGGCGCCCCGGTCAGCCGCAGGTGGCCAGTGATCTGCTCGTCTACCTTCGCGAGGTGCGCCGGAAGGTGTGTACCGCTGCAGATGTTCCTGCATACGTGGTCGCGCCCAACCGCACACTGGAAGACATGGCCGCCTCCAAGCCGACCACGCGCAAGGCCATGCTCGATGTGCACGGGATGGGGGAAGTGCGATTCTCCAGGTATGGAGCGCCCTTTTTGGAGGCCATCCGGGCATGGACCACCAGCGCCAAGGGGGCTTCGCTGTAGGCTTGGGGCATGTTGTTTCTAAGCCTCTTTGCCTGCGCCCCGATCACACGAATTCCCCTCGGCGACTTGGAGGAGACCACCGCTCGGGTCTGGCTGCTCCAGACCGCCAATGGATGGTCCCTCTTCTCCGATGTCCAGGTCCCTGCAGATCGAGGCTGCGGCGACCTGAGCGATCTGGAAGGGGTCAGCTTCAACGGGGAGTTCGCGGTCCTCAGTCCAGCCCGAAAGCTGGACGGAGAGTGTGAGGGGCCCCAGGCCAGCGTGGACGTGGCTGACTTTGAAGGGGAGCTGATGGTGGAGTGGGTGGCCGATTCCGGGACACGCACTGTGGTGGTCGAGGCTGCCACCGGTCCCACCAACCTGCGCCTGAGCAGCCCGGAGAACGGCATCGTGGACGCCGATCAGGACATCGTCATCACCTGGGACAGTCCGGCCTCGCTGGAGCAGATCCGTGTGATCGGTCAAGGCCCAGACGGGGTCGTGCACATGTTCGACGGCGACTCCACTGGGACCGACTTCGTCATCGCGGACCACCCTATCGTTGGCGTGATCGGACGGCTGGAGCTCAACCGCCGCGACTGGGTCCCCAGCATCTCGAGCTGTGAGGAGGGCTGGAGCTGCGAGGTCTGGGATGCGGTCTGGGACGGCGCCATGACGGTGCCGCTGCCGGAGTAGTCCCGGGCGCTATTCGTAGAGGCTCTGGCCGAAACGTTCGAAGCGGAACTCGCCCAGGACCGGAATGCCGGCCTCGCAGGCGTCGTAGCTCAGCCAGATGAAGTGCGCCTTGCCCTTGATGTTCTCGATGGGAACACCGTTCCAAGCACGGGAATCGCTGCTGTTGTCCCGGTTGTCTCCCATGGCGAAGACCTGGCCTTCGGGCACCTGATAGGGGCCAAAGTTGGCCAGGGAGCTGGCGAAGGCTGGTGCCCTGTAGATGTCGTGGTTGACATCGCCGAGCTGCTCTTTGAAGTGCTTGGCTTTGTTGGACTGGCAGCGGTTGTTCCGGAAGTTCTCCGGGCCAACGTAGGTCTGCTCCTGGGCCACATCATTGATGAAGAGCTGGTTGTCCACCACATGGATGACGTCGCCAGGCAGGCCCACCACACGCTTGATGTAGTCCACGGAAGGATCCATCGGGTACTTGAAGACCACGATGTCGCCGCGCTCCGGGATGCCGCGCTCAGCCAGGGTGATGTCCGTGCCCGGAATGGGCGCCTTGATGGCGTAGCTGAACTTGGTCACCAAGAGGTGGTCGCCGATCGCCAGAGTGGGAATCATCGAACCCGACGGAATGCGAAAGGGCTCTGCGATGGAGGTGCGGATGCCCAGCACGATCAGGATGGCCGGAACCCAGGTCTTGAACTGCGACCAAGCCCAGGGGCCGAAGCCTTCCTCGTCGTGCTCGTCGCTCAGCAGGTCCGCATCGTCAGCCATGGGCGCTCCAGTAGGGGGGGACTAACACAGCTTGTCCTTCAGACAGCGTACGCAGCGCGCAACTCCAGTGTTTCTCACGGGACATGCGCTTATGCCTGACTCCATGTTTGACCGACTTCGCCTGGCCATGGTGCCGCTTCCGTCCAAAAGCCAGGCTCAGGCTGCCCCAGAGAAGCCCCTGGACCTGGGCAAGGTGCGCCACGCCGCCGTCGCCCTTGTCGTCGCTCCTGGCCCCCAAGGCTGGTCATTGTTGATGATGAAGCGCGCAGACAGGGAAGGGGACCCTTGGTCCGGCCACATGTCCTTCCCCGGCGGTCACGTAGAGCCCAGTGACGCCGATCACCTGCACGCCGCCATGCGCGAGGCCAGTGAAGAGATGGGTCTGAAGCTCAAGCGCCAGCACTGCTTGGGGGAGCTGAGCGCTGTGAGCAGCCCTCGGGTCAAGGCGGGGCCCAAACGCCGAATGGTGCGCGCCTTCGTCTTCGCCTTGAGTGAGCAGCCTGAGCTGACCCTGAACGCAGAGGCCGCCTCTTCCCACTGGTTCCCCATGCAGCAGCTCCTCGATGGCGAGGGCCGTGGGCTCTTCGACTTTGAATGGAAGGGCAACAAGATGAAGCTGCCACGCATCGACCTGCAGGGGCAGCGCATCTGGGGCATGAGCTTGGGCATGCTGGACGAGCTGCTCGACCGAATCCGCCGCCTGAACAGAGACCCGGAAGAACACGCATGACTGCCCTGCTTTTGCTCCTCTCTTGCGGCCACTCCCTTGCACCCGAAGTCCAGGCTGCTCCGGACCAAGCTGCGGCCGAGGCACAGGGCTACGATGCCCGCCTCAGCACGCTGGACTACGCACTCCCTGTGCAGGTGCGGGCCTTCTCCTCTCAGGGCCAAGACCTGGAGATGGCCTACGTCTACCTGCCGCCCCAAGAGGGACAGGCGGTGGTGACCTTGCTGCACGGCAAGAACTTCAACGCCGACTACTGGGCGCCGACCGCCGAGCACCTCCAGGCCCAGGGCTATGGCGTGTTGATGCCGGACCAAGTGGGCTTTGGCAAGTCCTCCAAGCCAGTGGACTACCAGTGGTCTTTCGCCGCCATGGCCTCGCAGACGCGGGATCTACAGCTCAGCTTGGGCATCGAGCAGTCCATCGTCGTGGGGCACAGCATGGGGGGAATGCTGGCGACCCGCTTCGCCTTGCTCCACCCCGAGCAGACCACCCAGCTGCTCTTGGTCAATCCCATCGGCTTGGAGAACTACCTGGAGCATGCTGGGTACAAGGACGTTGGCTTCTTCCTGGACAATGAGCGCAAGAAGACCCCGGAATCCCTGCGCGCCTACCAGCAGAAGAACTACTACGATGGCCAGTGGACGCCGGAGTACGAAGCGCTGATCGACATCCACATCGGTTGGATGAAGGGCCCTGACGCCGAGCAGATCGCCCAGGTCAATGCGCGGACCTACGACATGATCTTCACCCAGCCTGTGGTCACCGATCTGGAGGCCATCCAGGTCCCAACTACCCTCATTCTGGGAACCCGGGACCGCACTGGACCGGGCCGTGGCTGGCAGCACGATGGAGAGCGCTACGAGCTGGGTCGCTACGACCTGTTGGGGGAGCAAGTGGTCGCGCGCATCCCCCAAGCCACGCTCATCGAGCTGGAAGGTCTGGGCCACTTGCCACAGGTCGAGGACTTTGAGCGCTACAGCCAGGCCCTGGACCAGGCCCTCGCTCAGTAGCGGCGGTGCTCCAGCACGGGCATGCGGGCTCTCAAGGCGGCCTGTGCCTCCAGATCGATCTCGGCCACGCAGATCCCCTCGCCGTCGGGACACTCCGCCAAGACTTGGCCCCAGGGACCGATGATGCAGCTTCTCCCGTAGCTCTCGCGTAGTCCGCCGTCGTCGTGGTGTCCCCACTGCCCAGGCGCGAGCACATAGCACTGGTTCTCGATGGCCCGGGCGCGCAGCAGGGCGTGCCAGTGGTCTTTGCCGGTCATCAGCGTGAAGGCGGAGGGGACGGTCAGGAGCTGAGCGCCTTGCTTGGCCAGCGCTTGGTACAGGCCCGGGAAGCGCAGGTCGTAGCAAATGCTCAGACCGATCTGTCCCGCCGGCGAGGCCACGTTGACCAGCTCCTCTCCCGCCGTTGTGGTCTTTGACTCCAAGAAGCGCACCCCACCTGGAACGTCCACGTCGAAGAGGTGGACCTTGCGGTAGTGGGCCAGAAGCGCACCGCTTGGCGCGAAGAGCAGGCTTGTGTTCGCTGGGCGGGCATCTCCTGTGGCCTCGGCGAAAGAGCCGATCAGCAGAGTGATCTGCAGCTCCTTGGCCAAGGCGGACCACCCCTGGGCGCGGGGGCCATCAATGGCCTCTGCCAACCGCACCTTGTCCGTGTGAGGACCCAGGTAGTCCGTGGCCTCTGGCGTACAGACCAGAGTGGCGCCGCGCGCTGCGGCCTTGCGGATCAGGGCTTCAGCGGTGTGGGCGTTTCGGCCCACATTTGAGCTGCCCTGGAGCTGTACGCAGGCTGCGAGGAATGACATGCACGCTCCCTTGGGCCTTCTCGCCCACAACTTCGGCGGTTAGAGTAACTGGACCATGTTCACCGCGGACCACATCGACGCCTTGCTCCGAGAACGGGGGCTTGTGCTGACCCAGCAACGCCGCCGAATCGTCGGTCACCTCAGTGGCAACATGGGCCACCCCACCGCTGCGCAGATCCACAGCTCGGTGGCGCCTGGTGTGACCCTCTCTACGGTCTACAACACCCTGGCGCTGCTCAAGGACCTGGGTGTGCTAACGGAGCTCCCCCAGCCCGGCGGCGAGTCTCGCTATGACCCGAATACGGCCCCGCACCATCACCTGCTCTGCTCCGCCTGCGGCACCTTGCACGACGTGGCGGCCGAAGACGTGCAGGTGACCTTGCTCTCGGATGCTCAGGTCGAGCAGGTCCAGGTCAGCTTTCTGGGACGCTGTCCGGAGGGCTGTCCGGCGTAGGGGGGAGCTCGCTCCCTTCTTCCTCTCCGTCTACAGGCGGAAGGCCCTTGTCGAGCAACTTGTCGAAGCCCATCAATGCGATGGCACCCAAGCCCACGCCGAACCACAAGGTGGCGATTCGAATGAGCAAGGCGCCGGTCACCGCGATGGCTTGGTTGGTGCCGATGAGCTTGGTGGTCATTCCCACCAGCGCGCCATCCGCGATGCCCAGTCCGCCTGGGGAAGGGCCGCCTGCGACGGTCGCGAAGGCATAGATGAAGGTGCACGCGCCCAAGGCGGCGTCCTCTACGCCCAAGCCGATCAGGACGAGCTGGAAGCCCCAACACTCTGCGCCCCAGGCCACCAAGCTCAGAAAGACGGTCCAGAGCAGCGGGATGGGAGCCAAGCAGGTGACCAGGGCTCGGTACATCTCCTCCAGCTTGGGCACGATGCGCTTGACCAGGGGGACTCTGCCCATCAAGCCCAAGATGGCGAAGGACAGTGACTTGCTGGCCAACACCGCCAGGCCCAGCACAATGCCGCCAGCGATGACCGCCAGAACGCCATTGGCGGAGACCTCCATCCCAAGGACCTCGCGGCTCTCCAGGGCGCTGGCGTAGGTTCCGGCACTGATGGCTGCCAGAGCCAGCACGGCGATGGCGTCTGTGAGGCGCTCAGCGACCAGCGCTGGCAGCGTGGTGGCCATTGGCATGCCGGTTCGCTTGGAGACCAGGTAGGGCTTGAGCAGCTCTCCGGCTTTGGCGGGCGAGATGACCATGGCCAATCCAGCCATGAAGATCCGCAAGCTCTCTCGCCAAGGCACCTCGGCCTTGAGTTGGCCCAAGAGGTAGTGCCACTTCACGAAACGCAGGCCGTAGTTCACGACTGTTAGAAGCAAGACAGGAATGGCCAGCCACCACGCAAAGCCGGCGAGCTCGTCTTGAACGTCCTGTAGGCCCGCCCAAACGCTGCCTCCAACGTAGAGAAGTGCGCCGAAAGCAATGGCCCAGATCGCCCACTTCCGGAAGCGGCGTACGAGGTTGTCCTGTGAAGGCTCCGACAAGGGCGTGTCCGTCCGTTAGTTTCAGGAGGCCTTTCTTGGAGGCGCCTTTTGCCCCTATTCTCCGTGATGCGTCGTGGCCAACCTCCGGTCACCGTGCAAGCCGACAACTGGATCGTCGCCATGGGCGAAGGCATCCCCAAGCTTGCGGGGGATGTTGCCATCGACCGCTTGGCCTGCGAGATGCTCCAGAACGGGACCGTCATCGCCCGCGATGTCCGTACGGGCCTGGGCTACGTCATCCTCCCCTTGGCTGACTCCGGCGAGAAGCCTGACCCCAAGGACGTTCTCCCGGAGGCGGACAGCGTCGGCACCGGCCCCATCGAGGTGGACGCCGATGAGCTGGAGGGAGAGGACTCTTTGGACTTGGCGCTCAAGGACATGACGGGGACCAGTCAGGCGACGGACGCTTGGCAGCTGGCCATCGAGGTTCTCTGCGCCCACGTACCCTGTGAAGCTGGAACCGCTGTCGAGGCCACGCCGCGCGCAGGGCTGCTCTTCTCCGCAGTCATCGGCCCCCACGCGCCCAAGCTGCGGGCTCTGCGCCTTCCATACGGCGCTGGCTTTGTGGGCGTGTGTGTGAGCCGAGGCATCGCGCTGCGCGTCAGCGACGTGGAAAAGGACCAGCGCCACTACGTTGCCGTCGACGAGGCAACCGGATTTGAGACGCGCTCGGTGCTCTGTGTACCTGTCGTCTCCGAGGGCGTTTGCTTCGGGTGCCTGGAGCTCATCAACGCTGAGTCTGGCCGCTTCTCGCGCCGGGACGCGGATCTCGCGCAGCGTGTGGTGGCCTCGCTCTCGGAGCGCTTGAACAGAGCTGGCGTGCAGGGCCGGCCCCTGAGCTGAGCCGGAGCGTTGGCGGCGCCGACGCACTCCCCCAAAGAAAAACCCCCAGGATCCCGGCTTTTCAGCCTTGGACCCTGGGGGTTTTCGCTTTGGGAATTCCAGACTACTCGAAGACGAGTGCCTTGGGCAGGGTCTTGATTTCCTGGCGCAGTTGGTCCTGCAGCTGGGTGTACATGTCGTAGTTCTCACCCTGTGCATCGTCGATGGTGACGACCCGTCCGTCCTGCATGCGTGCTGCATGCTTGGTCAGGTAGAACTCCACCTCGGAGCCGTCCTCCATCACGAAGTGCCACTTGTGGCGCGTGTTGGCGGTCCAGGAGGAGCCGTCCTTCAGCTTCACGGTGGTGGGGGTGCGCAGCTCACAGGTGTACATCTGTCTCTTATACACATCTCCGAGCCCACGAGACAGGCAGAAATCT
>CAJXRZ010000150.1 GCA_913060515.1 uncultured Pseudomonadota bacterium | reverse complement strand
AGATTTCTGCCTGTCTCGTGGGCTCGGAGATGTGTATAAGAGACAGCTCCCAAGCACAGGGCCCCAAAGGTCAACTCGGAGATGCTCTACCGGGACGGCTACACCGCTGGACAGCTGCAGGCCGCCACCGAGCGCACCGGCGGACCCATCTTGATCAGCGCCTGCTTGGTCGGCGGCGTGACGGCCGCGGGCTGCATGAGTCCCGTCCCCGCTCTGGGGTGTGTCCTGGGTGGCGCGGCGCTGGCCGCCCCCCCTGCCTACTATGGGCTGGCTTGGCCCCTGCTGGAGGAGCCCAAAATGGTGGCTGTGCCCACCGAGGATCCCGCGCCCTACGCGGTCGGCTACGCCCAGGGCTACTTGGAAGAAGCCGGCAAACGAAGAGCCCAAGCAGCCATGATCGGCGGGGCAGGTGGCTTGTTGGTAGGTGCCTTGGTGGGGATCACCGTCGCCAGCAACGCAGGACTGTAGCTGCAACTCCTGGAGTGCGGGATACTCACTGGTTCTGGCATGGCGCTTCCTTTGCGGGTAGCCTTGTCTTGACCAGTAGGAGACATCGTGAACACGGTATTTGACGGCCCAGTCGTCATTGTTGGAGGCGGTGTCGCTGGCCTCGTCAGCGCACAGCTTCTCTTGGAGGCTGGCTGCGATGTCACGGTGATCGAGCGTGAGCCCCTTACCGGTGGACTGGCGCGCTCTCACCGATACGAAGACGGCGACTGGTCTTTCGACATCGGGCCCCACCGCTTCTACACCGAGAACCCGAACATCAAGGCCTACTTGGATCGGGTGATCAAGGGCGAGGGCACCCTGTTCCCGCGCCGCTCTGAGGTGTACTTCCAGGGCAAGTACTACCGCTGGCCCCTGCACCCCAAGAACCTGCTCCAGCTCCCCAAGGGCTTGGCGGCCAAGGCTTTTGTGGACCTGGGGATCAACAACTTCCGCACCTACGAAGTGGACACCTTCGAGCAGTACGTGATGCGCCAGTACGGCCCCACGCTCTTCAAGCACTTCTTCGGCGGCTACACCCAGAAGTTCCTGGGGCTGCACCCCCGGGACACCCACCCCGACTGGGCCAAGGTCGGCCTGAACCGCGCGATCATTGACGACAAGCTGCAGATGCAGAACTTGACCCAGCTGGCCAAGACCACGCTGACCCAGTTCAACGCCACAGAGATCGACTTTCTCTACCCCGACAAGGGCATGCAGCAGGCCTGGGAGAAGGTCTCGGCCATCGTCGAGAACCTGGGCGGGCGCATCATCACCAACACCGCCGCCCGCATGGAAGGCAAGGAAGGCCGCGTCGAGCGCGTCTTTGCCGGCGATGAGCAGATCGATCCCGCCGTGGTCATCTGGACGGCCCCCATCACCGTGGCCACCAAGCAGCTCAAGGTACACACCCCGAACCTGCCTTACCTGGGCATGCTGACCTTCAACGTCTGCGCCGAAGCGGACCTAGATCGCAAGTACCAGTGGTGCTACTACGGGGCCTCAGACCTGATCTTCTCGCGTATCAGTATTCCCAAGTACTTCTCACCGGGCACCGTGCCGGGCGGCAAGGACGCGGTGGGTATCTGCTGCGAGGTCACCTGCATGCAGGGCGATGAGCGCTGGCAGCACGCCGAGCGCCTGACCGACTGGGTGGTCGACGACCTGATCAAGGTGGGCATGCTCAAGAACCGCCGCCAGGTGCACGATGTGCACGTCGAGCGCACCCCAGACTCCTACCCGATTTACCACAAGAACTACCCGGCGGAGCTGGAGAAGGCCCGACGCGGTCTCGACACCTTCGAGAACCTGCACCTGGCGGGACGAACCGGCCTGTTCTGGTACAACAACATGGACCACTCCATCGAGAACGCCATGCAGCTCTGCAAGAAGCTGCTGCGCGCTGCAGGCAAGGCCGAGATCGAGGAGATCCACCTGGCCCAAGGCAAGGTGGCCTGATTGTCCGACATCAGCGAGGTCTTGACGGGGCTGAGTCAGATCGGTCTCTTCGACACCTTCGCTGACGCCGACCTGCGGGAGTTGGCGCAGCGCTTCCGCATTCAGCGCTGGGAGAAAGGACGCACGGTGTGCCGCGCAGGCGACCCTGCGACCACCTTCTTTGTGGTGGTACGCGGCGAGCTCGAGGTCTTCTCTCCTGACCGACCGCCACGCAAGATCAACTCCCTGGAGGCCGGCGACTTTCTGGGCGAGGTGGGCCTGCTGGCCGGCGGCACGCGAACCGCAACCATCCGGGTGAGCCACGACGCCACCCTGCTGGCCTTGAGCGCGGCCGACTTCCGCGAGCTGATGCTGCGCCGTCCCCAGGTGGTCGCTCAGATCAGCCAGGAGCTGGCCCGCCGCTTGGCCCGACAGAGCGTCATGCCCGAGGAGCCCCAGACCCCCAGCCTGCTTGCAGGTCGCTACCGAACCCAGCGCACCCTGGGCCGCGGCGGCATGGCCAGCGTGCTCCTGGTACGGGACGAGCGCCTGGGTGTAGACCGGGCCCTCAAGCTGCTGGTGCCGCGTTTCGCCGAGCAGGAGCAGGCACGCACACGCTTTGAAGTGGAGGCGCGCACCATGGCCGCCCTACGGCATCGCCACATCGTCACCGTGCACGACGTCGTGGTCGCCCCAGAGCACGTCTTCATGGTGATGGAGGTCGCCACCGGCGGCACCCTGGCCCAGCGAATGGAGCGGGAGGGTCCCCTCTCTCCTCGCTTCGCTGTTCAGACCATGATCTCCGTGCTCAAGGCCCTTGAGGTGGCCCACGGCCAGCGCGTCGTGCATCGGGACGTCAAGCCGCACAACATCCTCTTCCGCGACGACGGCACCCCACTGCTCACGGACTTTGGGATCGCACGTCTGCTGGACCAAGAGCAGGGCTTGACCCGCACTGGACTGGCCATGGGAACCCGCGGCTACATGGCCCCGGAGCAGCGCATGGACGCCCGCCGCGCCAACGTGAGCGCCGATGTCTACGGCGTCGGCGCCACCCTCTACGCCGCCCTCACGGCCAGCACCCCAGGGGAGCTCTTCGCCAAGGAGAGCCAACAGCAGGTCGCACGGGCCTTCCCCGAGCCCATCGCCAAGATCCTGCACCACGCCACCTGCTACTTGCCCACAGACCGCTACGAGAGCGCCAAGGCCCTGCGCGGGGCCATGGAGCTGGCCCTACCTGAGCTGGACGACACCCCTCTGGCGACCGTGGCCACGCCCTTGGGCCTGGCGATGAGCGGCCAGACGGTCGAGACCCTGACCAACTAGGTCCTGGGCCTTGTCCCTTAGATCGCGTCCACTTTCAGGTGCGCGGTCCCGATGCGCATCTGGTTGGTGCTCGGACGGCGCTCGACGATGAGTCCCGGCAGCCCCAAGGCCGCCATTTCCTTGCGCGCCCGATGGATGTGTACGTTGACCGTGCGCCGGTCCATTCGGAGCTGACGGGCCAACTCAGAGGCATAGACCCAACCGCGCTCGCCCTCGGAGAGCTCCGCTTCTTCCAGGCGAAGACGCGCCAAGACCAAGAGCAGATAGTGGTGCGAGCGGGACTTGAGGGCGTGCTCTCCGGAGTCGGTCTGCACCCTGACCTCGACGTATTCCTCGTCCAGGCTCACGCGGAAGTCCAGGGAGAAGCGCTTGGACTGGGCTTGGGTGACCGTGGCCTCGACCGTGCGACCGATGTCCACAGGCAGGGCCAGCTGCCAGGTCTCGCCGCCCACGTCGATCAGGTCCTGGTCATGAACCGTCTCCGTGACGTCCCCCTTCTCCTGGATCCAGCCCGAGCTCCCCTTGAGGATCACCACCTGGGGATCATCGTCGTCGGGCAGGGCCAGCAAGATGGGATCCGCGCGCACCACCCCGTCATGTACACGTCGGGCTTCGAGCTGGGGAGGTGAGAGATCCTCTACCACCCAAGCCTCTTGGCCGACTCCTCCAAACTGTATCTTCATCCCCATCTTTAGGGATATCAGCCCGCCCGAGGCCAGCTTCTCGCCGTCCACATAGGTGCCGTTGCGGGAGACCAGGTCGCGCAGCTCCCAGCTCCCGTCCCCACGCCAGCTGATCGCAGCGTGCTCTCCGCTGACCCGTCCATCGCGAATACGCAGGGTGCAAGCGGATCCTCGTCCAACCAAGGTACGGCTGGCCAAGCTCACGGAGCGCTTATCTTCGGACTGGTGCAGGCGTGCCATTGGGGCAATGTATCAGAGGCTCCCCTGAAGGGGGTGCTCAGAGAGGCCCAACCAAGCCCACGGTGTGCACAAAGCTCTCCGAGGCAGGGGTCCACTGCGCGGCGTAGCGGATCGCGATGCCCTCTGCTTGCACGCCGATGCCCCCTGCGAGCATGTCCTGCTCCAGTCGTGAGGCACCCAAGCTCAGGCTGATGCTTTGGGCCATGAGCACCTCGATACCGGCGCGTCCACCCACGGAGCCGGAGAGCCGTGGGTCCCACACCACATCACCAGCGACTTGGAATTGGGGAATGGGCCGCCACCAAACGCCGGCCTCGCCGTTGATGGGGCGCAGCTGGTTGGGCACCAGATCGTGCACGGTGGCCGCCACGATCAGGTCTTGGGCCAGGCTGCCCGGCGGACCAGGGCGGAAGGCCACAGAGGCGTCGACCTCGACCGAGTCGGTGCTGCCACTCAGATCCGAGGTGTTGTGCTCATAGACCACGCCGGCGCCGATGCCGATGCGACGGATCTGTTGAACCCCGCTGGGGGTGCTCACAGGGGTCTGAAGAAAGCCGTAGCCTAGCCCCACCCGGTAGGCGTTGTGGCGAATCTCGTTGGTCTTCTCGCCGCTCACCAACCAGCCGGGCTGCTCATCCAGGGGTGGGATGCGGTCCGCCCACTCGCGGCTGTAGGAGAAGCCGGCGCCAAAGGCGTTGGTCTGGGTGTCCACCATGCCCGTGCCCAAGCGCGTGCCTTGGCCAAAGGCCGCGTCCACCTGGGTGCTCTTGCCCACGCCGAGCACCATGGCGCCCGGCGCACGACGCACGGAGCTCAGCTCGCCAGGGGCCGCTGTTCCCGCACCGCCCATTCCGGCCCTTGCGGTGGTGTCGAACTCTTCGGCGGCAGCGATGGAGAGCAGGAGAAGCAGCATGGGCGGGGGTTATCGCCGTGGCGGGAGAGGGGCACGCCGAGACTCCACGAGAGAGACAAGCCCCAGAGTAGAGCGACCCCCCGCCCAGTTTGGACGGAGGGGCGGGAGGGGGGTCGCCGTAGAAGTGACTCAGATGCAGCTGCTCGTATCGCAGCTCATGTCGGCCGAGACGCTGTAGGTGCTTCCGTTGCTCAAGTACACGTCTACTGGGGTGTTGCCGTCAAAGTCCACGTTGCTGGTGGTCATGGTGGCGTTGCTCAGGGCGATGCTGCCCCAGTAGGAGTTGGCGTTGTCGTAGACGGTGGAGTCCGAGATGCTCAGGTGCGGGGTGACGCCGTAGCCGTCAAAGAGCCGCACTGCAGCGCCGCCGCCTGCGGTGTTGTCCTGAAGGTTCACACCGCTCAGGGTCACATCACCGTAGCTGTAGATGGCGCCGCCCAAGCCCGTGGCCTCGTTGCCCGAGAGGCTGGAGTTGGAGATGGTCAGGCTGCCGGTGCTGCCCGTGGAGTAGATGGCGCCGCCGAAGTAGCCGACGTTGTCCGTGAAATCGACGTTGTCGAAGAGCACGCTGCCGTTTCCGCTGATGGCGACCGCGCCGCCATCCTCGGTGTAGCCGCTGCTCGTGGGCGCGCCGTTGATGATCTCCATGTCATAGAAGCAAGGGGAGCCGGCGCTGATGTTGAGCACCCGGCTGGAACCGCCGCCGTCCAGGACCGTACCGCCATCGGCGTAGCCGGTGATGATCAGGGTGTCGGCGATGGTGGTCTCACCGGCCTGGTAGGTGCCCTTGTACAGGTCGATGTAGAGGCTGCCACCGGCATCCACTGCATCTTGCAGGGTGTCGTAGGCGGTGCCGTCCCGCAGCACGATGCCGTCGCCAGCCAACATGCCGTCGGCGAAGGAGAGCATCTTGCTCATGGCCGAGTTGCCCACGTATCCCAGGCCATCGAACTGACTCAGGCTGCTGATGGTCCCTGCGGCCACGATGTTGCTCGCTGCGCGGGAGTCCAGGCGCACGTCGTTGTCCAGAGCGTCTTGGCTCAGGTTGTTGGCCAGGTAGAGCACGGCCTCCTCTTCAACGGAGCCGACCAGGACACCCAAGGTGACCTCGCCGGTGAGACCGATGTCCGATCCGTAGGCGACCAAGTCGTCCATGGCCGAGGCGCCCACGTAGGAGACGGCATCCAGCTGCTCGATGGTCTCAAAGACCACGTCGTCGGAGGTGCCCTCGACGCCGTCGGCGCCAGCGCGGGTGGTCACGATGTTGGCGGCAGCCCGGGAGTCCAGGGTCACGTCAAAGTCCAAGGTGTCTTGGTCCAGGGAGTTGGCCAGGTACAGGGCGATGATGGCGTCGCCGGAGTCCTCGGCGGGGATGTCCTTGGAGGCCGCGTCAGGAGAGGCGGGGGCCTTGATTCCTTCAGCGTCAGGAGCGCAGGCAACCAGGGCAGCGAGGGAGGAGAGGGCGAGCAGGGAGATGGTGCGAGACATTTGGTTCAAATTCCTTTTTGTGTGAACCGCGGATTACTTTCTTGGACAACGGGAGGGACTCTGTTTGAGCCGCCACGGACCCCGTGATTTCGTGTCGCGGCGGTAACGGCGGCCGATCTGAATCCCTTTCACAGAAAGTTCTGACCGCGGGTCATTTTTTTCGGAGAGGCAAGACAGCAATGTCTCGATCCGAGAAATCCGAAGCACCGAATCCCAGACGAGTACACCGTCCTGGTCGGGATCATTCGCCTTTGGCACGCCGGGTGCATCCAGTGAGAGCAGACCCCAGGAGCCTCCCATGAACAAGACCATCGCAGTGCTGCTCGCCGGCGTTTCCTTTCTGTCACTCACCGCCTGTGAGGAGGCCTGCACCTTGGAGGCCCGCACTTCGGTCCTGGTCCACGTCAGCGACGCCGAGGGCGAGCCCTTGGATGGGCAGGTTCAGTTCGACGCTGGCGATGGCCCTCAAGACTGCTTCCAGATCGGAGACATCGCTGGCGACTACGCCTGTGCCTACGAGATCGGAGGCGAGCTTGAGATCCTGGTCTCCGCCGAGGGCTACAAGGACCACGTGCAGAGCGTGACCATCGAGAGCGACGTGTGCCACGTCATCACCCAAGAGCTGGACATCGAGCTCGACCTAGAAGTTGAGGACTAAGCCATGAAGAAGCCGCTCATCCCATTGTTCATTCTCGCCCTACCCCTGGCCGCCTGCGTGCCGGGCGCCACCTGTACCGAGGAGGCCTCCCCCTCCGTCATGGTCGAGGTTGTAGACGAAGCCGGGAACATCATCGACGACGCCGTGGTCCAGTTCGATGACGGAAGCGGTCCCCAGGACTGCTGGGGAGGCGGGGCCAACTACGCCTGCGGCACCGAGCAAGCCGGCGAGCTGGACATCATCGTCGGTGCGCTCGGTTTTGCTGAGCAGACCGTCTCGGTCGTCGTGGAAGAAGACGAGTGCCACGTCATCACTGCCGACCTGGTGGTCGAGCTCGTCGCAGAAGTGGAGGAGTAGGTCATGAAGCGTCTTGTACCGGTACTGCTTCTCGGACTCTGCGCCTGCGTTGAGACCTTGCCTGACACCATTGACTGCACAGCCGAGGCCAGGGTCTCCGTCACAGTGGAGGTCGTGGACATAGACGGCGCCGATGTCGTGGCTGAGGTCTTCTACGACGCTGGAGAGGGCGAGCAGGCTTGTGAGGAGTGGGGCGATGGCAGCTACTCCTGTGGCTACGAAGTGGCCGGAGATCTACTGATCCGCGCCCAGGCCGAGGGCTTCGAAGACGCCACTGAGACGGTCTTTGTGGACAGCGATGCGTGCCATGTCATCGGGGAATCCTTGGTGCTGGAGCTGCTCGCTCTAGAGCCTTGAGCGGCGCATGTTGACCTCGCAGGCTACACTTTTCGTAACTTGTGAGGTCACATGATCACCAAAGCCGTACTCCCAGTTGCTGGTCTGGGAACCCGCTTCCTCCCCATCACCAAGAGCGTGCCAAAGGAGATGCTGCCCGTCGTGGACAAGCCCGGTCTTGAGTACATCGTGGCCGAGGCGGTAGAGGCTGGACTCACGGAGTTGATCTTCGTGACCGGCGCCGGAAAAGGCGCGATCGAGGACTACTTTCACCGGGACTATTTCCTGGAGTCCCAGCTCGAGGCCAGCGGCAAGGCCGACTATCTCAAGGAAGTGCAGCGCGTAGGGAAGCTGGCCAAGGTGATCTCGGTGCGCCAACAAGAGCGCCTGGGCCTGGGCCACGCCGTGTACCAAGCCGCTGGCATTGTCTCCCCAAACGAGGACTTTGCGGTGCTGCTCGGCGACGACATCATCGACGCCAAGACCCCAGCCATCGGCCAGCTCATGGCGGTGCAAGCTGAGCGCGGCGGCTGCTGCGTGGCCCTGATGGACGTGCCCCGGGACCAGACCGACCGCTACGGCATCTGTGATGGACAGATGGTCTCCCCCGGCCTGATGCACGTCTCCGGCATGATCGAGAAGCCCGACCCGGCCGAGGCCCCCAGCACCTACTCCATCGTCGGACGCTACGTGCTGCCCGGCGAGATCCTCCAGATCCTGGAGACCACCCCCCGCGGCCGCGGCGGCGAGATTCAACTCACGGACGCCCTGGCGGTCTTGGCTGGCCGTGGACAGGCTTGGGGGCTGGAGTTCGAAGGCGCACGCTTCGATACAGGGAACACCCTGGGTCTGATGCGCGCCAGCATCCACTTCGCCCTCAAGCGTCCGGAGCTGGCCGAAGGCATGCGCGGGATCCTGGCTGAGTTCAGCTGAGTCGGGCTGATGCAGGTCCTGCTCACCCGGGTCAACGAGAGCGAGCACCGCTTTGAGATCGAGCGGGCCGACGGCAGCCGCGCGTCTGCTCTGCTCAACACCCGCAGCTTTCTGGTCCACGACTTGGTTCACTTCGCCGTGGAGTCCGAGCTGCAGGAGACCCAAGCCTTCTATGGCCTGCTGGCCAGTGGTCGCCCCTTGCCGGAGATCAACGACCGCGAGAATCCCCCCTCCGAGCCCGCCTTGATGCGCATCGAGGTCTTGGTGGGCCCCCTGCAGTCCCTCTGTCAGGGCCGGGGGGACAGAGGCGCCATGCTGGCCTACTTCCAGCAAGTCAATGTGCCCGTTGAAGCGGCATTTGTTGACGCTGTCCTGGAGCTGTCTCTTATACACATCTCCGAGCCCACGAGACAGGCAGAAATC
>CAJXRZ010000149.1 GCA_913060515.1 uncultured Pseudomonadota bacterium | reverse complement strand
CGAGATTTCTGCCTGTCTCGTGGGCTCGGAGATGTGTATAAGAGACAGGAGCTGCAGACGGACGGCCAATGGGTGGACCTGCTCGGGACCGGGCTGCCCGGCCTGCTGCGAAAGCACGTCGGCGCGTGGCTCTTCCGAGAGAACCTGGGCCAAGGACGTTTCGCTCCCGAGAGCGTGGTGCCCGCCCTGCCACGCCACGTGGCGGCAGCCGTGGTCACGGACAGCAACGGCGACGGCAACATCGATCTCAGCCAACTCGCCGGCCGCAACGCCGGACACTACAAGCGGGATCGGCACAGCGGACAGTGGTCGCCCTACGCCTTCTTTCAAGGAATCGCCCACACGGATCCCATCAAGTCCAGAGCCCAATGGGTGGACCTGGACGGGGACGGCCGACCCGACCTGGTGATCGACCACGGCGACCGCTTGGTCTGGTACCCCTCCCTCGGAGAGGACGGGCTTGGAACCCCGCGTGTCCTCCCCCACCCTGCTGGCGCCCCCAACCTACGCAAGAGCGCACAACACCACAGCAGCTTCGCCGACATGACCGGCGATGGCATGGCCGACCTGGTGCAGCTCTCCGCAGGGCGCGTTGTCTACTGGCCAAACCAGGGCCATGGCCGCTTCGGTGACCCGGTCGAGATGGAGAATGCGCCAGCTCTTCAGGACCTGCGCAGAGTGATCTGGGCGGACACCCAACGGACCGGCACCGCGGACTTGCTCGTCATTGGAGAGCGCCAAGTCCTGCTCTATCCGAACCTGCGCGGAAACGGCTTCGCAGAGGCCCAAGTCCTGCGGGGCGTACCCCAGATCGACCGCATCCAAGACCTGCGCATCGCAGACTTCTACGGAGATGGCGGCCGCTGCTTGATCTGGCGGCGACCGGGGGCCAACAGCCAGGTCCTGCGATTGGACCAGGGTGCCCAAGCGGGACGTCTGACCCGGGTCGTGGATGGCGCAGGACTGGAGACTGAGATCCAGTGGCGCTCGAGCGCCCAAGACTTCCTGCGCGACGCCGCCACAACTCGCCCTTGGCGAACCAAGCTGCCCCACCACCAAGCCGTTGTCGCCAGCCTGACCCGACGAGAGGGAATCGCAGAGGCCTCCTACAAGACAGTCTTCACTTGGAAAGACGGCCACTTTGACGACCAGAAACGCAGCTTTGTTGGCTTCGGCCAGGTCGAGTCCGGCCCGCCAGCCGACCCCGATGACCCCTCCCCCCGGCCTCTGACCCGAAGCTGGATCCACCTGGGGGTCGAGCCCAACGTGGACCGGGAGCAGGACTTCTACACAGCCGACGCCCAACACATGCGCCTGCCCCGCCCCCTGGTTCAAGGCGTCTCCGATCCCAGCCAGGTCCATCAGTCCCTTCGCGCACTCGCTGGCCGCCCCTGGCGCGAGGAGACCTACGCCGTCGCCCCAGACGGGAGCATCTCCGAGCATCCCCTGAGTACGAGCGAGAGCACGTGGGTCATTCAAGCCCAGGGGCTCAGCCTCCACCCGCTCCAGACACAGCAGCTGCACCACGACTATCAAGAGCGCTCACAGGACCCCCGGGTGCTCCACCAGCTGCTCCTGGATTGGGACGAATACGGAAGCGCCACCCGCCAAGCCACTGTGCGCTACCCCAGGCGCACCCCCGAGCATCCCGGTCAAGAACAGCTGGACATCGAGGTCAGCGAGCAGACCTACGCTCACGTGGACACCCCGGACCGCCTTGTCCTGGGCAGCCTGCTCTCCCAGCGCCGCGTGGTCTTGGACGCCCCCAGCGGCAGCGGCCCCTTGGCCTTGGACAGCCCAGTATTCGGCGGCCGGAGCACCCTGAGTTCGGCCTCACGCACCCACTACTGGAACACGGCCCAGGACAACATCGCCAGCGGCATTGGCCTTCCGCGACTGGTCCACCACGTTGACGTCGCAGTCTTCCCTGAGGGCGCAGACTTCTGGCAGGGTCAGGTCAACCAGGAGCAGCTGGAGGATGCGGGGTACCTCCTGGAGGAGGGGCTGTGGTGGGCTCCAGGAAGCGTCCGCTACACCAGCGGGGACTTCCACCGTGCCACAAGTCAAGAGTCCATTGACGGCAGCGAGGTCAAGCTGACCTGGGACGCCGGTCAGCTCTTCTGTGTGAGCCAGAGCAACGAAGTTGGATTGACCTGGACGCGGCAGGTCGACCCTCAGAGCTTGCAGGCGCGGCGCATCGAAGGCCCCAACGGCACCGTCTCTCTCCTGCACTTCGACGCCCTGGCCCAGGTCATCGCGCGCACCGTTCAGGGTACGCGCATTGGCATGGATGGGGCAGAACACGCCGAAGGCGGCGGCACGGAGTGGAGCCCCCTGCCCCTCTCTGATGCCCTGAGCGACCCCCACGCGGCCATTGGCCACGCCAGCCAAGCCACGCTCTACGACGCCACCCGCTGGGAGCGCGGAGAGGGGCCCGTTTGCATCCTCGCCATCGCCCGGCTGGCGCACCGAAACGACGGAGAAGGTGGTCTCAGCGACGCCCAAGCTGCGGCCAGCGTGAGCTACATGGACGGCTTCGGGCAGTCGGTACAGACCCGCAGCTTGGCCGCACCGGGTCCAGCCATCGACGACACGGGGGCCTCGCTTCAGGCCGATCCGCGCTGGCATGTCTCCGGGCACAAGCACCGAGACGGACTGGGCCAAGTCGTACGCGAGCATGAGCCCTTCTTCTCGCCGACCTCGGACTACCAAGACGACGACCTCCTCCAAGAGTTCGGCCAGGCCATCGAGCGTGCATGGGACGCTGCGGGACGCAACGTGGCCACTCTGCGCCCGGACGGCACAAGAACCCGCCAAGACCACACTCCATGGCGCGTGGAGACCTACGACGCCAACGATCTGGTTCGCGGCAGCGACTGGGAGAGCCAGGTCTTGGCCCTGCCCTCCACCGACCCACTCCGGCAAGCCCTCACCCAGGCTCAGAGCCACGCGTCCACGCCCCTCGTGCAGCACCTGGATGCACGGGGCAGCGTCATCGCAGTCACCGAATCCAACGGAAGCGAGACCCGGCAAGAACGCAGCGTCTATGGGCCCCACGACGCACTCCTAAGCCAAGAGGACGCCCGCGGTCTGGTGGCCATGCGCTGGGAGCGAGATCTGCTTGGACGCGCACTGGTCGAACACAGCATCGACGGGGGCACCCAGCGTGTCTTCTTGGACGCCTTGGAGCGGGAGGTCGACCGCTGGACCGCAAGTGGGGAGAGGGTCTCCAGCGCCTGGGACTTGGCTGGCCGCCCCCTGGAACGCCGAGTGGACGGGCGCTTGGTCGAGAAGTGGACCTACAGCGAGGACAGTGAGACCAACTCAGCCGGCCGCCTCTACCGCCGCTGGGATGGCGCAGGCCTGCACCAAGTCTCCCGCTACGACATGGCAGGTCAAGCCTTGGAGACCTCGACGGCGCTCAGAGTACAGACCGGTCCGGTGGACTGGGATTCCGACACTGCAGAAGAAAGCCCCTTCACCAACCGATTCCTCTACGACGCCTTAGGCCGGTCCATCTGGAAGTCCCTGCCCGACGGCAGCGAACGCAGGCAGAGCTGGGATTCGCTGGGTCAGGCCACCCAGCTCGCCGCCACCTTAGACGGCGTGGCCAAGGGCTACATCCGAGAGGCCGACTACAACGCGCGAGGCCAGCGCTCTCGGGTGCTCTACGGCAACGGCGTGCAGGCGCAGTGGGACTTTGACCCCAAGAGCTTCCGACTGGCCTCCCTCAGCGCCAGCAGCGCCAGCCGAAGCTATCTGGACATTCGCTACACCTGGGATCCGGTCGGCAACCTGGTGCACCTGGTCGACCAGAACCAAGACCCTGGCGTCTCGGATGCTCTCCTTCAAGGAGCCAGTGTCTCCGCCGCCCAGAGCTTCACCTACGATGCCTTCTACAGGCTCCGTAGCGCCACAGGACGGGTGCACCAAGCGCTGCTCCCCTACGAGTCTCTGCCAGGCAGCCACACGACCGGGCGCAAGGGCACCCAACACCTGACCTTGAACAACGGCGCGGCCCTGGAGCGCTACACGCGCAGCTACGACTACGACTTGGCCGGAAACCTGCTCAAGACCCGACACCAAGGCCTCAGCGGGGCATGGATACGGGAGCTGAGGGTCTCCAGCAGCTCCAACCGCTCGATGCTCTCTGTGGGCCCCAATGGTCTGCCTACAGGTGACGTAGACGCCGCCTTTGACAACGCAGGACGTCGGGAGAACCTTCCCAACCTGCGCGAGATGGCGTGGGACCACGCAGGACAACTCCTCCGGGCCGTCATCATCGATCGATCTGACGAGGCCGACGACGACGAGGTCTACACCTACGACGCCGGCGGACAACGCGTGCGCCGCGTCACCCAACGCAAGGTCGGCGAGACCCTGGAGCGCATCGAGACCGTCTACCTGCACGGCTGTGAGCGCCGCCGCATCTACTCTGGGGACACCCTCATCCTGGAGCGCTGGACCTCACGCATCGAGGACCAAGGGCAACAGCTGGCCTTGGTGCACCGCTGGACGCTGGACACCCGAGCAAGAGAGAGCGCGGACCTGAGCACACGGGTTCACTACCAGATCGGAAACCACCTTGGGTCCGTCTCCCTGGAGCTCGATGAATCTGGCGCCATCATCTCCTACGAGGAGTACCTGCCTTACGGCGGCTCGGCCTTTATCGCCGGCGACCGAGTCAAGGAAGTGGACCTGAAGGAGTACCGCTACAGCGGCAAGATCCGGGACGACGCCACAGGGCTCTACTACTACGGCTACCGCTACTACGCGGTCTGGATCGGGAACTGGATTTCAGCGGACCCGGCGGGAGCGGTGGATGGGCTGAATCTGTATCGCTTCGTGCGCAACAACCCGATGCGCTTTGTGGACCCCAACGGGTTGGAGACCTTTGACTCTTGGGGCGCGACCTATGATCCAGAGACCTGGACGCCCGCGCAAGTCAAGGCCCACTACAACGCCAGCGGCGGCGACTATCAGATCACGGGCGAAGTCCGTCTCGTAGGCGGCCGGTGGGTTCCAGACTCCTACATCCGCAATGCGAACCCAGGCGAGACGGATGACCTCGTCATCGCCCAGCACTCCGGTGCTCTTCGGCACCTCCGCAGCGGGGAAGTTGATTTGGATGGAGAGGCCCCTGGGCCTCCAGGTTCGGGCGGCCAGGGGGAGGAAGGTGAGGGCGCAGACGGAGACTCACAGGAGGGTGTCGACGGTGGCCAAGGAGAGGCAAGAGAGGGAGAAGCCGCTGGTGAGACCGGGACAGGAGACCAGTCCTCCAAGCAGGGAGACCCCGATGGAGACCCCGATGGCACCGATCCCGAGAGCGAGGCCACCGGCAACACCTCCACCGACACGGGTGAGCAGCCACCTGGCACAGAGGAGCGCCAGGGCAACACCGACCAAGCCGTTCCACCCCCTCCCATGGGTGCTCCTCTGAGCGAAGACGGGCAGGCCTTTGATCCAAGCAAGGGCTACGGCGGTCAGGGCCAGGCTGGCGAGCGCGTCTCGGTCGGCGACGGCAGCGACCCCGGCGGCGTGCCACCCGACGAGGAGAAGCAGGGCCAGGAGATAGAGCGCACCTGGCTCGACAGCGCGGTGGAGCTCGCCGGCTACCTCAACCTCGAGTTCGGTGAGGGCACCTCCGATGGCGACCGCTACGGTGTGCCCGGCGGCTGGCTGGGATGGATTCCAGGAAGCAAAGTCACCCAAGGCATCTACGTTGCCGTCAGCGCGGTCATGGCGGTCATCACCGTCGTGGAGTTGGCGACAGGCATCGGCGAGGCCAAGCTCGCCGCTAAGTTCGGCATCGCCACGATCCGGACCCTGGGCGTCAAGGGAGCGGTCAAGTTCTTCTGGGACGATGCGCTCAAGAAGGCGGCGTCGCTGGGTGGGATGCTGCTGCGGCGGAACAAGGATGAGGCGGCGGAGGGTGCTGAGGCGGTTGTCCGCCACGGCGACTTCCACGGGCCTTGGCGTCCGGACCCGGGGCCGAACGGACCACCGGGCTCATCCTGGGGACAGTACTTGGAAGACTTGGGAGCAGGGCCCATTCCGAGAGGCCAAATGCGGTCACCCCACGCACACCACTCCGTGATGAGGCAAGGACGTCCAAGTCAGAATCCGGCGGTTGAAGCAGCACAGGATCTGTTCCGACGCCGTGGCGGAATCAATACCCACTTTGATCCAGACAACTTAGCCTGGAATAGTCTAGGCGGTGGAAACCACAGCACACGTGTGTTGGCAGACCAACTTCAGCGTGTGAGGGCGTTAGACGCAGCCGATGGTACGCCGATGCAATTCCGAGAGCTCCTCCGAGCCTTTACCGCTGAAGCCAGTGCCCGGACCGCTTCATTGACCCCGTGACGAGTTCGACAATGAGCAGCACCATCGATCAACTGGCCACTGCGATTCAAGCTGCCCTTGCCTCTCGTTCGGGTATAGCCGCCTTCGCTTTGGTGACCGACTCCGAGTACCGGAGCGTTTACGGAGCGGCGTTAAGCGACGGCCTCTTCCAAGACGAGGGCGTGGAAATCTTGGACATTCCGTTCGACTGGGACATCGAGTTTCACACACCTGAGTTCGACTGCGCGAGCCTTTCTCTTGCCGAACTGGTCAACGGGCTGTCCTCCTACGAGGAACGAACAGAATGGGTCGCGAGACAGCTCGAAGCCGCCATCACACTGGCACGTGACCGGCTTCCGGCGCTCCGCTCCGCGACCCTCGTCCTGAGTTGCGCCGGCGGAGGTCAAATGTGGGAGGGCTGTTCAGTCGCGGCCTTCAAACGCCTAAACGCCTAAGTGGAATGCTGCTCCGGCGGAACAAGGATGAGGCAGCGGAGGGGGCTGAGGCGGCAGCTCGAATCGCTGATTTTGAAGACTATATGGACGACCTACCAAGCAAGCCATACCCTCGAACACTCCCCAAGACCTCTACGAAATTGCACAGACCGACGATACGGGTTTGTCATCGCGGACGACTCGAATCCGATTCGTCAGCTGATCGTTAGAGTGAGCGATAGTCGAGCCGTCCTCTTCTTCGAAGACCTGATGACAAAACTCCGCGTTTCAGGACGCGTCGAAGTCCGCTGAAACTGGAGATAGATTGAAACTCTTCGTCTCACCACCATCTGAAACCTGCTGGGTATTCGACGTGAACCGTCTGCTCACCGACCTGGGTGAAATTGGCGCCAGCGTCGATCTACGGCCTAAGTTGGACCGCCCCGTGGGCAACTTGCTGGAATGGTCAACAGACGGGGGGGCAACCGAGGTGTTCCTCACCCGGGATGGTCAGACTTTGGTCGTAGACGCTTCGCTTCAGGAATGCGCACGCTGGGCTATCTGGGCTCGACCACTTCGGCAGACATTGTCGGTCTATTCTCGTTGCTCGACTACCGACGCGGTCCCCGACGGTTGATCGACGCATCGCGCCGCAGTGCGCGTCCCCCCACGGACGGCGAGCGCACCTGGCTCGACAGCGCGGTTGAGCTCGCCGGCTACCTCAACCTCGAGTTCGGAGACGCCGCGCCCCACCGCATTGGCACCAGCGCAAGATGCGCTCTACCATAGGAATCAAAGCCCTCTGATGAGCATTCAAAATTCAGTCAAAGCAGTCTTGGAACAAGTCTTCGCAGACCTAGACGGCCCCATCGCCGCCCTTGCCCTGGTGACCGATACCGGTATCGAAACGCTCCACACGATGGTCCTCTCGAAGGCACACTTGAGGCACCACTCCGACGATCCGGACTTACCTTGGATGCCCGTCGAGTGGGACATGGAGCTTGATCCAACTGGATTTGACCAAGCCAGCGATGAGCTTGGGAGAGCCTTCGGCCCTGGGACACCCGGCGACTACGGGAGGCGGGCTCAGGCTGCATGCGCGGAATTGGTAGAAGCCCTCCGGACCTTGCGCCACAGACACCCCGCGCTGAGAGAGGTCTACATGACAGTTGTTGCAACGGACGACGGCGAACTCTGGACCGAACTCGAAGGCCAAGCCGTGCTCTCACTCAATGGCCCTGGGGTTGCAAAAAGCTGGCAGGAGTGGAGAGAGTCATGGCTGTAGGGGTTCGGCTATAGAGCCGACCACGGAGGCGTGCGACCGAAAGCCTCACGCATGGTCAGCCTGGCTGATCGAAGGTGTATCTTCCAGAAATGACCAAACAACACCGACAAGTCCTGCAAGCACTAAAGGCTCTTCTGGAGACGAGTCCCTCGAACATGGTGGTTCGCGGAGAAGCCCTACTCGAAAGATTGGTCCCCCTAGACGATGCAGAGTACGCGAGAGAGCTCTTCGGGCTTTTCACGGACGAGGGCGACCACCAAGGTCTGCTCTGGTCTGTTCTTCAAGTATTGGAGACGCTTCCGGCACCAAGCTTTGCCTTGGCGCTTCTGACGGCGTCACCACAGCTCGGCCGGAGAAGTCTGGATTGGACAGGGACCTTCTTCCTGCGCGCGCTCCGTGATCCACCCACCAAGCAATCGCTCGAGACCGTTGCAATGGAGAACCCGGGCCTCCAAAGGAGTCAGACAAGGCGAACGATAGCCACCATTCAGCAGCGAAACCCCGAGGATCTACTCCTGTTTCAACCACTACTGAGCGTTCTGGCCTAGTCAGTTTCACGACCGAAGCGGCCGAGAGAAGTAGACTCTACACATTGAGGCGCGGAGGTCCCTGATGAAGATTCAAGACGCGATCAGCGCAGCCTTGGAGCAGGTGCTCCAAGGCATAGAATCCCCAATTTCAGGCCTCGCCCTGCTGACCGACATCGGAATGACAACCCTCCATTGCATGGCACTCTCGAAAGAGCACTTAGAGCAGAACCATCGCGATGTAGACCTTCCATGGATGCCGTTCGATTGGGATTTGGACCTAAGTCCACCAGGATTCAACCAAGCCAGTCTCAACCTTGAAGAACTCTGTGGCCATGAAGCACCTGGCGACTATTCGACGCGCGCAGATCGTGCCTGCACGGCATTGGCGGCGGCCCTACGGACTCTAAGGCAACGCCATCCTGAATTAGCAGAGAGCTACATGACAGTCGTCGCGCCGGACTCGGCAGAACCCTGTCTCACTCTCGAAGGTCAGGTCGTGCTCTCACTCAATGGCCCGGGGATTTCCAAACGCTGGCAGGAGTGGAGAGAGTCCTGGCTGTAGGGGTTCGGCTAAAGAGCCGACCACGGAACAGCGCCGCTGAACTTGGTTGATGTCGCCTGGCTTGCCCCGACCCACCCTACCGGCGTTGCCTCGACGCTCGGTGTGTCACGACACACCTTCGGTCTGGCGCCTTGGCGTGCGGCCCGGTTCTACGCCAAACTCCGAGCAACCTTCGTGAACGGCACTGTACACCCTCGATCAGGCAGATTGACCACCTGCGAGGCTTGCGCTCGCACGCCTCCGCTGCGTTCTTCGGATCATCTTGCCTGACCGAGGGTGTATCTTGCCCCATGACAGCAGACGCAATCGAGCTACTGAGTCCCGCAAAGGTGTTGATCCCGTGGGCTGAACGTGTGATCTCTTCTT
>CAJXRZ010000148.1 GCA_913060515.1 uncultured Pseudomonadota bacterium | reverse complement strand
TCTGCCTGTCTCGTGGGCTCGGAGATGTGTATAAGAGACAGGGCGGGGGCGTCTGGGGTGAAGGAGAGGAGGAGCGGTAGAAGCATGTTTTCTCCTGGCCCTGCGCTTGAACTCCCGGTGGAATTCCAAAGAAACTGAACCGGGACTTTGGACTGCTTTCCCTGCGCATTTCCTGCGGAATTGCGCTGCTAACTAGGGCCTAGGGCCGGCGCATTTGCTTCGCAATTGCGCTCCACTGGCCCAAAACGACTCCGACGGAGTCGTTTTAGGCCATCCAATTCCAGTCCTTCTGCAGCGCCCACTTGCTCGTGACCTTCCTAGGCCGCGTCCAGAAACGAAAGCCATCCCAGCCAGTCATGTTGCCGTGGCCAAACTTGCTGTCGTTCCAGCCACCGAATCCAAAGGGCTCGCGCGGCACAGGCACGCCGATGTTCACGCCACACATGCCGGCGGAGACGCGCTCCATGGCCAGCTTGGCCACGTGGCCGGAGGTGGTGTAGATGGCGGCGGCGTTGCCGTAGGCGCTGTTGTTCTCCAGGGTGAAGGCCTGCTCCAGGGTGTCCACGCGGATGATGGAGAGCACGGGGCCGAAGATCTCCTCGCAGCCAGCGGGCATGTCCGGGGAGACGTTGTCCAGAAGAGTGGGACCGACCCAGTAGCCGCCGTCCGGGCCAGCGGCGCCGCGGCCGTCCACGAGAACGGTGGCGCCGCGCTTCTCGGCGTCGTCGATGTAGCCGTTGATGCGCTCCATGGCGGCCTGGCTGATGACCGGGCCCATGTCGGTGCCGAGCACCATGGCCTCGGTCTTGGCTTTCACAGCATCAATGATGGGGTCCACATCGCCCACAGCCAGCAGAACGCTGGCGGCCATGCAGCGCTGCCCAGCACACCCAGAGAAGCTGGCGACGACGTTCTCGGTGGTCAGCTTCACGTCGGCATCCGGCACGACGATGAGGTGGTTCTTGGCGCCGCCCAAGGCTAGGGCGCGCTTGCCGGTGGCCGCAGCCCGTCCGTAGACGATCTTGGCCACGCGGGTGGAACCCACGAAGCCCAGTGCGGCGATGCCGGGGTGGTCACAGAGGGCCTCGACCACCTCCTGGCCGCCCTGCACGATGTTGAGCAGACCGTCTGGCAGACCCGCCTCTTGGAAGATGGCGGCGAGCTTGAGGGCCGAGAGGGGAACGACCTCGGAGGGCTTGAGGATGAAGGCGTTTCCGCCTGCCAGCGCCTGAGGCAGCATCCAGAGAGGCACCATGAAGGGGAAGTTGAAGGGGGTGACCCCAGCGACCACGCCCAGGGGCTCGTAGCGCATCTCGCAGTTCACGCCGCGGCTCACTTCCAGGGACTCGTTGGCGGCCAGGTTGGGCAGGCTGCAGCCATACTCCAGACACTCGATGCCCTTGAGCACCTCGGCCTTGGACTCGCCGTAGGTCTTGCCGTTCTCGTGGGAGAGCAGCCAGGTCAACTCCTCCAGGTCCCGCAGCATGATGTCGCGGGCCTTGTAGAGGATCTGGGAGCGCTCACGGATGGGCCAAGTCTTCCAGTCGGCGAAGGCCTTCTGGGCGGAGGCAACGGCGGTGTCCACGTCTGCGGCCGTGCCAAAGGTCACGGTGCTCATGGCCTTGCCGTGGCGCGGGTTCAGGATGTCGACCGTCGTTGTGCCGCTGGGCTTGACGATCTGGCCGTCGATGACGTTGTCGGCGGGGATGTAGCTTGCAAAGTCGTTGGAACGACCGTTGAATGCGGGAATCATGGGTCCTCGGGGAGCGAGCCGTGGGGGATGGCCTTCATCAGGACGAGGTAAATGACCGCCGCCAAGAAGAAGCCCACGAACCAGGCGTAGGTGTAGATGGTGTCGAAGACGGGCGGGATGATGCCGTCTCCAAAGGCCCCGGCTTGGTGCAGAAAGCCGGGAATGTTGGGCAGCACGGCGACCACGAAGGCGACCAGAGCGGCCAGGTTGAAGCCGCCTGTGTAGCTGTAGAGTCCGTTCTGCCGGTACAGGTTGTTCAAGTCCAGGCGGGTGCGCCGGAGCACGAAGTAGTCCACGATGAGGATGGCCACGATGGGACCCAGCAGCGCGGAGTAGCCCACCAGCCACGTGAAGATGTAGCCGCCGGTGCTCGCGATGAGCTTCCAGGGCAGGATGGCCAAGCCGATGCCGGCGGTGAGGTAGCCGCCCATCTGGAAGGTGAAGCGCCGGGGGTTGGCGTTGATGAGCGCGTTGGCCGGCGAGACCACGTTGGCCGCGATGTTGGTGGACAGGGTGGCCACGGCCAAGGCCAGCAAAGAGAGCACCACAGTGAAGCCGCCGCCGATGCGGCCCGCCAAGACGGTGGGGTCCCAGATGGGCTCGGCCAGCGCGCCCGTGATGGGGTCCGCGAAGATGACCGTGGTGGCCGAGGTCACCGCGACGCTGATGAAGGCGAAGAAGGTCATGGTCGTCGGCAAGCCGATGGCTTGACCCAGGATCTGGTCCCGCTGAGACTTGGCGTAGCGGGTGAAGTCCGGGATGTTCAAGGAGAGCGTGGCCCAGAAGCCCACCATGGCTGTGAGGCTGGGTACGAAGACCTTCCAGAACTCGCCCTCGCGCGCGCCACCAGCGTCAAAGGCGCTGGGCATGGAGAGCATGGCCCCGAATCCGCCAGCCTTTACGTAGGCCCAGATCAGGAGCACAGCGCCGATGCCCATCAGAAAGGGGGCCGCGATGGTCTCAAGGACCCGGATGGACTCGATGCCCTTGTAGATGATGGCGATCTGCAGGGCCCAGAAGACCAAGAAGCAGATCAGCTCGGCGGGATTGATGCCCAGAAAGGGAAGCTTGGCCGCCTCCAATACGCCGAAGGTGAAGGTGCCAGAGAGGTCGGCGCTGGCCGCCAGGGTGGCCCAGTCGCCCTCCTTGATCAGCGCCTGAGCACCTGGAACCCCGCCGTACAGCGAGGCCAGCTCTTCCGTGTGGCCCCAGGCCAGCAGCTCAGCGCCGCTCAGGGTGTGCTCCACTTTGTCGAAGAGCGCGTTGACGAGCTGGTAGATGGCAAAGCCACCGAACCAGGTCTGGATGCCAAACCAGCCAGTGGCGACCAGAGCGCGCAGCAGGCTGGGCACGTGGGCCCCGCGGATGCCAAAGCTGGCCCGAGCCAGGACAGGGAAGGGGACCCCGTACTTGGTGCCGGCGTGGCCATTGAGCACCATGGGCACGAGCACGATGAGGTTGCCCAGCATGATGGTGAGCACGGCCTGCCACCAGTTCATGCCCTCCTTCACCAAGCCACCGGCGAGGGTGTAGGTCGGCACGCAGACGACCATGCCGACCCAGAGGGCCGCCATGTTCATCACGGACCAGTGACGCTCCTTGGCGGAGGCTGGCCGGATGTCGTCGTTGATTAGATGCGGATCAGGGTTCTCCGCCTGTTGTCCGAGCTTCACGTGCGCTCAACTTTGGTGGGCTCAGCGGCTTGGTTGCGCTTGCGCTGGCTGGACCAGAACTCAGCGTTGCAGTCGCGGTTCACATACTGCCCCCGACCACGGACGGTGCTCAGAGTGTCGTTCTCCCAGACGACCAAGCCACGGCTGATGGTGACGTCCGCATTGCCGGTGATCTCCATCCCCTCATAGATGTTGAAGTCGATGTTCTGGTGGTGGGTATCCACCGAGATGGTGCGGGTCTTCTCAGGGTCCCAGATCACCACATCGGCGTCCGAGCCGGCCATCAGAGCACCCTTCTTGGGGAAGATGTTGAAGATCTTCGCGGCGTTGCTGGAGGTGGCAGCGACGAACTCGCTGGGGGTGAGCTTGCCGCTGCGCACGCCGTGGTGCCAGAGCACGCCCATCCGGTCCTCAACGCCAGCGGTCCCGTTGGGGATCTTGCGGAAGTCGTCTTGGCCTGCGCGCTTCTGGTCGGAGCAGAAGCAGCAGTGGTCGGTGGCGGTGGTCTGGATCATGCCAGCCTGCAGGCCCTTCCAGAGCGCCGCTTGGTGCTCCTTGGCCCGGAAGGGGGGGCTCATCACGTAGTGCGCGGCGGTGTCCCAGTCGGTGTTCCGGTAGACCGAGTCGTCGATGACCAGGTGTTGGGCCAGGACCTCGGCGTAGACGCGCTGCCCTTCCAAACGGGCGCGGGTGACGCTCTCCAGGGCATCGATGCAGCTGGTGTGCACCAAGTAGACCGGCACACCCAGAACTTCAGCGATGCGAATCGCGCGGTTGGCGGCCTCGCCTTCGACCTCGGGGGGACGGGAGAGGGGATGGCCCTCGGGACCGGTGATGCCCTTCTCGAAGATCTCCTGCTGGAGGACGTGGACCAGCTCGCCGTTCTCCGCGTGAATGGTGCACAGCGCGCCCAGCTCCTTGGCGGTCTTGAAGCTGTTCACCAGGGTCTCGTCGTCGCACATGATGGCGTTCTTGTAGGCCATGAAGTGCTTGAAGCTGTTGACCCCGTGCTCGGTGGCCAGGGTGTGCATGTCCTGCTTGACCGAGTCGTCCCACCAGGTCACCGCGACGTGGAAGGAGTAGTCGCATGCGGCCTTCTCGGCCCAGCCCATCCAGTTCTTGTAGGCCTCCATCATGGACTGCTGAGGACTTGGAATGACGAAGTCGATGCACATGGTGGTGCCACCGGCTGCCGCCGCGCTGGTCCCGGTGAAGAAGTCCTCGCTGGCCACGGTGCCCATGAAGGGGAGCTCAAAGTGGGTGTGCGGGTCGATGCCGCCCGGGATGATGTACTTGCCCGTCGCGTCGATGACGCGGGCGCCCTGGGGGGCCTGAAGGTCGGGGCCCACCGCGGCGATGGTCTCGCCCTCGATGAGCACATCGGCCCGGTACTCAGCTTCGGCTGTGACGACGGTGCCGCCGCGGATCAAAATGGACATTGCTCACCCTCTTTGCGGGCGCGGGGCCCGCCGGAACTGTTGGCTTGGATGGGGCTTTACTCGCCCGTGTCCTTGATGATCTGTGGCTTAAAGTCAGGCTGTGCAGCGCGGGTCAGGGCCTCGGCGTACTCTGGGAGCCGGCCCGTCATCTGGAATCCCCACTTGTCCTTCACTTGGCGGCTGAGGTTCAGGTCGACCTCGGTGACAAGCAGGCCGTCGCGGGTGCGGGACAGTCCCGGGGTGCGGCCGCCGTTGGGCGCAGCCACGTAGGAGGAGCCGTAGAAGTGGCCGAACTCGTTCTTGGGCGCTTGTCCGTCGCCGCTGGTGAAGGCGTTGGGGAAGGCCTCTGTGCCGATGCGGTTGATGCCTGCGACGAAGTAGCCATTGGCGATGGCTGCGCAGCGGGCTTCGACGGGCCAGAGGGGCTCAGAGAGCGCGCCCACGGTGGCCGAGGGGTTGAAGACGATCTCGGCGCCATTGATGCCGAACATCAACCAGTTCAGCGGGTGGTGCCTGCCGTAGCAGATGTTGGTGGCCACGCGCCCGAACTCGGTCTCGAAGACCGGATGACCGCTGTCCCCCTCCATGTAGTAGGTGGACTCGTTGAAGTCGCCGACCCGGGGGATGTGGTTCTTTCGGTGGCTGCCGATGATGTTGCCGCGGTTGCCGATGACCACCGCGGTGTTGTGGATGGTGCCGCCGTGGGCGTTGTCGCGCTCCAGGATGGGGCTGACAATCACCATGTTGTGCTTCTTGGCGAGGCGGGCCAGGAACTGGGTGCTCGGGCCGTCGATGGGCTCGGCGAACTCCAGCCAGGGCTGCTTCTCACGGGTGCAGAAGGCAAAGGGCATCGTCCAGGCTTCTTGCAAGCCCAGCACGTTCACGCCCATCTGGGCGGCCGCCTCGATGATGACCTCCATGCGGTCGGCCAGGGCTTGGTACTGGGCCTCGACAGGGTCGGTGGTCGGCAGGATGATCTGGTTCTGGATGACTCCGACACGCACGATGCGGGGTGCGCGGCGTTGCTCTGCGGCTGCCTGGAACTTGTAGGCCTGCAGCTCAAAGTCATGGTGCTCACAGTAGGCACGGAGCTCCGCTGTGACGGAGATGGCCTCGGGCTGCTGGCCGTAGAGGATCCGGAAGGCCTCGGCTTGGTCTTCTGGGGAGAGCTTGCGGAGCAGGCCCTCCAAGCTCTCAATCTCCCTGGGACGGGAGTTTAGGAGCGCGTCGACGGCTTCGTCGCTTGCGGTCTTGGTCAGGGTCTTGGGGTCCGCCACGGTCACCTCAGCATCTTGGGTTGGGCAGTGTAGATCACCCCGGCCTCAAGATGGTCGGAACATGGCGGGTGCACCCTCCGATTCGCCCCTACTTCCAATCCAGGGCGTGGGTGCCGTCCCAGTCGAGGGGCAAGGGCTGCGCCCGAGCAGCGATGCGCTCCAGATAGAGCTGAGTGCTTAGGTCATCGGCATCGAGAGTCAGTGCTCTCTCAAAGGCCACCTGTGCGCGGCTCAAGTCTCCGTCCCGGTAGGCCTTCAAGGCCTCTTGGAAGCTGGGAAGTGCGGCAAGGCGAAGGGCTCGGGTCTCTTCGGGCAGCGCGTCGAGCACCTCATAGATGCGGATGGCGACGCTCTTGCCCTTGGAGATCACGCGGTCGAGCTCCCGGAATGTAAAACGCTCTGGGTGCTGCAGGCGCTCGTAGGTGCGCTCGTCAATCATGAAGGGGGCGCCGTAGCGCTTGGTCATGCCTTCCACGCGACTGGCCTGGTTCGGAGCGTCCCCGACGATGTTGGAGTCCAGGCGGTCCGTGCTGCCAATGATCCCGAGCGTCACTGGGCCCGAGCTCATCCCCATACCCAACACGAAGTCTGGGACATCGGGATTGGCCGCGTTGAAGGCATCCACCGCGTTCCGCATCTCTACGCCAGCCATCACCGCTCTGTCCGCGCCCTCGTGGAAGAGCGCCAGGATTCCGTCTCCCAAGTACTGACTGACAAAGCCGCCGCCGCTGCTGATCGGAGGCACGACGTAGGAGAGGTAGCGATTCAGGGTGGGGAACAGGGCGCTGGAGGGCATGGCCTCGGCGATGGTGGTGTAGCCGCGAATGTCGACGAAGAGGATTTCCATCTCGAGCTGGGCTTGGTCGCCGCGCTTGGCTTGAATGATGTCCTCTCGGTGCAGCAGCCCGAGCATCTCCTTCGGCACGTAGCGCAGACTGCTCTCATGCAGCGCCTCTCCACGGCGCAAGGCCTTGGTGAAGCTCAACGCGACCGTCACACCCTGAATGAGCACCATGACCATGAAGGCCGGTGCGGTCACGTCTCCGGCCAGAAAGCTGCGGCCGGTGCGCGCTGCGATTTGGTCGATCGCCACGCCAACGACGAACACCAGCAGGCCTGCGAGCAGCAGCCCGCCATACATCTTCTTGCCGCGGGACATGCCGAGCAGCACCTCGGCACCAGCGCCCATGATCCCGACGGTCTGAGCGATCAGCAGCAGCTGAAAGGCCCAGTGGTACAAGCTGAAGGGAATCAGCAAGCTCGTGAGTGCGGCCAAGCCGGCCAGCACTATAGGGACCTTGTGAATGGGTCGGTTCAGGTCTGCGACCATCAGTTTGATGGAGACCATGTACCCAAAGATCACACCCAGAGCGGTGCTGATGTACTCCAGTCTCAGGCGAATGGGCCATGCCAGCTCAGGGCCAAAGTGCAGAAAGATCTCGGCGCCGCCAGTCAGGCTGTGTCGAAGACTGAGGGCTGCGCAGGTCAGACCGAACCAGAGCATCGTGCGCTCTCGGCGCCGGGACATGAAGATGAAGAGAAAGCTGAGCCCCATCGCCATCAGGGTGCTGACGACGAACACATCCGTCGCCAGCAGGCGCTGGGTCAGCGTGTCCATTTGAGCAGCGGTCCCCAGCAGCACAGAGCGTCGGATGCCCGAGCTTCGGTGTCGCTGATTGCTCACCTGGACCACAAGCTCGCTCTCTTCCATGGGAGCAAAGCGCGCGCCTACGGTCTTGACGTCTTCCCGAAGGGTCTCTGTGTCTGCGCTGACCACCCCCATGCCGGGCAGCTCAACTTCATTTACCCAGGCCTTTCCGGCGCCGCCCAGAGAGCCGATCCGTATGGCCAAATCAGGGGAGTCGGCTGGCGGAAGGATCTTCAGCCTGTAGGTGCCGTAGCCCGGGTTTTCACGCTGCTCTGTCTGCCAGGGGCCGGGAACAGCCACCCAAGCCGGGGTGCCGGCGACGGAGCCTGGACTCTGGAGCTCCATCCAGTGAAAGGCCCAGTCGCCGTCGAGGCGTACCGGACCGCTCTCCGGGTCCCAGTCACGGAGATCGACCGTGCCGTTTACGGGCTCTGGCGCAGCCGGAAAGGTCGGCACGCAGCCAAAGAGCAGTGTCAGTAGAGCGGTGAGGAGGAGAGGCACAATGATGACCTATTGAGCTGCCTCTCAAAGTCCAAGGCTCTTTGAATGCGACGCGGTTCTCAGGCGGCGAGAACGGCCGAGTCAATGCCAGTAAACAGGTTGCCCAGGGCCTCGTCTCGGCTCATCGCTGTGATGACCGTGCGCTTTGGCACCCCCACGATCAGCGCGGTGTCATCCAAGAGCACCAAGGACTCCCGGGCGCCCTTGCCCTCGAGCTGGTCCACAGCCTTCGAGATGCGCTCCAAGTCACTCTCTTGCAGCTCAATCCCCCTGGACTGCAAGCGGGCTTTGGCGTGCTTGCTGAAGTGAACCGGAGCGCTGGCTGCAGGGGCCTCGGCTTTCTCCGGGGTAGCGAGGAGGCGGTCCAGCTCGCTGGCAAAGTCCCCGCTGCTCGATGGCTTTCGTAGGGGGTCTGCTGGCCGCAGGGCGCTGGGCGCTTGAACAAGCTGGCTGTAGAGCGCGTCCAGACTCACGCGTCCTCCGCACCCGCCGTGAGGCGAATCAGGTCGGCGAGGTTGACGGGCACCCCATTGACCGTTGGCTGTGGGTTTCCAGTGCTGTAGTCCATGGAGTCGACCATGCCGGAGACGCGTTCGCTGACATCAATGGCGTTGCCCTCGTTGTCGGTCGCCGAGAGCTCGAATCGATACTCGCCTTCTTCCACTGTCTGGCCGTCTTGGTTCTTGCCGTCCCAGGTCAAGGCGCCCTCTCCGGACTCCAGTGAGACCTCCTCGGACCAGACCACCTTGCCAGACTCATCGTAGATGTTCAGGGTGGCCGATGTGGCCTGAGGGGAGTCGTAGTGCAGCTCTGTGTCACCGGACTTGCCGTCCCGCGGGAAGGTGTCTCCGATGGCCACCACGTGCTTGCCCACCAGGCTGGCCATGGTGGTGTTGCTCAGGTTGGCGATGCTCAGGGTGTTGGACTTCATGGCATCGCTGATGTCCATCAGCTGCTCCAAACTGGAGAAAGTGGCCAGCTGGGCGATGAAGTCTTCGTTCGCCATCGGCGAGAGGGGGTCCTGGTTCTGCATCTGCGTGGTGAGCAGGTTCAGGAAGGTGTCCTGGCCCATGACCGAGCTGGACGAGGTGGTCACTCCGGCTGCATCCAGTGCGCTCTGGTCGGCCAAGCCGCTGATTCCGCTGAGGGACATGGGATCTCCTGGTCCAGTGCCCCTCGGATCAAGGGCACGGATACTTTAGGGGGCGATCAAGCCACCCGGTTGATGTGGGCGCCGCGTGGGACGGGACGGGCGTTGGG
>CAJXRZ010000147.1 GCA_913060515.1 uncultured Pseudomonadota bacterium | reverse complement strand
TCGGCAGCGTCAGATGTGTATAAGAGACAGGGGGTCGTCCTCGCCATCGCAGTTGGAGTCCACGCCGTCGCCCGGGGTCTCCTCGGCGCCGTAGTAGCGCTCCGGGTCGGAGTCGTCGCAGTCTTCGGCAACACCCTGGCCGTCGCCGTCAGCGTCCAGGTAGCCCGTATCTGGACTGCCGTAGTCGGCCTCGCCAGTGATGCCACCGATGCAGCCGCTCGCTCCGACGGCCAGTCCCAATCCGAGCAGAATCGCGCTGGCGCCGAGCTTGGAGCTGCTCAGTGGGCCGCCACAGTGGGCGCAAGCGCCGGCTGTCGTTGGGCTTCCGCAACGCTCGCAGATCTGGAGCATCAGGTGTCGTCCTCGCCATCGCAGTTGGAGTCCACGCCATCGCCTGTTTCTTCTACAGCGTCGGGGTGAATCTGGTCGTTGGTGTCGTCACAGTCTACGTCTGAAAGGTAGCCATCTCCGTCCTCGTCCAGGTAGGCCGAGGCCGGAACGCCGTACTCTGCCTCTGTCACGCAGGCGGAGCCAGTCAGTGCCAAGCTCACGCCCAACAGCAAGGCGCTGGTGCCCAGCCTCGAGCGACCCAGTGGGTGGCCGCAGTGCGTGCAGGCCCCCCCGGGACTTGGGGTGCCACAGCTCTGGCAGACCTTCAGCATCAGGTGTCGTCCTCGCCGTCGCAGTTGGAGTCCACGCCATCGCCGGCGGTCTCTGGAGCGTCTGGGTAGATGTCGGGGTCTGTATCGTCGCAGTCGTCTCGGGCAGGAGTGCCATCCGAGTCTGCATCCACATAGCCGGAGTCCGGGACTCCGTAGAGCGCTGCGACGTTGTCGTTCGTGCCACCCGTACAAGCGCTGAGGCCCAGACCAAGGAGCGCAACCGCGCCTACCAAGAGTGGGGTCGCGCTGCCCATTGGGGCGGCGTTGCAGTGTGCGCAGTGGCGCTCACTGTGGGTCGGGGTGCCGCAGTCCGTGCATGGCTTGAGCATCAGGTGTCGTCCTCGCCATCGCAGTTGGAGTCCACGCCGTCACCGGGGGTCTCAGGAGCGCCTGGATAGATGTCAGCGTTGGTGTCGTCGCAGTCCAGGCTGGCCCGGGTGCCGTCGTTGTCCGCGTCGATGAAGCCCGTGTCCGGTGCCCCGTAGATCGCGGTCGTGTTCCGGTCTGTACAGGCGCTCAGTCCCAAGCCGACCAATGCCAGTGCCCCAACGAGGAGTGGAGTGCTGCTGCCCATAGGGGCGGCGCTGCAGTGGGCGCAGGCGCGCTCACTGTGGGTCGGGGTGCCGCAGGTGGAGCATGGCTTGAGCATCAACAGTCCAGGAACAGGGATGTGGGGCCCAAACGACGATGGCCCATCCCGCTGACTATATCAGCGAGATGGGCCATTCGTAAGGATTGGAGCCGAAGCTCAGACCGGAAGCGCTAGTTGCGTCCGGTGACAGCCTTCATGCGGCCGCCGGCCTTACGGACCTTGAGCAGGCCGGTCTTGCGCATGCGCTCCTTGCGCTTCTTGGCCTTGAGCTTTGCGCGGTGGCGTGCGGATGCGTTCTTTGCCATGGGGGTCTCCAGTACGTGGTGCAGCCTGCTGTGGCCGCGGACCCGGGCCGGTAACCCGATCCTCTGCAATCAGTCCAGTACTGGGAGATCCTCACCGTGAACTGTAGCCACCACATCGCCGTAGACATCGCTCCAGTAGCTCAGCACTGGGTCCGTTCCGCGCTGTGCGGCCTCCAGCTCGCCGATGATCTCGACGGCGGTCACGTTCTCGGAGACTGGGGTCAAAAGGAACCCCCCCTCCATACGTGAGATGAAGGGTGTGCCGTCCACTTTCGCGTAGCGGCCGGCAATGCGGTCCTCGCTCACTCGGTCTTGCCACCAGTCCATGTCGAACTCGATGGTCACAACGTTTGGAACCACGTTGGCCGTCTTGAAGGACACCGCGTACTCAGGGCGGTTGTCCCACTCCACTTCGTACTCGCTGACCGTCCGGCGATCCAAGACCACCAGGGGATCCTGAAAGGCCAGCCAAGTGGTCTCGATGTCGGCGTGTACGTAGCCTTTGCCGTGAACCCAGTCGGTGCTGCCGCTCTCACCAACGATTGTGTTGAGGGTCTCGCTCTCGTCTGCAGGAAACTCAGCGCTGTTCTTGGCGATGGGTGCCAGATCCGCAGGAAGGTCCCCGGTGTCGTCGGCGGCTGCGTCTTTCGTGCATGCGAACAGATGTGCGAGCAGAAGAAGGATCATGGCGGGCCAATACTGGGAATTGGGTCAGTCGTCGTCTGAGTTTGCGAAGAAAACTATTGACAGGTCAAGCAAAACGGGATCCTTTGGGGTCTCGGAGGCCACGATGGCGAAGACAGAGACCTTGCGCAAGCGTGCTGCTGCAGCCCTGGTTGTGCTTGGGGTTGCCTGCGTAGGCGTGGCCTTGGTTCCCACAGTGGACGCCGGTCCTCCAAGGGTGCGTTTTGATGGATGGGCGCCTCCCGCTTGGCACCCTGAATCCGGCGCGTTGGAGAGCCTGGTGGCCATGGATCAGGCGCCATCTGGGCACGTTCGAGGTCTGAGCGCCCGCTCCAGCTACCTCTACGATGTGGACGCTGGCGAGGTGCTTCACGCCAAGAACGCGGACGACCGTCGACCCGTCGCCAGCCTGACCAAGCTCACAACGGCTTTGGCCTGGGCCAGCGAGGGGCAAGGACTCGGGGAGAGCTACTGCGTAGACAGCCGCTTCTACCCCACCCGCAGCGGCGCCTACTCCAAGCTCAGCACCGGCGAGTGCTACCGCGGCTGGGATCTGATGGGCGCAGCGCTGGTCAGCTCGGACAACCGCGGCGCCTACGGCCTGCAGGTGGCCAGCGGGCTGCCCTTTGACGGCTTCATCGCGCGCATGGACCAGGTCAGCCTGGACTTGGGCATGAGCCAGTCCACATGGGCAGAGCCCTCGGGACTGGACGATGAGAACCTGTCCACGGCACGAGACATGGCCAAGGCGGCCCTCGCCGTCTCCGTGCACCCCACGCTCTCCATCCCAGCGACCTCTGCGACCTGGCGCTTGGAGCAGGCCGACGGCACCCCAAACCGGGAGCTCTACGCCACGGACCGTTTGGTCGCGCGCACGGATCTGGAGCTTTTGGCCGGAAAGACCGGGTACACCGACACGGCCGGCTACTGCTTTGCCGGTGTGGTGCGCACCAAGCAGGGCCGGACCGTCGCCTTCTCCGTCTTGGGCGCCCCGAGCTCGGCCAAGCGCTGGGCGGACGTGGACCGCTTGCTGCAGTCGCTCTGATTTCCAGGCCGCCGGTGATGGCGGCGCGGTGGTTGAAGGCACACTGAGTTCTCTTGCCGGTCGCTTCGGTTAGACACCGAAGCAGCCTCGGAGCGCTCATGTCCAAACGCATTCCCGTCCACCTGGTCACCGGATTCTTGGGGTCCGGCAAGACCAGTCTGCTCCTCGACCAGCTGCGCCAGCGGCAGGACAAGGAGCGTTGCGCGGTGGTCGTCAATGACTTCGGCGATGCGCGAATCGACGCCACGCTCTTGGGCGGTCGGGTGGCCCTTCAGGAGATCGCAGGGGGGTGTGTCTGCTGTACCGCCCCAGCGGATCTGGTCCCGGCCCTGGATGCCCTGCTCCAGGACCCCTTGCTGGATCGCATCTTCATCGAGGCCACCGGTCTGGCCCGTCCATCGGACATCCTGGACACCCTGAGCCGCTCCACCCTGAGCGGGCGAATCGCCCTCGCGCCCGTGGTCGCTGTGCTCGACCCTAGGCGACTTGTGGGCCTGGCGCCACCTCTGCTGCTCGAGCAGATGGACGCCAGCGATGTCCTGGTCTGCAACTGGAGCGATGCCGTCGACATTCAAGCCCACGAGGCCGTGCAGACACACACCCAGAGTCACTTTCCGCCCTGGCTGGCGGTGGTCGAGGCCACCCAAGGCAGCGTGTCTATGGACCTCTTCGATCTGCGTCGGGATGGCCCCAGCATTCGTGTGCGCAAGTCCACGCCCTCCACCCAGGGCTACGTCGCCGCCTCCCAGAGCTGGAGCCCAGATACGGTCTTTGACCTGAAGGCCCTCAAGGCACTCTTCGCCGAGAGCAACGCCGAGCGGCTCAAGGGCCTCTTCCACACGGACCTGGGATGGACCCTGCTCCAGCGGGCCGGAGGTCAGGTGTCCACGGGCGCCACCGGTCTGCGCTCGGTCTCCGCTGTGGATGTCATCGTCAAGGGGGAGCAGGCCGAGGCAGAGGCCCTGCTCCAAGCCATCGATGGGGCCCGCTACTACGCGGATCCACAGAGCATCGGACAACTCGTCCTCAGCGATGGCCAGGGCTACACCGCGTCCCTGAACCGGTGGTCCCTGGCTGCTTTGCCGGGGCAGGTGCCCGACGTCTCCACCCTCATTCCCAACCGCCAGGGCGCAGGCGTGTTTCTGGCAGAGGTCGTGAACCTGTTGCACTCGGAGGAGCAGGCCGAGGTGATGCTGGTGGCCAGCGACGGCATGGTCAGCGGGCCCACCTCCGTGGGAGACCTGGGACGCGCTGTGCTGGTCTACCTCTTGGATGGCGGCGAGCTGCCCGCCAACAAGGGCGGTCCCTTCCGCATCTTTGTGCCCGAGGGTGAGAGCGCCTGCGCAAATGTGAAGGGCTTGGCGCGTATTGAGCTTGTGGAGGCGTGATGCGCGTTGAAGTCGAAGAGCTGGGGTTGGTATTGGACACCGCGTTCCTTCACCTGGGGCCTTCTCCCGGCGTGGCGCACGCTCTGGACGCCATGTCCGCCCTCGAGGCCGGTGCAATCGCCAATCCAGACGAGGGGCGTCAGGTAGGCCACTACTGGCTTCGTTTGGGAGAGGATGCGCCTGAGCCTGTGAGAGAGCCGATTCGGGCGCTGCACGCGCAGATCGAAACGCTGGCCAAAGACTGGCCTTTTTCCTTCCTTCTCGTGATCGGGATTGGCGGCTCAGCGCTGGGCCCCCAGCTCGTTCTGGACGCCCTCGGAGGCCGGGCTCGCTTTCTGGACAACACGGATCCCGTCGGTGCCGCCCGGGTCTTGGCGGAGCTGGAACTGGAGCACACCGGTGTGCTGGTCATCTCCAAGTCGGGGGGCACGAAGGAGACGCGCAACAGCATGCTGCTGGCCAAGGCGGCGTATGCGTCGGCGGGGCTGGTGTTTGCCCAACATGCCATCGCGGTGACCGGCCAAGGCTCAGCGCTGTTTCAGCTCGCCGAGGGCTGGCGGGCCCGGGTGCCGATGTGGGACTGGGTTGGAGGCCGCACGAGCTTGCACTCGGCGGTGGGTCTGCTGCCAATGGCCTTGCTTGGACTGGACTGGCGGGGCTTTTTGGAGGGCGCCCGAATCATGGACGCGCGCACCCGCGAGGTGGGCGAAAACCCGGCTCTGGTGTTGGCCCACGCTTGGTGGTCCGCCCAGGACGGGGGGCCCCGCGCGATGGTGATGCTGCCCTACTGCGACCGCCTGGTCCTGCTCTCCAAATACCTGCAGCAGCTGGTGATGGAGAGCCTGGGCAAGCGGCGTGAGGACGGAGAGCGGGTTGGCCTGACGGTCTATGGAAACAAGGGCAGCACCGACCAGCATGCCTATGTGCAGCAGCTCAGAGATGGGCCCGATGACTTCTTCGCCAGCTTTGTGGCCGTGCTCAGCGACGCGGAAGCTGGGCCACTGGGCGAGCTTGAGGTCGAGCCCGGGGTGCGGGCAGGGGACTACCTGTTGGGCTTCTTGCTCGGTACACGAAAGGCACTGCACGATGCAGGAAAGCGCTCGTTGACCCTGGAGCTTGATCAGGTCGATGCCCCTTCTCTGGGTGGGTTGATTGCGCTCTATGAGCGCGCCGTTGGCTTCTATGCGACGTGGCTGGGTGTGAACGCCTACCACCAGCCTGGGGTCGAAGCCGGCAAGAAGGCCGCCAGTGAGATGCTGGGCTTGCAAGCACGCATCTTGGCGGGTGAGCCGGATCAGGGGCCGGATGCCGCGTTGATTCGTCGTCGCTTGGCGCTCACCGGTCGCTGAGCTCTTGGGCGTCACACCTTGGGCTTGGCACGGGCCATGCAACCTCTCTCGGGTGTAGGCCGTCCACCTCGGAGTTCACGTGTTTTCGCTACCGATCCTCGCAGTCCATCTCGGATTTGTTGCATGCACCACACCCAAGGCGCAGCCGACGGAGACCGGACTGACCGAGACCCGAGTGAGTCACCAAGGGCAGGACTGGGTCGTGGTGCGCATCGACTTGCGCAAGAACGAGCTTCTGCTCGAGGGCATCGGTGAGCAGCCCAACAGCCTCAATGATTTGGGGCCGCACCGGGTGGCGATGAACGCCGGCATGTACATGAGCGACCTGAGTCCTGTCGGTCTGTACATCTCTCAGGGGGTGGAGCACGCCCCCTTGGAGCTGGGTCCAGGGGGCGGAGGCAACTTCTTCCTCAAACCGAACGGGGTGTTCTCCATTGCGCAGGATGGGGCTGCCGTGACCGAGTCAACGGCATGGGCAGCCAGCCCTCGACCGGGCACAGTGATGGCGACCCAGTCCGGGCCACTGCTGGTTCAGGCTGGGGTGATCCATCCCGAGCTCAACGCGGCTTCGACCTCGACCTACACCCGCAACGGCATTTGCGCGCCCGACCCGAACACCGCCTTGCTCTTCATCTCCTTGCGGCCGGTGAGTTTGTGGCGTGCGGCGTCTTTTGCCCGGGACGGTCTGGGGTGTCAGGACGCGCTCTACCTGGACGGTGGGGTGTCCATGTTGAGTGCGGAGAGCGGTGTCTTGGGCAAGCGGGGCGGCGCCTGGGGGGGGCTGCTCATCGTTCGATGAACGATGATTCACTTTCGTTGCGGAGACGTCGCGCCACTGAGTTGGGGGGTGCCATAGAAGAGGACTCATCAGCCCCTGCTGATCCCTCGCTTGTGTTCCAACGATACGCCCAATAAGGCCCAAAATGCCCGACGTTAGCGCCCGATTCTCCGCTGTAGCCACCGTCAACTCCCGCCAGCCTCGCCAAGTTCAGCGTCCAGTGAGCGCCGATGGCAGTGTGCAAGGTGTGGGTCAGCTCTTTGGACAAAAGACCTTCTCCTTGGATGTGATGGAAGAGAAGCTTCCACGGGCGGTCTACAAGCGCGTCAAGGCGACCATCGAGGAGGGACGCACCCTCTCGCACGAAGTGGCTGTCTCCGTGGCCCACGCGGCCAAAGAATGGGCCGCCTCCCAGGGCTGCACCCACTTCACCCACTGGTTCCAGCCCATGACGGGCAACACCGCCGAGAAGCACGACGCCTTCCTGACCTTCGCCAAGAACGGCCGGGCCATTGAGCGCTTCACCGCCGACATGCTCATCCAGTCCGAGCCGGATGCCTCCAGCTTCCCCAGCGGTGGCATGCGCTCCACCTTCGAGGCCCGTGGCTACACGGCCTGGGACCCCTCCAGTCCCATGTTCGTCATGGACGGGGAGTCCGGCTCCACCCTGTGTATTCCCTCGGTGTTCATCAGCTACACCGGCCACGCCCTGGACCAGAAGACCCCCCTGCTTCGCTCCATGGCCGCGATCGACAAGGCGGCTCAGAAGCTGCTCACCGTCTTGGGCGAGACCCCGGAGCGCGTCATCGCCACGGTGGGTTGCGAGCAGGAGTACTTCCTGATTGACCGTGCCTATTGGGCCCTGCGTCCCGACTTGGCCATCGCCGGCCGTACCGTCGTTGGAGCCAACCCTCCCAAGGGCCAGAGCCTGGATGACCACTACTTTGGTGCCATCCCTCCCCGGGTGCTCTCCTTCATGCAGGAGGTGGAGCAGGAGCTGTACCTCTTGGGTGTGCCTGCCAAGACCCGTCACAACGAGGTCGCGCCCTGCCAGTTCGAGCTGGCGCCCATCTTCCGCGAGGCCAACGTGGGCGTGGATCACAACCAGCTCATCTCCGAGGTCCTGCGCCGGGTGGCTCTGCGCCATGACTACAAGGTCGTGATGCACGAGAAGCCCTTCGCCGACATCAACGGCAGCGGAAAGCACGACAACTGGTCCCTGAGCTGCGGTGGCAAAAACCTCTTGGAGCCCGGTGAGCAGCCCCAGGAGAACACCCGCTTCCTGGCGGTCCTCGCCAGCTTCCTGCTGGGCGTACAGCGCTACGGTGGGCTGCTTCGGGCCAGCGTGGCCAGCCACGGCAACGACTTCCGCTTGGGCGCCAACGAGGCACCTCCAGCCATCATGTCGGTCTTCCTCGGTGAGACCCTCACCCGCATCTGTGACGACATCAGCGGCGGCACCGTTGAACGCACCCCGGACCAGGCACAGCTCACCGTCGGCGTCGAGACCTTGCCCGCCGTGGCCCAGGACAACACGGACCGAAACCGCACCAGCCCCGTCGCCTTTACCGGGAACAAGTTTGAGTTCCGCGCCGTGGGCAGCAGCCAGAACCCTGGTTGGCCGACCACCGTGCTCAACACCATCGTCTCCGAAGGCATGGACCAGATCTGCACCTGGATCGAAGAGGAAGGAGGAGGTCAGGCTGCCGTGATGACCGCCATCCGCAAGGCTCTGGACGAGTCGGCGCCGATTCGCTTTGAAGGCGACGGCTACAGCGAGGACTGGGTGGCCAAGGCCGAGGCCCGCGGTCTCAAGAACCTGCGCACCACCCCCCAGGCCTTGGGAGAGCTGCGCGACTCTGTCGTAGAGCGGGTCTTCGCCAAGCACGGGGTGCTCAGCCCTGCCGAGCTCCAGTCCCGCTTCAACGTGCAAGAGGAGCAGTACCTGACGGCTGTGGACATCGAGCGCGACACCCTGCGCTTGATCGTCAATGAGATGGTCATGCCGGCCGCTCTGGCTGAGAGGGGTGAGCTGGCCATCGGCGCCAAGGCCCTGGCCGAGCTGAGCTTGGACTTCAGCATGGAGAAGGAGCGCATTGAAGCCTTGAACCAAGCTGTGATGCGGCTCAAGGAGCGCGGAGATGCGGTCGGTGCCTTGGCCGAAGAGGCGGGACACGACGCCCACAAGGTGGCTGACATGGTCGTTCCTGCATTGGCTGAAGTTCGGGCCGTCGTCGACGAGCTGGAAGGCTTGGTGAGCGATGGCCGTTGGCCGATGCCGAAGTACCGTGAGCTTCTCTTCATGATTTGAGGGGTGCGGGTGCCCGCCGAATGGACCGTAGAGAGACAGGTCGCGCACTACGAGGTTTGCCTACAGACCCATGGAGAGCCGGCTCGGGAGGCGTGCTTCTGCGAGCTGTCCGCGCTCGCCAGCACCGTGCCCTAGTCGGAGCGGGTGTCCGCAGATCCACGCTGGACACAGACCCGCTCGGTGATGTCGGAGCACTGTATGGCCGCACAGGAAGAGGGGGGGACCTTCCTGGCACCATGGCAGCGCGGGGAGCCCCAAGTCGCGGCGCCTGCACAGGTCCCTCCGCCGGCGGCTTCGGCGAGCCCGGCCAAGGCTCAGTAGGCTTTCTCTCACACGCCCTTTCTGGTGCGTGGTGCCACGGGCCTGTTTCGGTGTAATCTGGGCACGCACCGACGGAGAACCCCATGGCCAAGGCCAAGACCTGTCTCTTATACACATCTGACGCTGCCGACGAAGAGGATAGTGT
>CAJXRZ010000146.1 GCA_913060515.1 uncultured Pseudomonadota bacterium | reverse complement strand
CGAGATTTCTGCCTGTCTCGTGGGCTCGGAGATGTGTATAAGAGACAGGTACTTCTTGGGCACACTGGTCCAGAGGTCCTGCGGGCGCAGGGCATCTGTTCGAGGTGTGTTCTTGGCGAGGGGCATGGTGTAGTTGGAGAAAGCCAGGTTCTCCCTGGCGAGGACTTCTTGCGGGAAGACCCCGTCCATCACCGTCAGGTGCATCTCTTTGACGTCGTCCAGGGCGCCGTCGGTGGCCAACTCGCGCTGGGCGCTGAGCTGGGCCTGGTGCAGGGAGTCCACCTCGGGACCGCGCATGCCCAGGGCCTCGGAGATGTTGAGCAGCTCCTTCTCGCTGTCCTCGTGGTCGAGGGAGAGCTTGGCTGTGCGTGCAGCCAACAGGTCGCTGGCGAAGAGCACTTTGGCTTGGGCCATGAGATGACCTGGATCCCGCATCGAGGCCAAGGCCTCGATGTTGGCCTTGTCCACGTCTGACTCGGTGCCGCCGGTGAACACCATCTGGAGGGGCTCGGTCAGGTTGCGGTAGAGCTGCTCACCGTTGAGCTGGCGCACGACCAAGTCCTCGCCCACATCATCGATGCGCATGGGCTGGTCGGCGAGCAGGTAGACCACGTTTCGGGGGTCCTCGCCGTTGAACACACTCAGACGCATCGGGACCACAGGCTTGTCGCTCTCGAAGCGAAAGCCCATGCCCTGAACGTGGCCGTCAAAGCTGCTGCCGCTGGGGCGGTCAGTGGGGGCGGTGCGCATGCCTGGGCCTGGTGTTGCCCCTTCGTTTCCACCCACCTTGGCCTTGATGGCGACGAAGCACCACTGGGCGGTGATGTAGTCCTTGGTGACCTGGTCCATGCCCTCTGGGTAGCGGTAGCCGTTGTCTTCCATCCAGGCGCTCAGGGCCCGTGGGGAGCCCGCCTGGAGAACGGCCACTTGGTACATGCCCACGGCCTCCTCACGCAGGACGGAGACCTCGTTGTAGCCAAGGGCATCCTCGAAGTCCTTGGTGCTCGTGGTGCTGATTGCGCCGAGGACACCGCTGCTCCGGCTCTTCTCCTTCCTCAACATCATCGGGTCATAGATGTTCACATGGACCACCGGTGGGTCCACCGCCGCCTCGATGTGGGCGAAGGTGTCATCGTCGATCTTTCGGATGGCCGGCGGGCTTGGGAAGGGAATCAGCATGCCGAAGTGCTCGACGCTGCCCGTAAAGCCAGGCCGCAGCACCATGGTCTCCATTCCGCGGCTGTGCATCACATAGGTGCGCTGAACCCCGTCGCGCTGCAGCGGGACCTTCACGCCGGCCCCGATGGGGGGCACCATGCCGCAGGGGTCAGCGGTGGCCAGGCCCGAGAGGGAGAGCATCAAGGCGAGAGGGGTCATGGATCAGTACCGGTACAGGGTGACGCTGGGGCCCAGAGGGCGGATGGAGGAGATGCGCTCCTCGTTCTTGTTGGCCGGCATGGTGTAGGGAGTGAAGCTCAGGTTCTGACGGGCCAGGACTTGGCCAGGGAAGACCCCGTCCAGGACGGTCAGGTGCATCTCTTTGACGTCGTCCAGGGCGCCGTCCACAGCGATGGCCCGGTCACGCTTGAGCTCTTGGCCGTAGAGGCTGTCGATCTCTGGGCCGCGAAGGTTCAGAGACTCGCTGATGTTCAGCAGCTCCTTCTCGGCCTCTTCAAAGTCCAGGGTCAACCGACCGGTTCGGGCGGCGAGCAGGTCGCTGGCGAAGAGGTCCCGGGCCACGCCGTTGTAGAGCGCAGGGTCCCGCTGGGGCTCCAGGGCTGCCAGCTGGTCGGCGACGTCCTTGCGGTCCCCGCCCATAAAGCGCTGATCGATGGGCTCAGTGAGGTGGCCGTAGAGCTCCTCGCCGGGCACCTGACGTACGACCAAGTTCTCAGGCATGTCCTGCATCTTCACTGGGCTGCCCGTGAGCATGTAGACCACGTTCCGTGGGTCCGCGCCGTTGAAGACGCTCAGGCGCATGGGGATGACGGGCTCGGCGCTCTCGAAGCGGAAGCCCATGCCTTGGACAAAGCCATCGAAGTTGCTGCCAGCAGGGCGGTCTGGGGTGACCTCGCGCAGGCCGGGTCCAGGAGCCACGCCTGGGCCTTGGCCCACCTTGGCTTTGACGGCCACAAAGCACCAGCTCTGGGAGACGTAGTCCGCGACGACATCGTCCATGCCAGCTGGGTACTGGTAGCCGTTGTCCTCCATCCAGAGGCCCAGGGCCTTGGGAGAGCCCGCCTCCAGTACGGCGACCTGGTACATGCCCACGGCCTCCTCCTTGTGCACCACCACCGAGTCGTAGGCCAAGGGGGCCTCGGACATGGCGACGCTCTTGTCCCTGCGCATGCCGCCCATCCCCCGGGTCGCCGAAGCCAACTCCAAGATCATGGGATCCAGGATCTGAACCTCCATCTCCGGTGGGTCTACCGCGGCCTCGATGTGGGCGAAGGTGTTGTCGTCGATCTTGCGGATCGCGGGCACGCTAGGGAAGGGTATGAGCATGCCGAACTCGTCGACGCTCCCCTTAAAGCCGGGCCGCAGCGCGATGGTCTGAATGCCCCGGTCGTGCATGACATAGGTTCGCTGCACCCCGTCGCGCATCAGCACGCTCGGTCCGGTTTTGACGTTCACAGGGGGGACCATGCCGCAGGGATCTGCGTCGGCCAAGCCAGCGAGGAGGAGCAGGGCTGGAATCATCGGTTCGTCCAGAGTGTGACGTGGGGGCCCACTGGGGCGATGGGGTCTCGGCGGTCTTTTCCGCTGCCATTCGGCAACGAGAAGGACTCAAAGAGCAGGTTCTGACTGGCCAACACTTGGCTGGGGAGCACCCCGTCGATGACGCTCAGGTGCATCTCTTTCAGATCGTCCAAGGCGCCGTCTACGGCGATTCCCCGTTGGATCTTCATGAACCCGCTGTGCAGTCCGTCGATCTCCGGGCCGCGCAGGTTCAAGGACTCGGAGATGTTGAGCAGCTCCTTCTCCTCCTCCTCGACCGCCAGGGAGAGCTGGCCGGTGCGCAAGGCCAGCAGGTCACTTGCGAAGAGGTCGCGGGCCACGCCGTTGTAGAGGGCCGGGTCCCTCTGAGGCTCCAGAGCGGGGAGCTGGTCTTGAACGCCCTTCGGGTCGCCGCCGGTGAAGACCTGCTCGATGGGCTGGGTCAGGTTCTTGTGCAGCTGCTCCCCGCTGACCTGGCGCTTGACCAGATCGGAGGGAACATCCGAGATCTTCACCGGACCGTCGGTGAGCATGTAGACCACGTTGCGTGGCCCCTCGCCGTTGAACACGCTCAGGCGCATGGGCACGACGGGCTCTTTGGTCTCGAAGCGAAAGCCCATGCCCTGGACGAAGCCGTCAAAGCTGCTCCCGCTGGGGCGGTCTGGGTTCACCGAGCGCAGGCCGGGTCCCGGCGCGACACCTGGGCCGCCGCCGACTTTGGCTTTGACCGCCACGAAGCACCAAGACTCGTTGACGTAGTCGGCGACCACTGCGTCCATGCCTTGGGGGTACTGGTAGCTGTTCTCTTCCATCCAACGGGAGAGCGCCTTTGGGGAGCCGGCTTGCAGCACGGCCACCTGGTACATGCCGACGGCCTCTTCCTTGAGCACCGCGACCTCGTTGTAGGCCAGGGCGGACTCTGTTTGAGCCACCGATGGAGGGGCTCCTCCAGCACCAGACTTCATCATCGACATGCGTGGCACGGGCATGTAGTCCCGCACGTTCACGGTCATCCTGGGCGGCTCGATGGCCCCTTCGATGTGCGCGAAGGTGGCATCGTCGATCTTGCGGATCTCCGGCACGCTGGGGAAGGGAATCAGCATGCCGAACTCATCGACATTGCCGCTGAACCCGGGACGAAGGGCCAAGGTTTCCACGCCATTGGAGTGCATCACATAGGTGCGCTGGGCGCCGTCACGCTGGAGCACGCCAGGACCGGTGCTGACACCGATGGGGGGCACCATGCCGCAGGGGTCGGCGTCTGCCAGGCCGGCGAGTAGGAGGAGAGCTGGGATCATCGCTTTGTCCAGAGCATGACGTTTGGCCCCACAGGGGCGATGGGATCTCGGCGGTCCTTGCCGGTCCCATTTGGGGCCGAGTAGGCCTCGAAGAGCAGGTTCTGGCTGGCCAGGACTTGGCTGGGCAGCACACCGTCAATGACGCTCAGGTGCAGCTCCTTCAGGTCATCCAAGGCGCCGTCCACGGCGATGGCGCGCTCCGCCTTCATGAAGCTGCTGTGCAGGCCGTCGATCTCGGGGCCGCGCAGGTTCAGAGACTCGGAGATGTTGAGCAGCTCCTTCTCGTCTTCCTCAACCGCCAGCGAGAGCTGTCCAGTGCGCAGGGCCAGCAGGTCTCCAGCGAAGAGGTCACGGGCCACGCCGTTGTACTGCTCGGGGTCGCGCTGGGGCTCCAGAGCCGCGAGCTGGTCGCTGACGTCCTTGGGGTCTCCGCCGACGAAGACCTGCTCGATGGGCTGCGTGAGGTTCTTGTGCAGCTGCTCCCCGCTGACCTGACGCTTGACCAGATCGGAAGGAACATCCGAGATCTTCACCGGCTGGTCGGTGAGCATGTAGACCACGTTGCGCGGACCCTCGCCGTTGAACACGCTCAGGCGCATGGGCACGACGGGCTCTTTGGTCTCGAAGCGAAAGCCCATGCCCTGGACGAAGCCATCAAAGCTGCTGCCGCTTGGGCGGTCGGGGTTCACGGAGCGCAGCCCGGGTCCAGGCGCAACACCCGGGCCACCGCCGACTTTGGCCTTGACTGCGACAAAGCACCAGGACTCGCTCACGTAGTCGGCGACCACCGCATCCATGCCCTGGGGGTACTGATAGTTGTTCTCTTCCATCCAACGAGAGAGCGCCTTGGGCGAGCCGGCTTGCAGCACGGCCACTTGGTACATGCCGACAGCCTCTTCCTTGAGCACCGCGACTTCGTTGTAGGAGAGAGCTTCTTCTCTCGTCGGCGCGACCGAGGTGGTGGCTGGGCCACCGCCGCGCGAGGACTTCACCGGCATGGGCATGTAGTCCATCACGTTCACCGTCATCTTGGGCGGCTCGATGGCCCCCTCAATGTGGGCGAAGGTGTCATCGTCGATCTTTCGGATCTCCGGCACGCTCGGAAAGGGGATCAGCATGCCGAACTCGTCGACATTGCCCTTGAATCCTGGTCGAAGCGCCAGCGTCTCTACGCCGTTGGAGTGCATGACGTAGGTGCGCTGAACGCCGTCTCTCTGCAGAACGCCAGGGCCGGTGCTCACGCCGATCGGCGGCACCATCCCACAGGGATCGGAGAGCGCCATCGAGGCCATTGCGAGGATCAGGCTCACTGTGCACTCCCTTGGGCCAGATCCTCCGGCCAAGCTTGGTCTTCCAGCTTGATGCGCACCTGGAGGGTTCCAGGGCCGCTCTCTTGTCCGTCGCTCAGCCAGACGCGTCCGTAGTCGCGCCAGCCATCCACTCCTGTCTCAAAGACCGCGAACCACGGTCCGGCAACAAAGTGCACGCCCTCCAGTCACCACCGGGTCCAGAGGTGGGCCAGGCCCACCCGCTTGGCCTTTCCGCCGGTCTCCAGGTGTCCCAGAGTGCCGGTGCCGGTGAAGGTCAGGTGCTGCTTTTCCCAGAGGGGGAAGGAGGGGGCCGAGAGGAAGCCGGTGACCTCGCCTTCGTCATTGATCAAACGCATCTCCATGGAGACCGTGTCTCGAGCCAGCTCCGCTTGCAGGTACGCGGCGTGCGCCTCATCCAAACCTGGCGTGCCCTTCTCGGCGATGAAGGCCCGGGTGTCCGCCAAGTAGAAGAGCAAGGTCTCCAGCTCGATGGTGGGCTCGCCGATGGCCTGGCTGTTCCACTCCTCGAAAATTCCAGGAATAAGCTCGGCTTCGAGTACATCGTGGTTTGCTGGGTCCGGTCCCGTGCACGAGCTGGCGCAGTTGATTCCGCTGCCGGCGTCTGCAATCGGGGTGGAGACCACGATGGGCGGCGTCTTGCCCACCCAGTCGGCGGGGTCAAAGTCGTCCACGTGCACGAACTGCGGCGCTTCCTTGGGCTCAACTTGGGTCCCCAGCTGGTCTCCCATCTGGGCGCCAGAGCTGGAGTCAACCCGGTTGGTCGCGCAGGCCAGCAGCAGCCAGATCACCGGCGGCCCACTTGGTCCAACAGACCCTGGTACTTGTCCTCGTCCTTCACGCCGTGCTCGGCCAGGACCTTCTCCAGCGCAGGGCGACCAGCGGCCTTGCCGTACTGCACGAGCAGCGCGTTGGTGTCTTGGCTGGGCCAGTCGGGCCAGCCGGCGGGACGGTGCAGGTTGATGGACTGCAGGTTGTTGTAGATCTGCTGCTTCTCTTGGGTCAGGCCCATGCGGTCGCAGTAGAGGTGCCAGGAGACGAGGTGACCGGCCAAGACCTGGGCCTCCTTCTTGTTCCAGCTCAGGCCAGGCACGTAGAGCGCGCCGCCGTTCCAGAGCACCTTCTCGGCGCCGGGGGTGTAGGCGTAGAGCTTTGCGATGTCCATCTGGGCCGCGGGGCTCTGGCCCAAGGTGCCCATGTAGCCCGCAGCCAGTCGGCGGGGTTCGTTCTCGGGGTGGCTGAACATCACCTCGGCCAAGGGCTCGGGGCCGCCCGCCAGGATGATGGGGGTCAGGGCCTCAGCGAGGGTGGGGTTGGTTGCGACGGCCTTGAGCGCGCTGGCCAAGTCGCCGAGCTGATCACCCTTTGCCTCTACCTGCAGGCGGATCGGCCGGCCCAGGGCGGGGTACTGCTGACTGAGGGGCGCCAGGGCCATCACGCAGTCCAGGTCCGCGCAGCGGTTGATGCGGGCAGCGGCGGCCCAGGTGCGGACCAGCTCAGGAGCCGCGCCGTACTCTTGGATGCCCAGGAGCGCCTTGTCAGCCTCTGGACCCGGAATCTGCTGCAGGCCGGTGATGGCCCAGCCGCGGGAGCCGATGTCCTCGCCGTGCAGCGCGACATCCCGAAGGGTTGGCACCACTTCTGGGCCCATCGCGACCAGCTTCTCTGTCGCCGCGCCAGCTGTCTCTTTCTCTTCCATCGCAGCGACCAGGCCGGCCTGGTCCTCCGGAAGGTTCAGGACCTCGGTGATCGGCCGTTTGGGCGTTTGCGGGGTCACTTCCGTCAAGGTGGCGCCGTTTCCACTCTTGTCCGTGGTGACGGTGGCCTTCTTGCCCGTATCGAGCACTTGGTCCGTGGCAGCCTTGGTGCAGGCCAGGTTCATTGAGAGCAGCAAGAGAGGGATCATGAGGGCTCCAGGTTGCCGTACGAAACAAGGACGACGGCGGGTGCGGGCAGCTTACAGTGTGGCGCAGATCGATTAGCGGAGGAGCCATGTTGCTCTTGCTCAGTGCCTGCCTCAGCCTCACCGCCGACCGTGAACTCGGGCCCCTCTACGATGCGGACGCCGACGGCATTCAAGACCTGCTGGTTTCTGCGCCGACTGGGGCAGGGGGGCGGGGCAGTGCATGGTTGATTCCAGGGGATCGCGTTCCGGTCCCCTTGCTCTGGGAAGGGGGGGTTCAAGATGCCTTCTGGGCCGGAGACAACACAGGAGATGGGCGCTCTGAGCTCGTCTTGCGCTCTGGCACGACCTTGACCCGAGTCAGCCGAGGTCAGAGAGGCGCTCTGAGTCAGCTCTCCCAGGGACCGGGCAACGAGGTCTGGGCCGCTGATGTCCGGGGGGACGGTGTCTGGGATCTGGTGGTCATGGGGCCAGAGGGACTCTTTCTTTGCCCCGATGGGGATCTCTCCCGCCAGGATCCCGTGGCCCGCTTGGACGGTCTGCTCGCCGCAGAGGTCGGCGATCTGGACCAGGACGGGGACTGGGAGCTGGTGACCTTGGTCTTGAATCAAGGCCCAGATGGGGTGCGCACCGAGCTGCGGGTGTACCCAGGGTCCAGGGCTGGCTTTGAAGACCCCTTGGTTTACAGCCTTCCAGACGGCGTCTTGCCCGCCTACCTTCGGGTCCTGGATGTGGGGCTGAACAAGCGCATCGTTGTCGGAATGAGCCCGGTTCGCACCTTCGGGTTGAAGGATGGAAAGCTAAGGCCGGAGGGAGGCTTTGAGCTGCTGGATGCAGGCGGGCGTGACCTGCTGGTCTGGGGGGAGCGCAGCGTGTTCCATCAAGGGGAGCGCCTGGTCGCCAGTGATGGGGAGCTGCTGATCTCGGGCCAGGGCTTGGGTCGGCCGCTGCTTCGAGATCTGGACGGCGATGGCCAAGGGGAGCTGATCGTGGGCGAGCGAGGCCAGTCTCAGGTCCACATCTTGGGTGCATCTGGAGACCTTGCGCTGGTCGCGGGGCCCAAGGAATCGGTGAGCTACCCCACCGGTCAGATCGCCATTGTCGAGGGCCAGACCGTCGTGTACTGGCAGGGGAGAGCCTTCGATGCTGCCGGGGAACGGCCAGCGCCGCAGACCCTGCCTGCCGTCAAGAATGGCCGGCTCGCCACAGAGTGGGGAGATCTGAGCTGGGCGCCGGATGGCACCGTGACCTGGCACAGCAGCAGCGGAGATAGGCCAGTGCTCTTTGAGACCGGTGCCGCGCTCAGCATCGACGTGGTGGGTACGCAGGGCGCTGTGCTCGGGGTTGAGCATGGCCTGCTGCGCAGTTTCCGCTTTGAGATGGGCCCAGAGGGACCGGGCCTGGCCAAGTCAGAGCCACCGCCAAGTGGTGGCCCCAGCTGGTTTGGCGCTCAGGTTCGCTGAGTCAGCGCTCAGGCTGCTGAGAGTCGCAACCTGGCGCCGTCCTGCCGCGGACTCAGTGGTGGCCGTGACCGTCAGGACCGTGAGGATGGCCATGGGCCTGCTCATCGGCTGTTGCATCGCGAATGGCTTCGATCTTGCCGCTGAAGTTCAGGGCGCGTCCAGCGAGCGGGTGGTTCTGGTCCAGGGAGATCACATCTCCTTCGACCTTCGTCACGAACACAGGGCCCTCGTTGCCTTCTTGGTCGGTGACCAGAAAGCTCATGCCCTCGAAGATCTGCGCATCGGGTGGGAACATGCTGCGCGGGTAGGGAGTGGGCTCCTCGCCGTTGTGCTCGCCGTAGGCCTGGGCGGCGCTCAGGGTCACGTCGAAGGCGTGGCCTGCTTCCTTGCCTTTGAGGGCTTCTTCCAGGGCGGGCATGATGTTGTGTGCGCCATGCAGGTAGGGCATGGGATCGCGGTCGGTGGAGTCTTCGAGAACCTCTCCGCTCTGCACATCGGTGAGCTTGAAGTGGATCATGACCACCTTTCCGTCTTCTGCTTTGGCCATTTGGACCTCCTGCGGCTGCGTCTAACCGGAGCCCGCCGGGTCGGCGAAGGGCCTGTTCCGCTCAAGCGCGTTGGCTGAGGGGAACGTCGCCCGGGACGAAGCCCTTGCTTCGTCCCGGGCGACAGAGTCAGAGCAGAACAGCCGGACCCAAGGGCCCGGCTGTTTGCTGATTGGGAATCGGCGCAAGGCCGACCCATCTCAATCGTCGTCTTCGACATCCCACTGGCGACGGTTTCCACCGCCCTTTTGCCGGCTCTGGGTGCTGGGGCGTCCGCCGCCGCCATCTTCCCATCGGGAGTTGGTCGAACCGCGCGCGGGCTTCTTGGGCTCCTTGCGCTGGCGCTGCTGCTCCTTGCCCCAGCCATCCTCTTCAGGCTGCTGT
>CAJXRZ010000145.1 GCA_913060515.1 uncultured Pseudomonadota bacterium | reverse complement strand
AGATTTCTGCCTGTCTCGTGGGCTCGGAGATGTGTATAAGAGACAGGGCCAGGGGGACACCTGGATCTCGGGAGAGCTGAACATCGACGGTCAGGCGACCTCGCTGGTGGATCTGGGCGTCATCGGGGATCTGCAAACGCGGGCTGGGGGCCTGGTGCGCGTGGAGGTGCAAGGAGATGTGACCTCCTCCAAGACCTGGATGCGCAATGTGCTGGTACACGGCGATCTGCACGCCGGTGGGGGATCGGCCGCGAACCTGAGCGTCGTGGGAGAGCTGGTCGGCGGCTTCTCGGACATCCGCTCCAGCGCGAGCGGCGGCGCTTTCCAAGTTCGAGAGTCGGCACTTGCCAGCTACAACCTGCAGAACGCTGCGGAGTTGCTGTGGATCCACCCATCGGAGCTCCCGGATGACGCGGTCCTGCTGCCCTGGCCTGGCTCTCCGCTCTGGGACAGCGGCTCTCAGCAGGAGAGCTTGCTCGACCTGGACGGCAGCCGCGAGGACGTCGGGTGGACCGGTGGGCCCGAGGCCCGGGACTTTGACCTAGACAGCGACGGCTTGCCCGATCCCTATGAGCGCTGGGCCGGGGTCAGTGAGCCTGACGAGGACGAGGACGAGGACGGGTGGGACAACGCCGAGGAGTTCGCACAGGGCACTGACCCACTGAACTGGGACACCGATGGGGACCGGCTGATGGACAGCGTGGATCCCCAGCCACTGGTGGCCTCGGGTGATGGACTCTCCCTGACTCTGCGGGCCAGCGACGCCTTTCCCAAGCAAGGGGAGTGGGTGCAGGTGCGGGCGGATCTGCGCGACCCCGCCGGCCTCCTGGCAGAGGTGGAGTGGAGCGTGCTGAGTCCCCCGGGCAGCCAAGAGCGCATCGAGATCGACGGCGACACGGTCACCCTGAACATCGACGCGGTGGGTGCCTGGCAGCTTCAGGCGCAGCTGGAGGTGGAAGGAGAGCCTGTCTCTGCTGAGATGATTCTGTACACCCAGGACCCGGTCCTGGTCCCCTTGAACACCTCGCTGGAGCGTGCCATCGACGAGGCCAGGCCAGGCCAGGTGCTGCTCATTGAAGGGGGCCCCCGCGAGGTCTCTGGCTTGGTCGTCACAAAGGACCTGGTCATTCGCCATGAAGCGGGCGCTGCCGGGGTGCTCAACTCGGACCTGTTGGCGCCCATGCTCGAGGTGAGCGATGGCGCCAGGGTTCGCCTGGAGGGCATCACGCTTCGAGCGGGCACCGAGCTGCCAGCGGTGCTGGTCACCAAGGGCGGGATTCTCGAGATGCGCCAGGCCTCCATCATCGGCGGACTGCACAACATTGCCGCCACCAACGCCTCCGTCGACCTGCAGGGCAGTCTGCTCTCGCTGCCCGACAACGCGGCCCTACTTGGGGTGGACAGCAGCTTTTATCTGGCCCACACCAACCTTGGGTGGAGCAACGATTTTGAGGATCCAGGGCTGTTGTTCGACCTGTCCGGAAGCAGCGTGGCCTTGATGGCCAGCGTGCCGCAGTGGGAAGGCGTGAGCTGGACCCTGTGCCGGCGGCTCCCGTGCACGGTCTTGGCCGAGTCCTCGGTGTTGCCTGATGAAGAGCTGCTCTTCTTGGACAACTACCTCCAAGCGCAGGGCTCTTTCTTCGGGGAGCCTGGCTTCATAGAGGCGCCCAGCGAAGACCTGAACCCGGCGGGTGCAGACCTGCGCCTGAAGTCCAGCGCACCCATCCACGACGTGCTGGACTCCCTGGATTGGGACGGCAGCGCCGGGGACGTGGGCATGTACGGCGGGCCCTGGGGCGACTGGCTGAACGTGGACAACGATCGCGACGGCTACACCAACCTGGACGGTGACTGCGATGACGGCGATCCCGATGTGGTCCCCAACCTGTTGACCGGCGAGTGTGAGCTGCGTGGGGGCTGCGCCAGTCAGGGGCGTGGATCAGCGCCGCTGCCCCTTCTCTTGGGCTTGCTGGCCCTGCTCTGGAGACTGTCACGCGCTTCCCCCAAAGCAGCTGGGGCCACGGGCAGAGAGATCGATTAGCCAAGGGCTCCACCGGCTGGAGTTCCGACAATGCGCGTTCTGATTGCTGACAAGCTGCCCGATGCCTTCCGCACCCAGCTTCAAGAGAGCGGTGCCGTGGTTAATGTGGACGCCGGACTCAAGGACGATGCGCTCACCAGCGCCATCATCGAGCACAAGCCGGACGTGATCGTGGTGCGCTCCACGAAGGTGCAAGCCCCTCAGATTCAGGCGGGCGCGAACCTGCAGCTCATCGTGCGGGCTGGCGCTGGCGTGAACACCATCGATCTGGACACCGCATCAGCCCGCGGAGTCTTCGTCAGCAACTGCCCAGGCATGAACGCCGTCGCGGTTGCCGAGCTCACCTTCGGGCACATCTTGAACGCCGACCGCCGCATCAGCGATGGCGTGGCTGAGCTTCGGGCTGGCCAGTGGAACAAGGGCGTCTACTCCAAGGGCGCCGCGGGCCTGAAGGGCCGCACTCTGGGCCTGATCGGCACCGGTTCAATCGCTCAGGAGGTCGCCAAGCGCGCCTTGGCCTTTGACATGGAGGTGGTCGCGACCTCCCCCAGCTTCACGCCCGCCAAGGCCCAGGCCATGGGCGTGCGCTTTGCAGAGGGTGGTGTCGACGTGGCTCGGCAGGCGGACATCCTCACGGTGCACTGCAACCTGAGTCCCTCCACCAAGGGCCTGATCGGCCGCGCCATCCTGGAGGCCCTGCGCCCCGGGGCCATCTTCGTGAACACGACACGCGGTCCGGTGGTGGATGAGGAAGCCCTGCTCTGGGCCGTGCAAGAGCGCGGCCTGCGCGCCGGCTTGGACGTGTTCTGCAACGAGCCCAGCGCCAAGAGCGGCCCCTGGACGCATCCCTTGTTGGAGCAGAGCAGCGTCTACGGCACGCACCACATCGGTGCGAGCACCGACCAAGCCCAGCAGGCGGTGGCCGACGAGGCCTTGCGGGTGATCTTGGAGTGGCAGCGCAGCGGCGATGCCCCCAACTGCGTGAACCTCTGCACCGTGACCCCGGCCACCCACCTCTTGGTGGTGCGGCATCAGGACAAGGTGGGCGTGCTGGCCAACGTCCTGGTCTTGCTTCGTGAGAACGAGATCAACGTGCAGCAAATGGAGAACATCGTGTTCTCCGGCGCCAAGGCTGCCCTTGCTCGAATCCAGCTGGACGCCCCGGTGTCCTCGGATGCGCTGGCCGCTCTACAGAGCTCCGATGCTGTGTATGACGCGCAGCTGGTCGCCCTGTCCTAAGCTCCAACCCTTTCCTGCTCTCTCTTGGAGATCCCCATGGCCCGCATTCACAACTTCTCTGCCGGACCCGCCGTCTTGCCCGAGTCGGTCTTGCAGCAGCTTCAGTCCCAGCTCTTTGAGTTTGGGAACACAGGCATCGGCCTGATGGAGATGTCCCATCGCTCGGCGGCCTTCTCCGAGATCGTCGATACCGCGCAGGCGCGGGTACGTCGGGTCCTGGGTTTGCCCCAGGACTACTCGGTGCTCTTCCTTCAGGGAGGCGCGAGCAGCCAGTTCTTGGCGGTGGCCAACAACCTGCTCCAGGGCGGCGTGGCGGACTACCTGGACACGGGCACTTGGTCGGCAAAGGCCATCAAAGAGGCCAAGCGGTTTGGCACCGTGAACGTGGCCTTCTCTGGCAAGGAGAGCGGCTACAACGCAGTGCCCACCGACTGGGACAAGAGCCAGGATGCGGTGTACACCCACTACACCTCCAACAACACCGTCGCGGGCACGCAGTTCCCGGGTCTGCCCGCCTCGCACGCAGGGCTGTTGGTGTGTGATGCCTCCTCGGACATCGCCTCGCGCCCCATGGACTACAGCAAGATCGACGTGGTCTACGCGGGCGCTCAGAAGAACCTGGGCCCCTCCGGTGTGACCCTGGTGACCTTGAGTCCTGCTGCCCAAGAGCGCGCCGCGGCCTCAGACGCCCCGACGATGCTCAAGTGGGCCACCCACATCGCTGCAAAAAAGCAGCTCTTCAACACCCCGAACACCATTGGGATCTACACCTTGGAGAGGGTGTTCGCTTGGATTGAGGAGCAGGGCCTGCAAGCCGTGGCAGAGCGCAACACGGCCAAGGCCAACGCCCTCTACGATCTCTTCGATGGCAGCGAGTTCTGGGAGGCACATGCCCTGCCTGGCTCACGCAGCCAGATGAACGTGACCTGGCGTTTGGGCCAGCGCGATTTGGAGTCCACCTTGATCGCCCAGGCCGAGGCCGCAGGCTTCTCCGGCATCAAGGGTCACCGCTCCGTCGGTGGACTCCGTGCGAGCATCTACAACGCCTGTCCGATGGACAGCGTCACCGCCTTGGTGGACTTCCTTTCCGAGTTTGAGCGCAGCCACGGCTGAGCTCCCCCCCTCCCGCTGCCCCCTTGGCAGAAAGTGAGCGAGACCATGAGTGAAGAGACGACCACCGAAGAGAACGACACCTCCGAGAGCATCGTGTTGGTGGACTCCCAGGGCAACGAAGTCGAATTCGTGCTGTTGGGCATTGTGGAGCTGGAGCCAGAGGGTGAGTTTGCCCTGCTGACCCCCGCGGACCAGATGGACGGCAGCGACGATGACCCCATGGACGTCTACATCTTCCACTACGACGTGGACGAGGACGGCGCGGAGAGCTTCGCCCCGGTCGAAGATGAGACTCTGGTGCAGCGCGTCGCGGATGTCGCTCGCCCTGAGTTCGAAGCTGATGAGGGTGAGGAGTAGGCTGCTCTAGCCCTCCTGATGGGTGCGCATGACCTGTGCCTGACACCCCAATGCCCTCGCCGTTGTTAGACTTCCGCCGATTCTCGGAAAAGGACCCGCTCATGCGCCGCTCCCTGCTGCTTGCCCTGCTCGCCTTCCCATTGGCCGCCACGCCAGCCTTCGCCCAGGAGGAGGAGGAAGAAAGCTCTGAGGAGGAAGAAGAGGAGCTGGAGGTCGATTTTTCGGACAACAGCTTTGACCTCGACGACTTCGACGAGGAAGAAGACGAGGATGCCGAAGAAGTTGAGCGCCTCGAGGCCCCCGAGGGCGGCGACTTGGACGAAGAGCTCCCCTTGGACGAAGACGATCTGGACTTCGCCGGGGATCCCGACGGCGAGGACGACTTCGACTTTGACGGCGAGCTGGAAGAGCTCGGCGACGACGAGATCGGTGGCGAGGGCCAGGACAACGTCGGCGTCTACCGCGACTTTGTCGACAACATGGACGACTTGGGCGCCGAAGAGGAGCTGTTGAGCTGGGAGTCCTACATGGAGGAGTACCCCAACACGCTCTTCCGGGACCGCATCGAGCGCCGCATGGATGAGCTGACCGAGGAGATCTACGGTCAGCGTATCGACGATCCCAACAGCTCCTACAAGGATGCCAAGGATCGCGAGATTGGCATGGCACGCCCCCTGGTGCTTGAGAACATCGACCCACGTACCCACGCGCACGTCGCCGTGGAGATGGGCTTTCCCAGCTACTTGGCTGGCACCGTGGACTTTGAGTGGGCCTTGGCCCGCGAGATGAGCGTTCACGCTGGCGTTCGCCGCCGTCTCACCGGGCCGAACATTGAGGTGGGCGCCAAGTACGCCTTCATCAAGAGCTCACGCCTGGACCTGATCGCCACCGGCATGCTGGACTTTCGCTACAACACCGACCCGGGCTACCCCGGCGTTCGCCCTCAGCTCGCTGTTGGCAAGATCTTCGATGTCGGCGGTGGCCTGCACGTGGTCGCCCAGGGCGGCGTGGACATGGAACTCCGTGGAGAGCCCTTCTCCATGCGCTACATCGGCGGCGCGCACATTCGCTACCAAGCCAACGACGTGGTCAGCGTCTTCGCCGAAGGCAGCCTGAACTACAAGGCAAACGGGCTCTCTGGTGAGTACCCGAACTACCCGAACTTCCAGTTCCATGTGCTGACTTTTGGTCTCAAGTTCCAGCCCGGAAAGCAGCCCATCGAGGCCGGCTTGGCTGCCAACGTACCCGTCGCCTACCAGTACTGGGGCTACCACTTCGGTGCCGTGCAGGCTGACTTTGTGGGCTACGCCGACGACCTGTTGCCCAAGGTCTTCTGAGCAGGCCAGCGTGCCCGGGTATAGGTTGCCGCCATGTGGTTGATCCTCAGCGCGGCCTCTTGGGCCCAGTCGGTCTCCCTGGAGACCACCCGCTTCCCGATTCAGACCAAGGTCTCCATGGTCTTGGAGATCACACCGGGTCCCGAAGGCTTTGGCCCTGGGGACGTGGTGTTGGTCGATGAGCCCGTCTACCACGGGCAACGGAACAAGTGGGGTTGGCTCTCTCACCGGCCCTCAGACATCTGCGAGCCCCTCTCCAGGGACTTTGATGCAGCCTCGGCTGGTCGGGTGGATGCCGTCGCACCCGAGGGCGTGAGGGTCTCGGTGCTGCACTCCGAGGACTCCGCGCGCAACCACGAGCCAGGGCAGATCCTGGTCACCATCGAGGAGGGAACCCTTGGTCCCGAGCAGCTGCTGCGGGTGCTCTTGGGGACGCAGGAGAAAGGGGGAGACTGCGGCTGGCAGACTCCAGCCCGCGCCCACGAGAAGGTCCCGCTGAAGGTCTCGTATTGGCCCGCCTCCGCAGACGAGGCCATCGAGATCGAGACCTTGATGCTGGCCTTTGAGGCCGAGTCGGAGATCCAGGCGGTCAGCGTCACCATGGCCTCGCAGGCGCAGGTCGGTGTCCAGCAGTGGGTGCGCGTCTCGCCGCTGGACCGCTTGGGGAACCTGGTCCAGGGGGAAGACGTGCTCTTGATCCCCCACACCTTCGAGCAGGAGGGGGTCTTCCGGGTACCGGTGGACGCCTTTGGGGAGAGCCTCTGGAGCAACCCGGTGCGCGTGACCCAGGAGGCGCCGGCTTGGGGGGTGTTTTGGGGGGACCTGCACACCCACCATGGCCACTCCTACACGGCTGAAGATGGCAGCTGGGTCGATGAGAACCACGACTACGCCCGGGACGTGATGGGCTTGGACTTTGGCTGCGAGTCGGTCAAGGGTGACCCCATCGAGATCGACTCTGAGGCGCTCTGGGAGAGCGTCCAGCGCAGCTGCGCGCAGTACAGTGTGGACGGAGATTACCTGGCGCTCCTGGGCTTTGAGTGGATGGGGAACGACGTCTCTGGCCACCACAACGTCTACTACGAGAGCTGTGAAGGGCCCCTCATGGAGCAGGAGTTGCCCGGTCTGGAGCGAGGTCTGTGGCTTCGAATGGAGGAGACCATGGCCGAGACAGGCCAGCGCATGATCTCCATCCCTCATGCCCCGAGCTTTACGGGCTCGGACTGGGAGGCCAATGACGAGGTCCTGCGCCCGGTCGCCGAGGTCTTCTCGGAGATCGGCAACTCCATGGAGCCGGAGCGGGCTGGCAGCGTGCCCGAGGGCTTGAGCGCCGGTCAGCGCTTGGGCTTTATCGCCAGCTCCGACAACCACGATGGCTGGCTGGGCAACCCCATGGTCTCCAGGAACACCCCAGGGGGACTGGCGGCCATCTTGGCACCCAGCTTGAACACAAGCGAGCTGCTCGGTGCCTTGAGCGATCGCTCCAGCTACGCGACGACGGGGGCCCGCATCCTCTTGGAGCTCGTGGCCTGGGAAGGGGAGGAGCCCCACGCGATGGGCAGCGCCTTCTTGGCCAAGAACACCCGCATCGAGTGGAAGGTGCATGGCACGGCGCCCATCGAGTCGGTGCGTTTGGTGAGCGCCGGCGTGGGTGCCCAAGTGAGCGGCGTGGAGTGGGCCGCGTGGCAGCCCGCTGAGCTGGATGCCCAAGGCAGCGCCCAGGTGCCCGATGGTCCCCAGGAGCTGGCCATGTGGCTGGAGGTCACCCAGAGCGACCGGGAGATGGCCTGGAGCAGCCCGGTGTGGCTGGAGCGGGCCGAGAGCGGAGAGCCCACCGGTTGCAGTGGCGGTTTGGTGGGCTTGTTGGGCGTGGTGGGTGGGCTTGGTCTGGGTGCGGGCTTGGCGCGTCGTCGTCGGGACTGAGCAGGCCCGGGCCCTGAGTTCCGCGCGCCGACCCCCGAGCGCTGACCCCTGAGCGGTCCCCGCGTTAAACGGCGCCCACACCTGGAGTCAGCATGTCCCTGTCCACCATCACCGTCATCGGCGCCGGAACCATGGGCCACGGCATCGCCCACGCCGCCGCTCTGGCCGGCAACACCGTGCACCTCTTCGATCTGAACCAGGATGGCCTGCGCCACGGCCTGGACAGCATCGCCAAGAACTTGGACAAGGGCGTGGCCCGGGGCAAGGTCGACGCCGCCGACAGGGACGCCGCTCTGGAGCGCATCACCGGACACGTGAACTTGGAGGATGCCTGCCAGGGTGCCGACCTGGTGGTCGAAGCCATCCCAGAGAAGCTCGCGCTCAAGCAGGCCCTCTTCGCCGAGGTTCAGGACTACGTCGGGGAGCACTGCATCCTGGGCACCAACACCAGCTCCCTGTCCATTGCCGGCATCGCCAGCGCGGTGCGCGATCCAGGGCGTGTTCTGGGCCTGCACTTCTTCAACCCCGTGCACATCATGAAGCTGCTGGAGATCGTGGTGCACCCAGGGACCCGTCCCGAGGTGTTGGCCACCTGCAAGGCCTGGGGCGCAGTCATCGGGAAGGAGTGCATCACAGTTCAGGATTTTCCTGGCTTTGCGACCTCCCGTCTTGGCGTGTGCTTGGGCATGGAGGCCATCCGCATGGTCGAGCAGGGCGTGGCCAGCCCCAAGGACATCGACACGGCCATGGTGCTTGGCTACCGCCACCCGATCGGACCCCTCAAGCTCACGGACCTGGTCGGCTTGGACGTGCGAATGCACATCGGCGAGTACCTGGCAGAGAAGCTGGACAACCCGGCCTTCAAGCCACCGCAGATCATGAAGGACATGGTCGCCCAAGGCAAGCTCGGAAAGAAGAGCGGCCAGGGCTTCTACAGCTACGAGGAGTAGGATCGCTGAAGGGTTCCAGGGTGGGGATGGCGTATTAGAGCAAGAGCAATCCTGAACCCGGAACGTCCATGCTCAAGCGCCTACTCCCCCTCGCTGCCGTCCTTATGCTCGCTTGTGGTGGCGGCGAGGTCAGTGAGCCGACCACTGGCCCCGATGTCGAGCCCGTCACCCCGGACATCGATCCGGCAGGAATGGTCGCAGACAACCCGGGCTCGCACTGTGAAAAGGAGATTCTCTTTCACTGCGAGGTCGAAGACGGCAAGCACGCTGCGGTCTGCAACGAGGACGGCTGGATGGTGTACCGCTTTGGCGCTCTGGGCGATGTAGAAGCGGAGTACCCGGCCCCCGACATGACGCCGAACTGGGTGCTCATGGAGGTTCCGGACGGAAAGACTCTGAAGTTCACCATGCACGACAACCAGATGTTGGTCTCGGAGCTGCCAGAGATTGGCTCGGGCGTGATGGTTTCCGCTCCGGACGAGAGCATCCTGGCGCACCACGAGTGCCAGGGCAAGCCGACCACGAACTGGGCGAAGCTCGCCGAAGTGATGCCCAAGTGAGGTCCCTCTACGCGCTCCCTTCTTGTGGGTTGATCCTCGCCTTTGGCCTGTCCGTCCTGGCCTGTTCCGGAGGCACCGAGCATGTGGTGGAGCCTGTCTCGGCTCCAGCCCAACTCGAGCCCGTCATCGACGTGGAGGGAGCGCCCCGCCAGCACTGTGCCGACGCCACCCGCTTCTCTTGCGCCGTGGCTGGAGGCAAGACCTTGGCCTTGTGCGAGGAAGAAGGCAGCTTGGTCTACCGCTTTGGGGCCCTGGGTTCCATCGAGAAGGAGTACCCCGGCGAGGGCGTCACTCCGTCTTGGACCTACGAGGAGCCCACGACGGTCTCGGCCAGCGGCAACGGCGTGAGCTTCGCTGGAGAGAGCCACAGCTTCCAGGTTTTGGAGATGGCGGGTGCAGGCGGCGCCAACGCGGAGGCGAACAACTTCGCTGGCGTGGTGGTCTCCAAGGGAGAGGCTGTGGTCTCCACGATCTCCTGTGTCGGCCCAGTAGAGTCCCTGTCTCTTATACACATCTCCGAGCCCACGAGACAGGCAGAAATCTC
>CAJXRZ010000144.1 GCA_913060515.1 uncultured Pseudomonadota bacterium | reverse complement strand
GAGATTTCTGCCTGTCTCGTGGGCTCGGAGATGTGTATAAGAGACAGGAGTAAGCAAAGTCGGGGTCACCTTCGACCAGAAGGTCATCGTACGTCAGGCTGCCAATTCTGTCGCCGCCGGGCCCTTCGCTGTCTTCGATATCGACGATCAGCAGATCGAGGCCAATTTGTGCAACCGCTTCAGCCGCTAGCGCTGAGAACTCAGTATCGACCAGCAAAGCCTTGGCCTCACCGTGTTCGAGGACATAGGCAATCGTCGCCGCATCGAGGCGGGTGTTGTTGGCATTCAGAACAGCCCCGATCAACGGCATCGCCAGCGCACATTCCAGTGCTTCAGGAATGTTGGGCGCAATCAGCGCAACAGAGTCGCCCTTGCCGATACCACGCCGCAAACCGCCATCGAAAGGGCCATAAAGGCCACTGCCGATTGGAGCACCCTGCCACCCGACGCCTATTTGCAGGGCGAGGCGGTGATGCGGCTGGAAAACCGGATACCGTTCCGCGGCTGGCGGATGAGCAGCTACACAACCTATGCCTCGGTCCGCGAAAAGGTGAACGGCGTGCTGGCGCTGGAGGTGATGGGGCCGAGCCAGATGTACGTTGCACCATCATAGCTGTCCAAGCTGCTGTTTGGGCCATCCAACGCACTCATGATGAGGTCGTCTTTTCCGTCGCCATTCATGTCAGCTACGGCGATGTCTTGGCCCAGATACGAGTAGCTGGTTGAGCTGGAGTAGACGGCGTCGGCACCCGTGTAGGGGTCGGCGTCCGCTGTGATCGGGCCGAGATGGAGCATCGCTGCACCGCGGTCTAGGTTCCGGTAGGTGTAGCTCGTGGAGTTGTCGAAGCCCTGAGCACCGACCCACAGGTCATCTTGCCCATCGTTGTCAAAGTCTCCGGATGCGAGACGGGTACCGACCTTGTCGTAGTTGTAGCTGCCTTCAAGAAGCACGTCGCCACCGTCGACATCGAAGCTGCCATAAGGCCCGCAATCCTCAAACTCCCCGCTGCAGTCGTTGTCGATGCCGTCATCACAGATCTCGGTCTCGCCCGGATTCGCCAGGGCCTCAGCGTCGTCGCAGTCCTCGTCGTTGGTGGACTCGCCGCTATCGCTGCAGTCGGCATCGGTGCTGCTCAGGGTGACGGTGCTGCCGTAGCCGTCGCTGTCCGAGTCGGTGTAGCAGAGCTCGCCGCCGTCGCAGTCGCTGTCCACTTCGTCGCCGACGGTCTCCGTCGCGCCCAGGTAGACGCTGGCGTCTCCGTCGTCGCAGTCCTTGGTGTTCCTGGACTCGCCAGAATCCCGGCAGTCGCTGTCGGTGGAGACCACGGTGCTTGTGCTTCCCTGGCCGTCGCCGTCGCTGTCGACGTAGCAGATCTCGCCGCCGTCGCAGTCCTGGTCCACGTTGTCGCCGGTGATCTCGGTGGCCGCGGTGTTCACGGCGGCGTCGGTGTCATCGCAGTCGGTGCCGACGGTCACGCCGGAGCTTGGTGATGCGTCGCCGTAGTCGTCCTCGTCCGCGTCCGTCATGCAGCTTGTGCTGGAGTCGTTGGGGGAGGAGCCAGGGAAGGTGAAGGCGTCCCCGTCGTCGCAGTCGCCGTCCTGGTTGGCCAGGTTTTCAGCTGAGCAGCTCAGGTCGCTCGAGGCCACCTCTTCATCGCCCCAGCTGTCCGAGTCCTTGTCGGCGTAGCAGAGCTCTTGTCCGTCACAGTCGCTGTCCACCCCGTCGGCGACGCTCTCTTCGGCCCCTGGGTAGGTGCTGCCCGTGGTGTCGTCGCAGTCGGTGTCGTCGGCGACGTAGGCGCTTGGCTGAGTGCAGGAGAGCAAGAGCTCCGCTGGGTCCCCAAAGCTGTCGGAGTCGGTGTCGGCGTACCAGCTCAGGGCGTCGATGGCGTCCAGGTCCACGCCCCCCTCGCAGTCATCGTCCAGGCCGTTGCAGACCTCGTCGGCGGAAGGGTTGACCTCGGGGTTCAAGTCATCGCAGTCCTGGTCGTCCTGAACCCAGTCCGGCTCTGGATCGCAGGTGCGTTGGCCTTCCAGGGGGTCGCCGTAGCCGTCGGCGTCCTCGTCGGGGAACCAGTCCAAGGCGTCGATGGCCTCGGGCTCGTCAATGGTGCCATCGCAGTTGTTGTCCACGCCATCACAGACCTCGTCTGCCAGTGGATTCACCAAGCTGTCGGTGTCGTCACAGTCTTCGTCGTTTGTGGCGCGATTTGGCTCAATGCCACAATCCTCTTCCCCCACCGATCCCGCTTCTCCGTAGCCGTCGTTGTCAGCGTCGGGGTAAAAGCGGGTCAGCCCGTCCTCGTCGATGTCCCCATCGCAGTCGTTGTCCAAGCCATCACAGATCTCTTCTGCGCTAGGGAAGACGCTGGGGTCGCCATCGTCGCAGTCCTCGTCGGCGAAGTAGCCGTCTAGGTCGTCGTCGACCAAGACCTCAACGGGGAGCGGGGAGAGACAAGCCAGAACAAAGAGAAAGGACATGCCCCCAGCATATCCCCTGAATCCTTACACTTGGATAACACCCTGGATGTCCGGGAACTCTTCGACCAGCAGGCGCTCGATGCCAAAGGCCAGGGTCGCCGTGGAGCTTGGGCAGGAGGAGCAGGCGCCGATGAGGCGAAGCTGCACCACGTTGTCGGCGGTCAACCCCACGAACTGCACGTCGCCGCCATCCTGGGCCAGTGCCGGACGCACCTCTTCGTCGATGAGTTCGACGATCTGGCGGGCGAGCTCGGAGTCGGTGACCAGTGCGGTGACTTCGGGTTGGTCTTCGACCGCGGGATCTCCGGAGTCGACGTGCGCGCGGATGGCGCCTTTGATGTTGCTGACCAAGTCGTGCCACGGCAAATCGGTGGCCTTGTTGATGGTCACGAAGCGGCTTGTGACCAGCACTTGGTCTACGCCAGCGATGGCAAAGAGGCGCTTGGGCAAGGCGGATTCGCCGACCTTCTCTGGTGCGTTGAACTCGAAAGTTCCGCGCTCCACGAGGGGAACCTCCACCTTGAACATCATGGCGTCAGGGTTCGGCGTGGGCAGGGTATCGATTCGCAAGGACTGCATGGGGCCCTCCAGGGGCAGAGTCGCGGGTCGGGCCCCCCTGATAGTCACTTGGGGCCGTGGGTCAATGCCCGCAGGCTAGCGCTGCGGTAGGCTGAAGGGGCAATGCCTACCATCCGTCAGCTTCGCGGCGACTATACCGACAGCGTTCATCCCTTCTCGGCCGTTTGGTCTGGACCGCGCGGCGTGCGCCTGTGGGGAGAGCCCTTCCGAACGCCCTTCCGCTCGGCCGCCAAGCCCGTGCAACTCCGGGCCAGTCTAAAGGCCCTCGGCGACCCAGAGCTGCCCTCGGAGGTGCTGGCGGTTGGGACGGCCTCCCACGCCGGTCAGCCGGAGCATGTGGCGCTGGTGGAGCAGGTGATGGGCTATTTCCGCCTCGAGCAGAGCTGCTTGCTCTGCGGTGCCCACGCGCCCTTGCATGTGCCCTCGCACCACGCTCTGATCCTCAGCGGCCGGAGCCCCTCGGTGCTCCACAACAACTGCTCGGGCAAGCACGCCTTCATGGCCGCCGCGAGCAGAGCGCAGGGCTGGGATGCGGACTATCGGGATCCCAATCACCCGCTTCAGCTGGACATCCGTGCCCGTCTCACCCTTGGAGGCAGCCGACCTGAGTTCGCCACCGATGGTTGTGGGGTGCCGAGCTGGGTGATGAGCTTGGAGGAGATGGCGCGGGTTTGGCAGGGGGTGGTTCTGGATCCGGATCCCGTCATGCGGGGGATCCGGCAGGCCATGGAGAAGCACCCCCACCTGACATCTGGCACAGATCGCCTGGACGAGGACATCATGGCGGGCGCCAAAGAGTCGATGTTCGTAAAGATCGGCGCACAAGCCTTGTTTTGCATGGGTTTTCCCGAGAGACGAGGGGCCTTGGTGGTCAAGGTACACACCGGCGTGGGCGCTGCTTTGGGCTTGGCAGTGAAAGCCAGCCTGCAGCGACTCGTTCAAGGAGCGTGGCAAGAGCCACCCGGTTGGAATCACGAGCAGCTGCGCAATGTTGTAGGCAAACTCGTGGGTCGCCGCGTCGTGGAGGAATCTTGAGAAAATGGATGAGCACCCTGGTCCTGTTGCTGGGCACCCTGTTTCTCTCCAGCCCCGCGCTGGCCGAAGAGATGACCCTTGCGGTGTTGCCTCTGGACAAAGCCGCTGCCTCTGAGGAGTACGCGGGACTGGGCAAGGCCTTGGCGGGCATGCTGGTCACCGATCTGTCCGCTGTGCCCGGCATCAAGTTGGTAGAGCGCGAGCGCCTCCAAGCCCTGCTGGACGAGCTGGAGCTGAACAGCGGCGACTTTGTAGACCCCAAGAGCGCGCAGAAGCTCGGCAAGGGTGTGGGGGCGCGCTTCGTGCTCGCGGGAAGCTTCTCGGTCGTAGGGGAGCAGTTCGTTCTGGACGCCCGGGTGGTCTCCGTGGAGTCAGGGGAGATCTACAAGGCGGCGGACGCAAACGGCCTCATCACGGACTTTGTCAGTGTGGAGAAGGACCTGGTGGAGTCCCTGCTCACGGGCTTGGCGGTCTCATTGACCAGCTCCCTGAAGCGACAGCTTTACAGTGTCGCCCCGACCGAGGACTTTGGAGCCTTTACGGCCTACGGCGAGGGCATTGAGGCCCAGGACGCCGGCAACCTGGAGGCCGCACGGGGTGCTTACGAGCGTGCTGTGGCCGCCGACCCAGACTTTGCCGAGGCCCGCTCGGCCTTGGCCGGGGTGAAGGCCGCGATGGCCGAGTATTTGGCCGACCGAAACGTCAAGTACAACACCGCATACCGGGCCATGAATCTGCGCGTTCTGGAGCAGACCTCCGACATGCGGGAGATGAAGAAGGACCAGCTGGACATGACGGCCATGAGCCAGTTCGCCGTGCGCCTGTCGGCCTTGGAGAACGAGGGCATGGACTGCCAGCGTATGGCCGAGATGCGGGCCTACTTGGAGCTGGTGGACTTCCAAGTCGCTGAGCCCGAGCGTCTGCCCGGCAAGGATGCCCAGGGCCGCTCCAACGGCGTGCTCTCCTTTGAGGTGGGCAAGGTGGCCGAGGACATGTCCATGGTGCGCTACGACCACGGCGCCGGCGGGCCCATGATGGCCCAGCAATCCCCTAGTCGCAGCGCTGGAAACTTTAGGAACATCCACCGCTTTCTCTTCGCCAATGAGTGGCACGACGTGCTGCGTTTTGAACCGTCCACGGGCTACTTTGGCTCCGCCTCTCGCTGTATGGAGGGCACGGAGTTGGTCGACGAGGTGGACCGCATGCGCGCGGACCTCAAGAGGGCTGGGCTCTCGGACTTCAGCGGCCACCGCAGCGGGGCGGTCACGCTGGATCACGAGATGCAGGGCCTCTGGCTGGTCTGGGCCGCCCGCTCTCTGGGCGCATCGGAAGAGCTGGGTCGACGCAGTGAGCGCTTCCTGAGCGTGGTGGAGCTCTCCAATCCGGCCACCGCCAGTGAAGAAGAGAAGGCCCTGGAGCGCTGGGGCTTGGGTGTGCTGGAGACCGTCGTTCGCGAGGCCAAGTGGCGCGACCAGTTCAACGCCAGCCTCTACGGTCTGAGCGAGCAGGACATGCTCACCTTCCTGGAGGGCTACGAGAGAAAGGACCCCGCAGTGGTGGTCATGGACGACCCGGCCTGCGACTACTGGTTCACCTCCCAGCACAGCTCGGTGCGCAGCAACATGAAGAGCTACCGCGAGGAAGAGCTGGAAGAAGACTGGTTCTGGATGCGCACCAACATGTCCCGAGCAGCCACCTTGTACGGGCCGATGCGGGACATGGGCTGCGTGGTCGGAGAGCCAGCGCGCTACGAGGGAATCGCGGAAGTGATGCCGATGATGCGCGGCGCCCACGATGCCTACCAGCGCACGCCCATCCCCCCCGATGACACGATCTGCGAGTCCTTTGGCGGGAGCTTCGGCATGACCTTGGACAGCTACGAGCAGAACCTTCAGTATCTCTCCGGCACGGCCCACGAGCCTCAAGTGCTCGCCGGCGTGCTGCTGACCTACCACCAGCTCAACAACATGGGCTGCATCAACCCCCCATGATGTGGACCCTGCTTCTACTCGGCCAAGGCACCAGCTCGGCCCCAGAGCCTGCCCCCCAGATGCGTCTGGCGGTGTTGCCGCTGGAGCAAGGTGCTGGCAGCCAGGAGTACCTGGGTCTGGGCGTTGGGCTCTCTGGCATGCTCGTCTCTGACCTCGCTGGGGTCCAGGGTTTGAGCCTTGTGGAGCGCGCCCAGCTGGACAGCGTCCTGGCCGAGCTTGAGCTGGCGGAGGGCTCCTTCTTGGACCCCAAGACCGTCGCCCTGGTCGGCAAGGGGGTGGGAGCGGAGACCCTTTTGCTCGGGAGCTACTCGGTGGTCGAGCAGACCTTCCTCCTCGATGCACGGGTGGTCCAGGTCTCCACCGGCGAGGTCATCTTGGCCCAGGCCGCCCAAGGCGAGATCTCGGACTTTGTGAGCGTGGAGAAGGAGCTGGTGGTCGGCCTGGTCGAGGGCTTGGAGCTGGAGCTGAGCGCTGGAAACCGCCGGGCGCTCTACAGCAGCGCCCCGACCGAGTCCTTCGGGGCCTTCTCTGCCTATGGTGCCGGTCTGGCCCAAGAGGCCGCCGGAGACCTGGAGGCCGCCAAGCGCGCCTACCAAGAGGCCCTGCGCGCAGACCCTGGCTTTGAGCAAGCTCAGCAGGCGCTGGCCGGACTCAAGCAAGCCATGGCGGCCTATACCCAGGCCCGCGGCATCCAATACGACACCGCGTACCGGCAGATGAACGAGGGCGTGCTCCTGGCCACAGAGGGCTTGGACCCCAAAGCCCTCGCCCAGAAGGACTTGGCCGCCTTTGTGTTGCGGCTGGCGGCTCTGGAGAACGAGGGGCAGGACTGCAAGCGGGCCGAGGAGATGCGCAGCTACCTGGAGAGCCAGGACTACAAGGTCGAAGTGCCCTTGCGTGAGTTCAGAGTCTCGGACGCCTTGGACACCCAGCTTGAGACCCTGCAAGCGCAGTGGTCCTTTGTGGCCTACAGCGAGGACGGGGGTGGTCCCCCAGTGGCCCAGCGCGATCCTGAGCGGGCCTTGAAGAGCTTCGGCAGCAGCGAGGAGTTTCTGCTGGGCACAGGAACCGGCGGATGGGCCGACTTTCACAGCACGGCCTACCGAGACCCCAACTCCGGGTACCTCAGCAGCGTTCAGCGCTGCATGTCGCCCCAAGATGCGCTGGCAGAGCTGGACCGATTGCGCGCGGAGATGAAGTCTCGCGGCGTGCTGGCGCCCACGGACGAGGACCCCGGACTGGGCGACCAGCTGGAGGGCCTCTGGCTGATCTGGGCGGCCCAGCTTCAAGGCAGCAGCAAGGAGCTGGCCCGCCGCAGTGAGCGCCTGTTGAACCGCGTGCGCCTGGTCAACCCAGGCAAGGCCTCGCCATACGAGGCGGAGCTGGAGTCTTGGGCCTTGGAGCTGCTCGAGGAGGTGGTCTTCGAGGCGGAGCGCCGGGACCAAGCCACTGCCACGCTCTATGGACAGACAGACGCCGAGGGGCTGGCTTTCATGCAGGCTTTGGCCGCAAGGGACCCCAGTCGGGTGGCTTTGCAGAGCCTGAACTGCGCCCGCTTTGAGCAGGCCGCCACCGGAGCGCGCTCTCAGTGGGTGCAGTACCAAGAAGAGGCCGCCCAGGAGGACCACACCTGGATGCTCATCCACTTGATGCGGGGCAACACGGCCTATGCGCCGATGAAGGACCTTGGCTGCCTCGTAGGCGAGCCTGCCCGGTACGGCTCACTGGATGACGTCTTGAAGCTGTTGCGGGGGGTAGAAGCCCACAACAGCGTTCGGAAGGGGCAGAGCGAGGACTGCCGCGAGGCCCTCGGTGATCTGGGGCGGGACCTGAAGACGGTCGATCAGAACCGGGAAGGCTGGCCGGAGGAGACGGTGGGCCAGATGACTGCGGTCTGGATGGGCACCTACCACCAGCTCCGGGCCGAGGGCTGTCTGGCCGACTAGCTCATGGCCCCGTCGACCAAAACCGCCCGCACCGGGCTGGCATCGCCACCCTCGATCTTGAGCGGCAGCGCGATGAGCGTGTAGATGCCCGGCTCCACCTGGTCCAAGACCACGCCCTCCAGAATGCCCATGTCCGCGCGATGAATGGCGTTGTGAGAGAGCAGCGCCTGATCCGCGTACAGGTCTACGCTCGGGGTGTCCAAGCCCACCAACACCACCCCAGCCTGAGCCAAGTGGGCCACCAGCTCTGGGCTCAGGCTACAAAAGTCGGTGTTGAAGTGCTCAGGGTTCGGGAAGCTCCCGGTCTTGAAGAGCACCCGAGGCGCTTGGATCTCCACCCCAAGGTCGGCGACCTGGATTCGGGTCCCCGCCGCGCAGTCCACCGCGATGACCTGACAGGGCCCCAGGTAGCGCTCCAGGCTGCGCTCATGCATGGCCTGGCCCTTGGGGTGGTAGTGATTCGGCGCATCGGTGTGGGCGCCCACGTGGAGGGTGGTGGTGATGCCGCTGAGCACCAGGTTGTTGCCCTTCTCAAAGCTCAAGGCCACCTCCCTTGAGAACCCGGTGTCCCCTGGCCAGACCGCGATCTCCGGCCGCAGGGTGGGGGAGATGTCGAGGATGCGCATCAGGGGCTCTCCATGGGTTGCCAGCCAGTGGGGCTGTCTTGGTAGAGGGTCCAAGTGGACTCTGCGATGTTGCCACCTACGGCCCATCTCTGGGCCTCTGGGTGCATGGACATGAAGGTCTCTACTTCCGCATCCGAGGACAGCGCGTGCCTGGGCTGCAGGCCGCCGGTGGGGTGCATGGGATCCAGGTGCATCAAGGCATCTTGGGTGACCAGCTCGGGGGTGCAGACAAAGTCCTCCATGAGCAGGCTGGGCCAGGAGACCTTGCGCGTGCCGATGGCCTTGACGAAGAGCACGCCGCTGATCTGCTCCTCGCGCAGGCTCTCGCTCAGCTCACTGCCCACACACCAGTAAGGCTCCGCTGCCAAATCGCTGGCGACGTTGATCCCGCCCCAAGTGCACCCGCCAAGGACCACGGCCCAAGACCAGCGCCCCAGGAGGCGGTGCAAGCCTGCCGCCGCGAGCAGGGGAAGGACCAGGTACAAGCTGTGATAAAAGCGCGCGCCATAGGCCCCGCCTGGAGACCAGTACAGGGCGTAGCCGCCGAGCACCAGCAACACCGCCACCAGCAGCGGCACCGCGCGTTCCTTGAGCACCGCAACGCCCAGCAGGGTGACCAGGCCGAGCCCAGGCAAGCCCAGGAGCAGTCTGTCCAGGCGCTGCAGGCTCAACCAGCCAAAGTGCAGAGCTTTCTCAGGCGTGTGGCCGGCCGTCCCCAGAGTGCGCACGCAGCCCACGTCCTCGCCAAACCCCAAACGGTTGCAGCCTGCGCTGAGGCCTTGCTCAAAGGCCAAGCTGTCGAAGTAGGCGGCGCTCGGAAAGACCCACGCGCTGCCGCTCAGGCTGTGGTTGTCCCAAGCGAGGAGAGCGGTCCCCACCAGTGGGCCAATGAGCAGGGCCAGGCGCTCGGGGCCCTTGCCGCGGTACAGACCGACGAGGAGCAGCGGGCCGGCAATGAGTGCGGCGTCAAAGGGGCGCGCCAGAACGGTGTAGCCAGCCGCAGCGCCCGCCATCAACCACAGGCCAAGGTGGTCGCGGGCGCGGGTCACCACCACGGCGAGCAGCAGGAGCGCCACCAGCACGGAGGTGTGGGCCATTCGGCTTCCGGCCAGCAGGAGCACCCCCGGGGAGAGGGTGGCGATTCCCGCCGCGAGCTGCGCAACAGGCTCCTCCACTGCCTCTCTGGCCAGGGCCCAGCTCAGTGCAGGCACCAGGGCCATGAGCAGGGGGTTGACCATCCACGGGACCCCGAAGAGCTCGCCACTGGCCAAGAGCGCTGGCCAGCCGGGCGGGAAGATGGCGTAGCTCACCGGCCGGGTCTCCCAGAAGGGCAAGGTGAGCATGCTGGGAACATCCCCAGGCGGCCCCACGCGTGCACCCGCGGCGAAGATGCGGGACTGCAGGGTGTAGGCCACCTCGTCGCTGACATGGGGCACTGCGTCCAGACCCTGTCTCTTATACACATCTCCGAGCCCACGAGACAGGCAGAAATCTC
>CAJXRZ010000143.1 GCA_913060515.1 uncultured Pseudomonadota bacterium | reverse complement strand
GCCCCCCCCGTGGCCCCGAGCCCCGAGGCCCTGACCGCCCTGGCGAGCCCAAGCCCTGTGGCACCTCCCGGCCAGGTCGTGCCTCCTGAGCTTCCAAAGGAAGCGGCGGAGCCTGCGCCCATCAAAGAAGGGGCCCTGGCCCTCGGCTTGGGCACTCCGACCCAAGACACCTTGACCCAGGAGACCCTGCGTCAGTGGACCGGCGAAGATGGCTACCTCTACTGGCAGTGGGACTACGTGGGCGCCGAGCCTCTGGACCTGCAGTGGCGGGACGCCAAGGGCGAGCTGCGCATTCAAGACCGGGTGTGTGACGGACGCATCGATGCCGCCACCGGCCGTTGCTACGTTGGGCGCAGCAACGCGCGCTTCCAGGTCGAACTGGACCGCGGCGCCGCCCCGGGCACTTGGACGCTGGAGAGCTGCCTGAACGGGGACTGCTCCGTCGTGAGCACCTTCGAGATGCCCTCCGAGGCGTGATCCGACGCCTCTCGGGCCCCGAGCGGATCTGGCTCAACGCCGACCCGGAAGGCGCGCCCTTTGCGTTGAGCATCGTGGTCCCTGGCCAGGGCTCCACACAGGGGCTCCAGGCGGCCTTGAGCGCGGCAGCCAAAGCCAATCCAGGCGCGCGAGCGGTGTTGGGCCACGGCCTCTGGTCCCCGCGCTGGACCGCAGGCCCCCTTCCCGCGCTCCAGACCCTGGCACAAGCTCCTCAACCAGGTCCCTTGGACTGGATGCCACGTGCCCCTTTCCAGCTCGCCGTGGCACCGGGTCCGACCTTGGTCTTCACGGCCCACCATGGCCTCATGGACGGTCGCGGGCTCTGGCACATGGCCCAAGAGGTCTTCCGGTCCTGGCGCGGGGAGCCGCTCTTGGGGGGCCAAGATGACATCGACGACCGCAGCTTGATTCAACAGGGCATGCCTTCTCCCACCCCAGGCCGCTATCCGGCGCCGACGGGCACACATCAGGGAGGGGGGAGGCCGATCTGGGCCCACGTCTATCTTCCCGGCCCCCAGAGCCGCCTTCTGCCCAGACTGGCCCACGCCATCGCTTTGCACGCCCGAGGCCGCCACGGCGCCGAGACTCTGCGCTTCGACGTGCCCGTGGACTTGCGCTCCGGACAGCACAGTACGGCCAACCTGACCGGCATCGCCTCTTTGGAGGTGGCCGCCGAGGCGAGCCTGGACCAGATCCACGCAGAGCTGCAGCGCGTCTTGGAAGGCAAGCAGGCCCACGGCTGGCTCAAGAAGGCCCAAGAGGTGCGCTGGCTGCCCCACTGGGCCATTCCAGGGCTGGTACGAAAGCGCACCCAGGCAGACCTCGCCGAGAGCCGCTTCCCCAACGCCGGCGTGCTCTCCAATCTGGGCCGGGTGGACCTTCAGACCCTGACCGCGCCGGGGTTCACGCCCAGCACCTGCTACTGGATTCCCCCCTGCGGCCCCAACACCACAGCCTTTGTGGGCTTGATGGGAGATGGCCAAGGCCTACACCTCAGCATCGTCATGCCCGAGGGCCTCAGCAACAAAGGCCGCCTGGACGCGCTCATAAGCGACATCCAAGCGGCCCTTGTTTAGCGCTTCTCTCGCCCATCTCCCCAACCGGGGGGCCGAAGGCACTGGGGGGGTGTCCCCCCAACAGAATGAGCATTCATTCCAAGAACACCCACTCCCCTTCAACACGACTCAACAGGGGGGGCCGAAGGCTGGGGGGGAATTTCCCCCCCAAGAATCACAGCGGCCGGAGTCGGATGCTTCGACAAAGCCAAAGGTGGGACCGCAGGTCACGCCGACGCGCCGAGATGCATTCGATAGAGGCGAAGGCCGCTCGTCGGCGCCGGAGGCGCGACAGAACTACAGCGCGAACATCACGTACTTCATCACCTTGATGATGTCGTCGTCGTCGTTGGAGACCAAGCGGAAGCTGGAATACACGACGCGGCCACCGCCACCATTGAAGGAGATCAGAAGCGGGCTGTTGGTCACAGTCTGGACCAGGTCACCCTCGCGGTACTCCACGTTGGCCACCAAGTGGTTGGACACCGTCGCCGAGGTCGCCACAACGGGCGGCCACACGGGCAGGTCGTACACGATTGGCGTGTAGGGAGACTCCATCTCCATGAACTCAGCCAAGGCGTTGTTGTTCACGGCAGCATTGACGCTCTGGGAGGTTCCCTTCTGGGCGGCATCCGGCTTCTCGTCGGCGCCGACAAAGTCCACCTTTCCAGGCCAGATCTGCGAGACCACATCGTAGGCCCAGTCAGAGGCATAGATGTTGCCACCGTTGACCACGAAGTCCTTGATGTTGGCGCGGACTGCGACCACATCGGTGTTCCCGGGGTTCTTCAGATCATAGATCACGCCGTCTTCGACGAAGCCACCGTTGAAGAAGATCAGGTCGTACTCGGCCATGTCCTCGGGGGAAGAGAGGAAGGAGAGCAGCTCGTTCTGATCCCGCCCGTCGATGCTGGCGTAGTCGTTGATGCCCATCTTCTCGAGGACGCGGTCAAAGTCGTCGTAGTTTCCGCTGACGACGATGATGTCCAGAGTGCTGGGGTCCAGACAGGCCGGAGGCTCAATCTCGTTGAGCCGGTCTGCGACCAGATCCAGGCTGTGCTCCTCGATGATGGTGGAGCCCTTCTGCACGTACACGTCCACGGTGTAGTGAGCAGGCACGTCCAGCAGCGTCCAGTAGCCTTCGGCGTCCGTGGTGGTCATGCGTACGTCCATGACCGCGCCATCGTCGTCAAAGAGGTTGGCGTAGACCTGTGCGCCCTCCAGCCAGGTGTAGCCAGTGGGGTCGCAAACACGACCGGTGAGGTCAGCTGCAGTCGGGGTGACCGGGGGTGGATCGTTCAGGGAACGAATCTCTTGGTCCGGAACACACGCCATCGAAGCGATCAGTAGAGCGAACATGGCTTACTCCTCGTACAGGTCAAACTTGAAGAACTCTTCCGGAGCCGCTTCGGGCCACACGGAGGTGTTCTGCAAGGTGTCAACGGCCTCGAAGTAGTAGTGCATGCCACTGCTACCCTGGTCCGCTGCGCTAATTTTGCCCTTGTAAAGTCCCGTTTCGGGGTCAATCAAGGCCATGCTTCCGTTCTCCCACTGCTCAGCGGTCTGGCGGCGGTACTTCACTGCGGCGATGAGCACCGACGTATCGTCGGTGATGTAGGCCTCGATGAAGATGTCCTCGCCAACAAGCTGTGGGCTCGCGACAAGCTCGTGCTCAATCGCAGGTCCGTCCAAGTCCTCGAGGACCGGCTGGGTATCTTGTGTGTCGTCGATGCCACTAGGCAGATCGTCGCTCGTACACGCCAAGAGCATGCTCAGGGCCAGGATCATCAGGAGTCCTCCAAGAAGCGAGAATAGAGCGGAAGTGAAGGGGGTGTCAACGGGCCCAGAGCAACAAGAGCCCGCCCACACTACGCGTGCGGACGGGCTCCTGTGACAGGGAAAGAGAACTACTCGGCTGGCCCAGTCAGAGCGGCGCGGGGCTTACCCGACAACTCCTTCGGCGGGAAGCTGAATACCAAGCTCTTCTTGTCCTTGGAGACGTCGATCTTGACCACGCCACCATCCTTGAGCTTTCCGAAGAGGATCTCGTCAGCGAGAGGCTCCTTGATGTGCTTGTGGATGGTGCGCGCCATGGGGCGAGCGCCCATGGCCTCGTCGTAGCCCTCCTCGCCAAGCCAGCTGCGCGCCGCTGGAGAGAGCTTGAAGCTGACCTCGCGCTCGCCAAGCTGCTCTTCGAGCTCGATCATGAACTTGTCTACGACCCGGAAGATCGCCTTCTGTGGCAAACGATCGAACCAAACCACCGAGTCCAGGCGGTTGCGGAACTCGGGGCTAAAGGCCTTGTTCATGGCCTCCTCTCCCTTGTCCTTGGCGCGACCCGAGACAAAGCCCATCGAGCCCTTGGCCATCTCCTCAGCGCCAGCGTTGGTCGTCATGACCAAGATGACGTTGCGGAAGTCGGTCTTCTTGCCCTGAGCATCGGTCAAGGTGCCGTGGTCCATGATCTGGAGCAGCACGTTGTAGATGCGGGGATGGGCCTTCTCAATCTCGTCGAGAAGCACGATGCAGTGAGGGTGCTTGGTGACCGCGTCGGTGAGCTGTCCGCCCTCGTCGTAGCCGACGTAGCCCGGAGGCGAGCCGATCAGACGGGAGACGGTGTGCGGCTCCATGTACTCCGACATGTCGAAGCGCAGGAACTCCACGCCCATGTTGAAGGCCAGCTGCTTGGCCAGCTCGGTCTTGCCCACACCGGTTGGACCGGCGAAGACGAAGGAGCCGATGGGCTTCTCGGGGTGCCCCAAGCCAGCGCGGGACATCTTCACAGCGGATGCCACAGTCTCGCAGGCGGTGTCCTGACCAAAGATGACCGCCTTGAGGCGCTCGCCCAGGTTCTCGAGCTGCTTCTGCTCATTCATCGAGACGCTCTTGGCCGGGATCTTGGCCATGCGCGCGATGGTTCCTTCGACCACGTCCACATCCACAACTGTGGTGTCGACCTTGAGCTGGATCTCCGCGCCGGCCTCGTCCATGACGTCCACGGCCTTGTCGGGCAGGAAGCGGTCACGGATGTGCTTGTCGGAGAGCTTGGCGGCCGCTTCGAGGGCACCGTCGGTGTAGGTCACGCCGTGGTGCTTCTCGTAGCCAGGCTTGAGCCCCTTGAGGATCTCAATGGTCTCTGAGAGGCTGGGCTCCTCGATGGTCACTGCCTGAAAACGGCGCGCCAAAGCCCGATCGTTCTCGATGCTCTTGCGGTACTCCTTGAAGGTGGTGGAGCCCATGCAGCGCAGCTTGCCCTTGGCCAGGGATGGCTTGAGCATGTTGCTGGCATCCATGTTGCCGCCGGAGGTGGCGCCGGCACCCACGACCGTGTGGATCTCATCGATGAAGAGGATGGCCTTCTCGTCATCCTCCAGCTGGGACATGACGGCCTTGAAGCGCTCCTCAAAGTCACCGCGGAAGCGGGTCCCTGCGAGCAGGGAGCCCATGTCCAGGGAGTAGACCCGGGCATCCTTGAGCAGCTCAGGGACCTCGCCCGAGGCGACGCGCTGAGCGAGGCCTTCGACCAGTGCCGTCTTGCCGACACCGGGCTCGCCGATGAACAGGGGGTTGTTCTTGCGGCGGCGGGCCAAGATGTGGATGGTGCGCTCCAGCTCCTTAGAGCGCCCGATCAGAGGATCCAGACGACCCTCCTTGGCCTCGGCAACAAGCTCGGTACACCAAGCTTCCAGAGGGTTCTCAGTGGAGCCCTCCTCGCCCTCCTCAGACTTGCCGCTTCCACCTGTGGTCGCGTTCTTGGAACGCGAGACGCTGGCGCTGCCATCCTTGCGGATGCCGTGGCTGATGTAGTTGAGGATGTCCAGGCGTGTGATGCCTGCCTCGCCCAAGAGGTAGACGGCGTGGCTGTCGTCCTCGCGCAGCATGCTGGCCAGGATGTTGCCTGCGTCCATCTCCTTCTGCCCGCTGGACTGGACCTGATAGGCCGCCCGTTGGAAGGAGCGCTGGAAGGCCAAGGTCTGCTCTGGCATCTCCTCGGCGTCTTCGGGGAGGGTCTCCATCGAGTTCTCGAAGTACTCCTCCAGGTCGCGCAAGATGCTCTTGCGGTTCCCACCACAGGCCTGGATTATCTCCCGGCCTCGGTTGTCGTGTAGCAGCGCAAAGAGCACATGCTCAAGGGTCAGGAACTCGTGCTTCCGCCGGCGGGCTTCGTTGACCGCCAGGTTCAGGGTCACTTGCAGTTCACGAGAGATCACTCAGGCCTCCTCATAGGTGCACTGCAGGGGAAAGTTGTTTTCCTCAGCCAGCTTCAAGGTCTTCTCCGCCTTGGTCTCAGCAATTTCCTTGCTGTAGATCCCGGCCACGCCAATCCCATTTTGGTGAATGTGGAGCATGATCTGCGTCGCCTCCGCCTCAGTGCGGCGGAAGGTGTTTCGCAGAATGAACACCACGAACTCCATGGTCGTGTAGTGGTCGTTGTGAAGAAGGACCTTGTACATCTTGGGCTTCTTGACCTTGGGCCGCTCTTTGACCTGGGTCCCTCCCTTGCGAGAGGGGTCCTTCGGTTCTTCAGTGCTGGCGTAGGGGATTGAAGTCAAAATGTGCTGGTTCCGTGCAGCGGTCATAGGAAGCTACTCACACTCGAGAAGGCGTCTACTGCTATGCGACGACAAGAGAAGGCAAATCGCATTGGTCGCATGCTGGATGACCTGTATCCCGAGTTGCCCATACCGCTCGACCACCGCAACTCCTTTGAGCTTCTGGTCGCGGTTTTGCTCTCGGCCCAGACCACCGACAAAAAGGTGAATGAGGTCACTCCAGCCCTCTTCGCGGCCGCGCCTGGGCCCGCAGAAATGGCCGCCTTGGGACCGGATCGCATCCTCCCATTGATCCGTCAGCTGGGTCTGGCTCCCACCAAAGCAAGGAACTTGGCAAAGCTCGGCGCATTGGTGATGGAACGCCACGGCGGAGAGATTCCCGAGACCCTTGAAGAGCTGGAGAATTTGCCAGGCGTGGGTCACAAAACAGCCCAGGTCGTGGTCGCTCAAGCCTTCGGGATCCCGGCCTTCCCCGTGGACACGCACATCCACCGACTGGCCGCCCGTTGGGGGCTGAGCTCCGCCAAGAACATCCCCACGACCGAGCGAGACCTCAAGGCGGTGTTCCCCCGAGAGACTTGGAACGACCGTCACTTGCAGATCATCTGGTTCGGTCGCCAGTACTGCCCAGCGCTCTACCACGACCTGAGCACGTGCCCGATCTGCTCCTGGAGCGCCACCAAGAAGCGGATGCGGGAAGAGGACGCCCGAAACGCGTCTCTGAAGAACCGGAAGGGTAAGAAAGCGCGGTAACTTTCCGGCCAGAGTGAGCCGAGAGGAACTCCAACGCATGGAGTTTTCGTGACCTCGATTCTGCCTCTGATGGCCCTCTCATCCTTGTTTCTGGCGTGTGGGAGCAACACCCTCATCGCGGAGATCTCCCCCCAGGCGCCCAGCACCCAAGACGACCTGGCCTTGTCCGTAGACGACAGCGCCATCGAGGTCAGCTCGGTGACGTGGACGGTGAACGGGAAGGCCCAACCCGGACTGGACGACTCCCAAGTCGTGCCCGCCACCCTCACCGAGAAGGGAGAGGTCTGGGAGGCCATCGTCAGCGTCGGCCGGGCCAGCTTCTCCGTCAGCACCACGATCGTCAACACGGCCCCGAGCGCCGAGTCCGCCTCCATCACACCGGAGAGCCCTGGCGCTGGCGACACCCTGAGCTGCGAGGCCGCGGGCTTCAGCGATTTGGACAACGATCCCGCCGGCTGGCAGTACAGCTGGGCGGTGAACGACCAAGTCGCAGGCGAGCAGGCCACCCTGCAGGGTGGCCTATCGATGGGTGACCAAGTCATCTGCACCGCGTGGCCGGTAGATGCGGACGCCAGCGGGCCAGGTGTGAGCGCCGAGGTGGTCATCGGCAACACGCCTCCAAGCATCCTTCGCGCAGACATCCTGCCGATCGCCCCCAGCACCCAGAGCGAGCTGAGCTACCAGGTGGAGGCCGAAGACATCGACGGCGATGAGGTCTCCTTCACCGTGGACTGGCGGGTCAATGGCGAGACCGTACACACCGGCCCCACCCTGGACGCCGCCTTCTTTAGGCGCGAGGACGAGGTCAGCCTGACCCTGAGTCCCTCGGACGGAAGCGCCAGCGGCGCCGCAGTGCAAACGCGCACCCAGATCGAGAACGCCTCGCCAACCTTGGTATCCGTCGGCTTTGAGCCCCGGGACCCGGACAGCACAGACCGAATCCGTGCGGTGGTGGCCGCGGTCGATCCCGACGGCGACACCTTGCTGGCGGAGTACGCTTGGTGGCTCAACGGAGAGCAGATCTCGGAGGGCCCCACCCTCCCTGCCGGCCTGACCGTTCGTGGAGACGAAGTACAGCTCCAGGTAGAGATCAGCGACGGAGAGTTCACGGAGTTCGGGCAGCTCACAGCCTCGATCACAAACGCAGCCCCCTCCGAGCCCACGCTGCTCATCACACCGGAAGGTGGAGCGGTGTCAGAGGTAGACGACCTGGTGTGCGAGATGCCGGGGCCAAGCGTTGATCCCGACGGCGACACGCTCAGCTATTCCATCCTTTGGACCCGCGACGGCCTGCCCTACCTGGGTCCCCAGGCCGACAGCATTCTGGCAGGAGACACCGTGCCCGCGGCCCTGCTCCGTGCAGGTGAGGATTGGGCCTGCATGGTCACCGCCTACGACGGAGAGTTCTCCGCGGTCTCGACCGTATCCAGCACGATTCTGACCTGCTCCTCGACGGTAGAGAGCTTCGTCGCCACCACCAGCGCCAGCGTGGACCCCTCAGACAGCAGCGCAGTCGAAGAAGACGGCATCAGCGCAACAGAGCACAACGAGGCCTGGCTGCTCTTCGACCTCAGCGGCCTGCCAGAACGCAGCTTTGTGACCCAGGCCAACCTGAGCCTGCACACACAGAGCTCAGGCGTTCAAGGGTCCCCCAGCCTGCACGTCATGGCCTCGCCAGCCAGCAGCTGGAGCTCAAGCACCCCCTCGGTGGGCGTCAGCACGGCCGTCAGCGAGAGCAGCGGCGCGCTGAGCAGCGAGAGCTGGAAGGACTTCGAGATCGACGTGGAGACCTGGAGGTGGGAGCAGGCTTTGAACACGGAGACCAGCAGCTTGGGCATCAGCAGCGGCGGCCAAGCAGAGGCTTGGGCCAAGTTCTATGACGAGAGCGAGAGCGGCAAGGAGCCGACTCTGACGCTGACGCTGACCACCTGCGAGTAGAAGGCAGAGCAAGGGAACCAAAGCGGCAGGGTGGGGTCAACAGAGCCCATGCTGCCGCTCTTGCTCTGTACCCATGCCAGCTTGGCCTCGTGGCTCTCAACGGAAGGGATGCCCCCGCGCACCCAGAATGCCTCCCAGAACGCGCAACCGATGGTCTGGCTCCGCAAGGCTCAAGACGCCCAACATGCATGGCTGAGCGACCCACGAGGAGAAGTGGTCGCCACCGAACGCGCAGAAGGCCCAGGCTGGATCCAGCTGCGCCCCAGAGAGCACCTGGCTCCTGGGGACTACGTCCTCCACACCAAGCACGGCCAGTCCTACCTCCACGTGGAGCCTGGTCTCGACCACACCGCCCCAAATGGAAGCGCGACCTTCACCTACTCGGCGTGGCAGCAGGGCTCAGAGTCCTTCCACTTCGCAATCTCCGGCCCAACACCCCAAGACCAAAACGCTGTGGTTCTGCAGCTGCAGGTTTGGTCTCCAGACGAGCCGACACCCTCGGTTGACCGCGTAGATGCAACAAGCATGGAGCCCTGGCTGTCCCAAGACTTCGACGGTCAGATCGACCACTCCCTGTTCCGAGCACGGTGGATCGACGTTGCAGGCAACAAGACCGCCTGGAGCCGACCTGAGGTGGTCGGGGAGACCGTCTACGACAAGCAGGCCGAAACCGCGCGCCAGCTGAGGGTCGTGGGCATAGGCCTTGTCCCACTCCTGCTCGGCCTGGTCAGCGCTGCCCTCCTCTACCGTGACCGCAAGCCCAAGCACCGCAGCCCCGTTGGCCTACGTCGCCCCATCTCCCCCGGACCCCGATGATCCTGCTCCTTGCTGGTCTAAGCGCTGCCCAGGCCACCGTCTGCCTGGTCTTCGAAGACTCCTACCATCCCCAGATTTTCCCAAGCACCCAACAGGCACTCCCGCCCAACGTGCAGCCTCTGGTCCGCGGCTATGGAGAGGAGGAGATTCTGCTGCTGGACGCGGCCGGCACCCAGCTCCCCATCACGGTCTCCCCGGGCCCCTCCTTCGACGGGCGCTCCCAGCGCGAGGTCACCCCGCTGCAGCCGCTGGCACCCGGCACCTACACCCTGCGTTCCGGAGAGTCTGCGTCCATCCTGAACATCGAAGGCCCCGAGGATCACGCCGCGCCCTTGGGAGGTCGGCTGCTCTCTTGGACCTGGAACGGGCCCATGCTCAGCCAAGGGCTGATGTACTTCGGGCACGAACGCCATCTCATGCTCGAGCTGGAGGAGGTGGTCGACGCCATCCCGGCCCTCGTTGAGGTGCGCTGGGCCCGTAGCCCGCTGGGTCCCTGGACAACACACAGCTTCTGGCCCAACGAGGCCACCTTCATCGGACACGATCTCTGCCCCCCCGACAGCGCCACCGCGCCGATCCCTGGCACCC
>CAJXRZ010000142.1 GCA_913060515.1 uncultured Pseudomonadota bacterium | reverse complement strand
ACGAGATTTCTGCCTGTCTCGTGGGCTCGGAGATGTGTATAAGAGACAGCCGCATACCGCTCCTGACTCCGCGACAACGGCCGACGCTTCCAGTTGCTCGTCTGCTCCGTCTTGTCCACCAGCAGCCCAAGCTCTCGTTCCGTAACCACAGCCAAACTATGCCCCCCGGGAATCTTCCGTCCCCGCTCACCGCGGGAGACCTTCAACGTATCAATCACCCCACGGATCTCAATACCCAGCCCGCCCAGGACCCTGCGCTCAAAGCTGGCGTTGTGAATCAGCTTTCGAGTGCTCTCCTTCCCCATGAGCTCTGAGAAAGCAGACAGGTCGCTTATCTCAAAGGGGTCGATCAAGTAGTTGGTCTCCTCGTCCCCAAGCTGTATCAAACACAGGCTCTGGTCCCGCAGCGTCGTCTCAACATCCAAAGCGATGAGCGATTTCCGGCCCAGTGCGGCACACACTTGCTCGAGCGTGTCTTCGTCACGTACCCAGTAAATAGGACGCTCAGGCTGCAAGAACCTAGCATCGGGAAGCTCCTCCTCGACGGGCACCGGAGCAAGGTCGTCGGGGGTGACCCGCACCGCACCCACAACGGTCCCTGCAGCACCCTGCGAAACCCAGCGCCAGGTGCCCTCCAGGTCCAACAGGAAGTTGGCGACGACCTCCTGACTCATCCACTCGGGCATGACCTGCTGGAACTTGCTCAGGCGGAAGTTGGGCAAGCCCGTGGCGACCTCTTGCCAGAGGGTCTCGTTCTGCCAGACCTCGATGTCTTGGAGCTGCTCGATGAGCTGTTTCAGCGCGACAATGCCCAGGCCCTCGCCCTTGATCTTGATGCGGAAGTTGTCCGAGCTGATCTTCCAGTCGCTCCCCAAGGCACGGAGGGCGTACATGAGGGTGGCGTTGATGCGGCCACCGGCAAAGGTCCACCACAGAATGGCATCGTCGTCATCCTGAAAGGAGCCGGTGGGGCTCTCGAGCAGTCCGTCAAAGTCAGCCCTGAGCTCTTCAAAGGCAGCCAAGCCACTTGGGTGCAGGAATGGGCTGCCACCGTCTGACAGAAGAAGCTCCCGCATGGTCTGGCAGAGCTGAAAACCCAAGAACTGAGGCGTGGCCCCACCCCACTTGGGCATCTTCCCGCGTGGAGCGGGCTGCACGACGATGAGGCGCTCACTGTGGTTGATCAAGATGGGGGTCCAACCACGCCCAGCAAGCAAGAAGGAGCTGGCGCCCTCCACCAAGCGGTCCACAAAGGACTGGCCCAAGGTCCCCAAAGGCTGCCGGTTTGCGGTCTCCACCTTGTAGGTCATGGGGCTGCTGAACACAGCGTAGAGCTCCATGAAGTTGCGCCGGCCAAACTTCTTCTCGGCCTTGGGACCGAGCAGCAACAAGCCGCTCATGTGGTCCAGACTGCGGTCTCGTACCATCCAGCGAAGCAGTCGGTTGAACTCAGATCTGTGAATACCGGACAGGTCGGGGACCTTCTGCAGGTGCTCCCATGCATCCTCGGCGCTGACACCGCCGCCAGCAAGGGACAATGCGAAGAGTTGATGTACCAACACGGGCCAGCAGCGGTCTTGTACGTCGACGTCTTCCACCCAACCCTGCTTGGCGAGCTCAATCAGAGCCAGCGCCTGCAAGACGCTAAAGCGGTCGGTGCACAGAAAGGTCATGTTGGCGGCCTGTCCATCCCGGCGGCCCGTGCGTCCCATTCGCTGCAGAAAGGAGCTGACGGAAGAAGGTGCCTCAACCTGAAGCACCTTGTCCAAGTCTCCAACATCAATGCCCAACTCCAGGGTGCTGGTGCACGCAATGCAGGCGTTGGCGCCCTTGTGGAAGTTGCCCTCGGCCAGCTCCCGCTCCTCTTTGGAGATGGCGCTGTGATGCACAAAGACGTTGGTCCCGTTGTTCTGCATGGCATCGGCGGCCGCCTCTGTGATGGCGCGGCTCTGGCAGAAGAGCAGGCTCTTGTTTCCCTTGGCCAGCTTGGATGCATCTCGGGTGAGCTCGGGGAGCTCGGGGCGATGCAGGATAAGCAGTTGGCGCCGCGCTGGAGGCTTGGGTGGGTCGACCACCAGGCCTGGGCGCGCGCTGGTGCCCTTGAGCCAGGCCAGGATGGCTTTGGGGTTCCCCACGGTGGCAGACAGCCCCACGCGTTGCACATCGTTCTGAGAGAGGGCGCTAAGGCGCTCAATGACACTCATCAGGTGTGCGCCGCGGTCGGTCCCGGCCATGGCGTGCACCTCGTCGATGATGACGATGCGCAGGTCCCCAAAGAGCTTGGCGGCGTCCACCCGCTTGGAGACGAGCATGACCTCCAAGGATTCCGGGGTGGTCATCAGGAGCTCGGTGGGCTCCTTGAGAAAGCGCCTTCGGGGTCCCGGACCCACGTCACCGTGCCAGACCATGCGGTCCAAGCCCACCATCTCCGTGTAGCGGCCCAGCCTGTCTGCTTGGTTGTTGAGCAGCGCCTTGATCGGAGCGATGTAGATCGCGCCGATGCTGTCCGTTGGCTTGGAGAGCAGCATAGAGAGCGTTGGAAAGAGCGAGGCCTCGGTCTTGCCGCCCGCGGTAGGGGCCAAGACCACTGCGTTGCAGCCGTCCAGGATGGCGGCTCCAGCCTCGTCTTGGACCGCTCGCAGGGAGGACCAGCCCAGCCGGGCAACGATGGCATCCTGAAGCCGTGGGTGAAGGCGGGAGAAGGTGGTTGGCATGGGCTACCAGACCGCCTCTTCTGCCATCAGGGAGTCGTCTTCGTCGTCGTTGGGGAGCTCTCCGCTGGCTTCGGCTGCTGCCCGGGGGTCCGGCTTGTAGCCCTTGGCCATGAGCTGTTCGGTGGGGTCGTACTCGGGGTACTCCTCCACGGAGTCCATGGTCACGATGAGCTCGCGCAAGAAGTGCCGGGGGACAACCCCAACGTCCCCCTTAAAGCCTGCCGTGACAAAGCTGACGAGCATTCGGATGTACTCATCGGAGACCAGGGTCGTCAGGCGATCCAGCGCAGCCTCCCATTCCGCTGGAGTCGAGGCAGCGCCCGGCGCCGGTGGATTCTGTCTTAGGCTGGTGACGTACATATCGCGCAGCTTGAGGGCCACCTCGTACAGACGTTTCTCTTTGAAGGGCGAGAGGTTGAGCTGCGGCTGCCGCCTGCTGGAGAAGCCGCCGTTCTCGATGAACTTGATTCGGTCATGCAAAGGCTCCAGACCCGCCACACCGCGCCTGGAGTCGAAGAACTCCTTGGTCCCGGTGAACATCCACAGCAGCCCGTGGTAGCTCCCGGACATATCGCAGATCTGCCGGATGCCGTTCATGGACTTGGCGCGCACGTCTTTGCGCATGCGCAGGATGGTCTCGGCCTCGTCGATCACAATGACCATGCCCTTGTAGCCAGCCATCTTGGTCATCACGAGAATCCCATGCAGGTAGGACATGGCCACCTTGCTGGTGATGTCGCCTTTGACCGCGGCCAAGCGCTTTGCAGACGCTGCGACGTTGCCACTGCCCGCGAGCCAAGAGAGCAGAGCCCCAGCGTTGGACAGATCCCCCTTCTGCTTGAGCTCAAAGATGGTCTGAATCACGCGCACAAAGTCGTCTGGCAGACCGCTGGCCCGGGAGAGCAACTCCTCTTCGATGCGGGTCCGGACCTTGGCGTCAAAGTCATCCGCATCTTCGTCCGCGCCGGCATCGATGAGCGCGTCCTCGACCTTGCCTATCCAGCGGTCAATGATGTCCCCCAAGGCGCCCCGAGGACAGGTTGACGTGCTCAGCTCGCTAATCACCTTGCGGTACACATCGTCAAAGCGGTGGAAGTGCAGGTCATTGTCGGAGACCACCACAAAGCTGGTCGCAAAACCGCGGTCTTGTGCATCCAGCACCGTGAGCCGGGAGACAAAGGTCTTTCCGCAGCCGTAGCCACCACGCAGGAACTTGGTCAGGCCCTCGCCGTCTGCGACCAGCTCCAGTTGCCGGTGCAGCTCTGCCCGGTCCTTTTCGATGCCGGTTGCAAAGGTGTCCAGTCCGCGCTCCGGGACCAGGCCGTCACGCAGCTTTTGGAAGATGTGCTTTATGTCTCGGCGCGGCAGGCTCATGCGTTTCCTCGGCGTTGAATGCGCTTTCCGGAGCCGGTGCTCTCGACGGTGACCTCGTAGGGGGCCCGGCGCACCAACTCATCCAGTTTGTTGGCAAAGCGGCGGAATTTCCGTGGGCTACCCAGCATCTTGGTGGCCTCCTCTTCGGTGATCACGCCGTGCTCGGTGATGTGGGCAAAGACAGCCCTCTCTTCGGGGCTCTCGATGCTGGCCAGCCAGTCTTGGTCAGGCGCGGGTGCCTGGTCCTTGGCTGCCGGCTGGCCCTGTACGTTGATGGGGAACCACTCAGGCAGGGTCAGGGCCTTGAGCCGGGTGCGGCTGCCGGGGTGGTACAGGGTGAGCTGCGCTTTTCCGGCGGTGGGTCCGACCAAGCGCACAAAGAGCTTGAAGGGCTGTCGGGCCTTGGCCACGAAGTTGTCCCCGAGTGCCTCGGCACCCTCAACGTCCAGGAGCTGCACTTCGATGTCCGTGCGGCCGCTCACTTGTAGGGCCACTTCCAGAGTGGACTCCCCGCCAAAGGCCAGCATGCCGGTAGAGGCGATCTCCATCATGCCGGAGATCCGGCTGATGCCCTGGCGTACCTTGCCGGTCTGGGCACTGACGACGTAGGTCAGGGTGGTGGCGCCGGATTTGCGCTTCTGCGTCATGGTGATGACGGGAATCACACGCTCCTGCAGGCTGATGCCCCCGTGTACGAAGGTGTCCTTCTGTGCGCCGCGGTCAAAGACATGGGTATCGGTCAGGAACACCACTTGGTCTTCCAGCCCCTGAAGTCCAAGCTGCAGGGGAGAGAAGCGGGCTTGGTTGGGCCGTTTGTCAGGGGTCGGGTGCAGTGCATAGCGCCGCTTGGGTGCTCGGCGACTGCCAAAGCCCTGCCGGTCGATGGTGCTCTCGTCCAGCAGCAAAAAACCGTGGTCGGAGGTGATGACAAAGTGCTCGATGCCTGCCTCACGCAGCAAACGAAAGGCGCTGGTGATCTGCTCGATGAATCGCTCAAAGACATGCAGACCGTGGCCGTGCTCGCCCGCGGCATCGATCTCCAAGCTGTGAACCACCGTCAATCGGGCCTGGGACACCCGTTTCTTGAGTGTGTCGGGGGTCTCGTCCAGCACCCCGGCCAGACTGATGCTCAGGCAGTTCTTTAGCCCGGCCCGGTCCTTCATGTTGCGCCGACGGGAGTCGGGGTTGTTTACAGCGTACGCTCCGGTGTGCAGCCCGGTGGGCGCGCCCTTGCTGTTAACAATGACCGTCAGCCTGCCCGCTGAATCTGTGACACCCGCCAGGGCATTCATGCCGATACAGGTCAGCGTGGGCGCCTCGGCAAAGCGTGCCGAGAGGGTCGCCTCGACCCCGCGGGTGTCCTTGATGCGCTCGAAGAGCTCGCAGCCCAGCTCAAAACGCAGAGCGTCTACCAAGAAGTAGGCGGTGCGCTGCTTGGGGTGGTCGTCCAAGAGGGGACGCACGACCTGGCCAAAGAGCGTGCGCTGTTGCTGCTTGCTGTCTGGCAGAAAGCCCTGCTCCTTGCACACCTTGGCGTACTTGCGGGCCAGCTCGTTGGCCCACTCCCGGTAGGTCTGGCGAATGCCACTCAGGCGTTGCTGGAGCGTTGTGTAGTGGGGCAGGTGGGCATCCCAGCGGCGTACCCGCTCGGACTCCAGCTTTCGGTGTGCTTGGTCCACTTCCCAGGCGCCGAATTCTGTAGCGCCCTGGTAGGCGCGAAGGGCATCCCCTTGTCCGATCCACTGGGTGCTGAGCAGGCGGTTGCCTTCCTCCAGCTTGGAGCCCAGGGTGGCTGCGGCTGCGATGAGGCGCCAAGCGTTCTTTCGCTCGGGTTTCTGGCTGGACCAGAAGGAGGTGTTTGTGGTGCGGTCTTCGGCCCAACTCAGGGCTTTTCCCCACTCCTCCTGCTCAAGAGCGTCCAGGGCCGAGACCATCAGCCGCTCTTCCTCGAATCGGAAGGTGTCGACCCGTCCCAGGTCCTCCGGTGCGCCCTGGTCCTCGCTGCTTACAATGCGCTCTTCCAGCTCGTCGGCGATGCGCGCGTAGGTGCTGGGGTGTTTCTCTCTGAGCCAGGTCGTGACGCCACAGTTGGCCTGGACCAAGGGCTTGGGCAGGTGCTGGAGGGGTTTGAGCTGCGCGAGCACGGGGTCGCGCCCCAGGTCGTCCACGAACTCCACGGCCATGGCATGGGAGACGATGACCAACTCGATGTAGGAGGAGTCTGTTGCGCTGCCGTGGAAGTGGGCCGCGAACTCCCGCCAGGCTTGGTCCAGGCCGAGCTTCTTCTCGCACCATCCGTACACCAAGGTCCCGTTCTCCGGATTGATCAGACCCTTGTTCTTGGGGTGGTCGGTGTCGCGTAGGGCCTGCAAGACGGCGGTCACGGGAACCTGCTTGAGCCAGTCGCCAAGCTGGCTGTTGCCGGTGCTCTCCTGTTCTGCCAACCAAGCATCGGCGCTGGCCAAGGTGTAGTCAGAGGCCACAAAGGATTCAATGGATTTCGGGGCGACCAAGCCGGTGGCCGCCTCGCGCACGGCACGTTCCAGGGCGATGCGGTAGCGGCGTCCAGCGGCGTACTGCTCTAGCAGCGGGCTTTTTTTGATGGTGGTCGCGTTGAACCCGGGCATGTGGATGATCAGCCCGGCCCGGTGCAGGTCGCCGCCGTAGGGTGCCAGCTCCAGCATGGTCTCCAGAAAGCTGCCCTGAAAGGGAACCACCGGGTACTTGAACTCCCCGGCGCTGTGGGCCGCTTTGAGTGCCTGCGCCAGCGCACTGTAGTGGGCGTCCAGATCCAGCCAGACAATGGGGCCGTGCTGCTGGGCTTCCAGGCGAACGGCGTTGCAGATGTGTTTGCTGACTGGGCCTAGACTCAAAACAATCTCCCGTCCCGGGGCTGTGTCCCGGTGGGGCTTTGGCTTGGGAAGGCGGATTCTACCGCAAGCCATCGGTGTGCGAGGGTTTGTGGAGCGCTCATGTTTGTGCGCCCTTTAGGAGCATCTCAAGCTGGGTCGAGGCCAGTACGCCGCTGAGTGGACGCACCTCCCCACCCTCCTTCTTGGCCTTGCGCTCTCGGCGTTTCATCTCTTTGGCTCGGATCTCTTCGACCACATCGGGGTGCTCAAAGAGCAGTTTGGCTCTACACACATCGGAGTCCGATTCATCGATGCTAAAGTCCGGCGCGATCTCATCTTGCAGGCGCAGCTCCCAGGCGTAGGCACGCTCGGGGTGGTACTTCCAGAAGCAGCCGTGGGCCACGCCCAGGCTGGGGTCCTGTTGACACTTTTTGTCCACGCGCTCGGGCCAGTACTTGGCGGCCAGATGGGACCAGTCGTAGTCCTTTCGGCCCTTGGCGTTGGCCAGCTCCTTCCACCAGGCTTTGGGCTTTTTCCACTGGGGATCCAGCAAAGGCCACAGGGCTGCGCTGTTGATCATCACGCCGTCGTCCAGGTCGGGGTCGTAGCGGGCATCGACTGCACGGGCCGGGCTCTTGGGGTCCGGCTGGGGCGGGCCGCGCTCGGCGCAGTCCCGAATGTCCGTGATGAACTGTTCCAGCTCCTCGGCCCACTTGTTGAGCTTGACGTACTCGCGCTCCGCCTTGTTGCGCTGCTTGGTGTCGCTGGACTGCCGGGCTTCTTCGATGTCTTGCAGCAGTCCATCCAGGCGGGTGCGCTCTGGAAGCACATGGTCGGCGAGCAGGGTGGGCAGGGTGTCCGCGTTCATGCGGTGGATGTTGACCCAGGCCACAAAGCTTTTGCTGCCGGAGGACAGAGGCCAGTGGATGGGCTTGTTCTCGTACATGGACAGGTGCAGCTTGAGAAAGTCTGTGCGCAGCCAGTCGAGCAGCTTCTTCTTGCCGGTGCTGGCTCCGTGGGTGGCCCAGTTCTGGCGCAGCAAGTCACAGGCCGGGTGTTCCAGGGTGGTGGAGCCGGGGATGCTGGAGAGAAAGAGCAGGCCGGCAGGCAGGGCGCCGCTCACGTCGTCGGTACTCGGGTCCAGGATGCCGGCGCCGGTGGGGCTGAAGCGGCCGAGAGCGACTCCCAGGGCGTAGGAGAGGTGGTCGGTGGGGGGCTCGGGGTCGAGCTCCTCCACGTGTTCGGGGAGTGGAGCTCCCTCGGGGCGGTCTACGGCGAGCTGGGCCCAGTCTTGGGCGTGGCGCCAGGGGGAGGGGCCAGGGGTGAGGAATTCGACGGAGGGTTCGCGGTGGGATTCGTGGGTGGTGAATTGACTGCCCATGAGTCTGCAGATGGCTTCCGCCCCTTGAATAGCGAACAACGGTAGGCGGTTTACGTCTCCGACCTCAAAGTGTATGCCCGGGTTTAAAGACGACAGTATCTTCTTCGCGATCTTCGAATTCAGGGCGCACACCGCGTTGTGGTTGTCTGACAGGAAGACTGAAGAGCCCATGTTCGAGAATATGCTTTCGAAGCGGTGAATTCGAGCGGCGAAGTTGGAGCCTACCGGGGTGAAGGCTACGCCCTTCCTGAAGTAGAAGCTAGGATTCCGGATTACCGCTCCGGTGTGTCCCCGAACACCTAGTCCGCAGCGTCCCCAATCAATGACGAACCGCATTGGTTCGATCCATGAATTGCCTTCGGCCCCCTTGATAAATGGCTTCCAGAAGCAGTTTGCTTCGGCAGAGCGAACCGGTGTTTCCCACCAAGAGCGTAAGAACCTCAGGTTGTCGCCTGTTTGTAGGCCGACCTTCACTCTTCCACTTTCTGAAATTAGAGGCGTTTCTGCATAGCGTCGTAGGAAAGGTTCATCCCACCAATACACCACCGGCCACTCCGGCACGACCTTCAGCGCCGCCGGGTCGAACTCGTGGCGACCGACGTGGCAGAGGGTTGCTGCGCGTTTGCGTTGGGTCTCTCCGACTTGGAGTACGGTCTCGTCATCGAATACTTTGAGAGCGAGAGACTGGCCTGCATTTGGAGCTTTGCGGAAGATGCTGGAGACCACTGAGACCACAACCTGAGCGGCGGAGATCTCCTCGAAGGCTCCAGAGGACAGGTCGTGTAGGGAGCTCAGATCGTTGTTGTCGAGCAAGTGCTCCCGCAAACCCGCGTACTGCTTGATGAACATCCAGTTCCGCATGGTGAGCATCGCGGACACACCGCCCTTTCGGACAAGCTGCAAACCCCTCAACAGAAAGGCGGCATACAAATCTGCTTTTCCAAGTTTGTACTGCTTCTGAACGTAGGCCGCATCCTTCAGCTTGGACGTGCCCTGGTACGGCGGATTCGCCACCACCAAGTCGTAGCCGCCCTCCCTGACCAAACGAACGAAACGCACGCCCGCCGCCAACTGCTCTCCCCGCAGCCGCAGCCCCAAGTCATCCCCGGAGCTGTGTTTGGCCAGGAAGCCTTCCAAGCTGTCCAAGACGCTGGCCTGTGCTTGGTCTGCGTCAATGGCTTGCCTGTCCTCGGCCTGAAACAGCCCCTGCTGTGGCAGCGAGCGGCCCAGACCTGCCTCGTGTTCGGCGATGGCCTCTGCGACGGTCGCATCCACTTTGAGCAGGCTGCCCAGGTGGTCGGCGCCCTTGAGAGCGGCCAGGATGGTGTCCGTCAGCGTGCCAGGAACTCCTGTCTCACGCTCCACCGTGTTCCGCAGCTCAATCAAGGCCGGGTCGTCGTCGGGCAGGCTGGAGAGCTCCAGCTTGGATGCGACCAAGTTCAGCTTGGCCGGACGCGCTTGAGGACTCAGGGCCTTGGCTTTGAGCCAGAGCGCGGCTGCAGCAATCTGTACCGCGCGCGGGTCCAGGTCGATGCCGTGCAGGTTGTTCTCCAAGATGCTCTCGGCCACGGCCTTGGGAGACCAGCGTGCTTGGCCGGTTTCTCCCCGGTGCTCGGCTTCTTCGGCGTAGAGCGCGACCAGCAGATCGAATGCGACCACCAAGAAGTGACCGGAGCCCACGGCTGGGTCCAGGATCTTCAGGCCACGCACACTGTCCGGCGCCTGGGCCACGGCATCCCTTGGGATGGGCTGCGGAACGTAGTAGGCCCAGCGGCGCTCGGCATCTGTGTGCAATGGAATGAGCTCGGTGAGCTCAACAGCGTTGGCCTCGCGCTTGGAACGCCAGTCCACTCTGCGCTGCTCCAAAGCTGCCAGAGTGCCCTGGGACTCCGCCCAAGGGGCCCAGCCTTGCTTCTCACACA
>CAJXRZ010000141.1 GCA_913060515.1 uncultured Pseudomonadota bacterium | reverse complement strand
CAGCGGCGGGAGCGGCTGGCCGCTCCGGGGTGCGCTGGGCACGGGGGGAAGGAGCGGTCTCAGCGGCCCGGCTGGCGCCGGGCCTGGGTCTACCACTGGGTGAATCGTCCCCTTCACCTTGGGCTCGTCCGCCTGCGGAGCGGGCATCTCGTCCCCGTGGTCCCCTTGGAGAGGGCCGCACGCCGCCTTGGCGCATGGTGCGCTCCAGGCCTTCCAGCCGCGAGACCAGGTGCGCGACGGGCTGCACGGGCCGTACGGTGACCAGTCGGGCGATGGCCATCTCCAGCACCAACCTGGGGCGGCTGGAGCGGGCGACCTCGTCGTGGACGGCCAGCATGACCTGAAACCAGCGGGAGAAGGTCTCGGAGTCCAAGCCCTTGCACACAGCGGCCAGCCTCTCCAACTCCTCTGCCGGCGCATCGACGTGCTTGCGGGCATCGGGAGAGAGAACGGTCAAGGCGGCGTTCCGCAGCAGCTCCAGCAGCTCGGAGGTGAACTGGGAGAGCTCGTAGCCGTAGTCGTAGACGGCGGCGATGCTGTCCAGACACATCTCGGGTTTGCCCCGGGTCAGCCCTTCCAGGAAGCCGAAGAGCAAGCTGCGGTCGACCAGGCCCAGGATCTGCGCGACCTGCGCGGCGTCCACGTCTTCACCGCCAAAGGCGATGACCTGGTCCAAGAGGGACTGGGCATCGCGCATGCTGCCCTCGCCCGCGCGGGCGATCAGGCGCAGTCCCTCGTCGGGGATGGCGATGCCCTCGGCGTCGATGATCTTGCGCAGACACTTGACCACCGTGGTGGTAGGGATGCGCTTGAAGTCGAAGCGCTGCACCCGAGAGAGGATGGTGTCCGGAATCTTCTGGGGCTCGGTCGTTGCGAAGATGAACACGACGTGCTCGGGGGGCTCCTCCAGGGTCTTGAGCAGGGCGTTGAAGGCCCCGATGGAGAGCATGTGCACCTCGTCGATGATGTAGACGCGGTACTTGTCTCGGCTGGGAAGGTAGCGGACCGAGTCGCGCAGGCTGCGCACATCTTCGACCGAGTTGTTGGAGGCGCCGTCGATCTCCGTCACATCGGAGCTGTTGCCGTGGCCGATGTCGATGCAGCTCGGACACTCCCCGCATGGTGCAGGGGTCGGGCCCTTGTGACAGTTCAAGCAGCGCGAGAGGGTGCGTGCCGCGGTGGTCTTGCCCACGCCGCGGGCGCCCGTGAACAGGAAGGCGTGGTGGATGCGGCCCAGCTCAAGGGCGTTGGTCAGCGTGCGGGTGACGTGGGCCTGACCGGCGATCTCATCGAAGGTGGTCGGGCGCCACTTGCGCGCGATGGCTTGGTAGCTCATGGGGGCTCCGGGGACTGCATCCTAATGGGTTGCGCAGCCAGAGTCTGTCCGGCCCCAAATAGGCAGGAGCCTGCACAGAGAATCGATGCGCTCAAGCTCCAAAGAGCGAGCGCGTTTTTGGGGCTCCAGAACGCAAAACCCCGCGAAGCAAGGAGATGACCGGACTGATCCGAGGCCCTGAAAGTACCGTCTACCGTTGCTCCCTTCCGGGCCTGGCGGGGTTCACAGCTCCCAGTCCTTGGGGCCCGGTCATCACCTTGCCCCGCGGGGGGGCGCGCGCACTGCGGATGGCGGAGAGAAAGGGATTCGAACCCTTGGTACGTTGCCGCACACACGATTTCCAATCGTGCACCTTCGTCCACTCGGTCACCTCTCCTATTCATCCGCAGCGCGCGAATCTTAAAGACAGAATCCACCTGGAAGGGTGTTTTGAACGGTCTAAATGGCGGAGAGGGTGGGATTCGAACCCACGGTAGCTCTCACTACATTTGATTTCGAATCAAACGCCTTCGTCCACTCGGCCACCTCTCCAAAGGTGTAAGTCCGTACACGGACAATACTAGGTATTGCCCTTCTTGGCCGCCCGTTTCCGAGCGCGAAGCTGGGCGAAGAAGTCCCGCAGCAAGGTGCCGCACTCTTCCGCCATGACCCCAGGAACCAGCTGGAAGCTGTGGTTCAGCTTGGGATGGGCGCTCAAGTCGCCCACACTTCCGCAAAACCCGGCTTTGGGGTCGTCCGCTCCGTAGACGCATGTCTGGATCCGAGAGAGAACCATCGCACCTGCGCACATCGCACAAGGCTCCAGGGTGACGTAGACCGTGCAGTCTTCAAGGCGCCAATGGCCCTGTGCCTTGGCTGCGGCGCGCATTGCGCTCAGCTCGGCGTGACCGCAGGGGTCATCCTGCGTCTCTCTCGTATTGTAGGCGCTCGAAAGCACCTGTCCGTCTGCATCCACCACGACAGCGCCCACGGGGACTTCGCCCAGTGTGGCCGCATGCTCCGCCAGTGCTATGGCCTGGGCCATAAAGTAGCGGTGCGTGTCGGGACCGTTCATTTCTGTCACGTCAAAGATCGTCTCTCGTTGGGCCAAGGCCCTTTGAGCCCACGGCAAGTAAGATCCGGCCCCCCGGATGTCAACAAGGATGCACATGCCCCTGCGCCAACACTTGCAGCCTTGGCTGCGCGCCCGGATCGCTGAGGTGGCAGAGCGTGCCTTGGAGCCCTTGAAAGCGCAGCGTCAGGCGCTCTGGCCTCGGGTTGGGGATCAGGTGCAAAAGCTGGATCAGATGGAGTCCAAGTTGCAGGCACTCGAGGGGGATTTTGCTGCGCTCACCGCACCCTTCACCCCCAGCATGACCGTGCACCAAGCCTGGGCACGGCATCCGGGCGTCGCCGTGATCTTTGGGCGCCATCATCTGCCGGATTGCCCCTCCTGCCCCGTTGGCGCGGATGAGCGCTTGGAGGAGGCCGCATTTGGCTACGGCATTCCCCTGGAGCCTTGGCTCGCTGAGCTCAACGCCTTGCTGGATTAGAGCGGGCCTCTGGGGGGTCGCATCGGGGTGTGGCCCACTTGTCCTTGAGTCTGGCGGGCAGGCACCGATACGCCCGGGGAGTTCTGCCCCCCTTGCGGCCGACGCGCTGGCGGTCGTAGGCTTCACCATCTCCCGGAGTGATTTTTTCCATGAAGCTTCTTTCTCGTCTGCTTGCGCTCTTTGCCATGGCCTTCGCTTTTGCGAGCCCGGCCCTTGCCGAGGACATCACCCTGAAGGCCGAGGATGGGACCAAGCTCCACGCTGAGTACAACAAGGCGGACGGCCCAGGCGCCGTGGTCTTGGTGCACATGCTCGGTCGCGGCGCCAAGGACTGGCGCTTTGTGGCAGACAAGCTCAACACCAGCGGTCTGACGACTCTGGCCGTGGACCTGCGCAAGCACGGCGCCAACCTGCCGGAAGATGCCGGTCGCCCCGAGCTGACCCCCCAGGACTTCGCTGGCATGAAGCAGGACGTCCAGGCCGCTGTGGCGCACCTCAAGGCCAAGGGATTCACCGAGATTCAGATCGTCGGGGCGTCCATTGGCGCCAACCTGGCCCTGCAGGTTGCAGCCGAGGATCCCAGCATCAAGTCGGTGGTTCTGCTCTCTCCGGGCTTGGACTACAAGGGCGTGACCTCTGAGGATGCCCTGGCCAAGTATGGAGAGCGCCCTGTGCTGCTCGTGGTATCCAAGGATGACCGCTACTCGGCAAAGAGTGGTTTGGTCCTGGATTCACAGGCCAAGGGCGTACACTCCCTGGTCATCTACGAGGCTGCTGGGCACGGCACCAAGATGCTCAACAAGGAGCCACAGGCTGAGCCGATGGTGCTCTCTTGGTTGCTGGGCACCTACACCATGACCGATGTGGACGGCGGCGCCTCTCGCGCCGCTGGCTTGCAGACTGGTGACACCAACAAGATCGAGACCACCGGAAAGAAGCTGGGCGAGGAGTAGTCCCTTGGAGATCCTGAGCTCCATTGCGGTGGCTGCAGGCGCCAGTGTCTCGATGGGGCTCTGGTACCGCTACCGTCGCAAGCAGGCTTGGCGCGCTCTGGCGCGCAAGCGGGGGCTCACGGTCACCGGTGGCGGTGTGGGGGGATTGCCCGAGTTGGTGGGCCAGATCGGCGGCCACGAGATTCGGGTTTGGGTGCGGGAGATCGAGCCCAGCGTGCAGTTCACTGTGGTCGATGCTGCGGATCAGACCTTGACCCGCCCCGGCTTTGAGCGGGATCTGGACGCCCTCACCGGTCTGCTGGATGAGGCCCTACGTAGGGCCGATTTGGCCGCCGAGGAAGGCGAGGGCCGCGCCTCGGTGTAGACTGCTGGCGTGAAGCGACGCGGCCAATCGACAGTGGAATACATGCTGCTGATCAGCGTAGTCAGTGTAGCGGTGATCGCGGCGCTGCTGGGCTTCTCAGACACCGTCCAGGTGAACACCCGCGCGCTCTCAGAGAATCTGGGTAGCGAGCTGACCGGGCAGTCTCCCGGAGATCAGGTCAGGTAGGTCATGGAAGCGCTGTTTCCGTTGTTGTTTGTGGGTTTCTTTGGGGTGATCATTTGGTTCGGGTTGAACTCGTCCAAGAAGCGACAACAGCTCTACAGAGACAGCGCTGCGGCTCTGGGTCTGGAGTGCTTCGCCTCAGGCAAGTACGGTGTTCCGCGCCTGATGGGTCGCTACCGTGGCCACGAGGTCGTGGTCGACCAAGAGATCCACGGCTCTGGAAAGCACAAGACGACCTACACCCGCTTCAAGGCCCAACCCCTCAAGCCGCTTCCCATGGGACTCAACGTCTCCAAGGAAGGACTGGGCGGCAAGATCGGCAAGTTCTTTGGCGGTCAGGACATCCAGGTCGGGGATCAGCGCATCGACGACGCTCTGCTCATCAAGGGCAAGAGTGAGATGGAAGTGCAGAAGTGGTTCCAGCAGCCAGGCTTTGGTCAGGCTGTGGTGCGCTTGGTGAACCAGGGCTCTCAGGCCCGCCTGACCGACAGCGAGGGCGGTGTGATCCTGGTCTTGGGCCACATGGGCAGCACCGCGTTGATCCAGCGGAACCTGGATGTGCTCGTAGACCACCTGCTCCCCCTTGGCGGCAAGGAGGTCAAGCAGCTGGACGACCCGGATCTCTTCTTTGACCCCGAGAGCCCCAAGCAGGAGCGCGCGCCCGAGCGCGTTCCGGTGGCCTCGCCTGCGCCAGCTCCCCAGAAGAAGCGCTGGGACCTGAGTGACATGCAGGCGGAAGCTCAGCCCGCGGCAACGCCGGCTCCTCCTCCCCAGAAGGTCGAGACCGTCGCTGCGCCCACCCCGGCAGCACCCGCGCCTGCCCCTGTCTCTGACGTGGACCCCCGCTTGGTGCGTCTGGCGCAGAAGGACTTGGGCTACCGCGACCGCTCTGAGCTGCTCGAGGCCCTCAAGGGCCAAGTGATCGAGGTGCGCCTGACGGTCAAGGAGACCGAGCGCACCCGTGGTCTGGGACTGGAGGCCCCGTACCGCGACGGCCAGACCGTTATCGGCAGCGTGGGGCCCTGCGAGCTCGGAGTGCGCTGTGCAGTGGACCAGACCGACGCCATCAACGCCATGAAGGCCGGCGAGACGCTCCTCTGGAAGGTGCGCATTCTGGACTGGGACAACTTCTACCGCCGGGCGAGCGCCGAGCGGGTTTAGGCCGCTCTTCGCGCGGTCTCCGACACCCCTTCGGGCCCCGGAGCGCGCTGGTCCCCTTGGGCGATGAGCGCCGCCGTCGCGCCATAGGTGGCCACGCAGTAGGGCACCACGAAGTTGAGCAGGCCCCGGAGCGCATCGAAGCTGGCCAAGTCTCCAGAGAGCAGCACGGAGCCCTGGTTGACCAAGTTCAGCACGCTGCCGACCACCAAAGCGACCTTGACCGCGCGGCCGATCACGCCTGCACTCATGGCGATGCACAGCCATCTCATTGGGACTCCTTGGACTGTCCATCGGATCACGCGTCACCTTCATTCAGGGGCCGTGGGATCCGATGAGGGGAATTGGAGGTTCAATGTCCTGGATGGAGTCCCACAGCGCGGAGCTGCTGCGCGCTTGGCCGAGTCCGTGGATGGCCGTGGACAGCGGGGGCATGATCGTGGCGATGAACCCCGCCATGGAGCGCTTCTGTGAGCGCTTGGCGCCCTGGCTGACCCAGTCCAGCGGGCTTGTTGGCGCGCCTCTGCAGGCTGTACATCCGGACCTGGAGCTGGGATCTGGCGTTTTGGAGCTCGGGATGGAGGCTTGGACCTTTGCCAGCACCTCCCTCTCTCAAGGTCAGGTGCTGCACTTCCAGGACCGCAGCCGCTCAACGCACCTTGCTCGCTTTGTGGACAGCGCAAAGGGCGCCTCGCACTCGCTCTCCACCTCCTTGAACCGCCAAGCCGGTGCTGGACTGCAGACGGCCGGCGCTCTCCAGGCCGTGGCCAGCGACACCCGAGACAGCGTGATCCTGGGCCGACAGATCTTCGAGGACTGGACGGAGCAGGTCGACGGCGTTCTGGAGCAGACCAACCAGGTCAGCGCAAAGGTGGGGGAGCGGGTCTCTTTGGCCCTGGAGCGCAGCCAGGCCATCGCGGAGAGCAGCGCCCAAGCCATCGAACTGCTCCAGCTCGTCTCCGGCCGTGTGGCGCAGATGCGGAGCCTGGCGGCCGGGGTGGACGAGATCATGCTTCAGACCCGCATGCTCTCTATCAACGCCCGGGTGGAAGCTGCGCGGGCCGGGGTACACGGGAGCTCCTTTGCGGTGGTCGCAAACGAAGTGGGCATGTTGGCGGCGCGCACGGAGCGAATCGCACGCCGCATTGAAGAGGTGGCCCAGCAGGTGCTCACCCAAGCGCCGGAGTGTGAAGGCGCCATGGCCCGTGTCAGCAGCTACGCTGAGCTCGGCCAGAGCAATGCAGAGTCACTGCAGAAGGTCATGAGGAAGCAGGATGTCCTGATCGCTTCGATGCGGGAAGGGCTCTCGCTCGCAGAAGGGCCCCGCGCCGAACTGGTTCGCCATCTCGGCGTCATCGAGGCCAGCGCGGTGCAATGCGCTGAGGAAGCGCAGCGCAGTCAGAGCGAGGCGGAGCGCGTCGGGGAGACGGCTCAAGACTTGGAGATCCTCTCCGCGCGTTTCGAAGACTCCGACCGCAACAGTCCCAGCGATGTCTACCGGGAGGTCTTGGACCTCAACGAGTGCCTGCGCGCTTGGGTGGGCGTACACATGCCGCCCTTGGCGGCGGCCTTGGGCCCACTGGCGCAGATCCAGGTCCCAGGCCGGACTCCGGCCGACGTCTTTGCCTTGGCTGGCGAACTCCAGCAGGCCCTCAGTGCGCTCGTCGAGGAGCCCCCCGCGTGCGCCTCCACGCTGAGAGGGCCGATCTACCCCGGCCCAAGTGCACGACCGATTGGCGCGCTTTGTGCGGGCCCTGCGGGCGAACCTGGGAACACAGGGCGTCGAGGTACCCTATTCGGCCCCGGTTCGGGGTCAGAGTCCAGAGTCCGTCTACGGGGCGCTCAAGCAGCTTGAGAAGCGGATCGAGCTGGTCTCGACCCTCAGGCGGGCCTCGCGCGAGCGCAGAGCGAGTTGACGGAGCACTGTGCGGCTCTGCGGGGGGCTCCGGCACCCATTCGTGGTCGGGAGCGCGCTGATTTGCGCTGTCGAAGAATGGTTGTCACGCGCTAGGTGGCCACATGATTCATTGCTAGTAGTACTACTAATGTGCCAGCATCATCTCAGCCTTCCGTTCCAGGCAGGAGTGAATCCAGGTGAACCAGGACCAGAGAATTGTCGCCCTTCAGGTTGCTGCCGAGCGTGCCGCTTCCGTGGGCTCCTGGAGCTGGAACATCGCCACGGGTGAGGTCTACTGGTCGGCCAACATCTACCGAATCCTAGGCTACGCGCCTGGCGAGATCACCCCCTCCCTGGAGCTGTGGAGACAAGCGGTTCATCCGCAGGACCTTGAGCGGGTGCAGGGGATGATGGAGGTCGCCCTTCAATCTGAAGAGACCCCTCCGATGGAGTACCGAGTCCTCACTCGCGCAGGGTCCGTGAGGCATCTGTTGGTCCATGGCAGCTCGGTGACCGACGAGGCCGGTGAAGTGGTGCGCCAGGTCGGAACGGTGTTGGACCTGACGAAGCGCGTCGACCGGGAGGAGGAGTTGCGCCGTAAGGAGGTGCTCTTTGCCGAGGCGCAGTCTCTGGTCCGCGTGGGTTCTTGGGAGTGGCGGCCGTCAACGGGCTACCTCTACTACTCCGATCAGCTCCGGGAAATCTTTGGCATGCGCCCAGAGGAAGAGCCCAGCATCACCTTCTTTGAGGATTTGGTGCATCCCGAGGACCTGGCGCGGGTACGGGCCATGCGGGAGGAAGCTGTGCGCACCGGGGTGTCCCACCCGGTGGATTGCAGGCTGCTCTTTGCCGACGGACGTGTGCGACACATCCACACCCTGGCCCGGGATCACACAGGGCCTGACGGGGTCCCCTTTCATACGGGCGCCATCGTGGACATCACCGAGCGCGTCCAGCTGGAGGCTCAGCTGCGCCATGCTCAGGTCATGGAGTCTGTGGGACAGCTGGCCAGCGGCATTGCCCATGACTTCAACAACCTGCTCACTGTCGTGCTCGCCAACGCTGCAGTGCTCTCCGAGGACAGCCCCAGTCCGGAGGTGAGCGCCATCGTGCACGCCGCGCAGTCGGGTGCAACCTTCACCCGGGGCTTGTTGGCGGTGGGGCGCCGCTCCCGCTTGGAGGTCGCGCCGCTGGAGCTGGACAGCTTGGTGACGGCCGGCGTGGAGATGCTGCGCCACGTGTTGGGTTCCTCGGTTCAGGTGCGGCTCGAGACCCAGGTCTCGGAACCGGTCTTGGCCGACGCCCACCATCTCCAGCAGGTCCTGCTCAACCTGGTGCTCAACGCACGGGACGCTTTGGACGGGGCTGGCGAGATCTGCATCCAGACCCGCACGGAGATGGGCCGTGCGCTGGTCTTGGTGCAGGACGACGGCGTTGGCATGGACCCTTTGACGCTGGCCAGAGCCTTCGAGCCGTTCTTCACCACCAAGCCTGAGAGCCATGGCAGCGGCCTGGGGCTGTCCATGGTGCGGGGTCTCGTGGAGCAAATGGGGGGCCGCATCAGCCTGGACTCCCATCCCGGACAGGGCACCACGGTCTGTCTCTCTCTGCCACTGGTTGAGAGAGCGCTCGCCAACCCTGGCGTGGGTCCGCCCAAGACGCCACAAGGTCGACATGTTCTGGTGGTCGAGGACGAGCCTGCTGTGCGGAAGTTGGTCGTTCAGGCCCTGAGCAGCGCAGGCTACAAAGTGGCTTCAGCGAGTCGCCCAAGCGAGGCCAATCTCCTGTTGGCTCGGGAGTCATTCGACCTGGTGCTCTCGGACATCTCGATGCCTGAAGGTGGGGGCCGGCAGGTGTTTGCGGACCTTGCTGAACACCAGCCCAAGACCCCCACGTTGCTCATGACTGGCTACAACCCGGACGAGGACTGGATGTCAGGCCCGATTCTGCGCAAGCCTTTTGCGCCGCGCGAGCTGCTTCAGGCCGTTGCTTCTGCGCTGGCCATGGCGGAATCCGCTGCCTCTGACTTGGCGGCCCTGTAGAGCGGGCAGCAGTCCCGATCAGCGTGAGCCCTCGGGAGGGACACAAACCGAAAGGGCATCGCACCGGTTTGGTGCTTGCGCTCTACTCTTCCTCTTCCATGCCCGAGACGATGTGGAACTCCACCCGGCGGTTGGCCGCCTTGCCAGCCGAGGTCCGGTTGGTGTCGATGGGGCGGGTCTCGCCGAATCCTTCGGTACGCAGGCGGCTGCCTTCGATGCCGTGGGAGACCATGTATTCGAAGACGGAGTCCGCCCGCGCCTTGGAGAGACGCTGGTTGGCGGTCTCGGCACCATCGGAGTCCGTGTGGCCCTCGATGCGCACCTCGATCTGCGGGTAGTCCTTCATCACGGTGACCACTTGGTCGATGATGTCGTAGGACTCCGGCCGGATGATGGCCTTGCCCGTCTCGAACTGGATGCTCTCCTCGATCACGATCTGGCGGCCGGTGATCTTCACCTTCTGCGGTGGCGCGTCGGGGCAGCCATCGCTGTCCAAGTACTGGTTGATGTTCTCGGGCTCAGCGGGACACTTGTCCACTTGGTCGACCACGCCGTCACCGTCGCTGTCAGGGCAGCCGTGTGGGGCGATACCTGGCGTGGTGGGGCACTGGTCCTTGGGGTCGAAGACGCCGTCCATGTCGGAGTCAGGGCAACCCGTTGGCCGTGGGCCAGCCGCGCCGGGGCACTGGTCCTCAGAGTCGGCCAAGCCGTCCTTGTCGAAGTCAGCGACAGGGCAGCCATCGGGGGCCACGCCAGCCTGTGTTGGGCAAGCGTCCACGTCGTCCTCGAAGGTGTCCCCCTGTCTCTTATACACATCTCCGAGCCCACGAGACAGGCAGAAATCTCGTA
>CAJXRZ010000140.1 GCA_913060515.1 uncultured Pseudomonadota bacterium | reverse complement strand
TCTACACTATCCTCTTCGTCGGCAGCGTCAGATGTGTATAAGAGACAGATATTCCGTCAGTGAAAGGCCTTTTCGCAGAACACACCGCGCATACACTCCTATCAAAGGAGACTTTCAGGAATGGGCTAGATATCGCCCGAGATTGGCCGGGTCCTGGCCAGCCAGCTTCGAGAGAGCCAAGCGCGCATGGCCGAGCGCGCCAGGAGAGGCAAGGAGCGCTACGCTGGCCGCCCAAGGGTGGAGGAGGTCCCGAGCGAGGCCTTGGGTTGTCCACAGTGCAAGGCCCACTACCCCTTCGGCTACGACTGCCCGGACTGCTGGTTCACCGTGTTCTCGGACCGGCGCGACTTTCTGCTGCGCATGCCCGGAATCTTGGACTAATCGCCGCCTGGGTCGCGATTGTCCTCGTTTCTTTGGCGGGGCGCCCTTAGTAGCGCGGGCCGGCATGCAAGAGCGCTGCTTGGCCAGGAGCCGAGATGAGTGACTGGCGAGTGGTAGACCACCAAGAAGTGCCTGGAAACGACGGAACCCTCTACCTTGTAGAGCGCTCCGGCACCTTTGAGATCCGCGTCAACGGCCGCGAGCTGATGACCGACCAGCTGCACGGCTCCGAGGACGCACTGGCGGACTGGGCCTGCGACTTGATCCCAGATCTGGACAAGGCTCAGATCCTCGTCGGTGGTCTGGGCATGGGCTTCACCATGGCCGCAGCGCTGCGCCAGATCGGCCCCAATGGCGGCGTCACCGTCGCTGAGCTCATGCCTGCCGTGGTGTCCTGGAACAAGGAGTACGTGGGCGGCGCCGCCGGTCACCCCCTCAAGGACCCCCGCTCTTCCGTACACCTAGGCGATGTGGGCGACCTGGTCGAGGCCGCTGACGGCCGCTGGGACGCCATCTTGCTCGATGTGGACAACGGCCCTCAGGACCTGACCCGGCCCATGAACGGCTGGCTCTACAGCCAGCAAGGCGTCGCGGCCGCTTTCCAGGCACTGCGTCCTGGTGGCGTGTTGGGCATCTGGTGCGCGGGCGAGGATCCCTGGCTGGGCCCCTTTCTGCTTCGTGCCGGTTTCGTCGTGGAGATGCGCTTCTTCAACGAGGCCGCGCGTCTCACCCCGGACGATGGCGGCAACCACGTGGTCTGGATGGCACAGCGTCCAAGCAGCGCACGTCACGCGGTTCCTCAGTACTGAGACCCAACCGGGGGCCCAATACTGGCGCTAGCAGGTCAATCCTGCTTCCGCCGCAGCAGCAGACCCACTAGGCCCAAGAGCCCCGGCAGCAGCAGACCCCTTCCCGGAGCTTGGCTGCAGCCGCTCAGATCTGGCTGCAGAGCATCGCAGTAGGCCTTGAAGTTCTCCTTGCTCTGGGGGTCCCTGGGCAGTCGGGGGATTCGCACCCAGAAGGCCTGCTCAGAGCGGCCCTTCTGGCTCCTGGCATGCAAGACCATGCGCTCTCGGCGGCTGCGCCAACTCATCGCGCAGAAGAGATCCACCTCCACTGCCGCAGGGTCCAGGTAGCCGGTGACGCGCGCGCCGTTCACGCCGCTCACCCCCCACTCCACCGGCTGCCCCTTGACCACCTGACCGGCCGGTCCGGTGCTCTCCAAGAAGGCGCTGATCTCAGGGAAGGGCAGCTCGCCCGCGTCGATGGCCGCATCAAAGTCTTTTCTGTCCCACTCGAAGATGGCCACATGCAGGCGGTCCTCGATGGCCCCAACGGTGTCCGCCGGTGACCACTCCCGGGCCTCTATGCGCTCCTGGCCGGCGCCATTCACGACGGCGATGCGCCCGCCCTCCGGACCGCTGAAGCTCCAGACCTTGTCCTCTCGCGCGAAGGCACCCTCCACCTCAACCTGCCAGGGGTAGCTCCAGGCCACATCCGCCTCTGCATCGTGCACACTCAGGTGCACCGGCAGCTCGGCTTGGGGCCAGATCCACAAGGGGGTGTCCACGCTGGGCACCACCCCGGCCACAGCGAAGTCCGGACCCAGGATCTCGTAGCTGGCGTTCTGCGCGAGGCTGGCTGCGCGCTCCTCCACGGGCCAGACCAGCTGCGCACTCAGGCCATCCACGGGGATGACGTCCAGACGCAGCCGGTCGGAATCCTCCCAGTCCGTCTCGCTCTCCTCGCAGGCCGCTGGCTCGATCTGCACCTCGGCCACGCCCAGGTCCATGAACTCAAAGCAGAAGCCGTACTCCGGCTCCGCTTCCAGACCGTCCATCCGCACACAGGCGTTTTGCTTCTCCTGGTCCATGCCCATGCAGAAGCTGCTGCCCACCAGAAGAGGGTCCCCGCTCACGAAGCGCCCCTCCCGCTGCAGGTCCTCCGAGTAGAGCGTGCGCTCGCCCTCCGTGATGATCCGCGTGCGCGTGTCACAGCCCAAAAACCCGAGGCTCAACAGCCAAAGCATCCCCATCTCCAAGACCCTGCGTAGACATACTCACTCCGGCAAGTCTGGCCTCGCTGAAGTAGGGAGTCAACAAAGTGTGAGCGCCTCAACGAAATGCCGCTATAATGCCCAGAACTGCTGGGATAGCCAATGCTCTTTCTTCTCTCTCTTCTGGCCTGTAGCGACTACGAGCTGGTTGACGAAAACGACGCCACCGGTACCCCGGACAAAGACTCTGGGGTGGACTGTCCGCCTCAGATCCCGGACTGCAACGACACCGCGGTCGACACCGATGTCCCAATCGACACCGGCACGGTCGATCCCGACTGCGAGGTCCTGCTCGCTCCAGCCGGCACGGTCAGCATCATCGAAGAGTGCGATGGAACCACCGGAGTCAGCGGTTCCATCAAGGACGCCTTCGACCTGAGCATCGAGTACCAATACACCAGCGGCGGCAGCGGCGCGATCGTCATGCCTGCCATCGGCAACATGACCGATGACAACGGTGATGGGCGCGTGGACGAGAAGGACATCCCCGACATCGCCTTCACCACCTGGAGCAGCAACACTCTGGTCCTGCTCTCCGGCGACGGCAGCGGCGTGATCTTCGAGAGCAGCGGCTACAACGGCCAAGGCGGCGTGACCATCGCCGACGTAGACGCCGACGGCGAGCCCGAGATCATCGCCTTCACCACCAGCAACCAGATCGCGGCGGTGGACGAGAAGGGCAACAAGGAGTGGACCTCCAGCACCTTCGGCTTGGGCTCCTACCCCCAGCCCACCGTGGCTGACCTGGACGCCGACGGCAAGCCCGAAGTCATCGGGGACATCGCGGTGGTCAACGGGGAGAACGGCAACACCGTGGCGACCCTCACAGGCATCACCAACTCCTGGAAGACCCCCATCGCCGCCGACATCGACCAAGACGGCACCCAGGAGATCATCCTGGGCAACAAGGTCTTCTCCCACACCGGCGCCACGGAGTGGACCAACGCCGGCAGCGGAGCGGGCAACTTTGGCGCAGTGGCCAACATCGACTCCGACCGGGAGGCCGAGGTCTTCTTTGTCTCCGGCAGCACCATGTACGTGCACGAGGACGACGGCACGCTCATCACCACGGCCACCATCCCTGGCAGCAACCCCGGCCCTCCCTGCATCGCGGACTTTGACGGCGACGGCGAGGTCGAGATTGGCATCCCTGCCAACACCAAGCTCAGCGTCTTCGAGGTCGATGGCACCAAGATTTGGGACACCGGCATCAACGACAGCTCCGGGCTGGCGGGCTGCTCGGGCTACGACATGGACAACGATGGCGCCTACGAGGTGCTCTTCGCGGACCAGGACGCCCTGCGCATCTACGACGGCGCGACCGGCACCTTGCTCTACGAGAACTACTCGCACAGCTCCGGCACCGTCTGGGAGTACCCAGTCATCGCCGACATCGACAAGGACAACTCCGCGGAGATCTGCATCGCCTCCAACGGCTCCGGCTACAAGGGCGTGACCTGCTTCGGCCACAACGGCGACGGCTGGCCTTCCTCAGGGCCAACCTGGGGAACCCACGACTTTGCCCTGACCAACGTGTTGGCCGACGGCAGCGTGCCCAAGGTTCCAGATGCCAGCTGGCTCAAGTACAACGTCTTCCGGGCCCGCCCCAGCGTGGACGACCCGGCCCGGCCTGAGCTGGGCGGCAAGCTCAAGGACTTCTGCCTGGCAGACTGCGACAACGGCCCGGTGCGTGTCTCCTTCCAGGTCTGGAACGAAGGCGGCGCCGACATCGAGGCGGGACTGCCCTACGCCGTCTACAGCGTGACGGAATCGGGCGAGGTCTTGACCTTGCAGGGTGTGCTGCCAGCCATCCCAGCCGGTGAGGCTCCTGCCGGTCTGGAGTTCGCCATGCTGCCCAGCGAATGGGGACGCTTCGGCATCATCATCCGCCTGGACGACGATGGAACCGGCCTGGGCGAAGGCGGCACGCTCACCGAGTGCGACGAGACCAACAACGAGATCGTCTTCGCCGAGAGCATCTGCTAAGCACCGGCGCTCAATGAACCGATGGGGACTTCAAGCTTTGCTTTGGAGTCCCCATGTTTCTTTCCTTGCTCTTGGCCTGCATCAAAGACCAGGTCGAAGACAGCGTTGACGCCAGCTGTGCCTTGACCCTGGCCACCGCCAGCGCGGTCCCCGTAGAGGCCAGCTGCCAAGCCGGTACCGGCCCACTGGGGGGAATCAGCGACCCCTTCGCCTTAGAGCTCGAGCGCCGCTTCACCAGCGAGGGCAGCGGCGTGGGTGTGATGCCCGCCATCGCAAACCTGGACGACGACAACGGAGACGGCAAGGTCGACGAATCAGACCTGCCTGAGCTGATCTTCACGACCCTGCAGGCCGAGCAGCTCGTGGTGCTCTCCGGCGCCAGCGGCGAGGTGCTCTGGCAGCTCGACGGCTTTCTGGGCTTGGGCGGCGTGAGCGTCGGAGACGTGGATGACGACGGCCTGCCGGAGATCATCGCCTTTAGCACCGAAGACGAGGTCGTCGCGGTCGAGGCCGATGGCGAGGTTCTCTGGCGCTCGCGCAGCTTTCCCCTCTCCATCTTCCCCCAGCCCACCGTGGCCGACTTGGACGGCGATGGCCAGCTCGAGGTCATTGGTGACGTGGCCGTGCTGCAGGGCAAAGATGGCAGCACCTTGGCCACTCTCGCCGCGCACCGAACGACCTACCACACCCCAGTGGTCGCAGATCTGGACGGCGACGGCTTCAAGGAGATCCTGCTCGGAGACCGGGTCTTTGGCGCCGATGGCGGCACCGCCTGGACCCTCCGTGGCAGCGGCCAGGGCAGCTTCAGCGCCGTGGCCAACATCGACGCCGATCCCGAGCTGGAGGTCTTCGTGGTCTCCGGAGACCGCATGTATGTGCATGAGCACGACGGCACCGTTCGGGACATGACCGACCTGCCCGGACAGAACCCTGGCCCCCCGTGCATCGCGGACTTTGACGGAGACGGCATCGCCGAGATCGCCGTGCCCACCGACACCCAGATCACGCTGTTCAACGCCCAGGCCGTCGAGATCTGGAGCAGCAGCACAAACGACGCCTCGGGACTGGCAGGCTGCTCGGCCTTCGACGTGGACGACGATGGCGCCTACGAGCTGCTCTACGCCGACCAAGAGGCCTTCCGCATCTTCGACGGACGTACCGGAGCGGTGCTGCACGAGGACCTGGAGCACGCCTCCATGACCGTGTGGGAGTACCCCGTCGTCGCCGACATCGACCGCGACAACGCAGCGGAGATTTGCCTGTCCTCCAACGTCTACGACGCCTCCCGAGCCGGCAGCTACCAGGGCGTGAGCTGCTTTGGCCACGCCGGCGAGGGCTGGGCCCCCGGCATCACCAGCTGGCCCACCCACGACTTCAGCGCCAGCTCCAGCGGCATGGAGCCGCCCACGGATTCAGCCGGCGCCGCTCAGTTCCGCGCACACCCTTACCCCGAGCGCAGCGACCGCCCCCAGCTGACCGGCGCAGTGGGAGAGCACTGCATCAGCGAATGCAGCACGGGAACCTTGCATATCGGCCTTCAAGTGTGGAACAGCGGCGCGGTAGACATGCCCCAAGGTAGCCCCTACACCGTCTACGCACGCTCAGAGACCGGAGAGACCGCCATTCAGAGCGGAACCCTGCCTTCCCTGAGCGCTGGCCAGGCCGCCGCAGGCTTTGAGTTGCAAGTCCCCGCCAGCGAGATCGGCCCCTTGGGCCTGCGCATTCAGCTTGGCGAGGACCTGGATGCTCAGGAGTGCGATCTCTCCGACAACGCAATTCTGCTGGAAGAGTGGGGCTGCTGAGCGCGCGCACCGGATAAGGAGCGCTCCCCGCCCGAGGACCGCATGCCCGCACCCATCGCCCCCAAGCGCCCCTACACCCACACCGAACATGGCGTGCAACGCAGCGATCCCTACCACTGGATGCGCGAGCGCGAAGACCCCGAGCTGCTGCCCTACGTCAACGCCGAGAACGCCCACATGGAGGCCGGCCTGGCCCACCTGGCGCCCCTGCGAAAGGCCCTCTTCGACGAATCCCTCTCTCGCATCCAGGAAGACGACGCCCAGCCACCGGTCAAGGACGGCCCCTGGGAGAGCTACACCCGCACCGTCGCGGGCGCCGCCTACCCGGTCTACTGCCGCCAGCCCCGTGGCGGCGGCGCTGAGCAGGTGCTTCTGGACCCCAACCAGATGGACCACAAGTACATCAGCATCGGCGCCTTCGAGGTCAGCCCGGATCACAGCCGCCTGGCCTACGCCATCGACACCAGCGGGGGCGAGGTCTACGAGGCGGTGGTCATCGACCTGGCCTCGGGGGAGGAGCTCGGTCGTCTCAAGGAGATCAGCGGAAACATCGCTTGGGCCAACGACAACCAGACCCTGCTCTACACGATCCACGACCAGGCCTGGCGTCCCTTCCGCCTCCTGCGCCACCGCCTGGCCACCCCCCAAGACCAGGACGCGCTGCTCTGGGAGGAGGAGGACACCCGTTTCCGCCTGAGCATCGCGCGCACCCGCTCCAACCGCTTCCTGGTGTGCGGGGTTCACGCCTCCACCACCGGCGAGGTCAGAGTGCTCGACGCCGAGGATCCCAGCGAGCTGCGCATGCTCATTCCCCGCAAAGAGGGCCGGGAGATCGACGTCTCTCACCAAGGCGAGCGCTGGCTCATCCACACCAACGGCGAGAAGGTAGACGGCGTTCAGCAGTACCTGGAGTTCGCCCTCTTCCAAGCCCCTCTCGATGCCCCGATGGACTGGCAGCCCCTGGTCCCCCACCGCGCCGACGTGCAGCTCTTGGGCGCCTCGGCCTTTGAGCACCACATCGTGCTCAGCGAGCGCAGCGGCGGCCTAAAGACCCTGCGCATCTTGGACCAAAAGACAGGCGCAGACTGGACCGTTCCCATGGAGCAGGACCCGGCGCTGCAGTGGATGGGCTCCAACCCCGAGTGGGGACAGCGCACTCTGCGCTACGGCACCTCCTCCCTCATCACCCCCGGACAGCTCCTGGAGGTCGATCTGGACACCCGGGTTCAGACCCTGCTCAAAGAGACCCCGGTCCCCAACTACACGGCAGCCAACTACCGGAGTGAGCGCCGATGGGTCACCGCACCGGACGGGGCAGAGATCCCAGTGGCCATGTGCTGGCACAAGGACACCAAGCTCCAGGACGCGCCCACCCTGCTCTACGGCTACGGCTCCTACGGCGTGGTCATCGACCCACACTTCTCCACCGCGCGCCCCAGCCTGCTGGACCGCGGGGTGGTCTACGCCATCGCCCAGGTTCGCGGCGGCGGCGCCAAGGGCCGCGCTTGGTACGAGGATGGCAAGCTCAAGAACAAGCAGAACAGCTTCGGAGACTTCATCGCCGTGGCCCGGACGCTCATCGCCGATGGGGTGACCTCGCCGGGCAAGCTCGTCATTCAGGGGGGAAGCGCGGGTGGGCTGCTGATGGGAGCCACCGTGAATCAAGCGCCGGAGCTCTTCGCTGCTTGCATCGCCCAAGTCCCTTTTGTGGACGTGGTCAGCACCATGCTCGACGAGAGCATCCCGCTCACGACAAACGAGTGGGAGGAGTGGGGAAACCCCGCCATCCGCGAGCCCTTTGACTGGATGCTGGCCTACTCGCCCTACGACCAAGTCTGCGCCCAGGACTACCCCGCCATGCTGGTCATCTCCGGCCTAAATGACCCCCGCGTCCAGTACTGGGAGCCCACCAAGTGGGTGGCCAAGCTGCGGGCTGTGGGCACGGGCGACGCGCCGATCTGGCTCAAGACCCACATGGGTGCAGGACACGCCGGCCAGAGTGGTCGCTACGGCAGGCTGGACGACGCCGCCTTTGTGAACGCTTTTGCGCTCCAGGCCATGGGTGCCGAGAAATTCGCTGAAAACTAGGCCAGAGTTCCACGCGCTCAGGTGTAGGATCAACCATGCATGACACAGAGCAACTGCTCTTCCTCTCCCGCACACTCCACGGCGCCGCAGACCTTGTCGCTGCCCTAGAGTCCGTGAATACGTTCATCGCGTCGAACACGCGATACCGGGCGTGTTGGGTGGTGATGCGCGCTGTGGACGAGACCCACTTGGAGCTGGTGGGCAACCCCCGCCCCGACATCCAGGGCGCCAAGATGCGCATGGAGTCGATTCTGCTGGAGCACGACCCACTGCTGCGTCACCTATTCACCGCTGAAGAGCCCTTCTGCATGCCGGATCTGCGCGAAGAAGCCATGGCGGATCAAGCGCAGGTCGCGCACTTCGGAAACCGAACGCTCATCGCCGTCCCCATGCTGCCTTTCGGCGGGCGAATCGGTGCAATGGCCGTCGGAACTTTCGCCGAGGTCGGGGTCATGGAGCCCACCCCTGCCGAGTTCGATCTCATCGTGCGGGTGGCCTCCCTGCTCTCCCTGGTCGTCACGCGCATACGGGCTGAACAAAAGGCCAAAGCCCTTGCTGAGAGCATCCAGGCCAGCGAGCGCCTGGAGTCCTTGGGTCGGCTGGCCGGAGAGGTCGCCCATGACTTCAACAACGTTCTCACGGCCATCTCGGGCAACGCCAGTCTGGCCATAGAGGAGCTCGGGGAGCACCCTGCAAGGGCCTATATCGACGAGATCCAAGCAGCGAGCAAGCGGGCCGCAGACCTGAGCCAGCAGCTGCTCACCTTCTCCCAGGGGCGGCTGCTCCAGCCCAAGCCCATCGCCCTGCCCGAGGTGATGGACAGCCTGTCCCGGATGCTCAGCCGCCTCATGCCCAAGCACATTGACCTGGCCTTTCAGCGCGCCTCGGAGCTCCCCCACGTCATGGCTGACCGCAGCCAGCTCGAGCAGCTGGTGATGAACCTGGTGCTCAACGCCCGGGATGCCATGCCCCAAGGTGGCAAGCTCCTGGTCAGGACGACTTGCACCACTCTGGGCAGCGCTCAGCTCAGCCTAAACGAACACGCGATCCCAGGAGAGTTCCTCTGCATCGCGGTCCAAGACACCGGCGTGGGAATCCCAGAAGACGCCCAGCCGCACATCTTCGAGCCCTTCTTCTCCACAAAGAACAGCCAAACGGGAACCGGCTTGGGGCTCTCTGTCGTACACAGCGTGATTCAGAAGCACAGGGGACACCTGCACTTCAGCACCAGTGACAGCGGGACCACCTTCTACGCCTACTTGCCCACCACCGAGCTCCAGCCCCAGGCCAAGGCCAAGGCAGCCGAGGCCTCCGGTCGTGTGCCCAAGGAGCTGGTGGTCATCGCCGACGACCAGCTCCAGATCCGAACGCTCTTGGGTCGGGTTCTCGAGCGCGCTGGATACCAAGTTCAAGTGTGCGTGGATGGCCAACAAGCGATGCACTTCATCGAAGAGAACCCACAGGTGGCGGTGCTCCTCAGCGACGTGTCCATGCCGAAGATGGGTGGCCACGAGCTGGCAGCCCACCTCCAGAGGCAGCCAAGCGCTCCGGAGGTCATCTTGATGACCGGATACGACCCTGGCCGGGACCACACATCCCGCAGTGCGCACATCTTGCACAAGCCCTTCGGCATGAAAGAGCTGCTCGCTCTGCTGGACCAGATCCTGACCAGGAACGACGCCGCTTAGGGCGGCCGAATCGCGGCGCCCTAAGGAACCCAGAGCCCATCCCAGCTCGCTCCAATCAGAGCGCTGCCCGTCCAGTGAGCCTCCCCGAGCCGCTGCTCAGGCGTGCCCGCATAGAGCGTGGCCGAGGAGCTGAGCAGGAAGACCGGCGCTGTCACTGGGCCATGCAGGAGCCAGGTGCTGCCCGAGCTGGCCTCGTTGACGACCACGCCTTCACCCTGCAAAAGCAGATCCAAGGTCCCGTCCCCGTTCACGTCTTCAAGCTGGGGCGCTCTGAGCTGCTCCCCTCCCGCCTCCACCCAGAGCTGCGGCTCCAGGCTCACCTCGGCGCCTCCGATCACCCGATGCAGCGCGGCCCCATCGTTCAGCAAGAGCTCCGGGTAGCCATCTCCATCCAAGTCCCCAGCCGCCATCCCAAACTTGAAGAGCACCTCTGCCGATTGCACGTCCTGCAGGTCCACCGCCTCGCTCGGGCGAGAGAGACGCCGCAGATACTGCTCTGCCCCCACCCGCTCGATCACGAGCAACTCAAGCTCCCCGCTGTCTCTTATACACATCTCCGAGCCCACGAGACAGGCAGAAATCTCGTAT
>CAJXRZ010000139.1 GCA_913060515.1 uncultured Pseudomonadota bacterium | reverse complement strand
GGGTGTGAAGGCGCAAAGCGCCTGACACAAGGGGGTGCTGGGCACCCCCTCTAGAGACTCAGCGGGTGTGAAGGCGCAAAGCGCCTGACACAAGGGGGTGCTGGGCACCCCCTCTAGAGACTCAGCGGCTTGTCTTCGTCCAGGTAGACACGAACCGCTGCAGCAATCGCATCCCCAATGCGTGCGGCGTTCTCGAGCGGCCCGCCCACAGGGTGTCCGTTGTCATCAAAGTCAAAGACCAGGTCCTTCCTGATCTCTACAGCCATCGCACTGGGCCGCCAAGGCGCGTAGCGGTACTTTCGAACCAAGCTGCGGTTGTCGGCGTTGAGAAAGTCCTCGACCCTGTCGTAGGCCAGCTGCGCCTTCTCAAAGTGCCCTTCCTCTCCAATCGGAGGTCGCTGGAACTGGTGCAGATAGGCCCGCAACAGCATGCTCTGGGCGTTCCTGCGGTTGGTGTCTTTGAGCATGGCCCAGATCGCTTGAAATGCGGGGTCTTCCGCCGTCCTGGGATGCGCGTCAAGAAAGGCCTTCTGCAGGAAGTTGAAGAAGCGCCACACCTGGGCCCGCACCTCAATGCTGCCCTCGGGGAGGGTGTAGGGGAAGTTGTGGGCGACCCCAAAGCCCGACTTCTCAACGACCAGACTGATGCGATTGCGCAGGATTCGGTCCGCTGTCCACTCACCGAGCTGGTGGGGGTAGAGCGGGTCGAATGCGTCGGTGACCTCGTCGATGTGCAGACCGTCCACCCGCGTAATCAAGCTCACAGGCGCCCTCAGGGTGCCGTTGGCGTTGTACGGGTCATAGGTGTGAATGGCCAACTTCAGGCGCCGCGGCGCGACCACCCGGTCCATCTCGTCGGAGATGGGGTCGTAGTAGCGCTCCAACAAAGTCCGCTTCTGCCGGAAGCTCAGCAGCTCTGAGAAGGGGTAGTTGATGGCGAAGCGCTGAAGGTGTGGCGCGCTACGCGGGGTGCTGCCCGGAAAGCGGCCAAAGTCCATGACCACACGGGCCAGGTTGATCCGGTGATACCCAGGCAACCCCAAGGCCCTACTGACCTCGCCGGCGACCACCGATGCACCCCAGTCACGCTCCGAGACAAAGGCATCGTGAAAGCGAGAGAGCCCGATGGTGGCACCCTTGTCGTCCACCAAAGCCTCTTCGGGGATGACGTGCCCATCGTGTATGACGTCCACCATGACGCTCGGCACCTGCTCTGGCCGTAGCGGGGCGCTTGGCTCTCCCTGGGCGGGAACCAACTCGAAGAGCTCACCCGACCCAAATCCGCGCTGAATTTCCATGCCAGCGGCCTATCCAAGGGACCTCCGCTACACCACCAAATGCAGGTGCGTAGGGCCCCCAAGACGCCCGAATTGCGGGCCCAGCCCTGTCATGCGGGTCCTGTCCAAGGGCTGTCAACTGGTAGAATCAACGCGACCAGATCCCTCCCCGGAGAGCCGCACAACTATGAGCCTCAAAGACCAGACTCGAGAAGCGCTCGCTGCCATGGGGATCGAACAGACCTCCGACCACATTCTGGTTCTCGATTCGCAGCTGCGCGTTCGCTACGTGAATCGCCAGCTGGCAGGCATTACCTGGGAGATGACACGCGGGACCCACGCCATCGAGTTTGTCCCCCACGAGGACCGAGAGATGGTCCGCCGAGAGCTCCAGTCTGTTCTCGATACGGGCGAGCCCACCCGCTACGAGAGTGCCTTCTCAAACCCCAACGGCAACACCCAATACTTCGAGAGTCGCGCTGCCCCGCTGCGAACGCCAGCAGGGGAACGTGGCGTGGTCATCAGCACCTCTGACACCAGCTCGCAGAAGGAGGCGCTCTTCGACCTGGAGCACTTCTTCAACCTGACGGACGACCTGATGGCAGTCGTCGACCCTCAAGGGCACTTCCTTCGCGTAAACCGCGCCTTCCAGGAGCAGATTGGGTACGGCACGGAGGAGGTCTACGGCAAGAACCACCTGGACTTCATACATCCTGACGACAGGGAGGCGGTCCAAGCTGCGATTGCAGCCAAGGTACCGACGGACCAAGTCACCTTCCGCGGCATGAAGCCAGATGGCACGTACATCGTGCTGGACCTGAAGGTGACCAAGACGCCAGATAGAAATCGAAGCATCTTGCTCGGCCGAGACGTGACCCAGGCCCGATCTATGGAGCGCCAGCTCCTGATGAGCCAGAAGATGGAAGCCATCGGGCGCCTGGCAGGCGGCATCGCCCACGACTTCAACAACCTGCTCACCAGCATGCTCGTGAACACCCAGCTGGCCCTGGATGACTTGGACCCAGAGGACGAGACCCGTGAGCTGCTCGACTCTGTGATTCATGCGGGCAACCTCTCGGCAGACTTGACCAAGCAGCTCCTGGCGATGTCCCGCAGAGACGAGGCCGTACGCACCGAGCTGGACCTCAACCACGTCGTCATTCGGCTGCTGACGATGCTCCGCAGGACCATCTCCGAGACCATCGACATCGACTTCATCCCAGGTCACCTCCTCCCAAAGGTGCGTGCAGATGGCGCGCAGCTCGAGCAGGTCCTCCTCAACCTCAGCCTCAACGCAAGGGATGCCATGCTCGGCGGAGGCCGTCTGACGATCAGCACCGATACGGTGCTCATCAACGGGGAGTACACCAAAGCCCACCCTTGGGCATCCCCTGGGCGCTACGTGCTGCTTCAGGTCTCCGACACAGGCATCGGCATCCCGCCAGAGCTCCAAGAGCGCATCTTTGAGCCCTTCTTCACGACCAAAGAGATTGGCCAAGGCACGGGCCTGGGGCTCACCATCGCCTACAAGGTCGTGCAGCGACACGACGGCATGATGCACATCTACTCGGAGCCTGGACGAGGCACCATCATCAAGGTGTATCTGCCTGTCGCCTTGGCGGACGCGACCTGCATCAAGGGCAACCCCATCGGGGCTGTGCCCGCTGGCAACGAGCACGTGCTGCTCGCCGAAGATGAGCCCTTGGTGCGGGCAGTGGTAGAGCGCGTGCTGCGGCGCGCGGGCTACTCGGTGACCTCCACTACGAACGGGGCCCAGGCCCTGGCCCTTCTTGACGCCGGCCGCAGCTTCGACTTGCTCCTCATGGATGTGGTGATGCCCGAGATGGGCGGAGCGGACGTTGTGCGCGTGCTGCACGGGCGTGGCACGGACATCCCCGTCGTCCTGGCCAGTGGGTACAGCCACGGCACTCTGAGCTCCGAGGAGTTTCGGGACATTCCGCTCCTGCAAAAGCCCTTCGACCCAGACGCACTCCTGCGGGTTGTACGGGAGCGCCTAGACCGCAAGCGCTGATCCAGAGGGGTCTGATTCTCCGGCCAAGCCATCAGCCCCACACACAAGCCGACTGGGATCGCTTCCAAGGCCTTGATCCACTGCTCCCAGCGCCATCCTTGGCGGCTCAGACACACCAGGGCAGCCCAGATGTGGAAGGATCCTGCCCCGGAGGCCCCATGCACCTGCTGATCTGGTCACTCTTCGTGGCTTGTCCCAAGCCCACCGACAGCATTGAGGATCCCTATGCAGGGGCCCCTCCCCCCACCCTTGCCGAGCTTGAAGACAAGGGCTTGGCGGCCGTGGAGAGGCCCCCTGAAACAAGCCCAGCCGCCTTGGTGCTGAGCGGAGCCCGGGTCATGACCGCGGCAGGTCAGGTGCTCGACCCCGGCTGGATCGAGATTGAAGGAGGACGCATCCGTGCCGTCGGTGAAGGAGCGCCCCCTCCCGGCTCCGCTCAGGTGCTGGACCTTCAGGGGAGGGTGATCACTCCGGGTCTCATCGACACCCACTCCCACATGGGCGTGTACCCAAAGCCCAACGCCAATGCGCATGGTGACGGCAACGAGGCCACCTCACCCACCACCGGGGGCGTGTGGGTTGAGCACTCTTTCTGGCCCCAAGACCCCAGCATCGAGCGCGCCGTGGCCGGCGGCACCACCACCATCCAAGTGCTTCCTGGCTCCGCGAACCTCATCGGCGGACGCAGCGCGACGCTGCACATGGTGCCAGCCCGCGGCAGCCGGGCGATGCGATTCCCAGGGGCACCCGAGGGCGTGAAGATGGCCTGCGGCGAGAACCCCAAACGGGTCTACGGTGACGGCGGCGGCCCCAGCACCCGAATGGGCAACCTGGAGGGTCAGCGTATGGCCTTTGCCAAGGCCGCCGAACACAAACGCGCCTGGGAGGACTACCAAGCCGAGGCCGATGCTTGGGACGGCAGCGGAGCCCCACCGCCGCCACCAGCACGCAACCTAGAGTTGGAGACCTTGGTCGGCGTCTTGGACGGCGAGATCCTGGTGCACGTGCACTGCTACCGCGCCGACGACATGCTCAGCTTCATTCAACTCTCTGACGAATATGGCTTTTCGATCCGGAGCTTTCACCACGCGCTCGAAGCCTACAAGATTGCCGACATCCTGGCCGAGCGCGAGATCGCTGTGAGCACCTGGGCCGACTGGTGGGGCTTCAAGCTCGAGGCCTACGACGGCATTCCCTACAACGCGGCCCTGGTCCAAGCGGCTGGCGGACGGACGGTCATCCACTCGGACTCCGCCGTGGACATTCGCCGGTTGAATCAAGAGGCGGCAAAGGCGTGGCGCTCCGCCCAAGAGGCCGGAATTCCCCTGAGCGAAGACGAGGTGCTCCAGTGGATCACCATCAATCCAGCGTGGGCTCTGGGCATCCAGGACGAGGTCGGCACCCTAGAACCCGGCAAGCGCGCGGACTTGGTGATCTGGGACGGTGACCCCTTCTCGGTCTACACCAGCGCCGAGCTGGTCCTGATCGACGGCGCGCTGCTCTACGACCAGCGCCAGGGACCGCAACCCTGGAGCGACTTTGAGCTGGGCCAAGCTCTGGAGATCCGCCAATGACCCTCCTCCTCACGCTCCTCGGTGGCTTGTTGGGCTGCTCGGCCCAAGCCGCTCCTCAACCGGACTGCCAAACGATTCGCGGCGCCCAGCTCTGGACCCCAACGGGAATCAAAGACGGCGATTTGACCATCGCCAGCGAGAAGATCGTTGCCATCGGCAACGAGAAGCTGGCGGGGTGGCGAGGGGACGCCTGCCCCGTCCTAGACATGAGCGGCACCCTGATCACCCCCGGATTTATCGACTCTCTGAGCCAGCTTGGCTTGGTCGAGGTCGAGATGGAGGCCGGTTCACGCACCGGCGGCGGGGGACGCCCCAGTCATTGGGTCGCCAATGGATACAACCCCCTGGCCACCGCCATTCCCGTCACCCGTGTGCGAGGGGTCACCGGCGTGGTGCTCACCCCAAGCGGCGGCAGCATCTCCGGGCAGGCAGCCTTTGCCTCGCTGGCCGGACAGACCCAAGGCCAGGCCTTGCACCCCAGCCCCATGGCCATGGTGGCCTCCATGGGCCGAGCCATGGACACCCTGCAAGTCTGGAGCGAGCACTTCGAGGACGCCCTGGAGTTCGAGCAAAACCAGGCCGCCTACGCAAAGGGCGAGACCCGCGAGTACAGCCTTCCAAAGGCCGATCTCCAAGCTCTGCTGCCCGTACTACGGGGAGAGATGCCCCTGGTTGTGCGTGTCAATCGTGCCAGCGACATCGAAGCGCTGTTGCGCTTCGTCCGGGATTACCCAGAGCTCAAGCTGATCCTCTCCGGTGCCGCCGAGGCCTGGATGCATGCACCGGCACTGGCCAAGGCCAAGATTCCCGTGATCTTGGACCCCATGAACGATGGCCCAGGCGGCTTTGACAGCCTGCATGGGCGCGCGGACAACGCCGCCCTGCTTCACGAGGCGGGAGTGCCCGTCATCCTCTCCACCTTTAGCGCCCTGAATGGACGGGAACTGTCCCAGTACGCCGGAAACGCAGTGCGTGCAGGCATGCCCTACGAGGCCGCCGTCGCCGCTGTGACCTCTACGCCGGCGCAGGCCTTTGGCTTGGAGAACTACGGCGCGCTCAAGCTCGGCGCCCAGGCCAGCATGGTGGCCTGGCAGGGAGACCCCCTGGAGCTGCGAACCCCCGTGAGCGCGGTGTGGATCGATGGCAAGGCGCAGGACTTGAGCACCCGCCAGACCGAGCTGCTTGACCGCTACAAGTCTCTCCCCGGCAGACCCATTGAAAGGGAATTGGCGACTGACTAGCCCACCCTCGGGGTACACTTAGTACGCACTATTACGTGGCAGTTTTGGCCCCGATGAAAGACGACTCCGAGAAGACACAGGTTCGCAAGCTGAACAACCTCATCGGGGAGGGTGCGGTCAAGCGCAACGCCTACCTGATTGTTCTGAGTGGATCTGAGATTGGCCGCATGCTGCGCTTGAAAGCCGGTAAGACGACCATCGGTCGCTCGAGAAGCTGCACCTTCCTGATCGAAGAAGAAGGCATCAGCCGTCTGCACGCCGAGGTCCACATCGACGAGAAGGGCCGGCCCACCGTCCGAGATGCTGGCAGCACCAACGGCACTCTGGTCAACGGACGCTCCGTGCTCAAGGGCATCCAGCCGCTGGAAGACGGCGACCGCATCCAAGTAGGTGGGGCTGTCATTCTCAAGTTCTCCTACCAGGATCACTTGGAGGAGAGCTTCCAGCAGCGGCTCTACTCCAGCGCGGTGCGAGACCCTCTGACAGGGGCCTACAACAAGCGCTACCTCACCGAGCGCCTGGAACAAGAGTTCGCCCACGCGGACCGACGCAATGTGCCCCTGTCCCTGGTGGTCGTCGACCTGGACCACTTCAAGCGCATCAACGACGAGTACGGTCACGCTTGCGGCGACGAGGTGCTGCGTATGGTCGCCCAGCACGTCGAGAAGCATCTGCGCCGAGAGGAGATCTTCGCCCGCTACGGTGGCGAGGAGTTCGTGATCTTGATGCGGGAGACCAACCTGGAATCCGCCATGCGCGCCGCTGAGCGCATCCGCAGGCTGATCCAGGGCTTGGGCATTCCTTTCTCCGACAAGGTGCTGCGCGTCACCGCCAGCCTGGGCGTCTCCAGCACCGACGGCGCGTGGCACAAGAACGCGCTGCGTCTGTTCATCTCGGCCGACCGCCAGCTCTACCGGGCCAAGAACTTGGGCCGAAACACAGTGTGTGGACCCGACGGCGAGTCTACCGACACGGTCTGAATCGACAAGACCCGAGCGCCAGAGGTTATGACGGGCCCCTGGATGGACCTTGCTTGTGTTGACCTGGGTGTTGCTCACTGCCTGCACGCACACCGTGGCCAGCCCCCCAGCAACGGGGCTGCCACCAGCCCAGATCAGCCATGCGCAGACCGCTGATGGCTGGGACCTGGAGATGCGGCACTTCCCCAATGAGGGTCCCCCAGTGCTGCTCATGCACGGCATGGGCACCAACCACTACAACTGGGACTACGCCGAGGAGATCAGCTTGGCCTCGTACCTGCAGTCGCGTGGCTGGGATGTCTGGGTGGCCAGCGTTCGCGGGGACATGGGCTCCACGGCTCCGCCCAGAAGAGGCGCTGCGACCTACAGCTTCGATGACATCGCGAACTACGATGTTCCGGCCATCATCGACTCCGTCTTGGCCCAGAGTCCCCACGAGCAGCTCTACTGGGTGGGACACAGCATGGGCGGCATGCTGCTCTACACGGCCCTGACTCGTGACCCAGGGCCCATTGCCGCCGGGGTCAGTATCGGCAGCCCAGCCACCTTCGCCGAGCAGGAGCAGGTGCACCAGGTGGCCAACACCGCGAGCCGGCTGATTCCGGCCTACGGCACGACCCAAAGCCGCGCGACCTACGCCGCCATTGACGCGGTCTTTGAGTTCAACCCCATGGTGCAGCTGCTCTCCAATCCGGAGAACCTGGACCTGGACCTGGCCCAGGGCTTGGCGGACGTGGGCATGGGCGATGTCTCCAGAGGCATGGTCAAGCAGGTTCACGTCTGGCTGAGCAGCGGTGACTTTGTGAGCATGGAGGGACAACCCTGGCTCACCCCGGCCCAAGTGCCGGTCCTTGTGCTGGGAGGCAGCGTGGACCGCGTCGCGCCTCCCGCCAACGTAGAGGCCGCTTGTGCCGTGTTGCCCGAGTGCGAGTTTCGGCTCTTGGGCACCGAGAGCGGCCTGAGCACGGAGTACGGCCACATCGACCCGGTGGTGGGTGTGACGGCGCGCATCGAGGTCTACCCGCAGATCCATCAGTGGCTCAACCTGCAAGCGGAGAGCCTCCCGACACGTTGACTTGCCGAAGAGGAGTCCCATGCGCTGGGTTCGCGTCCTAGCCCTTTCCGTGACCGCCTTGACCGCCTTGACCGCCTTGGGCCTGGTGCTGGCTCGTAGCGCAAGCTCGGCGGCCAATCAGAAGGCCAGCGAGCGCCTCGCTCTCCTACAAGGCCAGGTCCGCAGCTCACCCCAGACGCTAGCGGCTGCCTGCGAGCAATACGAGCGCTCCAAGCTGCTCACTGGCGCACTCGCAGTGGACTGCAGTGGAGCGCACTGGGAAGCCCGAGATGGCGGGCTCTGGAAGCTCAGCGGCGCCACCATCGCGACCCGGGTGGACCAGTTCTACCTAGGAGGCGGCCACGCCCCCGCAGTCTGTATCGGCAGGCGCGACGGCGACTGGGAAGTCCTGGGCACCGCCCACCAACTGGCAGACTGCACCCTGGGTTTGGACGCGGGCCCAGAGCAAGCCGACGCGCTCGCTGCTGCGAAGGCAGAGGCGCTCCTGGAGCAGCTGGGCAAAGCGAATCGCGGGGTCTCGGAGCACTGCCCCTCCGAGTTCATCGTCGACTACCGGGTGTCTTTGGTAGACGCGCGAGTCTTGGACGGCACGGTGGAGAGCAGTCCCTTCAATGCGGCGATGGTGTCCCACTGCAGCGGCCCCGCCTTGGCCCACAGCCCTTGTAGAAACACGCACCCACAGCGGCACTGGCTGATGCTCGACCCGACTGTATGGGTGGATCCTGTCGCGAGGCAAGACAGCTACACCCCCGGGAAAATCCGAGGCCGGCTGATTCTGCTCAGCGCAGATGGACGGGCACTGTGCAGCCGAGACTGGACGGTGGACCTGGACAGAGAGCTCGTATTGGGCTCGGTTCAAGCGGCATGGACCGAGGAGATCGCACAGTCTCTGCGTGAAGGCGCAGACAGCCTTGGGCACTTCGAGCTGGATCCGTACTGGACCCAGTAGCTACCACCAAGCCAGCGATGCATTGTGCAGCGCCTTGAAGCGGGCCTTGCGCTCCGCGTCCACATCCAAGGCGTCCAGCACCGCGCTGACCTCGCTCTCGGAGTCCAGCTCTCCAAGCCCGAATCGCGCGTTGAGAATGCCGCGCTGACGGTCAAAGACCCGCCATGCACACATGACCAACACCCCATCCTGCTCCGCGAGCTTCAGGCGGCTCACACACTCTGCCCGGCTGCTCTTCAGGCCCTCCAGGTAGCCGTCCTCGACCTCGTCTGTGCCCCAGCTCGGGTCCCGTGAATACTCGTCCTCTTCGCGGTCCACGACCATGTCCTTGAAGAGGGAGCGACCCAGCTCGCGCCACTCCACCTCTTTCCACTCCAGGACCTCGTGGCTGACCCGGTAGGCGCCGCTGCTCAGCTGCCCTTGTACGGTGACACTCCAGGCCGCACAGAAGCCACCGGAGTCCAGTCGGAAGACCGGTGCCCCGCCCAGCTCACAGGCTAGGGCGCAGTCTTCGGACTGGGCGCCCCAGACATGGACCGCCATGGAGTCGCCTTCTCGCCTGACTTGTTCCACACGAGAGATCATCGGAGGCTCCTTTGGGTCGCTCTGAAGAGTACCCAATTCGGGGTGGCGGTAGACTCGCTGCGTGGATGTGATGATTCTATGCGGCGGCTACGGAACCCGAATGGGCTCCCTGACCGGCCAGATGCCCAAGCCCATGGTGCCGGTCGGTGACCGTCCCCTGCTGTGGCACGTCATGCAGATCTATGCCCGCCAAGGCCACAAACGCTTCATTCTCTGCTTGGGCTACCTGGGCGACTACATCCGCGATTGGTTTACTGAAAACGCACCTCCAGACTGGGAAATCATGTTCGCAGAGACCGGACAAGACACCCCCACCGGCGGGCGAATCCTGGCGGCGAGTACCCACCTTCGCCCCGGCCCCTTCTTCGTGACCTACGGGGATGGGGTGGGCGATGTGGACTTGGCCGGACTGCAATCCTTTCACAAGCATCAAAAGGTCCAAGCAACGCTCTGCGCCATGCGCCCCCGCTCGCGCTTCGGTGTGGTCGAGCTCTCCGCAGGGAAGGTCACACGCTTCGAGGAAAAGCCACTATTGACCCAGCGCATCAGCGGCGGCTTCTTCCTCTTTGAGCAGGAAGCCCTGGGTCAACTCCGCCGAAAGGAGCCCTTGGAGCAAGGCGCCCTGGGTCGACTCGCGGCCGACAAGCAGCTGGCCGGATTCCCCCACGACGGCTTCTGGATGTCGGTGGACACCCCCCGAGACCTGCAGGAGCTGGAGCGCAGCTGGCAGGAAGGAGTGCGACCTTGGCTCGTGTCCTAGTCACCGGTGCCTCGGGCATCTTGGGCAGCGCCTGCATCTCGGCCCTGGATCCCGCAGTCGAGGTCATCGCGCTGGTCCACGACCGCGACCCGGCCAGCCGCCTCTACACCGAGGCGCTCATCGACCGCTGCATCGAGGTGCGCGGCTCCCTGGCGGACTCCGAGCGCATCCTGGCCGAGTACCAACCCGACCAGGTCCTGCACCTGGCCGCTCAGACCCAAGTGCCCACGGCCAACCACAGCCCCCTGCTGTCTCTTATACACATCTCCGAGCCCACGAGACAGGCAGAAATCTCGTAT
>CAJXRZ010000138.1 GCA_913060515.1 uncultured Pseudomonadota bacterium | reverse complement strand
TGGGCTCGGAGATGTGTATAAGAGACAGGATCTGGCTCCTACTGGCCTGCAACCAAGATGCGGCCCAAGACAGCGACACCGGCAAGTCTGTGGCCTGGAGCGCCAGCCGCCCGCGCCTGAACCATGCCATCGGAGAGGCACGCTGGTACCGAACTATTGTCCACTTGCATTCTCCCTTTTCCCACGACGCCTGCGACGGCGAGGGCTGGAGTGAAGCGGAGGGCGTGGACCTGGCGTGCTTGGCCGATCTGCGCGTTGGACTGTGCAACAACGGCATCGATGCGGCCTTTTTGACCGACCACCCCAGCCACGCCGCCGAGCAGCCCTTCCTGGACATGCGCCACCTGGAGGAGGGAGACCGAGACTTGGGGGCCGGCGCAGGCTGGGCTTGTGCCGATGGCACCGAGACGGCGGTCTGGCCGGGCTTTGAAGATGAGCTGATGCCCGTTGGTCTGAGCGAGCCCCTGGAGGACACCGCGCTCTACAGCAGCGGCTCCCCCGAAGCCATCGCGTCCCTGAACGCCGCCGGCGCCATCGTGCTCTCCGCCCACCCCGAAGGCCGCAGCCGCGAGCAGCTGCTCGAGCGCCAAGCCGCAGGCGCCGCCGGATTCGAGATCTTCAACCTGCACGCCATGTTCGCCCCGGACATCCGCAGCGAGGATCTAGGCCTGGATGCCTGGAGCTGGACCAGCGACATCGCGCCCTTCACCAACCCCAACGCCAGCGCCGAGCCCGACCTGTTCTTCTTGGCCGTTCACGGCGACCAGGCCCCCTCACTGGAGCACTTCGATGCGCTCTCCCAGCTGGCCCACACCGTCGGCGTGGCTGGCACCGACGCCCACCAGAACGTGCTGAACATGGAGCTGCGCGACGGTGAGCGGGCCGACTCCTACCGCCGCATGCTGAGCTGGTTCTCCAACTGGGTGGTGGCCGAGAGCGCCCAGGACATCCAGTCTGGCCTTGGTGGCGGAAACGTGGCCGTGGTGTTTGAGAGCCTGGGCACTCCAGCGAGCCTGGAGCTCTTGCTCAGCGGCCAGCCTCCTGGAAACAGCGTCTCCACCGGCACCCTCCAGCTCCCCTGTCTGGCCTTGGCGCCCACCAGCCCCCGGGGAGAGGAGGACCCCGTGATCGAGGCCTTCGTGCTCAGGGACGGCCAACCCTTCGCCCAAGGCTGCGGCACACACGAGATCACCGAGCCCGGGGTCTACCGCGTGCGCTACAGCATCACCCCCTGGCACCTGGAGCCCTTCCTGGGTGAAGATCCGGCGCCCTATCTGCGAGAATACACTTGGATCCTATCGAATCCATGGTGGGTACAATGAGCATCGCCGAGCTCCACGCCAAGCTCATCGCCCACGGCCTGACCCTGCCCGAGGCTTGGGAGGACCATCCTTGGGGGGAGACAGCGATCAAGGTGCGCAAGAAGATCTTCCTGTTCATCGGACTGGGAGAGACCTTGACTCTGGGCGTCAAACTTCCTTTCTCAGGCGAGGCCATGCTGGCGCTGCCTTGCGCCAAACCCATGGCCTACGGTCTGGGCCGCCATGGTTGGGTCTCCCTGACCCTGACGGCAGAAGACCTGCAGCGAGAGGCTCTGAGTGAGCTCAAGCTGCAGGCATTGGTCGATGAGAGCTTCAGGGCCGTGGCGCCAAAGACCCTGGGCAAGCAAGTGCCGATCTAGAAGGCGCCGCCTGCCAGAGTCCGGCGCGCGCTCCCCAAGAAGCCCAGGCCCACAGCGCCAAAGACGCCGAAGAAGAGCCCAAAGAAGACAATGGGAAACAGCGACGCCGCCAGAGGCAGATCCACTTCTCCTTGGCTGAACATCGAGACCGCCGCGCCCATCAGGCACAGAATCAAGATGAGCGGCCCCAGACGCAGGACCTCGCGGTACACCACGCTGCGGCCATCCTCGGAGACGCGGAGTACGCCACTGGCCGGCACACCCATGCCGCTGATCGCCCTCTGAAGGGCTGCTGGCAACAGACGCATGCCGTTGGCGCGGAAGCCGATGCGCACGCTGTTGCTGAAGTAGCCCACGCGGCCATCGCCGATCCACGTGGCCTGCAGGCCACGGGCCTCCCGGGGGAGCTCCTCCGTCAGAGGAAGCACCAGCTCCTCGGAGCCGCTGCGCAAGGGAATGCCCACGCCGTAGATGCCCGGGGATCCCCACGCCAGCAGGGCACCATCCAGCAACAACGCGGCCAAACCAATGTGGCCCAGTACAAAGACGAGGGGGGGCATCTCAGGGTCTCCAATCACGCGCAGACACCAGTGTCTTTGCATGAAAGATATACGCCCGTATCTATGCTTAATTCTGGAATATCGGAGACATCGATCCGATTTTGCTGGCGAAGGTCCTAGGCCCCCTCAGGCGGCTCCCAGAGCTCCACCTTGTTGCCCTCCGGATCCACGACCCAGCCGAAGGATCCGAACTCACTGACCTCGGTCTTGTCGACGACTTCGCAGCCGCCGGCGCGCAGCTGGGCCAGCATGGCGGCCAAGTTGGGCACGCGGAAGTTCACCATAAAAGGCGCCTTTCCTGGGTCCATATAGGTCGAGTCGGCCGAGAAGAAGCCCAGGGTGGTTCCGCCAGGACGCTCCGGGGTCTGGCCCTCGGGCCAGGAGAACACCGCGCCGTGGGGAAAAGCGATGTTCACCCCCAGCTGCTCGGCGTACCAAGCGCTCAAGGCCGCGGGGTCCTTGCACTTAAAGAAGACCCCACCGATTCCAGTGACACGCTCCATCTCAAGCCTCTCGCAACAGGGGAAGGGTCAGACAGCGTGGACCGCCGCGACCGCGTGAGAGCTCGTGGCCCTCGATGTGAATGGCCAGCTTTCGACCGCTGGCCATCAGGGCGTCAAAGTCGCCGCCAAAGTCGCTCTGCAGCATCCGCAGGTAGGCCGGTGCGTTCCAGCGCTCAAATCCGGCCTCTTCCAAGGCCCCAGCGGTGCCCTGGTTGCGCGCGTAGCCAACGACAATGCCGGGGGCCAAGGCCACAAAGTTGGCCCCGTCGGTCCACTGCTCGCGGCGCTCGGTGATGGGGTGTCCGCCGCCACAGGGGATGCCACGCACCGGGTGACCCTCGGCGGCCAGCGCAGCCAAGAGGTCGCACTCTGTGGGCTGGATGCTCAGGCCGCTGGCATCGGCGCTCAGGCGAACGACGCTGCACTCCTCGGGGTCGCCGCGACGCAGGATGGGCTCGTAGACCACGGCCATGTCTCGGTCTACGAAGGTGAACACCGTGTCCAGGTGCATGGAGCTGCGCTGCTTGGGCATCTCCACCACCAAGATGCGGTTCACCCCATGGGCCACCAGCTCTTGGGCCAGGTGCAGAATCATCGCCCAGGTGGTGCGCTCGGAGGCGCCGATCAGAGCCAGGGAAGGGGAGACCACCAGCACATCGCCCCCCTCCACGGTCAGGGGGTAGCGCGCGCCAATGGCCGACTGCATGTGCTCGCGCGAGGACACTGGACCTTGGTTGAACCAGGGCGAGTGCGCCGCGACGGCCTCCATCAGCAGAGACTCCCTGCGGCGGGCGCGCTTGGAGGCTGCACCGAGCACCAGCAGGGGGCCCACCACCGCAGCCAGATCCCGCGCAAAGAGCAGGTTGGGCAAGGGGTTCATCACCTGCTCGTCCCCAATGATTCCCGCCACCAGAGCCAGACCGAGCTCTGCGGGCTCCATGGACCCCAAGCGCTGCATCATCTTGCCGCTCAGGCCCTCCAGCTGCGCGATCTCGGGGATCAAGCCCCTTCGCGCACTGGGGTCTCCAAGGGAGGCCAGAATCATCTCGTCCAGGTCCCCAACTTCGGCGGCACTGGCCAGCACCGCCCGCAGCTGAGCGTGCTCTTCCTGGGCCGAGGGCACGTCCACCAAGTCGTCGAAGAGCAGGTAGTGCTCGCTTCCGGGGTGGATGTGCTCGGGCAACATGCGCGAGAGGGCCACACCTGGGGGCTTGACCACCACCCGACGTAGGCGGTCGACCTCGCTTCCGACAAAGCGCATTTCTGCCTCCTAGGGCTGCTCTGGCGCTATGATCCCACAGATGTCTACTCCAATGCTTGGCCACATCGCGTGGCTCACCGACCTCTCCAGCGGCGCCAAGCGCTGCGAAGGTCCCGTCAGTGCCCTCTCTCGCCTCACCGAGGCGGAGATCACCCTGGTCCACGCCTTGGGTTCCCACCCCGAGGGCCGGGACCGCGCCCACGCGGATCTGGGCAAGCGCGTAGAGGAGCTCTCGGAGCTTGGACTCAACGTGCGCGCACAGCTCACGGACTCCGAGCCAGTGGCTTGGGCCCAGTCCTTCTCCCATCCCCACGGCATGCTGGCCATCGGCCGCACCGGCATGCGCGGGCTGGACTTGGTGCTCGGCAGCACCACCGCCAAGATCCTGCGCAGCGCCCACGTACCCGTGCTGGTGGCCGGTCCACGCATGCACTTCGACGGCCTGAGCTCCATCGTGTGCGGTGTGGACCCTGAGCATCCTCCTGATTCCGTACGTTTTGCAGCCGCCTTGAGCCTTGCTGCCCGGGTGCCCATCACCTTCCTGCACGCCGTCAATGTGGACAAGGTCCTGGACGAGGACGGCATGATCCAGGCCATGCGTGACCAGGTGCGCAGCGTCTTGCTGCCCGGAGAGGGGGAGCGCATCCAAGCCAAGTTCGAGGTCGGCCGTGCCGAGGGCAGCGCCAGCGGAATCTGCGCCGTCGCCGATGAACACAGCCTGGTCATCGTGGGCTCCAAGGGCCGAAAGGGTCTGGCCCGCGTGCTCTTGGGAAGCGTCGCAGAGGCAGTGGCCAAGGCCGCACCAACCCCGGTCATCGTCGTGCCGGAACGCGGAAACAGAAAGGCTTGAGCCGGAAGAGCCTCACCGCGCTGGGCCTGATTCTGGCGGTGCCCCTCGCTGGGGTGCTGGCCATCGAAGGGGCGTGGTTTCTCGCCGCAGAGCAAGCCCAAGCCAGAGGGGTGGAGATCGGCGCCCGCCAAGGCAGCCCCTTCTCGCGCACATGGTCTGACCTCGTGCGTGGACCGGTGCATGTAGACCTGCTGCAGTGGCAGCTCTCCAAGCCCATGGAGCTGCAGCTCTCCGGCGTTCAGATCCGCCTTGAGAGCCCAGAGACCCACACCCCAAGCTCCAGCCCTGGCGAGGCGCTGGCCCCGCCACAGATCCCAGGCTGGGTGACCCTGAACATCCAAGACGTGGCGCTGATCCTGGATGGGGAGCAGGTGGGAGAGACGCTCTCTGGCACCTGGACACCGGCCTCGGCCTCCCTGAGTGCGGTGGACGGCACCCAAGTGCTCATGCCCGGTCCCGCCGGCGAGGACATGCTGGCGGTGACCGGCTTTGCCATCCCCCTGGAGGGTCTGAGTGGTTGGTTGGAGATCACCGCCACCCAACACGGCGAGCTGCTCAGCGCAGAGCTGCGCAGCGAAGACTTGGTCGCAAAGCACCCCAAGCTCTCCAAGCGCCCCCTGGCCCTGCCGCTGCTCACGGCCAGCATCAGCGGGACCCTGGCCAGCAAGGTGGCGGAGGGCAGCTTCCTTCTTGGGGAGATGACCGGCACGATGCACGCCGACTGCACCCAAGACTGCGTGTTGACCATCTCGGTGCCCGACCAGCCCGCCGCGCAGGTCTTGGGCGTGGTGGCCCCCTTGGTGCCCGAGCTGCAGCGGGCGACGGTCATCGGGGAGCTGGGCGGTGAGCTCATCCTGAACCAGGACGGCTCCTGGGTCCTAGACCCCCAGATCGGGCAGCTGGAGGTACACGGAGCGGTGCCAGACCTGGGCAGCCTGCGTCGGGGGCGCTTCCGCTACCGAGTTCGCAAGGCCGACGGCAGTCAGAGCACACGGACCTCGGGCGAGGGAAGCCGTGACTGGGTGCCCCTGCGCCAAGTCAGCCCCCACCTGCGCGCTGCAGTTCTGGCAGCGGAAGACTCTGCCTTCGCCTCCCACAACGGCATTGACCCACAGAACATCAAAGACGCCATCGCCGACAACCAAGAGGCTGGAGAGATCGTACGCGGCGGCAGCACCCTGACCCAACAGCTGGCCAAGAACCTGTTCCTGGACGGCGAGCGCACCATGGAGCGCAAGCTGCGGGAGGCCCTGCTGGCGGTGGAGCTGGACCGAGAGCTGGGCAAGGACCGGGTCTTGGAGCTCTATGTGAACATCGTGGAGTGGGGTCCCGATGTGTGGGGGATTGGCCCGGCCTCGGACCTCTACTTCCTGCGGGATCCCAGCAAGCTGCCCCCCAACGAGGCCGCCTTCCTCGCCGCTCTGCTGCCCAGCCCACGGCGCTACTACAAGAGCTGGTACTTGGGTGGACGGGAGCGGCGCGGGACCGTGCAGCGCATCCTAGACAACATGCACTACGGCGGCGCATTGTCCAAGGAAGACGCCAAGAAGTGGGGGAAGGCGCCGCTGCGGCCCATTCCGCCGCCGGAGTGACGCGTGGCACTCAAGGTGAGTACACCTTGTCCGGATTGTCCTGCCATCGAGATGTCCAGATGCCGTAAAGTGGTCTCCATAGACCAGGATGTTCCATGTTCCTCCTCCTCATCGCCTGCTCCGCCAACCAGAGCGCAGACCACGTGACTCTGACCCGACAGGCCCCGCTGCCCATTGAAGGCGGAGGCATTGGATACGACGCTGTGGCCACGACACGGGCCGGCTGCCGCAGCTCCGACTGGCAGCAGAGCACCCTGGACAATGCGCTTCCAAGCTTTGGATCAGCCGGCAGCAGCGGGGGACTCTGCCAGCACGTGGGGGTCACCTGGGCCAACACCGAGCCTCTGGATGACCGAGAAGAAGTTGTGCTGAGCCTGAACGACTGGTCCAGCAGCTACCCCATCGTCTTGGGCAACTGGCCAACGGCCGCGCGCAACCTGGTGCCCGATGCGCCCCTGGCTTTGGGGGAGCTTGCGGGAAGCAGCGTGGGCTTTGCCTTGGTGGGACCGGGTGTCCTGAATCCCGAGCTGCAGGTTGTGCTCCACACTTTCGATGGGACCTGGCTGCTGCCCCAAGACGGCGGCGAGGTGGTCGTAGAGCAGGACTGGGTGCAGGTGAGCTTCCCGGCTGAGATCTCCTCACCGGTGGAGCTGATCTTTGAAGATGCATGGCCAGCCACGGTGCTCGAGGGCGAGGACGCGCTGCCCTTCGCCTTGGAGTTTGCCCCCAACGACGGCGGCCAGAGCTTCGACATTCTCGCGGTGCAGCCATGATTCTAAGCCTGCTTTTTGCCTGCTCCTCTTTCGGACAGATCACGGAGATGGAGCTCTCAAGGGTCTCCCAGATCGCGGTCGGCGGGACAAGCTACAGCGCCATCATGGGCAGCGAGGGCGGCTGCTGGCAAGACGGCTGGCTGAGCTCGACCCTGGGCGGCATTCCATCGAACAACGGCTACTCCGTGCAACAAGAGGCCTCGGGTCTCCGCTCTGACTGCCAAGCCTTAGGTGTGGCCTGGAGTGGCACCGAGGCGCTGGACGAGCTGGAGGACGTTCCCCTTCTCTTCGAGGACCGGGTCAGCTCATACCCAGTGATGTTGAGCAACTGGCCCACGGCACAGCGCACCCTGCAAGCGGTCGATCCGCTGGGCGGCCAGGACCTCTCTGCTCGCAGCGTTCGCTTCGTTCTGGATGGCCCTGGGGAGCTGAACCCACAAACTCAGGTCTCTCTTCTGACCGCCAGCACCCTCTGGGAGCTGCCTGCGGAAGGAGGAGAGGTCCTCATCGAGGAGCGGGCCATCGAGATCACCTTCCCCCAGGGCATCGAGAGCCCCATCGAGCTGCGATTCGAGCAGGCTTGGCCTGTGGAGGTGCTGCAGAACGAGCTGGGGGTAGAGGTGAGCTTCTTCCCCGGGGAGGATGGTCAAGTCATCGCGCTCTAAGGGGCGCTCAGATCCCCAGCTGGCCTTGAAGCACGCGCAGTGTGCCACGCAGTGGTTCTGGACTTCCTTCGGCCCGGGCGCGCTGAAGGCTGCCCTGGAGCGCCCCCAAAATCATCGTCGCGTGATCCGGGGCTGACAGACTCCACGGACCGCGCGCCAGGGTCGCGCTCAGCCAGGCCTCCTGCCCCTGCAAGTAGCGCCGACCCAGCTCTGCGGCGGGGCGTGGCAGCACCTCCAGATCAGCACAAATCGCGCCGGCTGGGCAGAGGCGTCCAGGGTGCTCAAGCAGGCCCTCGTAGACCTTGAAGAAGGCCCCCAGAGCTTGGGGGGCCGGGCAGGAGTCCATGGCCGCGTAGAAGTCAGCCGAGCGCTTGGCGTGGTGTGCAATCAGCGCCAGAAGGAGTGCCTCCTTACTAGGAAAGTGATGATAGACACTCGGTTTTTTCAGACCAGATCCTGTAGACAAGTCCCCAAAACTGAATCCGGCGTAGCCGCGGGAGAGCCAGAGCCCGTCCGCCAAGCTGAGCAGCTTCTCCCTACGCTTTGGATCTCGTGTGGTCATGGAGCAGGACTTCCCTTCTGCGATTCGAGCTGTCCCTTTAGCTCTACCAGGCCGCTGCGCACCACATGCCTGAATCCAGCCACAAAGAGGGGGGCTCCCCACGAGAGGGGGTGCAAAGGGTCAAAGACAAAACGGATGGACCAACGAACCAGGCTGCCTTGGTCTTGGCGCTCCACCTGCAGCTCCCCAAGGTGTTCTTGAAGGTGCGGCATTCCCTGAATCACCGCATAGGTGTAGCGGCGCTTCTGCACCTCAATGAAGCGCTCAGTGACCGGCGGCCATCCGGCAAAACGAATGATCCGAAGGGACCCCGCTGCACCAACCGCCGCTCCTTGATCGGGCTCAACTCGTACCCAGCGCAGACCCAGCTTGACCCACTGGGGCATGGATTCATGCCGCGAGAGCTTGGCCCAGGCCTGAGCTGGAGGGGCCTGAACCAGGACCGTCTCTTCAAAGTCGAATTGCCATCCTGGCCCAAGACGCCCCTCCCGCAAGTGCCAGAGACTGGCAAGCTGGGGCAGGGTGAAAAAGAGCAGCCAGCCCACAATGAGAAGAGGCGCGGGTGCATCAACCAGCCCGTGCTGAAGCGTAAAACCCAGATCGACGGAGTCGATGACGAGCCGCACAAGCACAAAGGCAAAAAGCAAGGGTCGAGCGCGACTGAGCAGCGCGACCAAACCCAGCACAGCGACGCTGAGATTTCTGGTCGCGTAGAAGTGAGTCACCGCAGCCGAGCGAGCGGACTCGAGGGACTCACCGAAGAGAAGCTCTGGCGCCAGGTAGCCCAACACCGCGGTATTGACCGAGATCAAGAGCATCACAAGGGCGTAGGCAAGCACCCACCTAGAGGTCGCGGTCTTGGACGTGTTCACAAAGCCTCTCCTACTGAACCAACCAACTACTTGGTTGGTTCAATAGACGCAAGCAGGACCCAATGAGAATGCGAACCCATGGAGCGCGCCCCTCAGTCGTAGACCAAGGCGTACTTCCAGGGCCCACTGGACTCGAAGTCCTCGCCTAAGCCTGGTTCACACCGAAGGCCTTTGACGCTCCAATGACGCCTCAAAAATAGGGATGGGGCATGACTGCCCCCCTTGTTGATCTGGACTTCGCGCGGCCCTTGGGCCAAGGCCGCTACGCTGCACTCTTCGTATGGCTCCACCTGCCCAATAGACAGGTAGACGCCTTGCTTCCGCCAGCTTTCTCGCGTGCAGCCTGTCCGTTCTCGCCGGGTGGGTCTCACCCACTGGTGCTGAGCATCGGGCGCCAGAGCGGGGTGGGCCCTGCCCACTGGCCAGGCAAAGGCTGGGCCTACAACGAGGCCATCCTGACCCTGCCTTGGCTCCACCATCAGGGGCAGCTCTGCACCTGGCCGATGCGGCTCTGGCTAGACCGGCGGCGGCCGGTGTGGCTGGGAAGGCCCTACGGCTTTCCCAAGCAGCGCTCCCCCCTTCAGGTCTCCCAAGGCCAAGCCGAAGTCCCCGGCGTCTTCTCGGTGCAGCATCAGCCCATCCACGGCGAGGCCCGCACGCGCCTGCGCCGAGCGGGGGTGCTGGCCGGCCTGGGTCAACCCTTGGTGGCCAACGCCTCCGGCCACCCGGTCCGAAGCTGGATGGACTGGCAGCTGCAAGACGCCGAGCTGACCTCGGCTGCGGTCCAGCTCAAGAGCGCGCTGCCGTGGCTACCCAATCTGGTGCTCGGGGAAGACAGTCCCCAGGGCCTGGCTTGGTTCATGACCCACTCCTGGACCCTGACTGCACCGGAGCGCCTGTGAGCCATCCTAAGCTCCCCCACGTCGCCGTCGTCGGAGCCGGTATGGCCGGCCTGGCCGCTGCCCACTACCTCAGCAGTGTCGGCGTTCGCTGTACCGTATTGGAGGCTGCCTCTGTCCTGGGGGGCCGCGCCGCGATGCTGCGCACCGCCTCCTTCACCCACCGCGGTGTGCGCCACAGCTTCCCCATCGAGCACGGGCTGCATGGGGTCTTCGCCGGCTACCAGAACCTGCGGGCGCTGTTGGAGGGCATCACCGACCTGAGCGCATGGCCCAGTCCACCCGAGCAAGAGCTGATCCTGCAGGCCCCGACGGGCTTTGTTCGGGCGGAGTTCGGGGCCAGAATCCGTGAGAGCCCCCTGCCCACCAGCCTGGCGATGTTTGGCTACCTGGGCGACCCAGAGATGCGGGCGGCCATGGCCCGCGAGAACCCCAAAGAGCTGGTGCAAGGGATACGCGGGGTGCTGCGCTGTATGGCCCACCATCCCACCAAAGATGGCTTTGCGATGGACCACACGCCGGCCAGCACGTGGCTGAACCAGTGGCCGGGGGTGCAGCGCAAGTTCTTCACGACCCTGGTCCGCAGCGCCAGCTTCGCCGAGCCGGAAGACGTGGGTCTGGGCTCCTTCCTGGAAGGGCTTCGGGTCTATGGCATGGGCCGCAAGGACTACAGCGGCTTTCAGGTCTGCCCCACCGACATCGGCACCGATCTGCTCCAGCCACTCGCCGCCTCCCTGGGACAGGGCGCCGTACACCTGAATCGACCGGCCACGGCCGTGGCGTTGAAGGAAGACGGGGTGCGCCTGCATACCCCGGAGGGCCCCATCGACGCGGACGCGGTGGTCCTGGCTCTGGACACCCCCTCCGCAGCGCGCTTGTGCCCCACCGGCCCCCTGGT
>CAJXRZ010000137.1 GCA_913060515.1 uncultured Pseudomonadota bacterium | reverse complement strand
CATACGATATTTCTGCCTGTCTCGTGGGCTCGGAGATGTGTATAAGAGACAGCGTCCCCCCATCGAGCCCGAGGAGGAGGTGGAGCCGGTGGACCTGGAGATCGACGCGGTCGGTCTTCAGAGTTGGTTGGATGAGGCACGCCCGTTGATGATCTTGGACGTGCGCGAGCCCAGAGAGCTGCGCGGCGGATTTGCCCAAGACAGCTTCCTGCTCCCCATGAATCAGGTCCCCCAGCGCATGGAGGAGCTGCCCCACGACGTGGACATCCTGGTGGTCTGCGCCGCAGGAGCGCGCTCCTTTGGTGTGGCCCACTACCTGCGAGAGCAGGGCTTTGAGAAGTCTTGGTCCCTCTCCGGGGGCGTAGGCGACTGCTTCCGGCAAGGCATCGAGCGCCGTGTTGCAGCCAGCCAAGCGCGCTTTCAGGTCCTGGACGGCGTGAAAATCGACCTGCCAGGACAAGAACGTCCACAACCCGGCACCGTTCAAGATGTGCTCGGCGAGGCCGCTCCCTTCCGCTACCGGGTCCGCCTGACGCAGCCCGTGCAGGGCCAGTGGATCTTTGAGGAGCTGCCTGAGAGCGCTGTGCACGCTCTGCGGTAGACTGGCGCTCCAATAGGAGTCCCCGTGTCCGATGTGCGCAACATCTTTGAGAGCATGCCTTCCCGCTACATCCCTGGGAAGATCCAGAAGGCGCTGACCTACTACTTCTCCGTCGGTGACGAGAAGTGGACCGTCGCTCTGGATCCGGAAGCCTGCACCGCTACGCCCGGCAAGCCTGAGAACGCTGACGTCATCCTCAAGTGCGACCCCAAGCTCTTCGCCAAGATGGTGCTCAAGGGCAAGATGCCAGGTCCACTGGACATCGCCCGAGGCAAGATCAAGACCAACGATCCCGGCGCGCTCCAGAACCTGATGACCTGCTTCAAGCAGGCTTGAGCGCTCAGCCCTTGGGCCGCGCGACCACGATGTAGTCGCTCCCAAGTGCGATTCCGCCTTCGATCTCGGCCAAGACCAGGGCACGGGATCGGAGCTCTTCGATGTGCTTGGCCATGGTCTCCGCGAGGGCCGCATCTTTGAAGAAGCGCAGCTTGTTGCTGCACACCTTGAGCTGACGCTCGATGTAGCTTGGGCCGTAGACGATGCCCTGCTGCCAAGCCGCCTGCACCTCAAAGCCGCTCTGCTCCAAGGAGCGCTCCACCCAAGCCTGGGGATACTCCCGGTAGCAGCGGTGCTGGGCCAGGAGAATGCATGCGTCCCGTAGACGCTCGATCTCCAAGATGGCCTGCCCACCTTCCGTGGGTGCCTGGTCCGGCAGCGGCTCCTTGCCCACCAGGTAGAGCACGCCGGCGACGTGGGGCAGAAGGCGCTTGAAGAGCTGCCCCTGAAAGTAGGGGGCGAAGCCCTCGATGGCACCCAGAAGATAGTCCGCGAGCACCACATCAAAGCGCTCTTCGAAGAGCAGCGTGGGGTCTTGCCAGTTCCCCGCCAGCGCCCGGTCTTGAGCGCGCAGGCCCCCTTCCAGCCGCCGCGCTCTGGGGGCGGCCCCCGTCACCAAGGTCAAGCTCTCGCTCTCCAAGGTGCACAACCAGGACAGGGAATGTGCCCCTGTCCCAGCATCCAGGACCCGTCCCCAGGGCGCCTCACCATGGAAGCGTTCAATCCCCGAAAAGAGCAGGTCCTGGCTGGGCAAAGTCTCAGCTCCGAGGGAAGCTCAGGTCCACCACAATCGCCACATCGTCCTTGATCAGGTCGTCGGGCTTGCCTGGGTACTGGATGCCCCAGAGCTTGCGGTTCATCTTGAACTCAGACTTGAAGGTGGCCATGTCGGCAGCGACGGTGATGGTCGCTGGGAAGGTCAGCTCCTTCTTCTGGCCGCGCAGGTCCAAGATGCCCACGACGGTGTGGGTTCCGCCCTCGCCACCAGCGGTGATGCTGGTGGTGGTGAAGGTGCTGGCGGGGTTGGCCTGGACTGCGAAGAAGTCGTCGGACTTGAGGTGCTTGGTGAGCTTCTCGGCGTCGGCAAAGGTGCTGTTCATGTCGACGATGAACATCGTCTCGGTCAGCTCCTCGCCCTCGATGACGGCGTAGCCGGTGAAGTCGGTGAAGCCACCCTCGTGGGTGCCGGTGACCTTGGCGCCAATGAAGCCAATCTTGCTGGCTGCAGCGTCGACCTTGATGCCCTTCTCAGGGAGAACAGGCATGGTTGCAGCGGCTGGGGTCGCGGCAGCCTCGGGCACAGGCGCGGCGATCTCCTTGACCTCGGCGGCGGGCTTGGTGTCCACCTCGGTCTCGCAGGCGGTCAGAGCAGTGAGGGCCAAGCCCAGAAAGAGTACGCGTCGCATGGAGGCTCCTAAACGGTGGTGGTCCCCGAAAGAACCTGATTCGCCGGCCCCCTTAACCAAAGGACACCATTCAGCCTGTCCCGCTGCTGCGATTCAGTGTCCTGCAACGCGGGCACGTGCCCTAACTGTAGAGTGTGGGCCACAGACGGAGCCTTTGCATGCAGCCCCAAGACGTCCTGACTTTTTGGTACGACTCCACACCGGCCCAGCCTTCCCAGGCCGCCCAGATGGCGTGGTGGAAGAAGAGCGATGCGTTTGATGCGCGCATCCGGGAGCGCTTCTCTCAGACCTGGGAGCAGGCCCGGGCCGGCGAGCTGGAGCACTGGAACCAGACCCCAGAGGGCCGACTGGCCCTGATCATCGTCTTGGACCAGTTCAGCAGGAACCTGAACCGCGGCGATCCCAAGTCCTGGACCCAAGACCCCATGGCGCTGGCACAGACCATGGCCGCATTGGACGCCGGCGAGGACAAGCTGCTGCCCATGCACGGCCGCCTCTTCCTCTACATGCCTCTGGAGCACGCCGAAGATGTGGCCAGCCAAGAGCGCTCACTGGCCTGCTTCAAGGCCATGAACGCAGAGTTTGGCGGTCAGGAGCACTTGGTGGACTACGCCGAGCAGCACGCCGACATTGTCCGCCGTTTCGGTCGTTTCCCCCACCGCAACGCCGTGATCGGACGGGAGAGCACGCCGGAGGAGCTGGTCTTTCTTCAAGGACCAAACTCCAGCTTCTAAGCGCGTTCACGGGGCTTCCTGACCGAACCGCGTTGGGCAAAGCGAGAGCGGGCTCAACAGGCCTGCTCACGTCAGTTGGGCAGGACCTTGAGCTTGGAGACCCGCAGGGTGCCCTCGTTGGAGCCCAGCTCTACACAGAGGCGCACCTTGGCGGCCCCTTCGGGGACCGGGATGGTCTCGTCCACGTCCAGCCAACCGCCGCTGTCCCCCGAGGCTTGGGAGAGCACAGCCATGCCGCCGTCGATGAAGCCACCATCGGACTGAAAGAAGCGCGCTTGCAGCTGACCGGCCATGTCCTCTCGGCTCACGGCGCTGTACTGCCAGCGGCCGACGATGTGCACCTGGCCCTTGACCGGGATGCGGGCCACTTCGCAGGCCTTGACCGAGCGGATGCTGGGCTCGGCCTTCATCACCAGCTCACCGCCCTTTAGGGTCACCTTGTCTTGGTGACCCTTCGGCGTGATCTGCCAGCGGGCCGAATCGTCCATGGCCAGCACCTTGACGGCTGGAACGCTCTTGTCATTTGTGGCTTTCTCGCCAGGCTTTGGCTTGACCACCGCGCCCGGCTCGCCCAAGGCATAGACACCGATCTCAGGGTCTTGGGCGTTCATGTCCAGCATCCAGCCGGTGTAGCCAAAGGTCTGCAGGGACTCCTGCTGCTTGAACCAATCCACCGCGCCATCGACCGCCTTGCCCTTGATGGGCGTGTTGCGTGTCCCGCTGACCTTGAGCCGGGTGCCACCGAGCACGTGGGTCGCGCCAGCTTTGGCCCAGCCCGCGGGACCGTCATTGAACTTGACCGGCACCCACTGCAGACCGTGCAGCTCCTCGGGCTCGATGCGCAGCTCTTCCGGCACCGCAATGACCCAGCCAACCTGCTCTGGCGCATGTAGCCAGGAGGTCATCTCGGTGCGCGAGTCGGTGATGTTCCTCTGGTTGTTGACCACGTGGGCCACCCCAAAGAGCGTGGGCAGGGCCACCAACGCCACGCCCAGTCCCATACCAAGCTGGGCACGGCCGGTGCGGCGAATCAGCTCTTCGACCAGTGCGCGAAGGCCCACCGCAGAGAGCAGCGCGAAGCCTGGAACAAGCACCACGATGTTGCGCTTAAAGAAGACCGTGGAGCCGCTCATGTACGCGATGTAGGCCAAGGGAAATGCCGCGACGATGAGCAAGGCCTTCCACTTGCCTTCTTTGAGGGCCAAAGGAAGCCCAAAGAGCCCCAGCATCCACACGGGCAGGTAGTCGGTGGCCAGAGAGCGAAGCATCGCCAGCAGGTGGGTAGGACCTGGCTCGATCGAGGCCGCACCGTGCCCCTTGACCATGTAGTGGTTCACCTCTTTGGCCATGTCGGTGAGCGCCACGCTGGGCTCGACCAGGGCAAAGGGCATGGTGAGCACGAAGACCACCAAACCCAGTGGGACCAAGAGCAAGCCCAAGCCCAAGCGCTCTTGGCGCCGCTCGCTCAGGAGCCAAGCCGCCAAGGGGGTCAAGGCTCCGACCGCGGCGTTGTACTTGAAGCCGATGGCGATGCCCAAGCAGACGGACGCCAACAGGTAGTCCTTCGCGGAGCCGCGGGTGTAGACCCACGCCGAGGCCAGCATCAGAACTGAGACCCCCAGTGAGGTGGGCACGTCCACGGTGATGAGCGCCGAGTGCACCAGGTGCGTGGGCGAGAAGGCCACCATCAGCCCTGCAGCCAAGCCCACCATTGGGCCGAAGAGCTTGCGGCCAGTGAGCATCGTGAAGCCCGCCGCCAGGGCCCCCATCAAGCCGGTAATCTTCCGCCCGCGGGCCCACATGTGGGCATCGCCGATGGTGTGCACCAGGTTGTCAGCGGCCCCTGTTGGGATGTCCGCCAAGGGGATGAAGTCCGCGTTTCCGACCCGGTCCAGGTAGCCCAAGGCGGCGCCCACTGCCTGGATGTAGATGGGCAAGGTGGGGTAGTGAAACCAGTGGGGGTTCAGGTCGCCCGACTGGAGCATCTGGATGCCCTTGTTGATCAGCTTGGGCTCGTCGGGATGCCAGCAGTAGGGCAGTCCACCCTCGGCTCCCGGAAAGCGGAGCACAGCGGCGAGAATGACCAGGGCAAAGAACACCACCGCAGGGTGTTCGTGAATCCAGGTGCTCACGCGGAGGAGTTTGTCCTGCACGGAGCTCTTGGCGAGGGCTGGAGCCGGGGAATCACTCATCTGCAGACCATAACCCAGCTTGTGACCTGTGAGGTGTCACCGAGTCCCCTCAATGTTCCAAGCCCGGGTGCTGCAGTCCAGGCAGTTGGCGCCGCCGGTGAAGGCCGCCTCAAATGTGCCGGAGAAGGTGTTCTCATCGTCAAAGACACCATCAAAACTGTAGTCTTCTTGGCAGGCGCCAGGCACGCTGCGTGTCGTTGAGAAGCTGACATCGCTGAGAGAGCCCGAGGTCTGCCCCGGCTGCCCCTTGGTCCCCTGCGCCTCAATCAGCAGGTTGTTCCCTGCTTGTGTGACCTCAACAGTCGCGAAGCTGATCTCCACAGAGCCCCAGGCGCAGGCCATGCTGATGCTCTGGTCCAAGAACCAGGTCCCGGAGTAGTCGATCGCGCACTCTTCATCGATCTCGCCGTCACAGTCGTTGTCGACGCCGTCGTCACACTCCTCATCCGTGGCGATCCAGACGGTGCCATTGAGGTCGTCGCAGTCGTCACAGGCCAGCACACCGTCCTGATCCTCGTCCGCGGCATCGAGCGTCAAAACATCGCAGTCATCGTCGATGTCATTGCACTCCACCTCCACGCTCCCCGGATTGACCTGGGGGTCCAGGTCATCACAGTCCAGGTCCTCCGGCTCGTAGGTGTCCTGACAGCCGGGGTTGCTCGCGTCGAAGTAGCCGTCCCCATCGCGATCGTAGGGGCTGTCGACCTCGTCTTCGGCGCGCTGCAATTCGCCGTCGCAGAGGCTGGTCTCCGTGATGCCGATGTCGCTCTGACAGGCAAGCACGCTGAATAAAAAGAGCATTTCGACACTCCAAGGTCACAAAAAGGGCCGGTGGCCCAAGCGAATCGCGTGTGTACTGTAGACCAAGCTCACCCCAAACATGGACCCCGTGATGTTCGACGTACTCCTCCTCAACGCAGACTACAGCCCCGTCCGGGTCTTGGACTGGCAGCGCGCCGTGTGCATGCTGCTCGACGACAAGGTCATGCGCGTCGCGGACTACAACGGCCGTCATATCCGTTCTGCGAGCCTGACTTTGCCTTGGCCCGCGGTCATCACATTGCGTCGCTATTCCAAGCACAGAGGCCGGCTGCGCTTCAACCGCACCAACCTCTTGGCGCGGGATGCCTACACCTGTCAGTACTGCGGCTACGCCCCCCGAAACGCCAAGGGTCAGCCGATCCGCACGAACCTGACCATGGATCACGTGGTGCCACGGGCGCTGTCCTCGGGTGGCCAGGTGACCTTGCCCTGGAACGGCAAGAAGGTGCCCGTGAGCTCTTGGGAAAACTTGACCACCGCGTGCCGGAGCTGCAACCAGCGCAAGGCTGCGCGTCTGCCCGAGCAGGCCCGCATGACGCTGCGTGCCTTGCCGCGACGTCCCTCCAACTACGAGGGCGTCCGGCTGATGTTCACCAGACGAGATGTGCCCGAGGAGTGGAAGGATTTCCTTCCTGTGGCGGCTTAGTTTTGGGAGGGGGCTTTACCGCTCCCTCCCTTGTGCCGCTACACTCTGCGTATGTCCGTAGAAGCCCTATTGTTCTGCACCCCGAGCGAGGCCACTTTGCTGCGGCCTACGCTGGAAGCGCAGGATCTTCGTCTCTATGAAGCAGCGGATTTCGCCGCCGCCAGAGAGCTGGTGCTGCGCCACCGCCTAAGGCTGGCCCTGGCCACCTTGACCTGCAAACCCAGAAAGCTGGAGGCCCTGCCCCAACTGGACTTGGTGTTGCTGGGCCAAGACCAACCCCAACTGGCCCGACGACGACTGCGCGACGGCGCCGCAGACTGGCTCAGCCTGCCGCTGCGAGCCAGTGCAGTGCAACGCATGCTCAGCTTCCATCGGCGGCGCATGGACAGCGGCCAGTCCACCGAGCTCCTGAGCGCCTCCACCCTCGTGGATGCCCTGAACCGCGCGATAAAATCTCAGGCCTCAGAGCAGGAACTGCGACAGGTCATCCGCGCCGGCCGGGTCCTCACCCGCGACGAGTTGAGCCCAGGGAACGGCATCGCGGCGGTGCAAGCTGCGGTCACACTGACCCAGGCGGCGACGGACCTGCGGGTCAACGTGCAGACGGATCCGGCGATGCGCCCCCTTCGCTTGGGGACCGCCAAGACCGCACGCGCTGTACTTCATCTGCTCATCTCCGCAGAGAAGCAAGGGGCCACCCTGGCCAACGTGAGCGCCATTGAACTGCGAGACAGCGTTCAGATCGATGTCTACAGCGACATTCCGCTGGGCCCTGGCAACGCCCTGTCCACTGCGCCCGTACACCGAATCTTGGGCGCGGTCGGCGGACAGCTCGATCTGGCCTCGACGACCGGGGCCGGCTTGCAGATCCAGCTCAGCATTCCCAAGGCAGAGACCTAGGCGCTCTGCTCCGTGGGGGGTCAGTCCTTCAAGAACCCAGCGCCGCGAAGGGAGACACCGCCCAGCTCGCGCCCCCCTCCTCGCCTCCAAGACAAGACCTCTGCGCCTTCGCTGGCCCCATGCCCAGCATGGACCCGGGGCAAGTCCTGAGGAGTCTCTTCGACCTGAATGCGCTCGTGTACCGCCCGCATCGCCTCGAAGTTCTCTGCGAGCAGGTAGCGTCGGCCGCAGCCCTCGAGGCTTGGGAAGTACCCCAGGAAGAGCCAGAGCAGCGGTCCGCAGTCATGAATCAAGCCCTGCGCCAAGCCGCGCTCTACGCCCGCTCGAAGCGCGGGATCCGCCAGCCGATCCAGCGCCCGCCAGCGCCGCGAACCTTGCAGCTCCTTCAAAATCACAACCTGCTCAGCCATGGTCTGGACCGAGAGCAGTCGCTCCAACCGGCCGCCCATCGCCAACGGCAGGACACGCTCCCTGAGGCGGGTCAAGCGGCGCTCAAAGCCCCCCTGCGAGAGGATGCCCACCCGCACCGTGGCCTCGTGCAGGTCCCAATACTGGCGGGTCGCAGTGCTCAAATGCGGACGCACCTGGTGGTAGAGCGTGACGCGGCGACCTGGCTCCAAGAGCCCCAGCAGCTGCAGGTACTCCGGGTGGCGGAGGAGCGTGCCCACCAGCTTGAGTTCAAGGAGCGCGCGCTCACCGACGCTGCCCCAAGCGACCACCTCAGCCCCGGACAGGGCCAATGCCAGCACGCTGTCGGCGCCCTCGATCACCGCGCCGACCCGCCCCGGTCCCCCCAGATGCTCTACGACCAGCGACTCGTCTTCCCAACACTGACTCTGGAGCAGGTCCAGCTCTGGCTTGCGGTTTGCCGCGCGGGGTCGAAAGTGGCGGAGGTTCATGTGGCGTCTGTTTACTGAAGTGGAATCAGCTGTGTGGGGTCCCCGGAGATCGCGATCGCAGGCCCATCAGCCCCTTGGACCCAAGCCATCGAGCCCCCCTCCGAGGTCTGAGCGAGCACCAGGTCTTGCCACCCTAGGGCGTCACGCTGCAGCAGGTGCACGTTTCGGGTGCCCATCACCAAAACGCGCCCCTCGTGCACTTCGATCTCCTGGGCGCTGTACTCCCCTGGAAAGTGCGCGATCGCGCGGCTCTCCAGCCAGCCCTCGCCGCTCAAGACGGCGACCCGTCCCTGGGCCTGTGTTCCGTAGGCGTAGTGCCAGCCGTCCCCGACGATGAGCTCCTCTTGCCCGTCCCCGTCCAGATCCCCGACCGCCATGCTGCGCACGCCCCGGTGACTTGGCAGGGCGCTGGATCCCGCTTCACCAACCAATGTCAGGTCCCCATCGCTCTTGGGCACGTCCCCGTAGACGCGTCCGACCACGATCCCTTTGCTGGTCGGCAGCTGGCGCAAGGCAAGCTTGGCGCTGTGCTGAACGTCCAGGCCTTCGTTCTCAATCCAACCGGACTCCACCACGTTGTCCGCAGCGAAGAGCGCGACCCACACCCGGCCGTCGACGACCCGCAGCTCGGGGACTTGGGCCCGAGGCCCTGCGCGCTCCAACAACAGGCTGGCGCCGTCCTCACCGACCACCCAGATCCGGGCCGGCGAGGCACGGTCGGCCCGCCCCATTCCAGTGGCGATCAGTGCCTCCTCCTTTCCATCCCCGTCCACATCCCCTCGCGCCGCACGCTGAAAGACGCCGCCCAGCGCCGCGCTCCCCCCCTCCCACTCCAGGCGGCCTTGGCTGTAGCGCAGCACTTCGTCCACACCGTCCCCATCTAGATCGGCGGCCGCAACCGCCTCACTTGCCGGCAAGGTCTGGCTCGCACCAACCGTGTAGATCGGCGCAAGGGTCGTGGTGGAGGACGGGCTGGTGCACGCGCCAAGGAGCAAAGACAAGGTCGAGAACATGTGAGCCTCCTATCGGAGTTGGGCCTGCGCGGGTATGGTCGGCACCTCACGAAGGACTCTGATGAACGCCGGACCCAAGACCCTGCCTGGAGGCGCACAGACGATCTCCGTGCAGCAGCAGGGAGACGGCGTGTGGGCCCTATTCGTCCAGCCGGTGGATCCTGCAGCGGCCGTGGGCGTGGTGGCCTCGCTGGCGGGGCGAGTGCTTGAGTTGGGCGACGGCGAGTACCTCCTCGGCCAACGGCGCATCTCCGATTCAGAGCGATCCGGCCTTCCCAGCAGCTTGCTCGCAGCGCCCCATGCTGCGCTGCCCAAAGCACTCGGTGTGCGATTGGGCCTGTCCCTGAGCGCAGACGGACACGCGGTGTTTTTGGCTCGGGATGCACAAGACCTGGCCAAGTGCCTGGCGCCGCTGCTCAGTCCCAGCTCCGCCCGGCCCGCACAGCTCTCTCGCGAGACCTTGCTGGACTGGGCCGGTGAAGAGGAGAGCTGGGTCGAGCTGGCTCAGATGACCCACAAGAAGCACAGGGTGCTGGAGCTGCGCGAGCGTATGGGCACACGAACTCTGCGACATGAACGATGGGTCGCACCAATCGAAGGCGGCCACTGGCGTGCGGGGTGGTCGTGGTAGCTGCCCCGATCTGGGTGGACACCCCGGCAGCCCTGAGCGAGACCCTGGAGCACCTGCGCACAGCAGTGGCTGAGGGGAAGCGGATCGCTCTGGACACGGAGTTCCATTCCGAGCACCGCTACAGGCCCCGGTTGATGCTCATCCAGCTGGCGACAACCGCCGGCGAGGCCATCTTGATCGACCCTCTGGCGCTGCCGGACCTGCGTGGGCTGGGCGAGGTGCTACAAGAGGCCGAGCTCATCCTGCACGCCCCCGGACAGGACCTGCCGCTCCTCGCCAGGCGCTGCGGTCTTCAGCCAAATACGCTCCAGGACCCCCAGCTCATGGCTGGCTTCTGCGGACTGGGACACCCTCGCTCCCTCTCTGCGCTCTGCAGCGACGTGCTCGGGCGCTCTCTAAAGAAGGGCTCTACCCTCTCGGACTGGAAGCAGCGGCCGCTCTCCCCGGAGCAGCAGGACTACGCCGCCGACGACGTGCGCTACCTGCATCAGCTGGTGGAGACGCTGGAGGCGCGCCTCCCTCAAGAACTACGCGCACCCCTGGCAGCATGCACTGCTGAACGCAGCGCCGCGGCCTTGAGCCTCCCCCCCGTTGAGAACGCTTGGCGACGCTTTGGGGTTGCTCGGGTCCTAGACGCCCCTTCCCTCTGCGCCCTGGTCACCCTCTGTACCTGGCGCGAGACACAAGCACGGGAGCGAGACCAGCCCCCAAGACAAGTGCTCGGCGATGGACTGCTGATCGATCTGGCCAGGCGCCTGCCAGAGTCCGTTGAGGAGCTGGCGAGCAACCGACGCTTCCCGAAGAAGCTGCTCCGAGACAAAGGTGAGTTTCTGCTGGAACTGCTCAAGCAGAGCGCGAACACCCTCCCCCCGAGCATGCCTGCGAACGATGAGCGGAGCCGCACCCGCAGGGCCTGCTTGGATGCCTTCGTCGCAGTCCGCGCACTGGAGACCGGCATTGCCGACAAGCTGCTCCTGCCACACGAAGATCGTGACAGGGTCCTGGCAGGTTCCTTTCACTCGGCTTGGCGAGAGACATTCCTAGAACCGGCAATGTCTCAGTTTATTTGTGGTGAATTGGCGATTTCCTCTCCCACATAGTCTCCGTTTGTCACGGCGGATGTCTCCGAATGTCTTCAGATCACTTGCCCTGTCCCGGAGTGTTCGCTACTGTCTGTACATCGAAGGGCAAGGTGCTCACGCAGGGAAGCCCCGAGAGAAAACCAGTCAAGCCGCTGAGCGGCACATGGAGTTCAAAATGATCAAGGCATTCATCAACGACGAGTCCGGCGC
>CAJXRZ010000136.1 GCA_913060515.1 uncultured Pseudomonadota bacterium | reverse complement strand
ATTCCAGCAATACTCTATTAATTCAACAGAGCTGTTACCTATTTTTCAAAGACCGGGATGACTCACCCGGGATTGCCCCGGCGCTCTTGCGAGCGGTCATGCCGTTTTTGGCCCCAGCGTTTTAGCGTTTCTGCCCGTGGGCGTCAACCGCATTTTTCGCTGGATGCCGGAGATTCGCTTGAGAGCGCTTCTCCGTTTTGGCCCCCGGCTTCTATCGTTTGGACCCGAAGGTGTCAACCGACTTTTTGGCCGAGGTGGCCGCCCCTCTTTCGAGAGGCGCTTCGTGTTGGCAATGCCGTCTCGAAGCCCCAGCCGTTTAACAGGCGGCCAGCCCTGAGCAAGGAAATCGCTCGAAGAAGTTCCAGGGCGGATCGACCGCCACCTCGGGTTTGCGCCTGCCAAGCCCGTCTTCTCTCCGCCCCCCTTAGATCGGGATGGAGAAGTCCCAGATCATGAGCTTGTAGCCCCAGCCCATGAGCAGGCCCAGAACGAGGCCGGAGGCGATCCAGAGTTCCCGATTCTCGATCCACTGCCAGGTCCGCGCGACGCGGTCCTTGGGCACGGCCAGCTCAATCACCGCAGCCAGGCCGACCACCAGGGTGATCAGGAAGAGGACCACACCAAAGGGCTGGGTCTTGAGGGCCTGCCACCACTCAAAGTGAGCCATGTGGGTGAAGGTCGTCGTCATCCCACACATCGGACAGGGATACCCAGTCCAGGTCAGGATGCTGCAGCTACTCAGCCCGAGCTGCTTGTGCGTGCCATGCCCCCCAGGGTCCGGCGACAGCGAACGGGCGATGCCCAGAATGGTCCAGGCAGGGGTACCAAGCAGCAATGCCCACAGGCGCTGCTTGAGAGCCTGGCTCACTCCGCGTCCTTGGCGTCCTCATCGGGCGCCATCTCTTCTGGGAGAGCCGCCTCGAGGATGGCCCCAATGGCTCCAGCTTCCTTGTCCAGGTCGTCCAGCTTGCCGCCGAGCTCCTTTCTGAAGCGGTGGAACTCCGAGGCCACATTGAGACAGGCCAACAAGGCGACCGTGTACTCGTCAAAGGAGCTGCGGGCGATGTCAGCCATCTTGGCGTCGACATAGGCTGCAACAGCCTCAATGTCCTCGCTTGGCTCATCGCTGCGGAGGGTGTATTGACGCCCTCGAATTGTGATCTGTGTGGCCACGATCGCTTCCTTCTTCTTTCCTGCTTCCTAGGACCCCTCCCCTCCCCTGTCAAATCCGGGGCACGGCGGCAAGGGCCTGATGAGAGCGGGGTTCTATGAGAGTAGGGCCTCTACAAAGCTGGGCCCATGGAAGGGACGCAGGTCCTCGTTGCCCTCGCCGATGCCGACGAACTTGATGGGTAGGCCTGTGGCTTGCTGTACGGCGAGCACAACGCCGCCCTTTGCGGTTCCGTCCAACTTGGTGACCACCAGCCCCGTCACGCCGGTCACTTCAGTGAAGGTCTTGGCCTGAGAGAGGGCGTTCTGTCCCATGGTGCCGTCGAGGACGAGCAGCACCTCGTGGGGGGCTCCGGGGTGGGCCTTGCCAACGACCCGAGTGACCTTGCCCAGCTCCTCCATCAGGGGCCTCTTGCTCTGCAGACGGCCCGCGGTGTCACAGATCACCACGTCCACGTCCCGGGCTTGTGCCGCCTTCAGGGTGTCGAAGAGCACAGATGCCGGGTCGCCTCCCTCTTGCCCAGCGATCACTGGGACGTCAGCGCGCACGCCCCAGGCCTGGAGTTGCTGAATGGCTCCAGCACGGAAGGTGTCCCCTGCCCCCAGAATCACCTTTTTGCCTTGGCCCTTGAAGCGGTGGGCCAGCTTTCCGATGGTCGTGGTCTTTCCCGCACCGTTGACGCCAACCACGAGGATGACCAGTGGGCCTCCATCTGGCGGGGTGTTCAGGGCCGGGTCAAAGCCTGCTGCACTCTCCTTGAGCTGCTCGATGAGGGCCTGGCGCAGCGCACCGGCATCTTCGATCTTCTGCTCTCGAGCCGTCTCTCGCAGGGTGTCCAAGAGCATCGTGGTCGCGCCCACACCGACGTCCGCGCTGATCAGTGCCGTCTCGAGGTCCTCGAAGAGGGATTCGTCTACGGTGTCCCGGCCGAAGATGGCAGACAAGCCAAGGGAGCTGGTGGTCCGTGCGAGGCCAGCCCGCAGTCGCTCGATGACCCCGTCGGACTTTGCAGCGGACTTGGATGCAGGCTTGGCGAGGTCACTGCCACTGTCGTCTTCGGCCAGATCCTCCAAGCGACGCTGCCGTGACTTGGACCAAACCACCCCACCGACGATGGCGCCGACCAACACAAGTCCCAGGATGATGCCCAGGGTGACGGGATCCACTCAGTCCACCTTTACGGAGACGAGTCTGGACGCTCCGGGCTCCGGCATAGTCACGCCGTAGAGGGTGTCCACTACCTCCATCGTCTTTTTGTTGTGCGTGATCACGATGAACTGGGTCAAGCTGCTCATCTCTTGAAGCACCGAGTTGAAGCGGGCTCCGTTGCCCTCGTCCAAGGGGGCGTCGACCTCGTCCAGAAGGCAGAAGGGCGAGGGCTTGACCTTGAAGAGCGCAAAGAGCAGTCCGATTGCGCACATGGCCTTCTCTCCGCCGGAGAGCAGGCTCAGGTTCTGCAGGCGCTTTCCCGGAGGCTGAACAAAGATGTCTACGCCGGTCTCCAGCAGGTCTTCCTCATTGGTCAGACTCAGGCGAGCCTGTCCGCCGCCTACCAAGCGCGGATAGATTTCTTTGAAGTAGGCGTTGACTCGGTCAAAGGCATCGCGAAAACGCTCGCGGCAGGTCTTGTTGATCTTGGCGATGGTTCGGCGAATGGCGTCCACCGACAGCTCCAGGTCCGCCTGCTGGTCGGAGAGCCACTTGTGGCGCTCGGCGACCTCTGTGTACTCCTCCAGGGCGGCGAGGTTCACGTCTCCCAAGCGCTGGAGTGCGTTCTTTGCTTTCTCCAACATAGCGACCCAAGCCTTGACCGCCGCTGGGTCCTCCAGGTTCTCGGGGGTGACCCGCAGATCTGCGACTTGGTCCAAGACCACACCAGGAATGGGCACCTGTGCCTGCGCGCCTTCGCCAGCCTCGATGACCAGCGCAGCGTCCTGCTCCAAACGGTCCAGGAGTCCGGCGAGGCGCAAGTTGTAGCGACCCTCAACGCGCTCGCGCAAAGCTTCGAGTCCAAGCTTGACCTCCTGGAGCTTGAGCTCAAGCCGGCTGGCCTCGGTCTTGGCCGCAGCCAGCTTGTCTCTCAGTCCACGCAGGCGTTCCTCGTCCGCGCTCAGCCCGGCCCTGCACTTGCCCAAGTGCTCCTTCTCGATCTGGAGCTTGCCGCGCAGCTCTGCCTGCTCCTCGCCCTGCTCCTGCAGCAGGCGCATCAAGCGACGGTCGTCCCCTTGGAGGAAGAGTAGGCGGTCTCGTGATTTGGCCTGCTCCTTCTCCAAACGGCTCTGACGCCTCTGGGCGTCATCGCGCTGGCGTGTCGCGCTGGCGTAGCTGGACTCCAAGACCTTGGCCCGCTCACGAACCCCAGCGGCCTGCCCTCGGGTGGTGACCAGGACCTCCCGCGCCTGGGCCGCAGTGGCCTCGCGCGTGACCAGCTCTGACTGGTGTTGGGTCAAGGCAGCCTCGGCCTCCTCCTGCCGGGACTCGTCCCGCAGAATCGTGACCGCCTCTTTCTCCAGCTCTCCGTCGACCCCCTCAATGCGGGCACGAAGGCGTCCCTCTTCTTTGGCGAGTGCGCGTTGTCTGTCTTGGCGCGCTTGTATGTCCCGCTCCACATCCCGAACACCGAGGCGCGCTTCGCCAACCACGCCCTCTGCTTGCCGTAGAACCAAACGCATGGCCTCGATCTTGGCCTGGCCAGCACGGCTGCGGTCGCTGGCGGCTTTGGAGGCCTCCCTCGAACTGCTCGCGGCCAGCTTTGCGTCAGCGAGGGCAGCACGCTCCAGCTCCAGTCGCTCCACGAGCGCAGCCAGCTCGCGGCGTCGCTTCAGCAGGGCCGCGCCCGCGCCCTTGCCGGACTTGCCCACCAAGACCGCGCCGTTGGCCAGGCGCAGACCTCCACCACGAACCACGGCCTGGACGCCCAAGGGCAAGGCCATGGCCTGCTCCAGATTGTCCACGACGCGGGTGTCTCCCAAGAGCGCAGCCATCGCACGTTGCCCAAGCTCACTGCCGCCGATTTCCTGAACCAGGCCTGCTCCCTCAGGTGTCTCAGGGACGAGGAGGAGTTTGGCTCGTCCACCGCTCTGAGCCTGAGCTGCCGCAGACAAAAGGGCAGTCTTGGAGCCAAAGAGCACGGTCTCCAAGTCACCATCCATGGCCTGGGTCAGCACCACCTCCAGGCTCTCTGGCACATCGAGGTGCTCGGCCAAGACACCCTCGTGTTGGGCCCTGGAGAGCACTTGTCGAACTCCACCATCCACACCAGCGTGGCTCGCGGCCAGCTCGTTGAGCGACTGATGGCGCGCCTCTGTCCGGGCCAGAGAGCGCTCTCGCTCCGTGACCAGACGGTCGGCGTCCCGCTGCTCCCGCTGCAGACGATCGACGAGCGCTTTGTGCTCGCTGGCTTGGGCTTGGGCTTGGGTGACCGCATCCTGAGCAGCTTTGCGCTCCTCTTGGGCCGCAGTGACGCGGCCTTGGGCAGCCGCCAAGTTCTCCTGCACGCCACCTAGATCGGTCTGAACCCGTGCTTGATCCTTGAGGAACTGGGTGAGGTTTTCCCCGAGTTCCTGTCGGCGCCGCTCATTGGCCTCGACTCGGGCGCGGGAGCGAACCAAGCCGGTGACCAACGACATGACTTTGCGCTTGCCGTCCTCGACCTGCGCCCGCACACGAGCGAGCTCTCTGGCCTCGTTGTCGGCGCGCTGCTGTAGATCCGCCAGGGCTGCTGACCGGTCCAAGAGCGCGGCCTGGGTGTCGGCGAGCTCTTGTTTCAATCGATCCGACTCCGTCGCGCCCGTCTCGGCCTGCTTGCGTGCCTCGGCCAAGTCGTGCTCCAAGACCTGCTGGCGGGTCTCCAGATCCCGGGCCTCTTTGTCTTGGTAGTGCCGGGCGCTCTCGGTCTCCCGCCGGGTGGCTTCGAGCTCTGAGAGGCGCTCTCGAAGCTGAGCGACGGCGCGAGAGAGCACGCCGATCTCCTGCTTGCGGCCCGCCAACTCGTGTTCACGCTGCTCCAGCTCCTTGGCGAAGGCCCGAGCGCGCGCGGACTCTGTTCCGGAACGCTGCCCCAAGGCTCGGCGGTCGAGCAGCAACTCGTTGTACTGAACCAAGCCCAGAAAGATCTCTCCCTGCCGGATCTGAGCGGAGTAGCGCTTGTGGCGCGCAGCCTTCTCGACCTGTCGCTCCAGGACGCGCAGCCGTCGACCCATCTCCTCAGCCAAGTCTGTCGCGCGCTCCAAGTTGGCCGCTGTGGCCTCCAGCTTGTGCTCAGCCTCGGCCTTTCTAGCCTTGAAGCGACTGATTCCAGCAGCCTCCTCCAAGAGTCCCCGGCGTTGCTCTGGCTTGGCCTGAACGATCTCGCCGATCTGCCCCTGCTCGATGAAGCTGTAGAGCTTGTTGCCCACGCCCGTGTCCATCAGCAGGTCGACGACGTCCTTTCGGCGCACGCGCACACCGGCCAGCAGGTACTCCGAGGTGCCATCGCGGTAGAGACGGCGGCCAATCTGCAGCTCTTCAAAGCGCGCATAGTCCCCGGGGAAGGGCTCCCCATCTGAGGAGAAGGTGACCACCACCTCTGCCAAACCCACGCGCTTGCGGCTGGCGCTGCCGGAGAAGATGACGTCCTGCATGGCGCCGCCACGAAGGCTCTTGGCGGACTGCTCACCAATGACCCACTTCACGGCGTCTACGACATTGGACTTCCCGCAGCCGTTGGGCCCCACCACACCCGCAATGCCGCTCCCAAAATGGAAGGTCTGGCGGTCTACAAAGGACTTGAAGCCTTGTAGCTCGAGCTTGCGGATGCGCATGGCGGGGAGTCACCGGAGGGCGGGCCCAAGAGCAGGGACCGGAGGGAGGCGCCGAATCTACCGACCCAGAGGGTCCACTGCAAGGTGGATCTCAGAGATGAAAGCCCTAAGAAGATCAAGGCTTTGACGTGTCAAGACACCAGCGGCACTCAGCCCTCGGCCAGTCCTGGGTGACCGTCATAGAAGATGGCGGTGTCCAAGTAGTGCTTCCAGCTGTATGCGACCCACTGGGCATGCCTGGCGCCGGTCTTCTTCACAGCCTGGGCCGGAGAGCCGAGAATCAGCGAGCCGGGCTCGTAGGTCTTGCCACCAGTGACCAGGGCGCCAGCTCCCACCACGCAGCCATCTGGAATCACGCAGTTGTCCAGAAGGATGGCCCCCATTCCGATCAAGCAGTCGTTGCCGACGATGCAGCCGTGCAGAATCGCTCGGTGGCCGACGGTCACACGCTCACCGATGATGCAGTGGCTCGCTCCATCGGTCATGTGGGCCACAGCGCCATCTTGGATGTTGGAGTTGTCCCCAATCTCGATTCGGCCCATGTCACCGCGCAGCACCGCCGCTGGCCACACGCTGACATTCTTGCCCAGCTTGACCTGCCCGATGACGGTTGCGGCGGTATGGACCCAGGCCCCAGGGGCCAATTCAGGTGTGTGATCTCGGAAGCGCTCGATCATGCCAAATACTCCTTGGTGTGAAGCCGTAAGCAACTTCGAGGAGTGTGACATGTCCGAGATGGTCCCCACCAAGAGAGAAACATCCACCGCCTACATCCTGTGGGTCGCCAGCTGGTTCGGCGTGGCCGGCCTGCACAGGCTCTACATGGGCCGAATCGGCAGTGGCCTGCTCTGGCTCTTTACCGGCGGACTGTGCGGCATCGGCACCATCGTGGATGCCTTCCTGATGCCGCGCATGGTGGACGACTCCAACCACGGTCGCTCTGGCTTTTAGAGCACCCGCTTCTATCCGAGAATGATTCCGGCGATGGTACCGGTCATAAAGGCCGCCAAGCTACCGCCGGCCATGGCCCGGAGCGCGAGCGAGGACAGGTCGCGCATGCCGTCTTCCCGCTTCATCAGCCCGCCAATGCCGCCGAGCTGAATGCCGATGCTGGCGAAGTTCGCGAAGCCACAGAGGGCGTAGCTGGCGATGATGGCAGAGCGCTCTGAGAGCAGGGGCACCGGACTGTTGATCAGTTCGCCCAGATGGATGTAGGCCAAGAGCTCGGTGAGCACGATCTTCTCGCCGAGCAGAGTCCCAACCAGGGCGGCCTCGTCCCAAGGCACACCCATCGCCAGTGCGATTGGGAAGAAGAGCCAGCCAAGAATAAGAGACAGGGACAAGGGGTCCGCACCGACAACCTGCATGGAGCCAATCTGCTCGCCTGCAGCGATCATCATGTCGGCTTGGTCCTGCGCCAAGGCCCAACCAAAGGCGACCCCACCGTCGGCGAAGGCGATCGGAATCAGGCTCAGGCCAAAGTCGAACATGGCGACCAAGCCCACGAAAGCGATCAACATCGCCGCGACGTTGATGGCCAGCTTCACGCCCTCGCTGGCGCCATTGGCGGCGGCCTCGAGCACGTTGCCTGCAGCCGTCTCTACTTGGTGGGTGATCTTGCCGGCCGTTGGCGAGAGCTCGGTCTCGGGCAGGATGATCTTCGAGATGGCCAAGGCCGCTGGCGCGGACATGATGGACGCCGTCACGAGGTGACCTGCGATGCCAGGAATGTCACGCAAGAAGCCGACATAGGCTGCCAGAACGCCACCGGCGACAGTCGCAAAACCGCCAGTCATCAGAGCGTGCAGCTCGGAGCGGGTCATCGAGTCGACGTAGGGCTTGATGACCAGGGGCGCCTCGGTCTGACCCACGAAGATGTTGGATGCAGCAGCCAGGGACTCTGAGCCGGAGGTCCCCATGGTGCGCTGCATCAGCCAGGAGATGCCGCGGATGAGCACCTGCATGATCCCCAGGTGGTAGAGCACGCTCATCAAGGCTGAGAAGAAGACAATCGTCGGAAGAATCCAGAAAGCAAAGGTCTTCACCGGCGGACTGATCCGGCCGATGAAGGTCTCCGTGGTCCCGCCGCCAAAGCCAGTCTCAACCTGATGCGGCTCAACGGTCTGAAAGACGAAGTTGGCGCCTGCCTCCGCAAAGGAGAGGAGCTGACGAACGCCGCCGTCTACGACCTTGAAGAAGAACTCCTGCAGGACAGGGTTCAAGACCACCAAGGCGAATGCGAGCTGAAGCCCGACGCCCCAGATGACGGGCCGCCACTTGATGTCCTTGCGCTTCTCGGAGATCAGCCAGGCAAGGCCAATCATCACGAAGATTCCGATGAAGCTGACCGAGCGTTCCAGGAAGGTGGTCGGCTCGGAGACGAAAGTAGCTGCGCTCGCAGGAGAGGAGAGCAGAAGCAAAATGGGGAGCACTCAGGCCTCCTGGATACCGATGGCGTCGCGGATGGCTGAAAGAGCCTCATCCAGGCCCTTGCCCCCATCGTGGAGCAGAGTGGCCAACTTCTGGCCGGGCTCTACCACATCTCCCTTGGAGACGTGGACCAAAACCCCCACCCCGTGGTGTACGGCGTCGGAGGCTTTGCTGCGGCCGGCACCCAGCACATAGGCTGCCTGCCCCACTCCAAGGGCATCGCAGCGCTCTACTCTTCCGCCGCGACCACAGGCGACGATCTCGCTCTGAATGCCTGCGCCGTGCAGGGGCTTGGAGAGGTCGCCACCCTGGGCGCGAACCATGCGCTCGAAATGCTCATAGGCCAGACCAGAACGCATCACTTGCCTGCACGCTTCGGGATCTCCGCTGAGCTTCTCGACCAGCTCCCTGACGGGCTTGGGTCCGCCGCCTTTCAGGCAGTCGATGCTCTCCTGAATCTCGACAGCGTTGCCGACCGCCACGCCGAGGGGCTGAGACATGTCGCTGATGACCGAGTCCACCTCCAGGCCCGCTGCGCGCCCCACGCGGACCAGGCTGTCGGCGAGCTTGCGCGCCGAGGTGCGGGTCTTCATGAAGGCGCCGGAGCCACACTTGACGTCGAGCACCAAGCGGTCGAGGCCCTCGGCCAGCTTCTTGCTCAGAATGGAGGCAGTGATGAGCGGAATCGAGGGCACGGTGCCGGTCTCATCGCGAAGACCGTACAGAATCCGGTCCGCTGGGGCCAGCTCAGCGGTCTGTCCACTGATGAAGCAGCCCGCCTCCGCGAGGACCAGGCGGAGCTCTTCGGGCTGCAGATCCGTTCGATAGCCGGGGATGGCCTCGAGCTTGTCCAGGGTGCCACCTGTGATGCCCAGGCCGCGCCCGCTGATCATCGGAACACGAAAGCCCATCGCGGCCCACACCGGGGCCAAGATGATGCTGATCTTGTCTCCAACCCCACCGGTGCTGTGTTTGTCGACGAAGGGGCCTGAGAGGCCCGGCCAGGTCAGGACCCGACCAGACTCCGTCATGGCTTGGGTGAGCGCGGCGGTCTCTCGGTCGCTCATGCCCTTGCAGTTCACGAAGGCGAGCCAGGCAGCGGCCTGGGCTCGGGTGATGCTTTCATCCACCACGCCGTCGATAAAGGCACGGATGTCCCCGGAGCTGTGCTCCAGACCTTCACGCTTGGCCTCGAGAAAGGGCTGAATGCGCATCAGTAGCTACCTGTACCCGTTCCGCCGGTGACAATGGCGACACTCGCGCTGGCGCCAAGACGGGTCGCGCCGGCCTTGATCATGTTTTCAGCATCCTTTGCTGTGCGCACGCCGCCACTGGCCTTGACGCCCATCTCTGGGCCAACCACCTGGCGCATCAGAGTGACGTCTTCGATCGTGGCTCCACCGCCACCAAAGCCTGTGCTGGTCTTTACGAAGGCAGCACCACCGGCCTTGCTCAGGGCGCAGCCCGCGATCTTTTCCTCGCGGTTGAGCATCGTGTTCTCAAGGATCACCTTCACTGGGCGCCCCTGGGCAGCCCGAACCACAGCCTCGATGTCCCGAAGAACCAAGTCGTGCTCCCCGGACTTGAGGTTGCCGATGTTGATGACCATGTCGATCTCTTCGGCACCGGCTGCGATAGCCGCGCGGGTCTCGGCGGCCTTGGCCTCGGACATCGCTGCGCCGAGGGGGAAGCCCACAACACAGATGGGCATTGTCGACGTGCCCCGTAGCTCCTTGGCGACCAGCCCGATCCAGACACTGTTTACACAGACCGAGGCGAATCCGTATTCTCGGGCCTCCTTGCAGGTCTTGAGGATGTCCGCCCGAGTGGAAGTGGGCTTGAGCATGGTGTGGTCGATGTAGCGGGCAATGCTCTTGGCGCCGGCGCTAACGCTGCCGTCGGAGCCCACACGCGCGATGCCTCGGCTCTCCAGAGTCTGCGTGCTGGGGTCTTGCCACCCACCGATCACCGCCTGCAAGGGCGGAACGGCAGACTGCTGCTCCTGTTGCATGAGGCGTTGTTGCACCCTCTCTGCGATGGCCTCGACGAGCTGGTCCAGATCGCGGTCGCTTGGCATGACGCCTCCATTGAGCGGGCCCCACTCTATCCTAGGCCTGACTCGGAGCAAACTTAGGGGCGCGAGGGGTTAGGATGCGCAGGTGTCGGATCGAGAATCAAAACGCGGCCAGCGCGAAGCCCTGGCCCGCCTCGCACAGCTTGGCCTTGAAGTGGAGAGCTCCATCGCGTCGATGAACTCTATGAGTTCGGTCGACCACTCCACCTTGGGCGGCCCAAGCCTTACGGGCAACCACGCAAACTCCGGACGGTTCAAGACGGGATCTACGGCTGGTCCGCTCCCCGAGCTCGTCGGCCTCTCCTTGGGCCCTCCTCTTGGGCGCGGCGGCATGGGCGAGGTCCTGTTGGGGGTGCAGCAGTCTCTGGCACGCGAGGTGGCGGTAAAGCGCCCCCTCAAGCAGAGCGGCGTGAAGGCCCTGCGACAAGAAGCCTTGATCGCCGCCGAGCTGGAACACCCCAGCGTCATCCCCGTATACGACCTGGGAGCCGACAGCCGCGGCATGCCCATGCTGGTGATGCGCCGCGTCCAAGGTCGCACTTGGGGAGACGATTTGCGGGCGCGAGAGAGCGCAGGAAAGACCTGGGCTGACTTGCGCGGAGAGCTCTACATTCTGGGTCGCATCTCCCAGGTGCTCTCTCTGGCACATGACCGCGGCATCCTGCACAGAGACGTGAAACCCGACAACGTGTTGTTGGGTGACTACGGCGAGGTCTGGCTGATGGACTGGGGCTTGGCCACGCGCCTCCCTGCCCCGCCCAGCGATGGCCCGATTGGCACGCCGGCCTACATGCCACCTGAGCAGGCGCACTCCAACCACAGGGCACAAGGCCCCCCCACCGACGTGTACACGCTGGGGGCCTGTCTCTACGAGATCCTGAGTGGCCGGCCGCCACATGTCGGGGCACGGGCCGCTCTGGCCAACGCGCGCGTCGGCGAAGTCCGGCCATTGCCGGTGGACGCCCCCAAGGCCCTCGTCAACCTGTGCTACTCGGCCCTGGAGGCTGACCCCTACAGGCGTCCCACCGATGGCAGTGCTTTCTACAAGGCGCTGATGGAAGCCTCCAACGCCCTGCGTCTGCAGACGGTGTTGACCGAGGCCCGCGAGCGACACACCCTCTTTCAGAGGATCATCACCGACAACTCGGCGACCGACCTGGAAGTCCACCAGCTCTTCGGCGCCTGCCGCTTCGGCTATCAGGCCGTCCTCGAGGACGAC
>CAJXRZ010000135.1 GCA_913060515.1 uncultured Pseudomonadota bacterium | reverse complement strand
CACTATCCTCTTCGTCGGCAGCGTCAGATGTGTATAAGAGACAGCGCCAGCTCTCTGGGCCACCTGAGCCACTCTCCAAAGGAGAAGGCCAGGGCGGTGTCCTGCATGCGCTCTACAAAGCCGGGGTCGGACTCCAGGCGGGGGCTGTGCAGTGCCAGCAAGGCCTGAGCACGGTCGGGATGCACGCCTTGCTGGAGCCAGCGGCGCCCGCCGTAGAACTTGTAGAAGAAGAGATGGGGACCCGGCAGCGCGGTCGCCCAAGCAGGGAACCAGCCTGGGCCCACAGCGGTGCTGGTCAGGGCCACATGCTCAGCCCGACCTCGCAGGCAGAGACCTGCAGCCATCAGGCCCCCGAGATCCAAGCCGGCCACGTGAACCCGGTCGAGCTTGAAGTGCTCCAAGAGCGCCTCGGCCCAATCCAAGTGATCCTGGACCCGCAGAGCGGGTTCGATTCCCTCGGAGGCCCCGTAGCCAGGCAAGTCGGGCATGATCAGGGAAAAGCCGGCATTAACCAGCGGTTCTACGCAGTCTCTGAAGAGCAGGCCGCTGGTGGGCACGCCATGCAGAAGCAGCAGCGGAGGGCCTTGGCCCGCGGTGCGAACCAGGGCCTGTTTGCCACCGATCTTGAGGTGATGCTCCTGGGGGATGTGGGAGCTCAGAAGGTGTCCTTTCGGGCCCGCAGCTCGGCCAGCACCTGAGCTGGTGGAGCGCCAGGCATGTCCATCGCTTGGGCGATCTCGCTGCGGTCCACCCTCAAGAAGGGGTTGGTCTGAAGCTCTTGCGCCAGAGTGCTGGGCACCGTCGGTTGCTTGGTCTCTCGCAAGGCCTGGGCCTGCACCTCGAGCACCCGCAAGGCCAGGTTGTCTGGGTCCACGCTCAGGGCGAAGCGAATGTTGGAGAGGGTGTACTCGTGCGCGCCGTAGATCTTGGTCTCGGGAGGGAGCGCCATCAGCTTCTGGAAGCTGGACCAGAGCTGCTCGGCGGTTCCTTCGAAGAGCCGCCCGCAGCCCGCCACGAAGAGTGTGTCGCCGCTGAACACCGCCTGAGCTTGCTCAAAGTGGTAGGCGATGTGGCCCCGGGTGTGGCCGGGGATGAAGAGCACGCGCGCGTGCTGCTCGCCGACCTGCACCACGTCCCCTTCATCCACCTGTCGGTCGATGCCTGGGATGCGCTCCGGGTCGTGGCAGGAGCCTACGATTCGGCAGCCTGTCTTCTCTTTCAACACCTTGTTGGCCCCGATGTGGTCGGGGTGATGGTGGGTGTTGAGCAGCAGGTCTAGGCTCCAACCCCTCTCTGCCAGGGCCTCCAGGATGGGACCGGCCTCTGGGCTGTCCACGCACGCAACGGTGTCGGTCGCCGTACAGCGGGCCAAGTAGGCGTAGTTGTCGCGCCAGACGGGGATCTGCAGGATCTCGAGCACGTTGAGCCTTGGGGAAAGTATGGGGCATGGTTAACGTCGAGGCGACCCTGGGGGCACTCTGGCATCACAGGGTATCTCCCGTGATGTGGCCTGCTTGCGATCGTCGAGCACTTTTGATCTTTGGCGGTCACATCCGGGAGACGCCTTAGCCCGCTGGTCAGCGGCGACGCTTCAGGCTCATCGACCGAAGTACTTGCAGGTGGACTCGGCCAAGTAGGTGCTGCGCGTGCCGTCGGTCTCGCCTTGACCCAAGCTGTTGCCGCTGGTGCCGAAGCTGTAGGTGGTGGAGCTTCCATCGATGGCCACATCGTAGGTTGTCGCGAAGCTCTCATCGCCCTCGTACAGGCCCTCAGGGCACGTGGTCTTGCTCAGATCGATGCTCATGTACAAGCCGAAGCTGTAGTCACAGCTGGGGCAAGCGCTGGTGGGCGAAGCCTGTCCGCCCGCTGCGCTCCAGACCACCACGCAGTCCTCGCCGCCGTTGTCCCGCCACGCTTGGTTGGAGAGCAAGGTCCAGCCCTCTTCCCCGGAGACCGTGCTGCCGTTTGTGCTGAAGTCTCCCCAGAAGTAGCTGGTCGCGCCAGGCACCGGCTGGCCGGTGACCTCCTCGCAGCCGGGGTCGGCGCTCAGGCCTTCCCAGGGGGCCGAGACGTCCGAGTCCGCATCAGAGTCTGAATCGGCGTCTGCGTCCGCGTCCGCGTCACTGTCGGCGTCCGTGTCGCTGTCGCTGTCTGCGTCTGTATCGGCGTCCGACTCGACGGGAGAGTCTTCGGCGTTGTCGGCGTTGTCCGGGTTCTGTCGGCCGGCACAGGCCAGAAGCAATGCAAACAACATCATTCAATCTCCATCAGGTGGTCATCGGGAAGGCGCGGGCCAAGCGGAAGCTCAGGTGGCGGGTGCGTGTGCTGGGGTCGTACTCCTGTCGGCTACTCACCCGCGCACGCATCGCATCGCCACGCCAGAATCCACCACGAACGGCCCGACGTCCACCGCGCATGCCGTCTAGGCACCAGTCTTTTGCGCTACCGGCCATATCTCGCACCCCAAACGGACTCTCGTCCACGGGGTAGGTGCCCACCGCGACCGGTGCGAGCTGGGACTCGTGCACGCTGTCTCGCATGGCACACCAGGAGGCATCAAAGCTGTCCCCCCAGGGATAGAAGCGTCCGTCTACGCCGCGTGCCGCCTTGCTCCATTCATCCGACATGGGCAGGCGCCAGGGCAGCCCGGACTGGTTTCGGAACCAGCGGGCGTAGGCCGAGGCCCCGGACCAGTCCACCATGAGCACCGGCCAGTCCAGCTTCCAATCCCCGCTGCGTCCCTCCTCCTCGAGCTGGAAGAGGCCGTTCGAGTCACGTCCATAGAGCTGGGTGCCCGTGGCCCGCCGCAGGCCGCTGCGCTCACGCGGGACGTGCTGGGTGGCCTCCTCCTCGCGTCCGCGCTGGATCAGGTCATTGAGGAAGCGCAGGTAGCGGCGGTTGGTCACCGGAAAGCGCTGCATGACATAGGCGTCCAGCCAGATGCGGTCTCGGTTCAGGCTGTTGGGTGCGTCCAGGTCTCCGCCGCGAAGGAACCATCCGGCGGGAACGTAGATGTCGTCGGGCCCAAGCTTGTCGGTGCCAGGCAGGTCCACCGCGTAGCTCTTCTTGGCCCCCGGGGGCACGCCTTGCCAGTGTTGGAGCCGGTCGATCTGCACCGGGTACCGCACGGTGGCCCGCTCCGGATGGCTCAGCTCCACCAGCCAGCTTCCCTGCGGAACCGGAATCTCGACCAAGGGGGTCTGTCCAAGCTCGCGCACGAACTCGGGGACCAGGCGCTGCCTGCTCATCGTGTAGCGGTAGAGCTTGGCTTGGGCGCCGGGAGGGGAGGTCTCCAGGCTCAGACGGCCGTCCCCTTGGAGGTAGCGCTGATGACCGGCCCGCACCGCCGAGGACACCGGCAGAGCCAAGGCATGGGCGCGCAGCAGCGCCTCCGAGCGAAGGGCCAGGGCCTCGTCGCGGCGGCTCTCAGACTCCTCGTGGCGCTCCCGATAGAGCGCGGCCAGGGCGGCGTGTGCCTCGGGCAAGTCTGGACTATGGGCCAGGGCGCCCTGCAGACGAGACTGGGCTTCGACCTGTCGGGCCTCGGCGGTCTGCTCCAGGCTACGGGCCAGGGCCTGCTGTGCCCATGCGCCCGCCTTGGCCTCTTCCCCAGCCCAGGGCTCCAAGCGAGAGAGCATGCGGTCTGCGCGTCGCGCGATGCCTCGGGCTTGATGTCTGAACTCGGCCGCCTCGCGGTTCAGGGTGCTCGCGCCGTCCACTTCTTCGAGGGCTTGGGCATGGAGACGGGAGCCGTCCAGCCACGAGGCCACCGCGGCGCTCAGCTCACGGCCGCTCGCGAAGCGATCCCTGGGATCTGTCGACATGGCCTTGGCGCAGATGCTCTTGAGGGCGTCGGGCCGCTTGGGCACGCCGTCCACCGGGGTGCGCGGGGGCCCCTTGACCACGGCCGAGAGCACAGCTTCTGGCGGCACTTCCTTGTAGGGACGCTGTCCCCAGAGCAGCTGAAAGAGGATGGCGCCCAGGCTGTAGACATCGCTGCGCTCGTCGATCGCAGAGGTCTCGCCGCGGGCCTGCTCTGGGGGCATGAAGGCCGGCGTGCCCGCGATGGCGCCCGGCATCGTGTCTCCCGAGCGGGAGGTGCGCACGGGCTCGTAGAAGATGCCCGACTGGTGGGCCAGGTCGGGGCGACCCTTGACCTTGGCGATGCCCCAGTCCACAACCAAGGTCTGACCGGAGTCACCCAGCAGGATGTTGGAGGGCTTCAGATCGCGGTGAATCACCCCGCGGCCGTGGGCATAGGCCACCGCCTCGCAGACGGTGTGGAAGGCGTCCACCAGCCGGCGGAAGCTCCACCCATCCTCGGTGGGCGTCCATCGCTCAAAGCTCTCGGCGTGCACCTGGATGATGAGCTCGCGAAGCGTACGGCCCTGGACCTCTTGCATGGTGAAGAACCAGCGGCCGTCCGGGAGCTGCCCCAGGTTGTGCACCGAGACGATGCTGGGGTGCTGGAGCTGGGAGGTCGCCTGAGCTTCTTCGATGAAGCGGGAGACCACCAGTGGGTCGTGGCTCCACTCTTCCTTGAGCACCTTGAGGGCCATCGGCCGGTTCAGGTGGGGGTCTAGCACCCGAAAGACTTGGCCCATGCCCCCGGTGCCGAGCAGCCCAAGGACGGGGTATTCGCCCAGGCGCTCCAGATCAGGCGAGATACCTGCGATGGCGTCCAGTGCCACAGGGCCGGCGCGGTCCATCGGACTCCCTGCCGGCAGCGGCAGGGTGTGGATGGAGCTCGCGGATTTGTCGTCTGCGCTCATCTCCCTCAGGGTAGCGCATCGAGATCAGCGACCAATTCACTGGCTTGTGCCGCATGCAAGGTCACCAGCTCTCGGGTGTTCGTGGAGCGCCCGTACCATTGGGTCTCTCCGTTCGGCCCCTGTCCCTGGATGACCTCTACCTGGTGCTGCAATCCGTCCTCGTCCGTGTAGACTAGAGTCAGCTCTGTGGTGGTACCGGTCGGCATCTCCTCCGCCTGTACATAGGCCTTGGCCTTGAGTGAAAGCGCCTTATTCATCCAGGCCGCCGCGGACTCATCGCCCTCGGTCTCATCCGGGTATCCCCAAGTAGCTTTCTGGGGATCCGCGGCATTGAGCTGGGTCAGAGTGACCGCCTCGCGCGTCGGGCTACTTACTTGAACCTGACTTAGCGCAGGTGTCTCCACTGTGAGCAGGTCTCGGTCGGGCAAACGACTGATCGCGAACTTGAGGGGGCGCAACAGATCGGAGTCCAAAAGGACCACTGTGGACTTGTCGGCGTCCAAGGCGTAGCGGTCCCGGGTGCCGTAGGCCTCGCCACCGATCTTCAGCTCGCGGGGCTCTTTGCCGCTGCGGGTGACGAGCAGTGTGGCCTCGGGCGCGTCCAGGCCAAAGTCCCCGTACTTTTCGGAGCTCACGTCCAGGCTGCGGGAGGCCATCAGGGGCGCGAAGCTCTCGATCAACTCCTGGGCGGTGTCCCCGGCCTTGAACTCGCGCACGATGGTGGTGATCTCCGTCCGCGTCTCGGGCTCTGGTGGCGCCTCGCCCTCGGGGAGCTCTGGGGCCTCCAAGTCGACGGTCAGCTCCAGCGGGACCTCCTTCTCGATGCGCTCGACGGTCTTGACCCAGATGTAGTCGCCCACAGTGTCGCTGCGGCGGCTCAGCTCCACGTCCATCTTCTCGGAGGTCCAAGAGATGCCGTCGATCTGCTCGGGCTTGGTGTCGATGACCACCACGCCTTCGGTCTCTTCGGTGGGATCTTCCGAGGTCCAGCTCATGTACGAGGCGACCATGCCCACGCCCAACAGACCAGCCAGGATGATTGCTTGCTTGCTCATGCGGCATCTCCGGTGCGCAGGGTGGGGGCGGAGCGCTTGCGGCGACGAACGCGCAGCAGACCCAGGAGCAACACGATGAGGGGGACACCCAGGGAGGTGCCGTAGAACCAGAGGGTCTGGTCCTCCTTGGTGTGCTCGATCTTCACGTCCTCTTCGGACTCGGTGGTTCCGGCCAAGGCCTCATCGCCCAGCAGCCAGTTCAGGGCGTCGGAGACGAAGACCTGGTTTCCTTGGCTGGCCAGGGCCAGATCCGAGAACAGGGTGCTGTCGGCCACGATGACCGCGCGGAACTCAGCGGGCTCAGCGTCGCCAGAAGCCTCGGCTGCGGGCTCTATGCCTTCCTCCAAGGGCTCGGCAGTGGGCTCGGGCGCCTGAGGTGCAGGACCGGTGGCCACCATCGCGATGGGGCGCACTTCCTTCTTCTCCGTCTCCTTGTCCAGCTCCAGGTTGCCGTCCAGGTCTGCGAAGTTGTCCTGCAGGCTGCGCACGGTGACCGTGGTCTTGGCGCCGGCGATGCCAGGGGTGCTCTCCTTGAGCCAGCCGGCACGAGGGGTGATGAGCTGCAGCTGGCGGCTGTACTTGCTCAGCGTCACGGTCGATGCGTGGCTGCTGTAGCGGTTGGTGACCACGTTGTAGCGGTCGCCCTTGTTCTTGTCCTTGGCCAGGTAGTTGACCTCGCTGGCCAGAGTGCCCTCTCCCAGCTCGGCGCCAAGCAGGCTGAGCAGCGGAGCGTTTGCCTCTTGGGTGCCAGGCTCCACAGCCAGGATGATCGAGCCGCCACGGGCCAGGTAATCCTCGATGGCCTGGACCTCAGCGGGCAAGAAGGCCATCTTCGGGGCCATGATGACGACCACGCTTGCGTTGTCCGGCACGCTGTCGCCCAGGCCCTGGGACAGGCCCAGCTCCTTGACCTTGAAGTTCAGCTTCTGCATGCCCTGCTTGAGCTGGGTCAGCTTGTCCTCGGGGACCTCGCCGCCCTTCCAGTTCAGCTCCTCGTGCCCCACGGTGAAGTAGGCCACGCGGTCGTCCTTGGCCAAGTCCAGCATGCGCTTCTGGAACTCTTGGTCCAGCTTCTTCAGGTTGCGCTTGGCCTTGTCCAAGTCCTCGCCGACCTTCCAACTCTTGGTCTGGGCGTTGTCCTCGCCATCGCGGATGGTCAGGGCGATGTAGCCGTTGTCCCGGATCTTCAAGGACTCGGCCAAGGTGGGCTCAGCGGCGTGATCCACCAGCTCGACCTTGAACATGCTGGGGTTCGCGGACTGCAGATCCTCGAAGTAGGGCATCAGCTCTGCGGCCACGTCCGAGGAGGTGGGCAGGAAGACGCGCGCGGTCACCGGCTCGCTCAGGTTCTCGACGATGGCGCGAGAGGAGCCGCCCACTTCAGTGGTCTTGAAGTAGGCGTAGTCAAAGCGCTCGTTGGTCTGGCTGGCCAGGTAGTTGATGGGGAAGAGCAGGCTGATTCCCAGGGCGGCGACCACGCCATTATCGATGGCGTGACGCACCCGCAGTGGCTGCACGGCCAGGGGGCTGTCTTGAATGGCCGCATCGACCAGCAGCAGTGGCAAGGTCGAGGCCAAGGTCAGCACGGGCCAGAGGGCGTAGAACACCACCTCCCAGCGGCTGGCCATCTCGTCGTCCAGGCCCAGCGCCTCGATGCAGGCATCGGTGCTCAAGCCGTAGGCACCCACGGCCACCAAGCCGAGGATCTGGAAGATCAGCGCCTTGGAGTGTGCCGCGGCGGTGCTCTCGTGCTCCGCCTTGGAGCGGGCCGAGGCGCGCATGGCGATGCCAGCGACCAGGCCCAGTACGCCAATGAGCGTGACTGCGATGCTGGTGGTGTCGGTCAGCAGACGCTGGCCCACAAAGATCAGGGCAAAGCTGCCCAGCTGAAGAATTCCGATGGGACTCACTTCCACCTCCGGGCGCTCAGCACGCGGGTAGAGAGGAGCAGGAAGCCAAAGCAGAGGCTCAGGTAAAAGATCACATCTTCGGTGTTGATGCGGCCCTTCTGGAAGCTTTGGAAGTGGCGGTCGTAGATGCTCAGATAGCTCCAGAGTTCAGCCACGGGTGGGTCGGTGACCCGGCCCAGAATCCACGCCATCAGCAAGGCCACCGTGATGGCCCCCGAGACGATGACCGCGACCAGCTGGGACTTGGCGACGGTGCTGCCAAAGGTGCCGATGCTGGCGGCGGTGGCGCCGGCCAGGAACACACCCAGGTAGCCCACGCCGATGTGGCTGAGGGAGACCTTGCCGTTGATGAAGATCATCGCGGGCATGTAGCCGGAGATCAGCAGCATCACGGTGATCAAGGCGATCACCGAGAGGAACTTGCCGCCCACCACCTGCCAGTTGGCCAGGGGGCTGGACTGCAGCAGCACCATGGTGCCGGTCTGCCGCTCCTCTGCGATCAGGCGCATGCTGAAGAACAGCGCTGCGGCGACGGTGCAGCCGAAGGAGAAGTAGAAGAAATCGCCCAGCACGTCCGCGCTGGCCTTGGCCGATGCGCCCACCGCAAAGGCGTTGAAGAACAAGCCCTCCAGCAGCAGGAAGGCGGCCAAGATGACGTACCCCATCGGTGTGTTGGTGTACGCGCCCAGCTCTCGCTTGGCGACCAGGATCAACCCGCGCATCAGCCCTTCCCCTGCGTGAGGTTCACAAAGATTGCTTCCAGCTCGGAGTCGGCCTCGTCCATGCGGCGAAGGCCCAGACCGGCGCCGACGATGGCGGCGATCAGTCCTTCTCGCTCATCGGCGGCCAGGGCGACCTGACAGTGCACAATGGTGCCGCCTTCGATGTCCTCGGTCCGCACGCGGGTGACCGCGCTGGTGTGAGGGTAGGCCTTCAGGGCGGCCACCACAGCCTCCTGGGTGCCACGGATGCTCAGCTCCAGCTGGCCACCCTCGCCCATGCTGCCCCGCAGCTCCTCCTCGGTGCCTTGGGCGGCCATCTTGCCGTCCTTGAGCACCAGGATGCGGTCACAGGTCTGGCTGATCTCTCCCAGGATGTGGGAGGAGATGAGCACCGTGCAGTCGGCCTTCAGGCCCACGATGACCTCGCGGATCTCGCGGATCTGCAAGGGGTCCAAGCCGGAGATGGGCTCATCGAGGATGACCAACTTGGGCTGGTGGATGATCGCTTGGGCGATCCCGACCCGCTTCCGGTAGCCGTGAGAGAGCTCGGAGATCACCTGCTCGGCCCGCTCGGCCAGGCCGCAACGTGCCAGCACGCCGTCGATGCGGGCGTCCACCTCAGCGGAACTCATGCCTTTGAGCTGGCCTACATAGGACACAAAATCCCGTACCCGCATGTCCAGGTAGAGGGGGGCGTCCTCCGGCAGGTACCCGATCTGGGCCCGCAGGGAGTCGGGGGCTTGCACCACGTCCACGCCATCTACGTGCACCGTGCCTGAGCTGGGCAGGAGCAGACCGGCGAGGATCTTCAGGGTGGTGGACTTGCCAGCGCCGTTTAGGCCCAGAAAACCGACGATCTCGCGGTCTTGGATACTAAAGGACAGGCCCGCGACAGCGGCGTGACGGCCGTAGTAGCGGGTGAGGTTTTGGACCTCGATCATGGAGCGGCCTCCGAGAGCCTAAAAATGAGCATGGGGCAGGTAGCCCCTGGAAGCTTCCCGTCAAGGAGAAGTGGTCATGTAAGCCGCTCTGCTGCTATAGGGCGGGGCCCCGAACCTCATGCGTGGCATCGCGCGTTGGTTTTGGGCGAAAAGGAAGGTCGAAATGCTCTTGGCAATGCTCTCTCTCTCCGTAGCCGACGCCGCTTGCGGAGATGGTGTGGTCGATTCGGGCGAGGTCTGTGATGACCGCAACAAGACGAGCGGTGATGGCTGCTCCTCCTCTTGCCAGGTCGAGGACGGCTGGGAGTGCGTGGACGGCACCTTCTCCCTGCAGTTCGATGAGGTCCTCCCAACCGACTACAGCCATGACGGAGCTCCTTCCTGGTCTATCAGCTCCGATGCCCGCACGGTCGAGCAGAGCGAGAACGCTGCTCCCGGCGTGTACCTGACCAACCTGCCCGCCGAGAGCGGCAGCATTGAGTTTGAGATGACCGCGGCCACCTCGTGGGACGACGACATCATCGGATTCTTGGTGGGCTACCACCCCGGAGACGCCACCAACTCCAGCGCGGATTGGATGGTGTGGTCTTGGAAGAAGAAGACACAAAACACCCCTGGCCTGGGCGAGTGCCCGATCGGCCTGAGCATGATGCGGGTGCAGGGCGCGACCAAGGACACCGATCTCTGGCAGCAGACCGGCAGCGCCAGCGTCGTGGCCACCGGAAACCGCTTCGGCGAGACCGGCTGGGAGTTCGATAGGACCTACAACGTGGAGTTGGACTACAGCTCCACCCGCATTCGGGTGTGGATCGACGGCCAGCTTGAGTTTGACGAGGTCGGCTCCTGGCCTGTGGGCGGTGAGTTCGGCTTCTACATCCTGAGCCAAGACTCGGTGACCTACACCCTGCTCGATCCCAAGGGCGAGAGCATCTGTGGCCCCAACTACGGGGACACGGACGGAGACGGTCTGAGCGACTGGGACGAGGTCGACATCTACGGCACCGATCCCTTTGTCTTCGACACCGACGGCGATGGCCTGGGAGACGGGGCCGAAGTGAACACCTGGAACACCGATCCCTTGGACAAGGACACGGACGACGACGGTCTGAACGACGGTGAGGAGGTCCTGGACTGGGGCAGTGATCCCAACGACCCCGACACGGACAAGGACGGCCTGGAGGATGGCCCAGAGGTCTTTGACCACGGCACCGACCCGACGGACGCAGACACGGACGATGACGGATTGGAGGACGGCCAGGAGGTCAACGAGACCCTGACCGACCCCACCGATGATGACTCCGACGATGATGGACTGCTCGACGGCCGCGAGGTCAATGAGACCAACACCGACCCCTTGGATCCGGACAGCGACAACGACACCCTCCTGGACGGTGACGAGGTCGACAACTACGGCTCGGATCCCAACAAGGCAGACACCGACGACGGTGGCGTGTTCGACGGCGTCGAGGCCGACCGTGGCACCGACCTGCTCGACCCCTCCGACGATCTGCGCGACCGTCCCCCACGCACCGACGGCACCTTCAAGGGTGGCGGCGGCGTTGGCTGCTCAACCGCTCCAGTGGCTCCTTGGATGGGTTGGCTGGTCGTGGCTGGCGTGATGCTCGCCAGCTTCCGCCGACGGGACTGAAGTTCACCCGGGCTGCCTCCCTGCGGGGCAGCTCAGGGCGCTCTCAGGGCAGCAGTCCGATGGCCACAGCCACCGTTCCGCCCACGCCGACCACCCAGGTCACCGTGCGCAGGCCGGGGATTCCAGCCATGTAGGCGAAGGTGTAGAGCACCCGGGCTGCGATGTAGGTCATGCCGCCGTAGACGATCAAGTCGTTCTCTACGCCTAGGCCCACCGCTGCGGCCATGAGGGGGGCGAAGAGCAACAGGTTCTCCACGGTGTTGGCCTTGGTCCTGGCCAGGCGGCCGTTGAAGCCCTCTTGGCTCTCTTGCGCTTCTCGGTTGCCCAGAGAGGCCGGAATGCCGCGCCCGATGATGCCGATGGTCGCCTGGATCATGTTGATGATGAGGAGGATGGCCAGGGACATGATCAAGAGCGCGATGGGTGTGGTCATGGAGACTCCGGATAGGTGATGCCGATCTTGCCCAAGGTCCCGCCCTTCTCGTTGAGCTGCCACGCTGCGGCAAGCTCAGTGTAGTCAAAGCTGGCGCCCACAAGGCTCTTCAGGCTGCCGTCTTGCATTCTGTCCAAGAGCAGCTTCAGGTCCGTGGCGTTGGGCTTGAGCATGGTGGCCTTGATTCGCTTCTTGGATGCCAGAGCGGTCCAAGCGATTCGCGGAATCCAGCCGGGATCCAGGGTGATCTGGGAGAGCACGCCGGTCTCCGTGAGCACCTCCTCGAAGGACGCCCATGGAGCCTTGGCGGCGCAATCCAAGATGATGTCGTAGGGCGCATCGCTGCGGAAGTGGTCTTGCTCTCGGTAGTCGATGACCACATCGGCACCCAGCTCGCGCACGACCTGGGCCCGCTTGCCACTGCAGATGGCTGTCACGTGGGCGCCGGCTTGGTGGGCGATCTGTACGGCGTAGTGGCCCACGCCGCCGCTGCCGCCGACGATGAGCACCCGCTTGCTCTCCCCCTCCAGCTTCATGCCGCAGTCGTTGCGTAGGGCCTGCAGGGCCGTCATTCCGGCCAAGGGCAGGGCCGCGGCGTCCTGGACGGAGATGCCCGCTGGCAGGAGCACGCAGTCCGCAGCCGGGACCAGGGCCTTCTCAGCCGCTGCCCCGCCTGGGGTCTCTGGAATGCGCGCGACCACCTGTTGTCCCACTTGGAAGGCTGTCACCCCGGCGCCGAGCTGAAGTACTTCGCCCACCAGGTCAAAGCCTGGGGTGGCCGGACGCTTGATCCGCATCACGAAGCGCAGGGCCCCGCTGGCCAGCTTCCAGTCGACGGGGTTCACCGAGCTGGCCTGCATGCGTACCAGGAGCTGTCCTGGGCCCGGAACGGGGTCGGGGACTTCGTTCAGGGTCAGGACTTCTGGCCCGCCGTAGCGGGGAAACTGCATCGCTTTCATTGGGTATGGGCCCAGATGAACACACCGCGTCCGTGCACCTGAACCACCGAGTCGACCACCATGCTTCCTCCTGGCCCGCCGGGCCGCAGCGCCCCGTCCAGGCGCATGACCCCATCAGTAGGCACCGGACGCAGGTCGGGGGGAAGAAGATCGGCCTCCTCGACGGAAATCTCCGGAGACTGGGCCACCTTGAGGGACGGACCGTACAGGGACTCCACCTCCGCATCCGAGGACAGCGCGACCCAGGCCGCGAGCTTGTAGTCCGTGGGGCCCAGCCCAGGGGAGCCCAGGAGGTCCAAGCGGTAGCGCACCGACTCGGTGGCTTTGGGGAGGGGGACGCGCTTGGCCAAGGTCTCCACGGTCGTGATCACGGTGCCGGGA
>CAJXRZ010000134.1 GCA_913060515.1 uncultured Pseudomonadota bacterium | reverse complement strand
AGCGGCACATGGAGTTCAAAATGATCAAGGCATTCATCAACGACGAGTCCGGCGCAACTGCAATCGAGTACGGCCTGATTGCCGGCCTGGTTGCTGTCGCAATCATCGCTGCCCTGACCGCTCTCGGCGGCTCCCTGGACACCTTGTTCAGCAACGTCGCATCCACCGTGAACACCGCCGCTTCCTGAGCACGGTGTCAGCTTGGCAGGGCCTTGAGCCCTGGCCACGCTGACGGTGAACTGACTGGCAAGGCCAGCTCTCCTTCGGGGGGGTTGGCCTTGAGTCGTTTTGGGGGGGACCGGCGCTTGGGCACACAGTTCGAGCCCTTGAAGGGAGAAATCGAGGACAAGACGATCCTGGAGGCCTCCGAAGACGAGACACTCACAGTTGGCGTATCTACTTGCTTATGAAGACAACGCGCCGCAAGCGTAATCGGATGTAATCGAGTTTGTCTTCAGATGTCACCGATTCCCTTGCTCTGTCCGCCCCCTCCTGCTACTTCTACGTCATCGAAGGCGCCAAGCGCTCTCCGAGACTTGGCTTAGTCCCATTTAAATCGCCGCTCTGCGGCACAGGAGTTCAACATGATCAAGGCATTCATCAGCGACGAGTCCGGCGCAACCGCAATCGAGTACGGCCTGATTGCCGGCCTGGTTGCTGTCGCAATCATCGCTGCACTGACCGCTCTCGGTGGCTCCCTGGACACCTTGTTCAGCAACGTGGCTTCCACCGTGAACACCGCAGCTTCCTGAGCCGCCTGGGAAGGGCGCTTACGGCGGCCTTTCAACGCTCAGAGCGAAGGTCAGGTCCCCTTTTGGGGTTCCTGGCCTTTGTTCGCTCTGGGGAATGCCCTAGTCAGGCATCTTGACGTTTGCACGTCATCAATTCTCCTGACTACGTCCCATCCCCACCCAACGGCACACACCACAGTCCTTTCGGATATGGGTGCTGGCCAGGCTGGGGAAATCGGCTGAAACCTCACCCGATCCGCCTATCGGCCTATACTCCCTGCGTACTCGGAGAGCGCTACACATGCAGCAACGTCAACAGACGGGTGGTCGCGGACGCGCCTACCTCTTCCTGGGCGTGTCGGTGGTCGCAGCCGCCTTGGCCGTCTTCCTCGTGGTCCAACTCCTTCGACGGGCTGAAAACCAGCTTGAAGAAGCCAGCAAGCCACAAGAGACCGTCGATGTCGTGGTGGCAACACGCAACCTCTACATGGGTCTACCCATTGGCGAGGATGATGTTGCGGTCGTGAAGCTCGTCCCCGAGATCGTTCCCGCAGACGTGACCTTCACGTCCAAAGACGCAGTCCTCGGGCGCATCCCCAAAGAGCGCGTTCTGGCTCAGGAAATTCTCCGTGCTGAGCGCCTTGCGCGCCGCGAGTCTGGCGTGGGCCTCAACGCCCTGATCCTGCCGGGCAAGCGCGCGATCTCCATCGCCGTCAAGGCGGAGGAGGCCGTCGCAGGCTTCATCCAGCCCTTGAACTACGTCGATGTGATCGTCGTCATCAAGCCGGATGACAAGGACGCCCTCAACACCCGCGCGGTCTCCAAGATCCTCCTCCAGGGCATCAAAGTGCTCGCCATCGGTGACAGCCTCAATGGCAACTACGGTGATGAGGAAGTGAAGGGCAGCGAGAAGGGTGCCAAGGCAAAGAAGACCAAGCCCGCCAAGAACACGGGCGTGGTCAAGGGCAAGCGCACCGTCACCCTCGAGGTCACTCCTGGCGAAGCGGAGCAGCTGGCCCTGGCCCAAGCCAAGGGCGAGGTCGTGTTGGCCCTGCGCGCTGACATCGACATCAACCGTGTCGAAGAGAACGGCGTCATCGTCGACGAGCTCATCGGACTGGACCGCCGGGAGGCAGCACCTCCTAGCCCCATGAAGAGCACACGCTCCGGTGGAAACAGCGGAAGCAAGAAGCCTGACCCAGCCACCACCGAAGCCCAGGTCATCCAGGGCTCCAGCACCACGGGCTACACCGTTGGTGAAGACGGCAAGGTCATCGAAGACAAGGGCCGCAAGGGCCGCTGAGTAGCAGCACTACTTTCGAAGGATTGAGCAGATGCGCGGTATGAAAGCAGCAGCAAAAGCAGTGGTGTTGGGACTCGGTCTGGCCATCGGCGCCGGAACCTTGCTTGCCCCCAAGACGGCCCACGCCCAAGAGGCGCGGAAGACGTGGCTCGAGGTCGAGGTTGGCCAGTCCACCATCCAAAAGAGCGGACGCCCCTTCCACAGGGTGCTCATCTCCAACGACCAGGTGGCCGAAGTCCGTCTGTTGGAGGAGGGCCAGTTCCAGATCCGCGGACTGGAGGTTGGCACCACGGACCTCTGGATCTGGTACCGGGACGACATTCAGCACCCCACCGTCATCGAGCTGACCATCCACCGAGATCTCTCGGAGATGATTCGTCGCGTCAATGACATCGTCGGTGAGGACGCAGCTGCTCCTCGGGCCTACCCCCTCGAAGACCGCCTCGTGGTCGAAGGCAGCGTCGCTGACCTGCCCACCCTGGAGCGCATCGCTGCTGTGGCGCGCATCTACGACCCCGATTTCGTCAACCTCCTCAACGTTCGTGGTGACCACCAGGTTCAGCTTGAGGTCGTCTTCGCAGAGGTCAGCCGCACAGCAACCCGCGAGATGGGTTTGAACTGGCTCTGGGGAAGCGAGGACTACGGTCCTGGCGTCGTGACCGGCTCCGTGAGCCCCGGTACCACCGGTGACCGTGGCTTTGTACAGATGCCTGACGTCGCCGATGGCGACAACTTCCAGACCTTGGTCAACGGCGGCGCGGCCTTGTCTGCTGGTACCGGCGCCTTTGCCATTCCCCTCCTCCTCGGAGAAGGCGTGGACCTGGCAGCTGTGCTCTCGGTTCTTGAGCAGCACGACATCACCAAGATTCGCGCCGAACCGACCTTGGTCGTGCTCTCCGGTCAGGAAGCTGAGCTCTTGGCCGGTGGCGAGATTCCAATCCCGGTGGCCCAGAACAACAACCGAATCACCCTGGAGTTCAAGGAGTACGGCGTCAAGCTCTCCTTCGTTCCTACGGTTCTCGGAAGCGGCGTCATCGACCTGCGCATGTACTTCGAAGTCAGCGAGATCGACAACAGCACCTCGACCCGCATCACCGGTATCGAGATTCCCGGCTTCCTGAGCCGCAAGGCCAGCACCCACCTGCGCGTACGCAACGGCATGACCTTCGCGGTCGCGGGCCTCATCAGCGAAGGGATTCGCTACAGCCGGGCCAACATCCCCGTGTTGGGCGAGATTCCAATCATCGGGTCCCTGTTCAGCTACACCAAGCATGTGCGCGACGAGACGGAGTTGATGATTTTCGTCACCCCTCGCCTGGTCCGCCCCATGGCTGCCGACGAAGTCCCCGCACCTCCTGGTGCTTACGAGGACAACAACCCCAACGACTTTGAGCTCTTCCTGCTGGGCATGGACCACCGGGCAGGCTCTCGTACCGCTGACCCGGCAGGCCCTGTCGGCATGCAGCGCTAGGAAACAATGCGTAACCACGGACCAGGGGGCGGCAGCTCCAGCATCCTCATTGTCGGCGTAGATCGCAACGGCATGGGGCAGCTGCGCGAGGCACTGGGTGCAGACGCAGTCCTTCCCCCCACCTCACTGAGCTACGAGCAGGCCTATTCCGAGGCGCGTCGCTCCCGCCCCAGCGCGCTGGTGGTGGGCTTCGACACGGACTTTGAAGAGGCCGTACGTCTGGGCAACCAGCTCACCTCCGATCATCCAAACCTGACCTTGGTGGCCTTGTCCGCCGGCTCAGATCCGGACCGGATTCGGGCGGCGATGCGCGCTGGCTACCGGGAGTTCGTTGTCCTTCCCGACGACGGCGACCTGCTGCGGCAGGCTGTTCACGAGGCGCTGTATAGCAACGCCTCTGACAACGAGGACCGTGGCGAGATCATCGCGGTCTGTGGTGCGAAGGGTGGCGCAGGCTGCACGAGCACGACCATCAACTTGGCCGCAGAGCTCTGCCCGATCCACCGGGTGGTTGCTGTAGACCTGAACTTCTCCATGGGCGATGTGGCCAGCTTCCTGGACCTCAAGCCCACCAAGAGCATCTCGGATCTTCTCCAAGAGCTGGACCGGCTGGACGAGCGCGTCTTGGCCGGCTCGGTCTCCGTACACAAGTCCAAGGTGCACGTCGTCGCTCAGCCCAATGAGATCGACGAGCAGGAAGAGGTTCGCGGGGACAACATCCTACGGCTTCTGCAAATCTGCGCTGAGTCCTACCAGTACTGCATGATCGACTGCGGGACGGCCTTGAACGAGGCGACCCTGACCACCATCACAGTCGCAGACACCCTGCTCCTCGTGGTCACCCCGGACGTTCCGAGCGTAAAGAACGCTTGGCGTCGGCTCCAGCTCTTCGACCGCATCGGCGTTGAGCGTAGCCGAGTCCGCCTCATCGTGAACCGCTATGAGAAGCGCTCTCAGCTCACGCTCGACGACATCGAAGCCAACCTAGGCCTTCGTGTGGCAGCCTCAGTAGAGAACGACTGGAAGACCTTGTCCCAAGCCGTCAACGAAGGTCGACTGGTCCGGGACGTCAACAAGAAGAGCCCAGCTGCTCGAGACATATCGAACATGGTCACCCTCATCACTGAGGGCGACGAGTTCGTCGAACCTACTTCTCCAGAAGAGAAGAAGGGCGGCGCGCTGAGCTGGCTCTTCAACTAGAACGAGGGAAATCACAGTGGGAAGCTCCAGACTGATCGACCGCGTTCGCGGCGCCCAACAGCGCTTCAAGTCCGCCGCCCCTGCCTCAGGTGGCGTGCAGAACAACGAAGAGTTCGACCGCATCAAAAAGGCCTTGCACCAGGAGCTCATCGAGTCCCTGGACTTTGACCAAGTCAGCCAGACCCCACGTGAAGAGCTCGCAGCACGCCTGCGGGCCACCCTGACCGAGCAGGTCGAGCTGCGCAACCTGCCCTTGAACCGCTTGGAGCGCGAGCGTCTCGTCGAAGAGATCCTCGACGACATCCTGGGTCTGGGCCCATTGGAGCCCCTCCTGCGTGACCCGGAGATCAGCGAGATTCTGATCAACGGCCCAGAGCACGTCTACGTGGAGAAGAAGGGCAACCTGCAGCGCTACCCCCTGCGCTTCCAGGACAACCGCCACTTGATGCAGATCATCGACCGCATCGTCTCCGCCGTGGGGCGTCGCGTCGACGAGACCACTCCCATGGTGGACGCACGCCTTTCCGATGGCTCTCGTTTCAACGCCATCATCCCTCCCTTGGCCCTGGACGGACCCACCGTCTCCATCCGTCGTTTCGGAACCGTGCCGATCATGGCCGAAGACCTGGTCGCCCTGGGTTCTTGCCCGCGGCCAGTGCTCGAAGTCCTTCGCGGAGCTGTCGCCTCGCACCTCAACGTCATCATCAGTGGCGGTACCGGTTCAGGAAAGACGACCCTGCTCAACGTGCTCTCTTCCTTCATCCCCGAAGGCGAGCGCATCATCACGATCGAGGACTCCGCAGAGCTTCAGCTTCAGCAGAGCCACGTCGTTCGACTGGAGACCCGTCCAGCGAACCTTGAGGGTCGAGGCGAGGTCAACCAGCGTGACTTGCTCAAGAACTGCCTGCGTATGCGTCCAGACCGCATCATCCTCGGAGAGATTCGTGGCAGCGAGGCCATCGACATGCTCCAGGCCATGAACACCGGTCACGACGGGTCCTTGGGTACCATTCACTCCAACACCCCACGTGATGCGCTCTCCCGCATGGAGACCATGGTCTCCATGGGCATGTCCAACCTCACGGACAAGACCATCCGCGAGATGATTGCCCGGGCGCTGCACTTGGTGGTTCAGCAAACCCGTCTTCCAGACGGTACCCGCCGAATCACAGCGGTCACCGAGATCATCGGCATGGAGTCCAACGTCATCACGACTCAGGACATCTTCCTCTTTGAGCAGACGGGCATCGACGAGGAAGGCAAGGTGCGCGGACACTTCCGCGCCACCGGCGTTCGTCCGAAGTTCGCAGACAAGCTGGCCCGCAACGGCATTCCACTGCCGGCTGACCTGTTCCGCTTCCGCATGGAGGTCTGAGAGATGAACCGTGTTCTCCTCATCTTCATCATCGTGGTCGTCTTCTCGGCCGTGATGTTGGCGTTGCAGGGCTTCTATTGGTACCGCGTCACTGAAAAGGAGCGCGAGTCCAAGGAGCTCTCCAGACGTCTGGGTACCGGTGCCGGCGACACCGAGGAGAACGAGCTGCTCTTCAAGCTCGCTCTCAAGAAAGACGACGATGACCTGGACATCGCTGCGAAGGTCGAGCGGAACCTCTCTCGGCTTCTGCTTCAGGCTGGACAGCCCTACTCCTTTCAGTCGCTGGTTGTTCAGATGGCTGCCGCGGCCTTGGTCGGAATGGCTGCTTTGGGCTTGGCCTTTAAGAGCCTGCCCCTGGCGCTCTTTGGCGCCGCTCTGGCCTACGTGCCCATCATGATCGTCAAGTCCAAGGCGAACGCTCGTGCTGCACGCCTGACCATGCAGCTGCCCGACGCCTTGGACCTGGTCGCACGCTCACTGCAAGCCGGCCACGGCATCGCCGAGTCCATGCGCGGCTGTGCCGAAGAGATGGACATGCCCATCTCGGGCGAGTTCGGCCTGGTGTACGAGCAGAACAACCTGGGACGCGACTTCCGCGACTGCCTGCAAGCCCTGGTGGGGCGCAACCCCAGCAACTTTGACCTGAAGATCTTCGCCAGCTCGGTGCTGCTCCAGCGCGAGACCGGTGGCAACCTCATCGAGATCCTCAATGGCATCTCGAGCACGATTCGCAAGCGCTTCGTCTTTAAGGGCAAGGTCAAAGCCCTCACCGCCGAGGCCCGTTTCTCGGCGATTATCCTGGGTGTTTTGCCGATCTTCATCGGCGCTACCATCCGTACAATCCGCCCGGAGTACCTGGACCCACTCTTCACTGACCCCATTGGCTACGCCATGGTGGCCTTTGTCTGCGTCTGGTTCACACTCGGTGTCGTTGTGATGGTCGAACTCACCAAGATCGAGGTCTGAGCATGAGTCCAATCATGATGGGCGCAGCCCTGTTGGTGGTCTTGGCCGTCGGCGGAATGGGTGCCGCTGCCTGGACCTTCATCAACCCCAGCCGCAGCGCTCGGGATCGACTGGAGGACCTGACCCACGGCGGTGACGCACCATCGCAGCAGCCGGACGACCGCCTGCTCAAGATGCGCTACGCCGTCTCCAAGGTGGCCGCTCCGACCAGCGAGGACGAGCTCGGTGCCCTCAAGAAGCGCCTGATCCAAGCCGGATTCCGCGGAAAGAACAACGTGGAGACCTTCTCGGCTTCGCGCTTCGCACTTGCCGTGGTGCTTCCTCTGGCCAGCTTGGCGCTGACCGGCAGCATGGAGCTGGTCTACCAGATCCTGATCGCACTGGTCGTCGCAGCTCTTGGCTACTACCTGCCCGCCATCATCGTGACCAACACTCTCCAGAAGCGTCAGGACATCCTGCTCAAGACCTTCCCAGATGCCTTGGACATGTTGGTCGCCAGCGTCGAGGCTGGATTGGGACTGGACGCGGCCTTCCGCCGCATCGCCAACGAGATGGAGGAGGCCACCCCCTTGCTGGCAGGCGAGCTGGCCTTGGTCAACGCCGAGGTCTCCGCTGGTGTCCCGCGCTCCGAGGCGCTTCAGCGTCTGGAGACCCGCACGGGCTTGGATGAGATCGGCAGCTTGGTCAACGTGCTCATTCAGTCTGAGCGCTTCGGTACCCCCGTGGCCAAGAGCCTCCGGGTTCACAGCGAGCTGGTGCGCGTGCGACGCATGCAAGCGGCTGAGGAGTCTGCCGCCAAGATCTCTCCCAAGCTCACGGTGGCCATGATTCTCTTCATGCTGCCCTGCTTGATCATCATCTTGATCGGCCCGGCCGTCATCAAGGTCATCCGCAACCTCTTGCCGGCGATCAGCTGATGTTGGCCTTGCTCCTGGCAACTGTGGCGCTGGCTGCAGACCCCCAACCCACGTCAACTTGGGACCCCGCCGAAGCTGAGCAAGTACAGCTTGAGCTCATCGAGGTCCTGATTGACTCAGAGCAGCCCGACAAGGCCCTCTACGCCATCACTGAGGTTCGGGCTGGTGGCGTGACAGGCGCCCCCTTGGACATCCTTCAAGCACGCGCTTTGGTCGCCAAGGGCCTGCCCATGGACGCTGTCTTGCTGCTGGAAGACCAGTACATGCGGGACTTCCAGCGCCACAAGGTGGTGTGCCTGGCCCACATGGATCTGAAAGAGACCGAGGCGGCCGAGGTCAACTGCCGCAAGGCCCTGCGCTTTGCCCCCAGCGACCTGACCAGCACCGACCTTGCGGATCTGCACAACAACCTGGGCTTCGTCCTGGCTTCGCAGAACCGCCATGAAGAGGCCATTCTCAGCTATCGAGAAGCCCTCAAGCTCAGCCCAAATCTGGCCCGCGCCAGAAACAACATGGGCTTTAGCCAAGCGGCCTTGGGCCAAGACGACAAGGCGCTGGACACGTTCCGGGCCGCACTCTCCGCCAGCTTGGGTTTCGACCCCGAGATTCTGGAGGCAGAGGCCTATTTCAACCTGGGTGTGGCCCAGCTGGCTCGCGGGGCCGACCAAGAGGCCAAAGACAGCTTCCACACCGCCCTCAAGCATGTCCCAGGCCACGCCAAAGCGCGTGCAGCCTTGGACAAGATGACTCCAAACCTGAAGGAGGCGCCATGAAGCGCTTGATCCTGAGTGCGCTCGCCCTCACCGCCCTGGTGGGCTGCGGTCACCCCCAGACCCTCCAGTACGACCACGCACGCTCCTACACCGAGAGCTTCTCAATGCAGGCGGACTTGGAGCGCCCAAGCGTCAACATGGAGCTCTACGAGCTCTCCGGCGTCGAGGGCATCGCCATCCGCGCTGCTGCTGAGGTCGAGGCCACTGACGCCGAGGACAACGACAACTCCAACATGCAAGTGGGCATGTAGTTGCCTCCGGCCGGGACTCCGCTTCGCGTCGCGGTCCTGGCTGCCTGCCTGAGCACCATCGCGGTGCTCCTGGGCATGGCCCCCCTACTCTGGCAGCTCCAGAGCGACGCGCGAATCCAAGCCCAGGACCACGCCGTTGAGGTGGTGGCCTTGGCTTTGGAGCGTGCAGAGGATCCACCCGCCGAGAGCCTCTCTGGCTGGTCTGGACTCGACGCCCAGGGAGACGTCCTGCTGGCTGATCCCGCAGGCGAGGCCATTGCGGCCCTGTGTCCCAACCCACTGCCCTCAGAGCGTGTCTACCCCGCTGGGCCCATCCACTTTGACGGGGAGTGGATCAAGGGGGCCTGCGGCACCACCCCCTCAGGCATGCCCATGGTCGGCTGGATGACAGCCCGGGACACCCGCTCCTGGCGCCTGCAGTTGGCTTGGGTGAGCGCCCTGGCCGCCGCCATGGCCGGAACGCTTGTGTTTCTAGCGCTGCGCCGTAGCTTGGCCCCACTCACCCCAATGGCCCACTTCGCAGAGTCCTTGCGACGTGGAGAGACCCCCGAGCCCCTGCAGCCGCAGACTGAACCGCAGCTTCACACCCTGAGCTCCGCCCTCAATCAGCTCTCCAGCGCCCTGGCCGCTCGAGAGGACGAGGTGGCTGCGCGCCAAGCACTCACCCAAGAGCTGGGCGCGGTCGTGGCCCACGAAGTGCGCAATCCCCTACAGAGCGTCACCATGCTGGCCGACCTTCTGGCCCACGAGCCGGAGCTCGCAGAGCGCAAGCAGACCCTCGCTGACCTCACGACGGAGGTGACGCTCATCGAGCAGGTCGTCCAGAGATTGCTCTCGGCAGACGGCAACCTGCGCTTGATTCACGCGCCCTTCCAACTCAAGGAGATGTTGCAACGGGCGGTGAGCTTGCATCGCCCCAGAGCCCTGGCTGCGGGTCTGACCCTGAGTCTGACCCTGCCAGAGGGCGACGTTCAAGTCCGTGGCGACGCTGCCCTGCTTCGCCGTGCTGCGGAGAACCTCATCCAGAACGCCATCGCTGTGCTCGATGAGAAGGGCGGCAGCCAAGTGCATGTTGGGCTGATCTCCGAGGGAGAGGAGCACCTCATCGCTGTAGAGGACGATGGGCCAGGTGTGCCCGCGGCCCTGCGCGAGCAGATCTTCAAGGCCGGCTTCAGCGCACGGCGTGGCGGCAGCGGTCTCGGACTGAGCGTGGCCCGTCGCGTGGTTCACGGACACGGGGGCCGTCTGGAGATAGATGAGAGCCCGATGGGAGGCGCCCGCTTCCTGATCACATTGCCCGGAGCGCCCTCGTGATCTTGGTCGTTGACGACAACCGCAGCGCAGCACAAGCCCTGGCCAAGATCCTGAACCGCCAAGGCCATGCGGCGCAGGCCTTCTTCGACGGCCCCAGCGCCTGCGAGCGCCTCTCGGAGGGCGACGTAGAGTGGGTGTTCTCCGATCTGAAGATGGAACCCATGGACGGCCTGGAGCTGCTGCGATTCGCCCGAGCACTGGACCAACCTCCCCAGGTGGTTCTCATGACGGGCTTTGGCAGCGTAGATGCCGCGGTCACCGCGATGCACGAAGGCGCCCGAGACTTCCTCACAAAGCCGGTCTCTCCATCCACCGTCCTGGAGCTCCTGCAGCCCCCGGAGCAGGCAGCCGACGCTCAGCCCGTTTTGGTGGGTGAGGCCCCCGCAACGCGCGCGCTTCGCAAACAGGTGACGGCCTTGGCCGGCATCAACTCCACAGTCCTGGTGATCGGCGAGCCCGGCAGCGGAAGAGCAGACTTGGCCCGAGGCCTGCACGCCCAGGGCCGCATGCTCACCCTGACCCATCCCGAGCACTTTCCACAGGAGCTGAGCGGCATCGAGACCTTGCTGCTGCCCAGCGTCGACCTGCTCTCTCCACAGGCACAACAGCGGCTCAACCAGCACCTGGACGCCCTCCCCCCGGGCGCTGGACCACGCATCTTGGCCTCGGCCGGCGAAGACTGGGCACAGCGGGCGGCGAGGGACCCAGCGACCCAGCAGCTCTACTACCGGTTGGCGGTCCTGGTGCTCCAGGTTCCCCCACTGCGCCAGCGCATGGCCGACCTGCCAGCGCTCATCGAAGCCTTCGCCCAGGCCCGAGCCGCTCAGCTCAAGCGCTCGGTGCCGAGTCCCTCCTCTGCGGAGCTCCAGGCCCTCCAAAGCCATGACTGGCCGGGCAACCTCCGCGAACTGCAGGCGGTGGTGGAGCGTGCGGTCGTCTTTGGCAGCTTCCAGCCGCCGGCCCAGGCCCCTGGAAGCCAGTCTCTGGCACTGGGAGAGGGATTCTCGCTGGCCCAGCACCTGGAAGACACCGAGCGCCTCGTCCTGCTTCAAGGCATCGAGGAGGCCAAGGGTGACCGCCAAGTGCTGGGCGAATTGCTGGGCGTGGAGCGCAACACCCTGCGCTACAAGCTCAAGAAGTTCGGACTCTTGGACCGCGTCTCTTAGATGGAGCCACAAGAGCGCTCTCGCATCCTGAAGCGTGGGGTGCTGCTCTCTGGCATCATCCTGGCCAGCATCGCCCTGGCTGCCCTGGCCCTCTCCCGCAGCGAGGTGGGCGCGGAGGCTGTCTCAGACCTGCTTGACCGGGCTCGCCTGGGTCCGATCCTGGCGTCCCTGTTGGTGATGACCAGCGCGATGTTCCTGCTCGGAGCCCGCTGGCGCAGTCTGATTCCCGGAGGCGAGAAGCTGCCCCTCTTCGGCCTGAGCACCCTGACCACGACCGGGCTGCTGCTCAATGTGGCGCTGCCCGGACCGGCAGGAGAGCTGGCCGTCGCTGTCTTGGTCGAGCGTCGCTACGGCGTTCCGGCCACCGCGGCCTTGGCTGGGGCTCTGAGTGGCCGCTTCGTCGGCTTGGCCTCGGCTGGGGTACTGGCTGGCTTGGCACGTCTCAGTGGCAGGCTTCCTGTGCCCGAGGAATACAGCGGGCTGGTGGAGATCGCCTCCCTGCTCATCTTCGCGGCCTCGGGCTTTCTCGCCTTTGTGGCCGCGAAACCCCAGATCCTCTCCACGATTGCGACACAGAGCGTTGGGCGCCTGCGGGGCCCAAGACGAATCGGCCAGTGGATGCACAAGGCCCACGACGCAGCCCAGGCCATGGCCCGTGACCTCTCTGCCGTCGCGGCCCTGCCCTGGACACGCTGGCTGCAGGCATCCGGCTGGAGCATGGCCGGGCACCTCTGCGTCATCACCGGGATTGGCTTGGGCGCTTGGGGCATGGGCGTCTCCTTCAGCATCCCTGGTCTGGTCTTCACCTACAGCGCGGCGACCGCAGGCATCGTGGCGCTCTTCCTGGTGCCCGGCGGACAGCTGGGGTGGGACGCCATGTTCGCGGCCTTCTTGCACGTCACTGCAGGCGTCCCCAAGTCGGACGCGGTGGCCGTTGCCGTGCTGGTTCGGGTGCAGCAGACCCTGCTGCTGCTCATCGGCGCAGCGAGCTTTGCAGCCGGAGGATTGGGAGAGCTCAAAGACCCCGCTGGAACCCCGTCTGGAACCCCAGCCCCCAAAGCAAGGTCAGAGTCCCCATCATCCGGTGATTCCGCTCCTTGATTCCCAAGGCGGGAAGCGCTACCCCGTCTGGGTTGTTTGCATCTGGGGCTGGCTGTCCCAAGGAGAGTCCATGAACATCAAGAGTCTGAGCCTGGTCGCATCGATCATTGGCGGTTTGACCTTGCTCGCCGCCTGTGGCGACAAAAACCCACCCGCAAGCTCCGGCGATGCAGTGGAGGAGGCACCCGCCCCCGCCCCTGCGGTCGAGACCGAGCCCACGAGACAGGCAGAAATCTCGTATGCCGTCTTCTGCTTGAAAAAA
>CAJXRZ010000133.1 GCA_913060515.1 uncultured Pseudomonadota bacterium | reverse complement strand
ACGAGATTTCTGCCTGTCTCGTGGGCTCGGAGATGTGTATAAGAGACAGGGGCCGCACAGATCGAACGCTTCCGGGATGCGGGCTGCCTGGATGTGCTGCCCAAGCCCGCTGCCCGCATGGAGGCCCTAGAGCGCGCGAAGGTGTCGCTGGAGAGGGCCGAGACGGCCTATACACGAGCCCTCTGGCGCCGCAGAATCGCGCGGCTGCGCCAAGGCCTGCCCAACATCTCGGAGCTGTTGCTCAAGGGGCCTCGCTGCGTGGTGGGCACTCTGCACAGCGCTCTGAGCGCTCTGGTGTCCGAGAACCACCGGCCTCTGGCTGACCAGGGACAAGCGCCTTTCACCAGCGTGTTCTTGGACGAGGCCGGTCTGGTTCCGCGGGCGACCGCCGCGGCCGCTGCGCTCTTGGCGGCTCGGCGCATGGTGCTGGTGGGTGACCCGCGGCAGCTCAGCCCCATCTGTGTGGCCTCGCGCTCTCTGGAGCCCAAGGTGAAGCGCTGGCTGGCGGTCTCTGCTCTGGAAGACATCGAGCCGGGGCGACCCGGCGTGCTCGCACTCCAGACCCAGTACCGGATGCACCCGCAGATCCGGGCGGCCGTCTCCGCGCTCCAGTACGAAGGCCGCCTGGAGGACGCAGAGCAGGTCAAGGGACGGACCTGGCCGGCTGCCCAGCGCTTGAAGGATCTACCGCGTGCCATCTGGCTCAAGGCCGATGCGCTGCCCCATGCCTCTGAGCTTTCCATGGCAGCGGAGCGGGGCCCCGAACGGTCGTGGATGCGACAGCTCACGGTGCAGGCCTTTGGGGAGCTCCTGAAGCGCTACCCGGAGCTGCGTGCGCAGAAGGGGCTCTTTGTCACCCCCTACAGAGCGCAGGCGGACGCTGCCCAGGCTCTGTTGGTGGATCTGGGCGCCGAGCTGTGGGAAGCCAGCACGGTTCACGCCCAGCAAGGGGCCGAGGCCGAGGTGGTGGTCTTTGACTTGGTGCGTCCGGGTGGATGGGCGGTGCCCGAGTGGAAGCGTCTGGTGAACGTGGGGATCTCGCGGGCCAAGCAGATGGTGCTCGTGCTGGCCTCGGAGGGGGAGATGGGCCAAGGGTGGCTGGAGCCCTTGCGTGAGGAGCTTGCGGTCTTCACCCTCGATGAGCAGGGATCCCTCCTTCCCCTCGCCACGCAAGAGGGGCTGTTCGCGGCACCTCTCGCCAAGTCCAGACCCTGGCAGCGGGATGGTCTGGACCCGGCCGGCTTGGGCTCCCAAATCGACGCCCAGAGGGCGACCCGGCAAGCCTTGACCCGCAGCCAGGCGGCCTTGATTCAGCGTGACCTGCGGGACTTGGGGCCGCGTGTGGTTCGTGGGGTCGCCGGCAGCGGCAAGACGGTGGTTCTGGCGCGCTGGGCGGCCACGGAGCTGTTGGCCCATCCAGACCTGGATGCGGCCGTTCTCTTTGGCAACCTGGCTCTGCGGGCCCACCTGGAGAGCCTGCTGCGGGCCTCGTGGAAGCATGTCGCTGGAGCTCGACCCTTTCCAGAGGAGCGGGTTCAGCTCGTACACATCGGCACGCTGCTCTCGGATCTCTGTGTGGCCCATGGCCGGGCCAAACCCAGGGGAGAACAGCGCTTTGACTGGCGGGGTTTGGCCCAGAGTCTGCGAGAGAAGGGCCCCCTGGCGCCGCGCTTTGGCTTACTCTACGTGGACGAGGCCCAGGACCTGGGACACGAGGTGCTGGCGCTGCTCTTCTCCCTGGTTCACCAGCAGGAGGAGCACCTTCCTGTGCGGGTCTTCTACGACAACGCTCAGAACGTCTACGGTCGACCCACGCCGCGTTGGGCGGACTTTGGACTGGACCTGCGCGGGCGCTCCACCGTGCTGCGAGAGAGCTTTAGGGCCACCCGCCAGGCCATGGAGCTGGCCTTGGACTTGCTGCATGCCGTGCAGCCCATCGACCGCGACCCCGACATGCGGGAGTTGATTCGACCGCGCAGCGGCCCGCCGCTCTTGGTGCACGAGCCCAGTGGCTGGCAGGCCAGCTTTGCCGTGGTCAGCGGACAGGAGCCAGCCCTGTGCCGCTACGAGAGCCGAGCGGATGAGCTGGAGGCTCTGTGCCGTGCGGTTCGTGGCTACCTGGACCAGGGCGTGCGTCCAGGGGACATTCGCGTCCTGACCAACCTGAGCCGCTTGGGGGAGCAGGCCTGTGCGGCCCTAAAGGCGGCTGGGATTCAAGCGGAGTTCGCTGTCTCTCGGAACTTGGACCCCAAGACCCCGGCTGTGTTGGTGACCACCCCACACAGCTTCAAGGGCTACGAGTGCGAGGTCTGTGTGGTGCTGGGTCTGGACCAGTTCGTGGCACGCGGGCGAGGTCCCTTGCCGGCCGCGATCTATGTGGCGCTGACGCGGGCCCGCACCCTGCTGCGGGTGAGCTGGGTGCGCGGCGGCGGCGGGCAGGACTCGGTGGTGTTGGAGCAGGCGCTAGGGCAGCGGTTGCTTCAAGGCGCGCACTCCTCGGCCCAACCCTCACAGTAGGTGTAGCCAGTGGGGATGCAGGTGTTGGGGAGCCACCAAGAGCAGGTCCCGTCGGTGCCGTCCTTGATGGCCAGAGTCTCGGCGTCTCCACAGCCGCCATCAGCCTCCATGCAGCCCAGCGCTTCCATGGGGTCGTCCCAGTCCAAGCAGTACTCACCCTCGGAGACCAAGGTGAGGGGCTTGCCTGAGATCACGGCACACAGGCCGGTGCTGTCCTCGCAGGCGGAAGGGTCGCGATCTGCACAGTCGACGACTTCGACGGCGGTCTCGCCGGTCTCTGCGGTGGTGTCACCCGTCTCTTCGTCCTTGTCCCCAAAACATGCGGTCAATGCGAACAAGGCGAGGATGGGACTCAGTTTTTTCACGGTGGCTCCAAGGCTCCCTGCGGCCACAGGGTAGCTGTTGGGATAGACCCCTGCCATGAATCCCTATGAAGTCTTGGGCTTGGCCCAGGATGCGTCCATCGACGATGCCAAGCGCGCCTTTCGCAAACTGGCTCGCAAGCACCATCCGGATTTGCATCCGGATGACCCCCAGGCTGGGGAACGCTTCAAGAAGATCAACGCCGCCTACGAGGCCATCCGCACAGGCAAGGCTGGCGGCTCCGGTCAGGCGCGCGGTGGATTCGGGGGCGGCCCAGACGCCGACTATGTCGACGGGGTCTGGCTCATGGCCGAGCACCAGCTTCAACAGCTGGTAGCCGACACACTGCCAACCTTGGTGGAGAAGTATGGCTTTGGCCACCGCTTCTCCCTGGAGCTGGCCATCGCCGCTCGGGCTGGGGAGCTGCCCACAGGGGGCGGCACATTCTTGGGCAGGTTCCGGGTTCGGCGCACCTTCAAGCAGCTGCACCTGCGCTTGGCCGACGACCGCTTTGGGGGGCGCATCATCCGCCTGCACCAGAACGGTCAGGACACGGTGCTGATCCTGTCCCCAAGTGCCCTGTGGGCCAGCGGTGCGCGGGACGACGAGATGACCCGCGAGGTAATCAAGCTGGCCTTGGCCATGGGCTTGGCGGCCGCAGCGCCTCTGCGCCTGAGCCTCTTGGCCATGGCGCAGAGTCCGGAGCAGGCGGCAGAGATGGACAAAGGCCGAGACCTGCGGCGTGGGCTGCAGGCTGGCCTTTGGATCTTTGTGCTCGTCTTTGCTGTGGGGCTGATCGGCAGCTCGATGCTGGGCTGAGACCGATCAGCGCGCGCTCAGCTTAGGAAGCCATCGCAGTTGCGATGCCGTTGAGCACCATTCCAGCAACCACAGCACCACCCCAGACCTGCATGACGGTCTCGCGGTTGTGCTTGACGCGGTTCTGCCAACCCCAGATCAGGGCGTAGAGGCCGCAGAAGAAGCCGCCGACTGCGTGGCCGATACCGCCAGCCTCTTTGTCTTGCGCCATGGTGATGAGGGTCATGACCCAGCAGACGAGGGAGACGAGGCCGGTGACACCAGCGAGAATAGAAACGATTGCCATGAGGAAAACTCCGGGACGGATTCGGTTTGGGCTACGCCGCGACCAAGGCTTGGAGGCCAAGGGGATCTGAAATGAGTCGAGCGAGGTAGTACAACAACATCGCGCCACCTACCAGAGTGCTTACACCTGTCTTGGATTCGATCGCCGCAATCCTGCTGCTCAGGCGGATGCGCAGCTTTTCAGGGAGTAGGGCGGCGAGGAAGATCAAGCTCAAACACAAGAGCAGGACTGGGGCGCCGGCATGCATGTGCAAGGCCTCCGCCCAGTCTCCGTGAAGCAGGGCCACGCTCGCGCGGGTCAGGCCACACCCCGGACATGGGAAGGAGACGGCGGCTTTGGAGGGGCACTCCCAGAAGGAGAAACCCAAGGCCTGGGCAGCCAGCTGAAGGCCCGCCATCGCCGTGATGCTCCTGCTGGCCATGGGAGTGGCCAGGATGGAGGAGAACCAGGGTTTGGTGAGCCAGGTGGGCATGGAAGGGCTCTAAGGGCTCAGGGTGTCGAAGGCTTGACAGGGGGTGTCGAAGGCTTGACAGACTGGACAGGGTGGGGGTGTCCTAAGTGTTTGAAACAAAAGGAATATGGTGGTTGGCACGGTGCCTGCTTTGGGGGTGTGCATCGGCGATGAACGCCGGCCCTCCCAAGGAGAATGCCATGTCCCCCATCCTGTTCACCCTGTCCCTTCTCGCATGCGATGACGCCCACAAAAGCAACGCGGAGCTCAGCGCACGGATCGCAGAATTGGAGAGTCAGAGTCAGGCGCAGTCCGAAGCTCTGGCCGTGCTGAGCGACGATGCTGAGGTGGCCGAGCTGCTCTTGAGCATCGAGCGTCTTCGTTTGGCCCAGGAGAGCGCGCTGCATGCAGAGGACGTGCAGGGCTTGGCCAGTCGCGACTGGGTCGAGGCTGGCTATGCGCGCAGCTCAGATGTGCTGGCTTTGGAGCAGCAGCTGGAGGCCCTGCAAGGCGAGCTGACCGCGACGCGAGACCGTGTGGCAGAAGATGCGGTGGCGCTCGCCACGGCCAAGGCCCGATTGGATGACCTTCGAGGCCGCATGAACAGTGCGGAGACGGCTCTGGGCCGGGTTGCAGGGGCAGAGGACCTGCTGCAGGTGCTCAGTGTGAGTGCCAGCGGTGATTTGGTCTTGAGCCAGTCCAACCTCTACGTGCAGTCGGGCGATGGCGCCACGGACGCTCCGCCGAACGGAAAGGGGAACATTATCCTTGGCTATGACGAGGACGATGGGAACGACAAGTCCGGCTCCCACAACCTCGTGTTGGGCAGCTACCACAGCTACACCAGCTACGGCTCCGTCGTCATGGGACTGCACAACGAAGCGAACGCGCGCCATGGTCTGGTGCATGGGCAGAGCAACGTGCTCGAGGGCGCCTTTGCCGCGGCCATCGCAAGCACCGAGGGTGATGCTGGAGGAGAGTACAGCGCGGTTCTCGGCGGTGCATTCAACACCACCTTGGGAACCGGCAGCGTCGCCCTCGGGGGAAGCGACAACCTGGCCTCTGGCGACTTCGCGGTGGTGGGCGGTGGCCAGGACAACGAGGCTTCGGGCACCGGCAGCTCCGTCGCTGGCGGCTACGGAGGCTCCTCCTCTGGGCGCAACTCAGCCATCCTCGGTGGTCGAGAGAACCATGCAGACGGCAGCTACTCGGCGGTGGCTGGTGGGGCCTATGGCCAGGCTCAGGGACAGTCCTCGGCCATCAGCGGAGGCTACTTCTCCATGGCTGAGCACGCCTACGGCACGGTGGTCGGCGGAGACAATCTCTCGACCACCATGCGATACGACGTGGCTCACCCTGAGTAGGGACTACACCCTGCGCAACAGGCTCGTGCTGACCACGAAGCGGTCCAGACCGCGTTCCCGGAATTTGGGTTCGCGGTCGATTTGGTCCTCTTCGTAGAGCGTCTCGATGGAGAAGCTCTTCTCGTAGTAGCCGGCCAGGTCCACGACGCTGACGGCGTGGGGGGGACCGGACATCTGCGCTTGGGGGTAGTCCATGACGTTGACCAACAGGGTGCCACCGGGTCGCAGGACTTGAATCAGGTGCTCGGCGTAGCGGGCCCGGCGATCTGGGTCCAAGGCGACCATCGCTGCCCGATCCCACACGGCGTCAAAGCTGGGCTTGGCAGGGAGCTTAAAGAAGTTGCCGACGCGAACTTCAAGGTCCAAGTCTTGGGCCTTGAAGACCTGGTAGGGCCCCTGTTGCTCTTGCGTGAAGGGCAGCTTGGCCTCGTCGAAGGCCGCTTGTGCAGCCTTGGCTGAGAGCTCTACCCCGACCACGCGATGGCCGAGTTTGGCCAAGTGGGCCAGATCCTTGGTCTTTCCACACAAGGGCACCAGGACGTCTTTCTTCGGTCCGCCGCTGGCCAGAGAGAGCCAACGCTCGCCGTACTTCAGCAGGTCCTCGTGCACCTCGGCCTCGTGGAAGCCGGTTTTGTTCTGTTCCCAGCGAGAGAGCCAAAAGCTTGCTTCCATAGGCTTATTCAGCCAGCAGAGAGCGGAGCATCCAGGCGTTCTTCTCGTGCACCTGGAGGCGCTGGGTGAGCAGGTCGGCGCTCACCATGTCTCCGGCCTCCTCACAGGTGCGCACCAGGGTGCGGGCAGAGCGGCAGACGGCGTCTTGGCCTTCCGCGAGCTGGGCCAACATCTCCCGAGCGTTGGGCACGCCATCGGCCTCGGGAATGGAGGTGAGCGCTGCGAACTGGGCGTAGGAGCCCGGCGCGGGATGACCCAGGGCACGAATGCGCTCGGCGATGAGATCCACGGCCATCCACTGCTCGTTGTACTGGCCTTCGAAGAGCAGGTGCAGGGTCTGGAACATTGGACCGGTCACGTTCCAGTGGAAGTTGTGGGTCTTCAAGTACAGGGTGTAGGTGTCGGCGAGCACGACGCTCAGGCCTTGGGCCAGCTCAGCGCGTTGGGACTCGTTCATGCCGTTGTTCATTTGGGGGCTCCAGCGATTTGGAATGGTTCTAAATGGGGGAAGAGGGGGGAGCAAGCTGCCGCGCTGATGCATCATGGGGCGTGCTCTCGCTCCTCCAAATCTGGGTCTCCTGTGGCCCAGCGCCAAGCCCCCCCCAAGCAAACTCCTTGTCGCAGTCCCAGGTGCTGCTCTTCCATTCGGCGGACGGGCTGCGCTTTGAGCAGCAGGAGGCGGCCATCGCCCAGGGCTTCGATTCCCTGGGATTGGTTCAGGACTCGGATCGCGTGCTCGTCAGCGGTCTGGATCACCGTCGCCAGATCCCTTGGTACGAGCGCTACCAGAGCCCCGCGGTGGATCAGCTGATCTGGGATGGCCAGAGCTGGTCCCGGGAGCGGGTGGCCGTGGCGGTGGATGCGCCGGCCTTGATCGACCCCCAGTGGCAGGGCCAGGCCCTCTGGTACGTGGCACGGGAGGGCATAGGGGACCCGGCGCTCGGGGGCGTGAACCGGGTGATGAAGGGGGCGGAGCTGCAACTCGAAGGGGCCGGGCTGGCGGATCCAAGCCCTGTGCTCTTCCAAGGTCGGGAGCTCTTGTTCACGACGCGTTGGGGAGACGGGGTGGTGCTCTGGGAGGGCTCTCCTTGGACCCAGCAGGCCGCTTGGCGGCAGCTCACGGTGCCCTTTGCACGCCTCGAGGCCAGCGGCGAGGTCTTGGCCGTCTACGCGGTGGGGGTGGTTCAGGGCCGGCGCCTGCCGGTGCGCATGGAGAGCGTCGATGGGGTGAACTTCACCCAGCCGGAGGCTCTGAGCCTGGGTCCCACACCGAGCTCTTGCACAAGCCCGGTCCTCTGGAGCGATGCACAGGGTCACTGGCTGCTCTGCGTAAACGAGGTCACCCCGGCGGCGCCAGGCAGGTAGCGCTGTAGACTGCGGAGGTGCCGCAGCTTCGCCGAATCTGGAGACTGGAAGGACGTCTGGGCTCCGGCCTGGCGTTGCTCTTGGGTGCTGCGCTGCTGGCGCTGTGGGCGTGGCTCGTGGTGGCTTCGGGCCGGTGGCCTGCGGGTGATGGGCCCCATGTGCTCGGCACGGCCCAGAGGCTGGCCCAGATGCTGCGGGATGGGGATCTGCTCCTCTTCCTGCGCTGCGTGGGCATGCTCATCGGGCCGCACCCCCCTGGGGCCTACCTTCCGGCGACCCTCGCTGCGGTGCTCTTGGGTCCGGGACGCTGGGTACACCTGGCGGCTGGCGCCTTGCTCGTGGGCCTGTGCATGGACGGGCTGCGGCGCTTGGGAGGGGGGCTCTCGGCGTGGATCTGGCTGGCGGCGAGCCCGCTGATCTGGCTGCAGGCCGAAGGCTATGGGGTGGACCTGGTGGCGGCGGCCTGTGTGGTCCAAGCCCTCTCCCATCTCCACGCCAGCGAGGGCCTGAGTCGGCGGCGTCACGTGGTGCTTTGGGGCCTGTGGATGGGGGCCTGTTTCATCTCCAAGTACACCGCTCCGATGTTCCTCTGGGCCCCGTGCTTGGTGGCCGGGGTGGGGGTGCTGCGCAGCGGGCGTTGGAAGGCCTTGGGGCTGGCGCTCCTGGCCTTTGGGGCGGTGGCCTTGCCGGTGTGGGGCTTCAATGGCTCGGAGATCTTGGGCTACCTGGGCGCCAGTCAGAGCAGCAGCGATGCCTTGATGACCAACGACACTCTGCTCAGCGGTCCTTGGGCCACACCCGAGCGCCTGAGCTGGTACCCCCGCGCCCTGGTGGACCACTGGGGATGGCCGGGTGCATTGCTGGCAGGACTGGCGTTGCTCCTGCCCTTTAGAGAGAAGGGTGTGGGGCGTTCGGCGTGGCTCTTGCCGACTCTGGGAGTTCTGGGCGGGGTGTTGATCTTGGCCACCCAGTCCCAGCGGCAGGACCGCTATCTGGTGCCGGCCGTGGTGTTGCTCTGCGGGCTCTTGGGCTCGCTGCGGTGGTCGGCTCTGCTGGCCCCAATCGGTGCCGTGGGTCTCTACGGCGTCGCCATGAGCTACCTGCGCTGGACCGATGTGCCGGCCACCCGCAGCTACACCCACAGCGCCCAGGTCTCTGAGCTGGGGGGCGCGTGGCCCTGGGTGCATGAAGCCTACGCACCGACCTCGCAGGACCCGGGTGTGTATGAGCTGGATGCCCGCATCGCCCAGCTCGCGCAAGTGCACGCTTCTCCCAGCGGAACGGTCGGATTCCTCCTGGACGAGACCGGCGGCGCCCCGGGCTACGGCTTGGTGCTCTCGCGGGTGGTCGCGGCGGATCTGCGCTGGGACGTGGCGACCGTGATGGTGCTGCCCAACGGTGAGGCGGCGGTCTTTGTAGGGCCCTTTACCCGAGATGACTGGCCCTCCCGGGACTTTGGCAGCTTGATGGTCATCCTTCGCAAGGGAGATGGCACCCGCGAGGCCTGGTTGAGGCGCTCTGGTTTGGAATTGCGCGACTCTTGGGCCTTGCCAGGGGGGCGAGAGGGTAGGATCTACCAAAGTCCGGACGGAGAGCCCATGCGCTTCTTGGAGGGGAGATGAGCCCAGAGCCTTCAGAGGCCAGCCTGCGCTTCAGCACCGGGGGCTGGCTGCTCGGCGTCGTTGTGGTGGGTGCCCTGTTGCTGCCTTTTGCCGGGCCGCCCTTCCGCGGAACGCCTGTGGGCTTGGCGCTGGTGTGCTTCTTCTTCCCGCTCTTGGCGCGTCGAGAGCCGCTGCGCGCGATGTTGGTGAACCTCTTCACGCTTCAACAGCGGGGTCAGCGCGTGATGGCGTCTCTGGCCGTGCCCTTTCTGACGGCCAGCATCGCGGTTCAGTTCGAGATCGCCGATCCGCTCCCACCCTGGCTTGGGGTGTTCAATCGGCCAGAGCATCTGGGCCTCTCGCTGCTCCTGGCCTTGCCGTGGATTTTGGTCATCAGCTGGGACTCCGCGCAGGGCGGTGGACTGCGTCGCCTGAGCGGGGCGCCCCTTGGCGTGCTGCTCTCGGCGCTGGTGCTGCTCGCTCTCTCCGCCATTGAGGCACCCATTGAGGCTTGGGTAGAGCGCGTGTGGTCCTGGGGCAGCGCGGAGCTCGTTCTGACGGTCGCGGTGTTGGTTGGAGCCATGGTGGTCGTCATCTTGGACCAGCGCACTTGGATGCGCGGCGCCTTCTGGCAGCGCCGAAAGCAGACCCCAATCGCACCCGCAGCGGTCTCGGTCATGGGTGGATTTCAGGTCGCCGCGGTCTTTGGACTTCTGCTCAGAGAGTTGATGCTGGCGCCTCTCCTGGCTGTAGGCTTGAGCGCGGAGACTGGGGTTTGGGAGGCCATTTTGGGTGCCTTGCCCAACATGGTGGTGGGCACCTTCACGCTGGTGGGTTTGGTCCTCTGGATCGTGCCGCCATTTGCCCGGCACTACGCCCTCATTGAGTGGACTGGACCGAGGGGGGAGGCGGAAGAGGAGGCGAGCTGGCAGCCCTTCGTGGAGGCCTTCAAGGCCCGCAGCGCCAAGGTTCCCGAAGGTCCACTCTTCGTCGTGGCGGCCCACGGTGGCGGCATTCAGGCGACAATCTGGACCCTGGCGGTCCTACAGCGCCTGGGCTTTGAGGATGGAGAGCTGGTCGCGCTCCGGCCAAAGAACGGGCGTCTGGACGCGGCGCAAGGTGCCCTGCGCGATGCCTTCTGGGACCGGGTGGTGTTCATGACCGGGACCAGCGGCGGCGCCGTCGGCTTGGCCCATCTCTTCGCGGCCTGCGCTGAGCCCGGGGCTCTGGATGTGGGCTTGGAGAAGGTCGGCAAGGGCTACCTGGATACGGTGGCGGGCTGCACTCTGCTCCCCTTCAAGGACCGTGGTCTGGCTCTGGCCGACCGCTGGCGCTCACAGCACAAGCAGAGCTGCACCATGCGAGGTCTGGCGGAGCCCATGGGCGCCGGTGAGCTGCCGATGCTCATACTGGGGGCCTCGGTCTTGGAGACGGGCGTTCCCCTGTCCATGGCGCCCCTTCCCGTGCCGCGGCCCTCCAGGCTGGCCAATGACGCTGCCTACGCCGACGTGACCTCGGATCTGCATGAGATCGACAAGGGCAAGTGGGACGTGGATGTGTTCACCGCGGCCCGACTGGGGGCGACTTTTCCCTTCCTGACCTCTATGCCCAATGCCAGCAATGGAAGCTTTAAACAGCACCTTGGGGATCTGGGCTACTTCGACGTGAACGGCACCTTCTTCGCCTTCCGCTGGCTGGAGGGGACTCGTCGGGCGCTGCGCCTTGCCGGTGACCCCTTGGCCAAGCGGCACATTGAGCTGCTCAGCCTGGATGGCTTTCCACAGAGCGGCGGCGGAAAGCAGGTCTCCGGGACCATCGCCGCCAACACGGTTGGACCGCTGCAGCTGCTGACGAAGGTTCGCGCGAACGGACAGCGCCTGCGAAACCGCGAGCTGGTGGACAGCCTGGGTGATGAGCAGGTCAGCTACCGCGAGTTCCGTCTGGACCTGAGCGAGCTCGAGCGGAAATCGCAGGTGGTGCCGCTGACCTGGCAGCTCAATCAGAAGGAGCTGGACCGGGTGCAGAGCTACTTGGACGACAAGTTGGAGGGCATGCTCTCCAAGGAGGACCCGGGGGCGAAGGTGCGGCGCTGAGGGCTCAACGCTTCGGCGGCGGTATCGCAGGCCCCCTGGGGCCTTGTTTGCCGGGCTCCTGACCAGGCCCTGGCGCGTTCTGTCCCCCTCTGGGAGGACCGGGACGGCCGGGAGGTCCTGGCATCTGCACGCCCACCTGCTCGCCGCCCTGAGCGCGTTGGCTCTGGTCCAGGAAGAGTTCGGTCGAGGTCATGGCGGCCTCCCAGCTGGTGGGGGCGCCGGCCAGGTGCTCCAAGCGGGCCTGGAGGATGCGCAAGATGCCCTCGCGGTTGGGGCAAGCCCAGTCTTGGTGGTGCAGGGGGAAGTTGTCCGAGAGCAAGGCCAGGGCTTGGGTGTGGTGGCCCTGACTGGCCAGCACCCGAACCCCTTCATTGCGCACCTGCTTGACGTTGTAGAAGCGACTGCCGTGGGGTGCCTCGTCCAACTCAAGAGCCAGGACACGCAGCTGTGCCAGCACCTGGTCTGGATCCTGCTCGGCGTTCAGGGCGCTGACGGATTGTTCCAGGCGCGCTCGGTGGTCTGCGTCCTCCAAGCCCCACTTCTGCAGGGTGCCGATGGCCTTGGGGCCCGGCTGGGCGCCTACGTCGATGAGGCTGTCTCCGGTCGGCAGCCAGCCCAGACCCTCTGCGGTGAAGCGCAGAGGTGTGCGCAGCGCGTGCACGGCCTGGTCGGGCCAGTGCATGGGGTCGCCGGCCATCGCCTCTCCACTGGCCAGAGCGCTGGCGGCCTGGAAGAGGGCCTGCCCCTGGAGCGCGGACTCTTCAGCCGTCCAGTAGCCCCAGGGCTCGGCGAGGTGTAGCGGATCCTGGGACGCCAGCGCCGCTTCGAAGAGGCGAACCCGCAGCGCGTGGCGGGCATCAAAGTTCTCGAAGTCGTCGATCTCCAGGCCCTTGGGCGCCTGGGTGTGTGGGCGCAGCTCCTCGGCCAGAGTCTGAGCACGCGGGGCGACGTCTTGGCCTGACGCGGCATGGCGGGCCAGCTCTATGTAGCGAAGTCGGAGGCCGTAGAGTCCTGGTTGATCCGTGGGAAGCGCGGTCCCCTTGGCCAAGGCCGCGCACAGGTCCGCGTCGCGCTCGGCGGCGGCTTGCAAGAGATCTCGGATCTGGTCCGGTGCCTGTCCCTCGCTGAGCGCAAGCCCGCTCAGCTGCACGGCCAGCGCTTGGTACTCCGTGGCCGCCTCGCCCAGATCGCCCTTCTCGGCCATGACCCGCGCCCGGTCCCGTCGCAGCACGGCCATGTGGCCCAGGGTGCGCATGTGGACCCCTTCCCAGTCGTGCTCCCCGTACCACTGGGGGCTGGAGACAAAGCCACCCACGTCCATCTGCCAGGCCGGGTTGTCCGCCGGAAGAGGGGGGTGCTGCTGTCCTTGGTCCAGGCCAACGCCCCCCGTGGCCTCTGGCCCCTTGGCGTGGCCAAGCGGTGGCTGCCCCCCCGCCACAGTCGAGGTCTGGCTGGGGGCTTTGTGGGGCAGGGGATCGGGGCTGGGCGACTGGCAGGCCAGG
>CAJXRZ010000132.1 GCA_913060515.1 uncultured Pseudomonadota bacterium | reverse complement strand
AGCGGGTTGAGGCAGAGCGCGTTGAAGCAGAGCGGGTTGAGGCAGAGCGCGTTGAAGCAGAGCGGGTTGAGGCAGAGCGCGTTGAGGCAGAGCGGGTCGAGGCAGAGCGCATCGAAGCCCAACGCATCGAGACCGAGCGGGCCGAGGCAGAGCGCATCGAAGTGGAGCGCCTCCAAGAGGAGACCGAGCTCGAGCAGCTCTTCACCAACCCTGAGCACGACGACGACACGCCCATCGCGGACAGCGGCCTGCTGGCCGGCCTCGCCGGCACCCCCGACCCCCGGAAGACTGAGCTCTTCAACGCCGATCGCAAGCGCTCTGAGCCCTGGTCGGCCGCCGACCACGAGCTTCCTTCTCCCGTGCAAGGCCCCTCACTGGCTGAGAGCACCCTGGAGATGCCCGTCGAGGTCACCATGGACTCCGTCATGGATTCCGAGGGCGATCCCGCTCACGCCGTCGCTGCATGGCGCGCCGAGGAGGCCGATGACAGCGAGACCATCGACTCGCCTCAGGACAGCGAGACCATCGAGTCCGCGGACAACGAACCCAGCTTCGCCTCCCTGGTCTCGGACCTGGAAGAAGCGCTGGCCAAGCCCAAGCCCACCGGCCCTGCTCCAATCCACAAGCCACAGGCTTCGGTTCAGAGAGAGCTGCAGGATGCCCAAGCCATCAGCGCAGCGGAGACGACCAAGGAAATCCCAGCGCCACCGGAGTCCATCCTCGAGCGCCAACGAGGCCAGAGTCCCGCTTGGGGCGATGCGGATCTGGGTGTAGGACGCGATGCCAAGCGCGAGGATGAGCTGGGCGATGGAAAGTGGAGCGAGTCGGGCCGCTCGGCCAAAGAGCTGGCCGATCAGCTGCCCTCCAGCCCCGTCCGGGACATGGAGATCGAAGGCGAGGACAGCGGCGGCCGCGCTCTGCTCATCGGCCTTGTCGTAGCGGCCTTGCTGCTCGCCGGCCTGCTCTGGGTGCTCATGGGGCCGAAGGGTGGGGCCCCCATCACGCTGCAGACCCATCCCGCTGGCTTGCGGGTCTCGGTGGACGGCGAGGACCTGGGCAAAGCTCCGGCACAGTACGCGCTGCCTGAAGGCCAGGGAGAGCACCGCGTGTGCGCCTATGTTGGCGAAGAGCAGCGCTGCCAGACTCAATCCAGGGCCCAGCTCAGAGCGAGCAACCCCGCGATGGTGGACTTCTCTAAAGAGTAGTTAGAACATCGTTTTCTTGAACTTCCGCTACTCCGCCACAGCCCGATGTACCGGAGCCATCAGGCCCTCGGAGATGGTCCAGTAGCGGTCCTCGCCAATGCCCACCGACTCCCCTTGCAGCTCCGCGGCCACAGGGACCTCGCAGAATGGGCCAGCCAGGGCCTCGACTGCGGTGCCACCCTCTGGGATCTGAAACACAAAGAGGTGGGTGTAGGTGCGAAGGATCACCCGAGAGCCAAAGGCATCCGCCCCCGTCACCCGGTTGCCGCCAGGCAAGCCCTCATCGCCGAAAACCAAGTTTCCGACCTGCTCTAGCTCGCCATCCTTCCAAGGGAAAGGCAGGCGGTAGATCTCCGTGTCCGGGCTCTTGGCGACCAGAATCAGATCGCCCGTGACCGGATCCACGAACATCGCCTCGGAGTCCCGGGGGCCGTCTGGGTAGACCAGCTTCGCCGTGCTCACAGAGAGGCCCACGCCGGTGGTCTCGGCGGGCTCCGGCAACCAGTGAACCAGGATCTCCTCGCGCTTCTCCCGGTTGTCGCCGATGTCTCCGATCACCAGGATCGGGTCACCGCCAATCTCCCCCATGGCCATGTCCTCCCAGTCCACGGCAAGATCGATGTCCAAGGTGACGATGCCCAGGGCCGCGCCAGACTCACGCAGAGCAAAGAGCCGCGGGGAGTCCCCAGAGTCGTTGTGGGCCCAGAAGCGGTCCGACTCCAAGCGTGACTGCACCAGACCCGAGGTCTCGGTCAGCTCGGGATCCGTCAGCTCCCCCACCGGCTCCATGGTGCCGAAAGCGCAGAGATCCACCGGAATGGGCTCCACAAAAGGGGTGTCCACCGGATCATCATCCTGGATGGGCGCCCGCGTACAAGCCAAGAGCAGAAGGAACATGCCTTCTACTTAGCCCACCGCTTCGGGCATCGGGGCCGGGGCGTCATATCGGGCCCAAGACAGCGCCTCTTCTGCGCTCACAGGGGGGTTGCCTGTCGGACGCAGGTTCAAGGTCGCGGTCTCCATAAAGCCCTGGAGCGTGCGGAACATCGAGCTGGTGTCGATCCAGCAGGCGCGCATGCAGCCCTCGCAGGAGCCCGCCTCCAGCTTGCGCTGAAGGGCATAGGACTCCGAGCGGAAGTACTCCTCAAAGTCCGGATCCAGGATGTGCTTGTAGCCATGGCTGGTGCGGTGGCAGATGGTGAACTGCCCGTTGGGAGAGACCGAGAAGTACAGGGAGCCAGCATCGCAGCCGTCCGCAGGGAAGCGGCCGGTCTTGAGGTAGACCCGGGAGCTCTCCAAGTAGGGCGAGGAGTTCAGGATGGGGGCCCCGTCCTTCTTCATGCGGAGCAAGGTCTCGTAGACCCGATCCACGCGCTCGCCGACCTGACCCTGAGGCCCTTCGCTCAAGCCCATCTCCGGGCGGTGGCGGATGAAGCGCGCCTCCCAGTTCTTGACGCCATCGCTGGAGTTTGCCAGCAGCTCAATGGGCAAAAAGCTAATCGCAAAGCCGATTTCCTGGGCAAAGCGCACCATGTCGGGCAGCTCTTCCAGGTTCAGGTTGGAGACCACGCAGTTGATCACCAACATGCCGCCCTTGCCGTGCAGCTGCTGGGCCAGGTAGCTCATGTTGGAGACCGCGCTCTCCCATGCGCCGTCAAACTCGCAGATGTAGTCGAAGCGGGCCGGGTACAGGCTGTCCAGGCTGATCGAGAAGTTCTTCACCCCGTAGGCGATGGCCTTGTCGAAGCGCTCTTTGGGCACGTTGACCGCGTTGGTGAGCAGGCGCAGGTTGATGCCCGCATCCACGAAGCACTTGGCGGCCTCCTCCACGTTCTCGTAGGCGAAGGGCTCGCCGCCCCCGATCGAGGTCTGCACCACACCCAAGCGCGCGAAACGCTGCGCCATCTCATTGATCTCGTGGATCTCCAGCTCTTCCTTCTTGTTGCCGTAGCGCCAGATCCCACACATCTTGCAGGTCAGATCACAGCGATGGGTGATGCCAAAGTGGGCGTACACCGGCACGTTCCGAGTCACCGCGGCCTGGGCCAAACGCAGACTTTTGCGCAGATCGAGTTTCACAGAAACACCTTGGGAAGGGCTGGTCGGGAGGTCAGTAGGGGATTCTCCCAGACGCCAACAGCGTCCACAAGCCTCAGACCTTCCTTGTCATAGCCGCTCAGGGTGCTGGTTGTTGCAGGCGAGGTCAGGCTGCCCGGCCTACCTCAGCTCCAAACAAGCCTGCCGAACCGCCTCGCACATGTGCTCTAGGTCCGCGTCCTGCAGGTTGGGGTGCACCGGGATGTGCAGCAGATCGGCAAAAGCACGCTCGGCGTTCGGCGCCCGCGCGGTGCGCTCAGGGAAGAGCGCCGAGGCCGCGCAGTTGCTCATGTAGCCAATGGTGGTGTCCACCCCGCGCTTGCGCAGGGCAGCGGCCAGGCCGTCTCGGTCGGCGTGGTGCACCACAAAGCTCATGTAGATGGGCTCGGAGCCCTCCGGGTACAGCGGGACCTCCAGGCCGGGCACGTTGGCGAGCTGGCGGTCCAGGACGCGCCCGTTGCGCACCCGCGCCCCATTGAGGTCCTCGATGCGCTCCAGCTGCAGCTGTCCGACGGCCGCCTGGATGCCCCGAGGCCTGGACTTGCGGTAGTACTCGGGCACGCTCTCGTAGGTGCGCTCGGCCTCGCCGAAGCGCTCGTGGATGGGGTCCTTGCCCAAGCGGTTGCCCAGGACCACGGCTGGGTGAACCGTGAAGGGGTAGATCTTGGGGTGGGTGGCCACCATCATCGCGGTCCCCGTCAGGGCTTCCTTGGCGCGGTCACGCAGACGCGCGGGGGTGCCGCCGTCGATCTCCGCCCGCACGCTGGCGGCCAGATCGGCGTCGTTGGTGGTGATCATCGCCCCCGAGAGGGTCGTGATGTTCTTGGTGAGTCCAAAGGTGTAGTAGGCCGCGTCCCCAAAGCTGCCGACGCGCTGGCCCTGAAAGCGGGCACCGGTGGCCTGGGCCACGTCCTCGATCACCTTGATGCCGTGCTCATCGGCGATGGCCCGGATGGCCTTCATGTCGCAGGGCGTACCGAAGAGGTGGGTGGGCACGACCGCTTTGGTGTTTGGCGTGATGGCCGCGCGGAAGGCCTCGGGATCCAAGACATGGGTGTTGCGGCCAATGTCGGCGAAGACCGGGGTCACACCGGTGGCCTCGGCCAGCGCTGGAATGGCGAAGTAGGTCAGCGCCGGAACGATGACCTCGTCGCCTGCACCAAAGCCCCAGCCCTTGAGCAGCAGGTGAAAGCCGTAGCGCGCGCTGGGCACCATCACGGCATGATCCGCTCCGATGTACTTGGCGAATGCCTGCTCGAAGCTGCGGACCTGCTCGGCCTCGTCCCCTTGGCTGACCAGGTTCTTGGCCACCACCGCCAGCTCGGCGGGCGAGAAGGAAGGGGAGAAGCGGGGAATCTTTCCAAACGCGAAAGCCATGGCACATCCTGGAGCTGAGCTGCGCTCTCATAGCTGATCCGGCAGCGCTCTGTTGCACGTCAGGGAAGCCACAATGGCCGCCCAGCCCCTCCTTTCCGCCGGTTAGTGAATCCCGCCGGACCGTCCGCCGGACCATCCCCGGAGCTCCCATGTTCTTGCTCTTGATCGCCTGCCACCACAAGATCCCAGAGCCTCCGGTCGGCGTGCCCACCGTCACGGTCTCCGAGCTGACCGCACCGCTGCGCTTGCCCGCGTACATGTCCTTCGGTGATGAGCACCGCACCCCGGAGCTCTACGTCGAGGGCCACTTCGTGCTCGGCGAAGATGAAGCACTGCAGACCTATGTGGAGACCGTCTGGCTCAGCGCTCCCCCGACGCAGGAGCTCTTGGCCGAGTCCAAGCGCTACCACTGGGCCAGCCAGGCCCTGTTCTGGGCCGGCGTTGTGGGCCATGGGGTGAGCTGGGCCCTGGTCGATGAGGTGCCGCGGGAGGTGCAGCGTGCAGTCTCCATCGGCTCGACGGCCGCCATCTTGGGTGGCGTCTTCCTGCCCAACTTGGGCCCCAGCGACCGGGATCTGGTCGTCAGCTACAACAACTGGGCGGCGCAGAACCCCGAGAAGGTCGGCGCCTTCAAGCCCTGACTCCAGCTGGGCATCAGCCTGTGACCATGCCTGCTGGAGGCGCCTCCACGCCCTTGTCAGGGAAGTACCAGCCCAGTCCGATGCTCAAGACCAGAGTGTCAGAGGGGTTGTTGCGCGCGTAGACCGTTCGCAGCACTGCGATGGCCAGGGTGGGACCTGCAGGGGAGTAGATCCCCACCTTGCCGCCCACCTGCACCTGGCTGGCCTTGAGCTCCGACCAGGCGTTCGGCGTGCCCACCTCGACCTGGTTCAAGTTGCGCCCATCCAGGCGCTGAAAGCCCTGCACGGCCGGCCCAAAGCCAAAGCGCGGGTGCAGGGAAAGGGTGGCCTCGAGGGTGTAGGAGATCTCATCGGCTGGGATCTTGCGGTCCCCCTCCACGGCATTGGGGAAGCGGTACCAGTACCAACCCCATGCTCCAACCCGATACCAGCCCGGCCCGATCAGATCGGTACGCCCCACGCTTACGCCGCCGCCCAGGTCCGTCTGGCCGTCTCCCAGAGTGGTCAGGCGATCCCGATCGTCGGCATACAGCTCTCCCGATCGCAGTCCAGCGGCCACCGCGACCGTGACCGGGGAGAGATAAAGTTCATCTACGATCCGGCCCTTGAGCACGACGGATAGGTCACCGACACCCGAAGTGGTGGCGCAGAAATCACGCGGCCGACCGGCCCCGGTGCACAGAGAATCGGTGGGCGTGTTCACCCGAACGCGCTCCAGAGGCAGCACCGCTTCAACTTCAACCCCATGGGCCAATCCTCGGCTATAGACGCCGACTGCGCCCACCGCCGTCACCCCTTCGCCCAGCGTCCCAGAGCCAGGAGACTCGCCTGCGAAGGCCTTGTAGCGGAAGGTCCCAACCCCAAAATAGGCGGACTGATCTCCGGGGGCCAAGGTCCAGGGTCCGTCCCCAGCCTGGGCTGTGGAAGAGCCGAGAAGTGCAATCAGAAGGGGCAGCATTGAAACCTCAGGGAATAAAACGGACTCCTGAAGAGGCGAGCCGGAACCCTGTGCTCTCCGATGGGCGGATAGCCACAGGGTTTCAAGCAAGCCTCGGGAGCTGTCATGAGCGACATCATCCACCTGATACCCGAGCAAGCTGAGCCCGGACCGGGCACCCCGATCTCGGACCCCTCGGGCTGGGTCTTGGGAGAGAAGGTTCACGACAGCGGCATTCTCCACGCCTACCAAGCCGACGCTGGACTGGTCTGGGTCTTGGCCGACCTGAGCCAGCGCGAGGCCATGGTGCACCGGAACACCTCCCTGGCCAAGCTGCGCCACCCTCAGATCCAGCCGGTGGCCGGAATCGGCTTGGTGGGCGGCCGCCCCTACCGCGCAGACCCTGATCCCGAGGGCGTCCCCTTGGATGTGATCTGCCAGGAGCAGGGCCCCTTCACCGTCGAGCGCTCCCTGGACATCGCTCTGCAGCTCGCCGAGATCCTGGTCGAGCTGCACGGCCGCGGCATCGTGCACGGCCACGTCCACACCGGTGCGATGCGCTTGGAGGACAAGCAGATCACCTTGGGCGATACGCCCCCCTTGCTGGGCCTGGACTTGCCCCACGCTGCCCCCGAGGTGCAGATGGGCGCCGAGGCGGACCCCCGCTCGGATCTCTTTGGCTTGGGCTACGTCACCCTCTGCCTGCTTCGGGGCTCCCGCCCAGACGGCAAAGGCCGCGCCAAAGCCTGGCGCACCGGCAAACCCGGTCCCATCGCACCGCTGCCCCCCGCCGCAGAGCTCTCCCACGAGATCTCCCAGCTGCTGCTCTCAATGGTCGACCGGGACCCCGAGCGCCGGCCACGCAGCGCCTTGGAGGTCGCACAAGTCTTGGCGCGGGCCCGGGCCCCCCAGCGCAAGCCCCCCTCCTTCAAGATCGTGGGCATCGCCCTGGGCGGGGTTCTACTCTTCGCCAGCCTGAACCTGGCCTACGAGCACTTCGCAGCACCCGAGACCAAAGAGCCGGTCCCCCCCCTACAGGTGATCCAGCCAACGCCAGCAGCCCCTCCGGCCCCAGCGGCGGAGCGAGCAGAAGAGGATCCGGTGACCTCGACTGCGGAAGAGGAGCAGGCTCCCGCCGAGGCCGAGCGTTCGGCGCGTGCAGACGTCATCGCCCGCGGCCAGATCTCCCCGAAACTCCCTGTCCAGCCCGAGCAGACTGTAGAAGAGCCCACGCCCACACCTGAGACGCCAGAGGCGCTCGTTGAGCTGGAGCCCGAGGCGGAGCCACCGCCTCCCGAGCCCGAAGCCCAGACCACCCCAGAGGCCCCCGCAGCCCCAGAGGCCTCCACGGCGCCAGACCTCTCGCACTTCTCGGGCAACTACAACGGAAGCGCCAACGGACGTCCCCTGCGCCTGGAGCTCACGGTGGATGCCGAAGGGAACGCCCGGGGTGTCGCCCAACAGTCCCTTGGCGCCCAGCAAGTGCGCGTGCCGCTTCGGGGCAGCTTTGCCGAAGATGGCCGTTTCACTCTGGTGGAGACGGAGGGTCCCCGCCCCAACACCTGGTCGGGCACCCAGAGCGGAAACACCCTGAACGGACAGCTCAGCAGCGGTGGGCGCAAGCGAGGCCAGTGGAGCGCTTCGCGCTAAACCCGCCGCCGCGTATTCAAAGCGCGCCAGGACGACGGAAGATTTGTGCGATCGCTGCGATCTTCTTTTGAATGACGGGATGGGGGGATACGTTGTGCTTGGTACGAATTGGCTACGGAGATTCCCATGAGCCCCTTGTTCCCCAGCATCCTGCTCGCCCTTGCACCTGCAGACATCCCCGCCGACGCCGGCATGGGAAGTGCGCCTGTGCACACCGAGCAAGCTTCTCCGAGCCGTCCCAGCAGCTCAAGCCGCAGCAGCGGCTCCAGGACCTCGGGCTCCAAGAGCTCCGGCTCCAAGAGCTCCGGCTCCAAGAGCTCGGGCAGCAAGAGCTCCGGCTCCAAGAGCTCCGGCTCCAAGAGCTCCGGCAACAAGGGCAGCAAGGGCAACAGCCCCAGCAGCTCTGGTAGCCCCAGCAGCTCCAGCAGCTCCAGCAGCTCCAGCAGCTCCAGTAGCTCCGGCTCGAGCCGCACGACCACCACCACGCCAAGCCAGCCTTCTACGGCTCCGGGCCCTGCCCCACGGGTGAGCCCGGCTTCGAGCACCCCCACGACCAGCTCGGGCTCCGGCTACATGCCTGGCAACTCCGGTGGCGCTGAGGCAACCCGTCCTTCTGGCGCAACCCAGCTGCCAAGTGTTCCCAGTGCTCCAAGCACCGGCAGCAGCCCAAGTGAGACCGGAAGCGGCTCGACGACCACGCCGAGCACCGCCGGAAGCTGGAGTGAGCCCACTGGACCCAGCAGCCGGGCCCCCGGCTCGAGCACGGGTACCACCACCCGCCCCTCACAGGCGGGCAGCACCCCTGCCGCGAGCAGCGAAGGCTACATGCCTGGCAACTCCGGCGGCGCTGAGGCGACACGGCCTGGTGGCACCACTCAGGTTCCAAGCACGCCCGAGGCCCCCAGCGGTTGGGGCGGCAGCCAGTCGGGCAGCCAGGGTGGCTCCACCCCGAACACCGATCTGGGTTCGCAAGAGCGCCCCAGCACGCCAGGTGAGGGTCGTCCCGACTCGAGCCTGAACGGTGGAAGCTCGGGCTCCAGCTCCGGCGGCCACACCCGCCCAAGCACCGGCTCCAGCGGGTCTGGAAGCCAGGGCTCCAGCTCCGGCGGACACACCCGTCCAAGCACCGGCTCCACCGGCTCCAGCTCCGGCGGACACACCCGTCCGAGCACCGGAGGTGCCCAGTCTGGCGGACACACCCGTCCAAGCGCCGGCCACCAGCGTCCCTCCACGCCTCAGGCCAGCGGGCACCCGCACCGTCACCACCACACCCGCCCGACCACCGGTGTTCACCACTGGTACTACGGAAACCGCGGCCCCGTGGTGAACGTCTACCACCAGCGCCCCGTGTACTGGTACCACGGTGTCTGGGTCTACGGCCCAGCCCCCGCGCAGCACTACTACTACAACGACACCACCACCGTGCAGCCTGAAGCGCGTCCGGAGCTCCCAGAGCGCCGGGTCAACCGCAACGACTCCTTCATGGTCGGTGTGCACGGCGCCCAGATGGCTGCTGGCTACGACGGTGGCGGCACCTTCGTGGACCCAGGTGTGGGCGTGAGCTTCGCCTACCGTCCCGTAGAGACCTTCTCCATCGGCTTGGACTACAGCTACTTCAACCCAGTCGGCAGCGACGGATTCACCCCTCGGGAGACCGCCAACATCGCACCCAACATCAGCATCCACGCTGTGCCTTGGAAGCGGGTGAGCCCCTACGCCGAGTTCGGTATGACCGCCTCTCGTCGCATCTACAACGACCAGTGGAGCCAGAACGGTGAGCAGTTCCAGACCGACGTGAGCGGCACCGCCTGGGGCCCCCACGCAGCCTTGGGCCTGGAGGTCGCCATCGGCAAGAGCTTGGCTCTGGATGTGAGCGGCAAGTACGTCGGCTACGTCAACGTCGAAGGTGACGACCCCAGTGCTCCGAGCGCTTTGCAAGGGAACTTGGGTCTGAACATCTACTTTTAAGAAGTTCGTTTCCTTCGGAAACGGACAACCCGTCTCCGAAGGAGCGGGCGAGAGATGAAGTCCATTTCCGCAGGACAATGGACAACCCGTCTCCGAAGGAGCGGGCAAGAGATGTAGTGCATTTCCGAAGGACAATGCACAGGGAGAGATCTCCGGATCAGCCCAAAAAGAACAGCCGCCAGCCCACTTCGGCCCAAGCAGAGCCAAACCCCAGAGCCAAAACAGCCGCCAGCCCCTCCCGGGTCTGGCGGCTGTCTTCATTTCAGCGTCCTACTCCAAGCCGAGCACTTCTTCGATCAGCGCCGGATGCCAGGTGGCCCCTGTCATGTGGACCTCCATGCCCGGTTTGATGAAGGCCGTATCCGGCGTCCTGAGCTGGGGGTCCCAGCGATCAAAGGCCTTCTGCTGTGGGTCCACCAACACCGGAATGCTCAGCTTGGCCTCCTCGGCCAGGGCGGCGGCGTCAGCCGGCGTGCCGTCCAGCATGATCATCACGACCAGCAGTCCATCTTCTTCGTATTCTTCCTGGATTATCCCCAACCCGGGGGCGTTCGTTGTGCAGCTGCTTCAGGTGAATCCAGCGAACTCCAGCATGATCGTTCGACCACAGAAGTCGTGCAGGCGCCAGTCCTCGCCGTACTGGTCCTGGAGCACCAGATCCTCGGCGATCTGACCCACTCCGTTTCCGGTGGACTCAACGTCCTCGTTGCAGTCCGCATCAATGGTCCACCCGCCCGTGTAGGGATGACTGGCCGGATCCATCGGGTCTTTGCCCTGATCGACCTCGTCCCCGTCCATAAATCCATCGCCGTCCGAGTCGGGATTGTTGGGGTCCGTACCCCAAGCCTCCTCATCGAACAGACCATCTCCATCCAAGTCTTCCAACTCCCCACAAGCGACCAGGGGGAGGAGGATCAACAAACTGAGCATGCAGGCCTCCTGAACTTGAATCTCAGAAAAGCATGCTTTTGCCCTGGGAGATGTAAAGTTGTGACAAGGGAAGCCACAAGCCCTTCCCCTCAATCCAGCAGCTTCATCTCCCACTTCCCAGTCGCCACCAAGCGGTCCTGCAGCCTCTGCCCCAAGGCCACCGCCGGTGTCAGCACCCCACCGGGCAAGTCCTCCCCCTCCAGAACGCAGAGCGCGGCCTGGGCCAGGATCCGCACAGTCACGCGGTTTCCGGGATCTCCAGGCGCCTTGAGTTGACCCTGAAGCACCTGCCCATCCATGGCCGTGGCCGCATAGCGCACCTTCACAAATCCCCCGTCCATGTCGGCCTCTGAAGGGCCTTCTCCGGGTTTGGGCCCAAAGCGCGCCATCAGGGATCGCCCAGCAGGCTTGGCCATGCCGGCCGCCATCGCGCCCATCGCCAGAGTCGCGCCCCAAGCGGAGACCGTGCCGCCCATGCGCATGTACTCCTGGTAGCTGAACTCCGGACCGTAGCTCTGGGGGGAGTCGGCCAGCAGAGCCGCGCTGCGCCGCACAACGCGGGTGTTCACCGGCCCCATAAAGAAGGGCGCCAAGCTGCCCAGCTGAGCATGGGTCACCGGTCCCTTGGGATCGGCGTTCGCTGACCAGGCCTCCCTGGAGGTCTTGGGGTCCGGGTTGAGCAAGAAGGGGTTCGCCAGATCCTTGGCCTTGAACTTCTCTCCGATGTTCAGCCCGCTGGCCAAGGTCCCCCCGTTGAAGCTTCCCTTGATGGAGAAGGCAGCTTCCACCGACTTTGTCCCTTGGTCCAAGCGCTCACGGACCATCTTCACCATGAAGAGCACACCCAGATCCGAAGGCACCGAGTCAAAGCCACAGCAAGGCAGCACCACTGTGCCTTGGGCCTTGGCGCTCTCATGGTGCCGGTCAATGACCTGACGCACCCAGGGGGTCTCGCCGGTGATGTCCAGGTAGTGCACGCCGTGGGCCACACAGGAATCCACCACGTGGTCGCCGTACATCGCGTAGGGACCGGCCGTCGTGACCACAACGCTGGCCCGCTTCACCATCGCATCGACCGCAGCCTTGTCCATCGCGTCCGCCACCACGACGGGCAATCCCAAGGGCTCAGCGACCTTGGCCAGCTTCTCCGCGTTGCGTCCACCCAGCGCCAAGCGCGTGCCCTTGGGCGCCTGATCGCGCAGCTCCTTGGCCAACTGTGAGCCGGTGAACCCGGTGGCGCCGTAGATGAGGATGTCGAACTCGGCCATGTGGACCTCGTGTGCGGAAGAATGACGGGGACGTCGGTGGGGTAGTTTGGGTGGGCCAGCGCCTTGCGTTGTTCAGCACCCAGGTCTTCTCCTCTAAGCCACGGCTCCCCTGTTGACCCTGTCCCGCAAGCTGCTCTTCGGTGCCCTGACCACTCTGCTGGCCCTTGGCGCCATCGAGGCCACCGTTCGGCTGGCCTCGGACACCGTCGCGAGAGCCACCATCCCGGCAGAGGAGATCCTGGCCCACGTCCAGTCCACCGGCATGGAGCGCGACCCCCTGCTGGGCTGGGTGCACCGGCCCTTGCCGGACCCCTCCAACGGCGTGAACCGCATGGGCTGGCGCTACCCCGAAGAGCTCACCGTACAGCCTCCGAGCTGGCGGGCTTTTGCGATGGGGGACTCCCAGACCTACGGCGCCGGTGTGCAGTCTGAACAGGCCTACCCGGCCATCGCCCAAGCAGCGCTCCGGGCGGTGGACCCCAAGGCCCAGCTCATCAACGCGGCCTGCTCCGGCTACGGCAGTCTGCAGGCCCTGCGACAGATGCGCGAGCAGTTGCCCACCTTCAACCCCGACTTGTACATCGTCGATGCGCGGCCCTTCGATCAGCCTCGGGACGGTCTGGTGCCTCCAGTGGACGGCGCCATCCAGCGCCTGCTCTTCCACTCCCGCCTGTACTACGTGATGCGCGTGGCCATCGAGGAGCAGCGCCAACAGACCGAGCGCATGGGTGGCCCCCAGCGCGAGAACAGCGAGAACGGCAACCACCAGGACATCGTGGCCCAGGCCGCCCACCAAGGAGTCCCGGTGCTCTTCGTGGACTACCCCTTCTGGAACCAAGCCCAAGGGGACGTGCGCTGCCTGGCCCCCGCCAGCCGCATGCCCTGGAACGCGCCGGTGGCCGGAGTCTGCGCCGCACTACAAGCCGACGGCCGCCACCCCCGTGAGCTCTTCTTCGACGCCAACCACCTGAACGCCGAGGGCAACAAGGTCGCTGGCCAAGCACTGGCCCAGGCGATTCTGGACCTGGGACTGGGTCCCGGCGGCGCAGGCTGGCAGGCCCCGGAGTCCAAGCCGGAGCCCTCCGCGCAACAGGGCCAGTACAGCGGTCAGGGG
>CAJXRZ010000131.1 GCA_913060515.1 uncultured Pseudomonadota bacterium | reverse complement strand
GATCTACACTATCCTCTTCGTCGGCAGCGTCAGATGTGTATAAGAGACAGCTCCCGTACCACGCATGCAGCATCACCCGCACATCGTCGCTGACGTTGGTCAGAAGCAGCGCCTCGTTGAGCGCCTTGAACTCCAGCTCCTGTGGCCCAAGGGGCATGCTGGCGTCGTAGTCGAAGCTCTCAACGGCATAAGGAATGAACGCCGCGCCCCGCCCCTCCCAGTTCTCCATGCGGCCCTGGGTGGGATAGACGCCGCCTTGGCTGGCGATGTCACCGGCAGAAGCCGGCTGGCCGCCGTGGCAGTTCACGCACAGATCCGGCATGGACTTGGGTCCAAAGTCATCCAGGGGTGCTGACTTGATGCGCGTCCCATCCGGGGCGAAGGCGAAGAACTTGACGTAGTAGTTGTCGATGTCTCCCGGGTAGGGCGAGAACTCCATGGCGACGGTCGCATCGACATCCGCCGGCAGGCCCAATGCCGCCTTGTGAACGTCGCTGTAGTTGGTGGTGTACATGGCGACGATGGGTGGCTCGGTGGTCGCGACCGGGTCCCAGTTCTCCAAGATGCGCAGGTGCATCTCGCGGCCAAATCCCAGGTCCGCGGCGTTCCCATAGATGGCCATCGCTGCATCGTTGGTGTCCAAGCGTGGGTCGAAGTTCCCGTTGACGTCCGGCTTGTCCCAGTCCAGGCTGGACATCCACTTCTCGAAGGTGTCCTTGTCCGAGTTTGGGTCGACCGCCAGGTAGTAGGCATCCGTGACGGTGTCGGTCGGAGGGAGCTGGAAGTGATCCACCTCGTGCCGGGTCAGGAACTTGCCTGGAACGGCTTCCCGCAACACCACGTCAACGCAGGTGTCCGCAGTCGAGGCCAGACCGGTGGGCAGCACAGCCACGAGCTGGTCACTGCCGGTGTTCACGTCGGCCTCGTCAGCCTGTTGGAAGGAGAAGTTGCTGAGCGTCCAGAGGCTGACGTTCACGTTGGTGCGCGGCGGCAAGGGCCGGACCATGGTGATGCCCTGGTCAATGCGCACCAAGCGAGGAGGCGAGGTGTCGATCAGCGCAAAGGCCGGAGTGGGATGGTTGCCGGGCACATGCAAGCGCAAACAGCCCATCTCATCCTCAACCTTTGTCGGCCAAGCCACGATGGAGAAGGGGTCCGGATCTCCGCCACCGGTGCCGCCGCCGGGGAAAGGACAGATGATGTCGTCCTCTCCGATGGACACACCCTCAGCGGCTTCCCAGCTGCCCGTTCCGGTGTTCAGGGCGTTCAGAGTGGCGGGCTTCTCACCCCCGTCCAAGTAGACCTTGAGCTGCGTCTCTTTGCTCAGGGTGTAGGTCTCCGTCGCGTCCTTGGGGTTGAACAGCGCCAGATATAGAGCACGGTCGGCCTGGCCGTAGCCCAACATGCCCTTCTCGTTCTCGCTCCAAGGCTCTCCAGGCAGCTCATCGCTGTAGTAGCCATAGCGAAGCGCCACCGGACCGCTGACAGCCTTCCCGTCCTCGTCCAGCACACCACCTGCAGGAATCACAAGGTTGAAGCTCTTGTCTGCCGGCAGCACGCTCGCGCCCTTGGTGACATCGAACTCCAAGACATCGGCAGGGACCAGCTCGATGTCCAGGGCCAGCGAAGCGCCATAGATGACCTCGCTGTGGGGCAGGTGCTCCGGATGCTGCACCAAGAGAACGTGGCGGTCTGTGGCCTCCGCCTCCATCTGGAAGCGTCCCTGCTCATCCACCTCCTGAAGCACACCATCCACGGTGACGCTTGCGCCTTGCAGCGCCATTCCCTCAGAGCTGATCTGGCCCTGCAGCATCGGGGTGCCGCCCACCTGGATCCGAAGGCTGGAGTAGCGCAAGCCCCCGCGCCCATCCTCCGCCAGGACACGCACACTGTGGGTCCCCACCGCCTCGCTCAGGGTCAGCTCGGCCTTCTCTCCAGTGGCGACGACTTGCCCCTCGTAGGCCCAACGCAGCGTCACCTCATCCCCGTCGAGATCCTTGGCCAAGGCCTGGAGCTTCACGGTCTCGCCAGGCTCAGCACGCAGCAAGCCTGAGGCGGACTGGGCGCTCGGTGCTTGCACCCAGTGGGGCCGCTGGTTGTTGAGGGTATCCTGCTGGCCATTCTCCTTGAAGGCGGCATCGAAGGAGGCCTTTGCGGTCCCGTAGCTCAAGCTTGTTGGGCGGGTCTTGGGGCCGGCGACCCAGAAACCGCTGTTGTTGGTGTTCACGGAGAAGCCCTCTCCGCTGACCTGAACGCCAAGCTGGGTGCTGAACTCGGGCAGACTCACGACAGCCGGAAATCCATCGGCGCCGTTGACCCGGCCCCAGACCGTCAGCTCGTTGGCCACCAGCACGATGTCGTTGTCTACGCCGCGCCCGGGCGTCACACACACCTTGCCATGCCCGTAGGTGGGCTCCGCGGCACAGACCTGCTCCGGGGTCTCCAAGGTCAGGGTGAAGGCGCCCCACCCGTTGGTGGTCGTGCTCAGTCCGGACTCGGTGCTGATCTCCGCATCGGGCACAGCGAAGCGCTCACCGCTATCGGTCTCAAACCAGACCACCGCAGCGAACACGCCCCCATCTTCCTTGGGGTCGACCTCACCGGTGTCGTCCACTCCGGTGTCGTCCCCACCGGTCTCTTCCGTGTCCGTGGGGTCATCCCCATCCGTCTTGCGGCACTCCGAGGCTCCCAAGAGAAGGCCCAAAGAGAACAAAGGAAAGAGTAGGCGGCGATTCATGGCAAGGCTCCGATTCTGGAGCTCTCACCTTAGGGGTACCCGCCGGGCTTGTGACCCCTCAGGGATCCCACACCTCGCCCAGCGGCGGGCCCAATGCGGAATCCCAAGGGCGTCAGTGCACGCTTGGCGCCTCGGGCACGACAGGCTTGCTCTCCGCCGGCTTGATCGGCAAGGTGACGGGCACCTCACTGGGAATCAAGCGCGGGTAGTCGATGCGCAGCAGGCCAATGGCCTCCATGACCACACAGACCGCGAACCCAGGGTCGACCTCCCAAGGACGAAAGCTGAATTTCGCCGAGCGGGGGTAGGCGTGGTGGTTGTTCTGGTAGCCCTCGCCGAAGACCAACCAGCCCACGATGGCGTTGTTGACCGAGTCATCATCGGTCTCAAAGTTCCGACCACCGACTGCGTGGCCGAGGCTGTTGACCAAGAAACCCTGGATGGGGTGACTCATCAAGCCCAGGTAGTAGGCCAAGCCCAAGAAGAAGGCGTCAAAGCCAAAGGCGATGGCCAGGGCAATGACGAAGTGCAAGATGTAGGGCAGCATGCGCATCACGGGGTGGTAGACCCATCGATGCCCAGACTCAAGACCATGGGCAAAGCGGGTGTACTCCGGCTCCTCCGCCTTCAAGCCCTCCATGGTGCGCAGGTAGGAGTCCACCTGGGCCTTCATCACGCCAAAGATCCCGACGTTGCTTGGGCTGTGGGGGTCCAAGGCGGTGTCGGAGAACTCGTGGTGACGGCGGTGCATCACGGCCCAGGTCTTGGCGTCGAGCCCGGTGACCCAGGTGCCGCCATGGACGACGAGCTTGCGCACAAAGGGGCTCAGGTGCACAGCGCTGTGCGCCAATCCACGGTGGTAACCCACAGTGATCATGACCATATTCGCGAGGTAGCCGAGTGCAAAGACACCCAGGCAGAGCAACAAGTACATCTTGATTCTCCTACGTTTACGCTTCTTTGTTACGGTAACGTAAGTTACGGAAGCGTAACTGACAAGACCTTGGCCTTGGCAGTGGGTGGATTAGTCCAAGAACTGAACGCTTTCGATCAGTCCGTCGAGCAGGGAATACCGGGCCAAAAGCGTCCCTTCTTCCTTCTCTTCTCCAGGCATTTGTATCCACCAGTGCTCAAGATCTACACAGTGGTTCTCCGTCAGCAATCGCTCCGAAACGCTCGCGCCAAAGCCGCCCCCTGCGAACATCTCTGCATAGCGTTCCCGCAAGGCCTCTCGTCCCGTCGAGACCAGCTCATCCGTCTCGTACAGCCGAACCTCTGGATGGAAACATGCGCAGAAGCCATCCAGGTCGTGGTTGTTGTACGCGAGCAGTTGGATCTTGACCAGGTCGAGCAGTTTCATGCCCCTCCCCTAGCCGCGTCACCGCACCAGGGCTTGCAAGTCCAGTCGTCGTTTCCATCTTCGCCTCGCCAATGGCTCGCCTTCAGCCACACAATGAGGTTCTGGCGACGCCCGCTCTGGATGGGCAGAGCACCGTGGCGGTGCTTGCCCGCGTGAAGGATGCCGACTCCAGGTTGATGCAGGTATCTGACGCGCTCGTGCTCCTTGGCTGGCATCTGCCGGTGCCCTCCACAGCGGCGCCCTTCAAAGTAGAGCTCGCCACCTTCAAAGCCTCCTCCCAGGCAGAGATTCAAAGTGACCTCGGCGTCGTCCACATGAAAGCCCAGGTCTCGATCGCCACCAAGCTGGTAGTCCACGACGAATCCGTGGTGCTGATCCATCCTCCCCTCCCCCAGCTCCGGAAAGAGCCGGAGACAGAGCACGCTGAGGTACTCCACTCTGAGCCAGTCCAACATGGGGGTGTAGCCCAGCTCGTCCAAGATGACGCCGTAGCGGTTCATCGAGTTGGGGCGGCCCAGCTCCACCCGGTGTTTGGCCGCCCACTGCTCCAGGTGCGCCAGCTCTTCTCTCAGCATCCGCAGGGCCGCATCGGAGAGCACCCGTAGGGCGTAGATCTCCGGCAGGACTTGCTCCAGGTCCCCACCGGCGACGGCCCTTAGCAGCTGAGGGTGCAGGTGCTCGAGGCTGGGAGCAAGGAGCGCGGGGTGCAGATGCGCGTAGTCCGCCAATGTGGCGGTGGGGCCTCTTGGAGGCTGCGGCCGTGGTTGAGGCCTGTCTCGTCCGCGCAGGCGGCGGACCAGGCTCTTCAGCGGTGTTTTGCCCACGTGGAATCCCTCGCTTCTGCGAGTCACAGGCCAGCTGAGGCCGAGAATTGCGGGGTCTTACTGCCCGCGCTCCAAAGCCATCAGCGCCATGCCCAGTTCTGTGACCGCTGGGCTGCTCTGATTGAGCAGGATGACCACGGCCACGTCTCGCTCTGGGTCCACCGCCACAAAGGTGGAGTAGGCCGCCGTCCCTCCGTTGTGCCACCAGAAGCCCTCGCCCTGGATCCAGCCCAGACCGTTGTTCATAGGCTCTCCCTCGAAGCGCAGCGAGAGCATGCTGGCCATGCTCGGGTCCGGCTCCAGCCAGAGCTGGGAGAAGGCCACCATCGTGTTCAGGTCACCGTCCAGAGAGCCGGCCGAGGCCAGCGCGTCAAAGTCCCAGGGCTGAACTTCTCCAAAGGCGTTGAAGCCCCCAGGCGGGTCCAGCTCTCCGATGCCGGAGAGTCCATGGGGCGCCAGCACGCGGGCATCCAGGGCCTGGGCCCACGGCTCGCCCACTTTGTCCGACATCACCTGCCCCAAGAGCCCGGCCGCGAAGTTTGAATAGGCCCACGTGCTGCCGGGGTCTTTGACCCTCGCGTCCGCTACCGCGGCCTGAAGCATCTCGGCGTTGTAGTCCACGTAGGGATTCGCCGCGTTGCGCAGCAGGTACATGGTGCTCATGTCCCCGGGCAGACGCGAGAGCCCGCTGCTGTGGCTGGCCAAGTGTTTCAGACGGATCTGAACTCCGTCCCCTTGGGGCACCACTGGGTAGTGCTCCGAGAGCAAGTCCTCCTCCGAGAGCACCCCCTCCTGTTCCAGGGTCGCCAAGAGCCAGGCGTTGAAGACCTTGGAGATGGAGCCCAGCTCATACAGCCGCTCGGGCTCGCCCAGGAGCTGTACCTCCTGGCCATGAATCACCGCGATGCTCGCCAAGACGCCTTCCGGGGCATCTCGCTCTAGGCGCTCCGCCACGGCCGCGGCCGGGTCTGGACTCTGCTCCAGAGGCGTGGGTGGCGGGGTGGCAGCGCAGGCAAGGAGGACAGAGAAGAGCATTCGGAAGGCTAACGCCTCACCCGGTGCTGGAGCCGCAGGTCGGCACCATTGGCGCGACAGAGATACAAGCGCAGACCCGGAGCAGACCTTGGCCACCTTCGACACCCTCCCGCTGCGTGCTGAGCTCCTCCAGGCGACCGCCCAGATGGGCTTTGAGCACCTCACCCCCATTCAGGAGCAGGCCTTGCCGCCCCTGCTGGCCGGCCGAGATGTGAGCGGCCAAGCCAAGACTGGGAGCGGAAAGACCGCCGCATTTGGTCTGGGCCTGCTCAGCCGCATCACCCCGGACCTGAACACCCAGGCCTTGGTGCTCTGCCCGACCCGTGAGCTCGCCGACCAAGTCGCTGCTGAGCTGCGCCGATTGGCGAGCCGCTTGGACAACGTCCAGGTGCTCTGTGTCACTGGAGGACGGGCCTACCGCAGTCAAAACTCCAGCTTGGAAGGCGGCGCCCAGGTGGTCGTCGGCACCCCAGGCCGCATCGGCAAGCACCTGGACAAGGAGTCGCTGGACCTCAGCCACCTCAAAGTCCTGGTCTTGGACGAGGCCGACCGCATGCTGGACATGGGCTTTGTGGACCAAGTACTCCGCATCGTTCAGGACTGCCCGCCTCCCGGCCCGGATGGGCGCCAGACCCTGCTCTTCTCGGCCACCTTCCCAGAGGGAATCCAGGACCTGAGCCGTCAGGTACAGCGGGCCCCCGTTCACCTCAACGTGTCCTCGCATGTGGCAGATCGCCAGCTGGTGCAACAGCATGTGCGGGTCCCCTGGGGACGCCGAAATGACGCCGTGCTCCAGATCTTGGCCCACCACACCCCCGAGCGGGCGCTGGTCTTCTGCGAGACAAAGGCCGAGTGTGATTCCTTGGCGCGTTTCCTGAGCGGCCGCGGCACTGTGGCCCTGGCTCTGCACGGAGACCTGGACCAGCGCTCCCGCGACGAGGTCATGCTGCGCTTCTCCGGCGGCAGCGCCTGCGTCTTGGTGGCGACCAACGTGGCCGCCCGAGGCCTGGACATTCCGGAGCTGCCGATGGTGCTCGTCGCTGAGCTGGGGGGCGAAGTTCAAGCCCACGTGCACAGAATCGGCCGCACCGCCCGAGCCGAGAAGAAGGGCCTGGCCATCTCCGTGGTCTGTGGCGACCGAGAGCCAGAACGTCTTCGGGCCATCGAAGAGTTCATGGGCACAGAGATCCCCGAGGTCCCCCTGCCTCAGGCCGGTGGTTCCCTGGCCGCGATGCAGCCGCCTATGCAGACCCTGCTGATCCTGGCTGGGCGCCAAGACAAGCTTAGGAAGGGCGATGTGCTCGGGGCGCTGGTCAAGGAAGGCGGCGTTCCGTCCGACGCAATTGGACGAATCGACCTGCTTCCGCGCATCACAGCGGTGGCCATATCCCATGACTACGCCCGTCAGGCTCTGAGCTACCTGCAGAGCGGCCGCATCAAGAAGAAGCGCGTGCGTGCACGCTTGCTGAGCTGAAGGAGTCCCGCCATGATGACCAACGAGTTTAGAAGCAACCCCGCCGCCTTGATCCTCTGGCAGTGGCGCAAGGCGCTCTTCTACTTGGGAACCGGCTTGGCGGCCTGGGTGCTCATCGAGCCCTTGGGCTACACGCTCTTGCAGCTGCCTGCCATCCCCATCAGCATCATGGGTGCGGCCATTGGCATCTTTGTGAGCTTTCGGGCCAACCAGTCCTACGACCGCTGGTGGGAAGGTCGGAAGCTCTGGGGCCGCATGATCAACAGCTCTCGCCACTTCTGTGACCAGGTCTTGCGCTACGCCGCACCGGAAGACGAGGAGCAAGCCAAAGGAATCGTCACGCGCCACATCGCCTACGTACACACCCTGCGCTGCTTGCTTCGAGGCGAGTCCCCCTTCGAGGACGCAGACTACAAGCGCATGGGACCCGACACCCCGCTGCACCGCGCGAGCACCAACCTGACCCACCTGCTGCTCGATGAGCAGCTCACGGAGCTGGTCGACCTCAACAACGCCGGCCGGCTGGATTCATTTCGACTGCAGTCCATGGACAGCACTCTGATGGACTTCCTGAACATCCAAGGCGGCTGCGAGCGCATCAAGGGCACCCCGATTCCCCGTGGCTACGGCTTCATCGTTGAAGTGCTCATCCAGATCTTCGCCATCATCCTGCCCTTCTCGATGGTGCACGACATGGGATGGGTCGCCATTCCCTTCAACGTCTTGGTCTGCCTGTCCTTCGCCTTGATCTCCGAGGCTGGGCGGGTGCTCGAGGACCCCTTCACGATGTTCTACAACGGTCTGCCGCTGCACAACCTCAGCGTCAAGATCGAGCGCAACCTGCGGCAGCGGATGGGTCAGGAGCTGCCGCCTTCGGTGGTTGCTGATGAGAAGGGCGTCTTGATGTAAAAGCACCTTCGAAGAAGGTGCGTAAACATCTAGTGCGTTGTCCCAAGGGGACAACGCACCGGAAACCCTGCCTATGCCGCAGAAACATGCCATCCAGTCCCCCCGGCGCCCGCCCCCCGACAACGCACCGGAAACCCAGCCCGAATCAGCGACCCAAACGGATGCTTTGGTCCTTGGAGCGCCCCTGCTCATAGCTCCCGTTGATGCTGGCCTCGCTGGCCTGGGCACTCAGGCTCAGGTCCGAGCCCGAGCTGAGCTTCATTCGCCCCTGTTGGTCCACGCTTCCACGAACCGGAAAGCTCCGGCGCGTGGCGCCCAAGATGAAGACCAACTCCCCGCTGACCTGACCCTCCGGCGTCATCTTCAGCAACATGGTCGCCGGACGCCCGCCTGCGGTGCCGCTCCAAGCACCCGAGACGTCCGGGCCGCTCCAACTCGGAGGCTGCTCGGGCTCTTCAGGCACAGGGGGTGCTTCAGTGATGGAGCCTGGCGCTTCGGCAGGGTCTACGACGGCGACCACATCCTCCCCCTCTTCCGGCTCAACCACATCCGGCCCATCCGAGGCCACGGTCTCGGCGCTGGGCTCCTCCGGCACCTCCTGATCTGGGCCTTCCGGGACCGCCTCGACCGGCTTCTCGCCGGCCGGCTTGATGCCAGAGCTTTCAACCCCGCTGGGCCCCGGCCCCACCACCACAGGCTCACCCAGCTCGCTTGGCGCACCCAACAAGACCTCTTCCTCGACCGGCTCCGCAGGAGGCTCTTCCGGCGAGGGCGGCGAGATCGGCTTGAGCGCCGCAGCCTGGTCGATGACCAGCTGCTCCTCGGGCGTATTCTCCGCGAGCGGCTCGGTGACGGGGTCCTCCCCCTGCCACCACCAGAGACCGCCTCCCAGCAGCAACACAGCAGCCGCAGCGCCGAGCCAAATCAAGGGGGACTTCTCCTCTGCAGCAGGCAACGGAGCGGGCGATTCAGGCTCCGTGGGTGCGGGAGCGAAAGCCAGGTTGGGCGTGGGGGCCGGCTGCTCGGCAGCCTCTGGCATGAGCGTGACGCCGGGGGCTCCCGACTCGGGGCCATCCGGCACAGGATCCAAGGTGGGCAGCTCAAAGCTGATGGGGCCGATTCCCGACGGCGCCAGCACCCTGGCCAAGAGCTTGGGTCGCTCCTTGAGTAGGGCCTTGGCCATCTCATGCACGTCCGCGAAGCGATCCTGGGCGCTGCGGGCCAAGGCCTTGTCTACCGTTTCGCAGAGCGCATCCGGCAGTGTGGCATCGGCCACCCCGAGGGGGGTGTAGGGCTCGGAGACCACGCTGCCGATGCGCACGGAGCCATCGGGAGAGACGTAGGGCATTCGGCCCGTGAGCATCCGATAGAGCACAACGCCCAGAGAGAAGATGTCCGCGCGCACATCGACATCGGCGGCGTCCAGAACCTGTTCGGGGGCCGAGTAGCCAGGAGTGCCCATCGCAGATCCCACACGGGTCGCGTTCCCCATGCTCTCAGCCACCTTGGCGATGCCAAAATCCGTCACCAAAGGACGCATGGCCTCGCCTTCGACCAGCAAGAGAACATTGCCGGGTTTGATGTCCCGGTGAAGCACACCGGCACCATGGGCTGCGCTCACACCACACAGAACCCCCGCCATCAGCTCCAGTGACTCAGCCACTGGGATCTGAACGCGGCGCTCCAAGAGCTCCGCCATCGACTTGCCCAAGATCAAGGGCATGAGCAGCCCGACCCGGTCCTTGTGACGCACCACATCTGTGACCGGCGCGATGTTGGGATGGGTGAGCTGGGCCTGGATTCGACCCTCCATCAACAAGCGCTTGGTGATGCCGGGGTGGTCCGCACGCAAGAGTTTGAGGGCATGGACCGAGCCAAGCTCGATGTGACGCACCTGGTAGACCTCGCTCAGGCCACCCTCTGCGACCAGGTGGTCGACCACAAAGCGTCCGGCGACGCGCTCACCTACTTCGAGGAGCACTCAAGGCCTCCCAAGACCCGTGGGGACACTCAGACCAGCGGAGACCAGCCAAGCATCGGAGGGATTGTTGTATGAGACCACAGTGCGCAGGAACCCAGTTGAAAAGGCCACTCCCCGCTCGTTCCGGATCACCAGCTTGCCACCGACGCGCATGTTGTACACCCCCAGCGCGGCCAGTCGATCTGGGTCCTCCAAGTTCAGCTCATACCAGTCCAGACCATTTCGATAGAGGCCGCTGAAACTGGGCCCGAAGGCCACGCTGGCGTCTGGGGAGAAGAGGGCCTCGCCGTTCAGCACCCACTCCGGCATCGGCGCAGAGACCGGGGCATCCGGACCCAAGTCCGAGCCCTGGTAGCTGTCCGTGCTGGGGAAGCGGTAGAGCCAGTAGAGCTCCGTGTAGGCAGACCAATAGCCGCCCTTCCCCAGACCGCCGGTGCGACCGAGGTGAATGCTCGGCCCCAAGTCCGTGGTGCCCTCTCCCACGTTGGTGATCCGAGAGCGCGCTGGGGCAGTGAAGCCGCCGTACCGCATGGTCCCGCCCAGGCTCACGCTCAGGGGCATTCCCTGAAGCTCATCTAGGACCAGCCACTTGGCTTGTCCGCGCAGCAAACCGATGGACTGTGTGGTCTTGCAGCTCCCCTCCCCCAACGCCAAGCAGGGCTCCACATCCACCCGGTTGGCAGAGACCCGGTACCAGGGCACTTCCAGCTCCAACTCGACCCGAGAGAGCAGGCCATAGTTCGCGATGGCTTTGACCCCGAAGGAGGACAGGCCTTCCCCTACGTCAATGGTGGTGTAGTCCGCTGGATCCGGCCCCGCCTGAATGCCAAGCTGTGTCAGGCGTTGCACGTCCATCCCAACATAGATGGTCTGATCCCCAGGTCCGAGGACCCAAGGCCCGCCTCCGGCTTCGGCCACACCGATCACACACATCCAGGCCAACATCATCTCGTCTCCTTGCGCGGGCTTGCTCACATGAGCCAAGCCTTGGCCGCGATTGCAGCCTTGTTCGCAGGACGATGCATCTTGGATCACATCAGCAGGCCTAACCGAAGAATTGAGCCGTCCCGATCAAGCCGTCCCGCTCGGTGTAGCGCACCATCACCGTTCCGCCGCTGGACTCTTGGGTTCTGCGCTCGACGCGACTGTAGTGCTCCAAGTCCACGCAGTGGCTCCCGTGGCTTAGCCGATGGGGAACGCTTGCAACCACTTGCTCAAAGCGCTCGAACATACTCCCATACCGACTTCTGAAATCCTGAATCCCCTCGAGGGTGCACACCCCGTCCTGGTCCAAGACGCGAACCTCGGGGTGGTAGCAGGCGCAGAAGGCCTCCAGATCGGCCTGGTTGTAGGCCTCCAGTTGGGCACGGGCGAGATCAGCGATCAGGGACATTCGAGGCTCCATCGATGGGAAGCCATACCGACCTTGGGCTCCAAACTGCAACTCCGGGCTTCAGATACACCACAGACCAAGCCCAGTGGCCCACCAGAGGACTCCATGCTCGCTCTCCTGCTCGCTTGCACCGCCGCCGCCCCTCCCTCCGAGCTCCCAAGCGAGACGGCGGACACAGCTCTGGAGGAGGTGGACACGGCGGACACGGCCAGTCCAGACCAGGACCTGAGCGAAGCGGGGCCCCACTCCGTGAACGCAAGGTCCCAGAGCGTCACCGCCTCCTGCGAGATCGAGCTGGAGCGCTTCACCCCTGAAGAGGTGACGAACCCACCCTTGGTCATCCTCAGTCATGGCTTTGCCCGTGACCGGAAAAACATGGTGGAGATGGGCGAGCACTTGGCCACCTGGGGCTTTGACGTGGCGGTACCCACGCTCTGCAATCTGGGATTCACCAACACCGATCATCCACAGAACGGCATCGATCTGGTCACGCTGGCTGAGGCCCTTGGCGGCTCTCCTCTCTACGTCGGCTACTCCGCCGGTGGCCTGGCCAGCGCCCTAGCCGCCAATCAGGACAGCAGCGCACGGGGGCTTGTGGGCTTGGACCCCGTGGACTCCGAGGACTTGGGTCTCACCGTCGCGGGCAGCGTCCCCCAGCTTGGCTTGTTCTCCGAGTCGAGCGCCTGCAACGCCAGCAACAACGGAGTCCCCTGGTTCCAGACTGGGGAAGCGCTGCGGGTCACAGATGCCAACCACTGCGACTTTGAAGGCCCCACTGACCAGCTCTGCACCCTGGTCTGTGCCTCGGGCTCCTCCAGCCCCGATCCTCTGCGCCAAGAAGTGGTCTGGGCGATGACAACCGCAGCGGTCTTGGGCCTAAACGGCGACACGCAGATCCTAGCAGACTGGTGGCATCCCGACGGGGAACGCTACGAGGCCTTCCACTCCCAAGGCCGCATCTCTGAGCCCTGATTCCGCCACAGCCCCCCACTCAGGGAGCATGAACGGGATCGTCGTGGCCATGCATTTCTCCTCTGCGCAGCTGCGACCATGGCACTGCGCTCAATTCGGGATATACGGCCAGGGTCGAGGTCAGTCTCGGGGTACCCCCCCGGTCTGAGCCGACGGACCAAAGCGGGCCATACAGGGCCGTGTAGGAAGGCAGATCTGCTGCCGAGCGCGCCCACCGGCCATGGCTGTTGGGCAATAGACGAAGTGATACTGATGAGCATGAAGCTTTTTGTGGGCGGACTCGCCTGGGCCACCACCGATGACTCCCTCCGTGAGGCCTTTGAGGCACACGGTACCGTGACCGAGGCCAAGGTCATCCTCGAGCGCGACACTGGTCGTAGCCGCGGATTTGGCTTTGTGACCATGGCTGACGGCGGCGAAGACGCCGTTGCCAAGATGGACGGACAGGACCTCGACGGTCGTGCCATCCGCGTGAACGAAGCCCAGGATCGTCCCCGCGGCTGTCTCTTATACACATCTGACGCTGCCGACGAAGAGGATAG
>CAJXRZ010000130.1 GCA_913060515.1 uncultured Pseudomonadota bacterium | reverse complement strand
GAGATTTCTGCCTGTCTCGTGGGCTCGGAGATGTGTATAAGAGACAGGCATTGACGTCATCAACATCGCAGACGGCCCAAGGGCGAGCGCACGAATGGGCCCTGCCGCCATGGCCCAGCTCGCACGAGAGCGCTGCGGTGTGGAGTCGGTGGTGCACGTCTGCTGCCGGGACCGGAACCTTCTGGGCTTGCAGATGGATCTGCTCAGCTACAACGCCCTGGGCATTCGCAACATCCTGGCGGTCACCGGAGACCCGCCCAAGATGGGCAACTACCCCGATGCGACCGCCGTCTTCGACATCGACTCCATCGGGCTGATCCACTTCATCCAGAGCCTGAACCGGGGCCAAGACCTCTCCGGCCGCCCCATCGGCGGACAGACCCGATTCCACGTGGGCGCGGGCTGCAACCCAGCGCACCCTGAGCTTCAGCGCGAGGTGGACCGCTTCGGCCAAAAGATCGAGGCCGGGGCGGAGTACTTCTTCTCCCAGCCTCTCTACGATCCCGAAGTCTTGGAGCGCTTCTTGGAGATGACGGCCCACTTCCCAGAGGTGCCCTTTCTGGTCGGCATCCTCCCCCTGGCCAGCTCCAAGAACGCCGAGTTCCTCCACAATGAGGTCCCCGGAATGCAGGTCCCCGACAACATCCGGCGTCGCCTGAAGCAAGCGCCCACGCGGGCAGAGCAGCGCGAGATTGGCATCCAGGTCGCCCGAGACACCCTGGCCTTGGCCCATGAGCATCCGCGGGTGCGGGGCGCGTACATCTACCCTCCCTTTGGCAGCTACCAGGCGGTTCTGGACGTGCTGGACGTGCTGCCCACCTTTGGGAGCGAGAGCCAGGCGCGCGGCGGCGGCACGGTAGACTGAGGGCCCATGTCCCGCCAAAACCAACTCGAACTCGCCATTGGTCAGACCGTCGTCGAGCACGAGCTGCTTGAGGTCCTGGGCAAGGGAGCCAGCGCGACGGTCTTCCGGGCCAGAGCCCCCTCTGGCAAAGAGGTCGCGCTCAAGGTGCGCCGTTCGGGAGACCCGGGCATGGACCGCCGCTTCTTGCGGGAGTTTGAGTCCATTCGGCGCCTACGTTTGGACAGCGTGGTGCGGGTCCTGGATGCCGGCCTGACGCCAGACTGGATCTGGTACTCCATGGAGGTGGTCGACGGCGTGACCATGCGCCAGTACATCGCCCAAGCCCCAAGCGTTGCCGAACGCACCCTGCGCGCCTGTGAGGCCGGTGCACGCCTCGCCGATGCCTTGGCCGCGCTGCACCAGGCCAGCTTCGTACACCGTGACCTGAAGCCCTCCAATGTCCTCGTCACAAGCAAGGGACAGGTGCGCATCCTCGACTTCGGTGTCGTCCAGTGGTGGGCGGTCTCCGAGACGCTGACTGGGTCCGGCGGCTTGGTGGGCACCCCATCCTTCATGTCACCAGAGGCCATCGGCGGTGTCCCGGTGACCGGAGCCAGCGACATCTTCGCCGTCGGCTTGATGCTCTACGAAGGCATGATCGGTCGCCGCGTGCGCCCCCCACAGCCCACCGGCTGGCTGGCACGCCAGGTGCTGACCCGGAATCCACCGATGGTCTGCGTGAACCCACAGGTCTCCCGAGAGCTCAGCTGGGTGGTCGAGCGCTGCCTGAGCTTTCACACCGCGCACCGCCCCAAGGCCAGTGAGCTCGCTCTTCTCTTGCGGGGCTGCCTGGACGGAACGACCCCAGCGGACTGGCCCTCCGCCCATCACTTCATCGGCAGAAGGGTGGAGCTCCAAGCCATGGACAGCCACACCAAAGGCAAGGGCCACCGTATCGCCGTGCTCCTGGGTCCAGCAGGCAGCGGCCGACACCGCCTACAAGAGCAGGTCTCCCGCCGGGCCTTGCTTCGCGGCACGCGCACCTTGCTGGGAAGCTGCAGGCCCGATTCCCCAGGGCATCCCGTTGGCCAGTGGCTTCGCACCCTGCTCTCCGCCCCGGACAAGCTCGCTTGGAGGAAGAAGGTGGTGGGCTCCGACGCGGGCCCCCTGTTGCAGATCTGGCCCAACCTGCCCCTGCACATGCTCAGTGAGCGTCCCGCCGGCGAGGCCACCCAGCGCGATGTCATCCAAGCCGCAGTGGAGTCTCTTGAGCGCGCCGCAAAGCACCAATCCCTCGTCCTGGTCTTGGACCACGCCGAGCAGCTCGACGCCCTGACCTCTAGAGTTCTCAAGAGCATCGAGCGCATCGGTGATCCGCGCCTGAGCGTCATCGTGCTGATGGACGAGCGCCGAATCAGTGAGCGCGCCCAGCGGCTGGTGGACCGCATCAGACAGAGCCGCAGCGCCCAGGTGTTGAGACTCGGCCCCCTGCCCCCGACCCAGGCCCAGGAGCTGGCACGCTCTCTGCTGCCCGAGGGCACTGAGCCGCCGCAGCTCGACCGCTGCTCGCCGCTGCAGGCTACCCGGGCAGGTTTGGAGCGCTTGGCGGCCTTGCGCAGTGAAGCGCTGTACCCCCTCAGTGACGTGGCCGCGAAGCTGGCTGTGATGGATGAGCCTCTGCCCATGGACGTGGCCCGGGGCTGGTTGGGCAGCACCGCCCGCCTACTGGCCAGGGGCGAGCTGGTTCAAACCATGGACCACAAGCTGCGCCACGCAGGTCCCAGCTTCTTGACGCTGGCAGACGCCGCACTGGATGACCACAAGGCCGCCCACAGAGAGCTGGCGGAGGCGTGGGCACGTGAAGGCCAGCACCGCTCCAGGTGGATCCACACCGCAACGCACCGCTTGGCCGGCAGCAGCCCGAATGCATGGGAGGCCTGCGTGCGCGCGGCCGACGCTGCACACCGATGTGGCCGCTACACCCAAGCACGTGACTTTCTGATGGTGCTGGACACGCTCAAGCAGGACCGCGCCTCGGACACCTACCGGCGCTTCCGCTTCGACTTGGCCTTTGCCCGAGCCCGCGTCGCAGCGCGAACGGACGCCGAACGCCCCCGCCAAGACTTGGTGGATGCGACCCGCTCCCGGGCCATCAATGCCGAAGAGCTCCACCTCTCCACCTTGCTTCAAGCAGAGCTGGAGCTGCGGAGCGACCGCCCAGATGAGGCCCTTACTCTGGCCTACGACACCGCACGCAGCGCACAGGAGACCGCTCCTGCAGCGGCCGCTTCGCTCTGGCTGATCTGCGCGGAGGCCTGGATGGAGCAGGCCAGCTTTGAGCGCGCGCGGGACTGTGCTGTCGCCGCGAAGGAACAAGCAAGACGGGCCAAGGAGGACCTGCTGATCTGCGAGGCCAGCGCAGCCGAGATCGAAGCACGCCTGGCCGCCGGAGAGCTGCGCGGACTGAGCGCCCACTCCTTGGCGGGCATGCGCTGGGCAGAAGAGCTCGGCCACGATGGCGCCCTGGCATGGCATCGGCGCAACCTGGGCGTGGCCTGGATGCGGGTGGGTGAGCGCCGCAGGGCCGAGGACAGCTTGGCCCGCGCCCGATCCCTCTACGTGCGGAACTCCGACATCGCCGGCGCCGCGACGAGCAGCCTTCAGCTCGCGGCCTTGGCCGTTGGACGAGGAGAGCCCGCAGTGGCCTCGCGCTGGCTCAGAGATGGCCTGGCGACGGCGAGGAAGCTCAAGCTCAAGCGCCTGGAGCCCTTGGCCGCGACCATCCAGCTCGATCTCGCAGCCCAGACCGGTGATCCCCTTCTCGCCCGCGAGGCCAGGGACTCCGCTCAGGTCTACCGGGAGAGCTGGAACTGGAAGCTCTCCGAGCTGCGTTGGCTGCGCCTTCAAGGCATGCGAGACGAGGCCGAGGCCTTGGTGCGCACCATTCCAACGCGGGGCTACAGCGGCGCCCTGGCTCAGTTGGAGCTGGCCCGCCTTCGCTTGGAGGAGGAGGAGCCGGAGCATGCCCTGAACCCCCTCAGAGTAGGCTTGGAGACCGCGCGAGAGGCCAGGCTCAAGGAGCTGGTGACCTACGGTGAGCTCTTGGAAGGCGTGCTGAACCCAGAGGGCGTTCACGACTGGGAGGCGCGCTGCCATCGCGCCCGCGCATCCACCTGGGTGGAGCTCTTCTTGGGCTGCCTGGAGCTGGACGCGCGCTACCTGCGCGCTCATGGAAAAGAGGCCGAGGCCCTTCGACGCCTGCGTACTCTGCACAGCCGGGCGGTGGACATGGGCAACCGGCCCTATGCGCGGGTGGCGCTGGAGCTGCTGAGAGGGTGACGGCGCCGCTGCTGTTGGCCCTGGAAGGCATGGGGCTGAGCGCCGCTCTGCGCCACCTGGCGTCCGACCAGGTCGACTTGCATCTGCGAGCTGCTGACCTGGCGCCTTCTCAAGCCCAGGGCTTGGCCAAAGTCTTGGCAGAGGCGCGGCAGCTGGGCATGCAGCTCCGCTCCTTCAGTGTCAGCTACAACCCAAGGATGGGCCAAGGCGCATTGGCCTTGATTCAGGCGCTGCCCCCGACGCTGGAAGAGCTGGGCATGGTCGGCTGTGCCTTGGGCGAGGGCTGCGGCGAGGCCTTGCTCTCCTGGGCCACAACCGCCCCCAAGCTGCGCATGCTGTGTGTGGAAGACAACGCCTTCTCAGCAGCGCTCCGGCAGTCCATTCGGCGTCTGGGCAAGCCCGGGCGCATGGTGATCTGCTGAACGCCTAGCTCACCGGCTTGTAGGCCCGCTTGGCTTTGACCTGCAGCACTCTGTCCTCGTCTGTGAGGTAGGCGCTGAGCTGCCCGCCGTAGACACAGCCCGTGTCCAGGCCGATGGCGATGGGGCGGCCCTTCCTCTCCCTGCGAACCAAACCCCTGAGGGCATCGTGGCCAAAGACCACGCACTCCGGGCCCTTCCAGCCGGCGTCGTACCAGAAGGGATTGCTGGGGGTGTCGTTGGGGAAGCGCCGCATCAGAGTGGCGATGGACTGCTTGGTGCCTTGGGGTCCCTTCTCAGGGTGAACCGCGGCATGCACGGCCACAAAGCGTCCCTTCTTGCGCATCAAGGGGAGCTCCTGCAGGTAGCTGAGGATCTCGGGGGTCACCCAAGGATGCTTCTGCGGGTCCCGAATCACCGAGACATCGTGGTTTCCCAAGACCGAAACCAACCGATGTTCCTGGATGAGCGCCCAGACCCCCAAGGGGTCCGGCCCCTTGGTGAACAGGTCCCCCAAGAGAACGACCTTGTGGTCGCTCAGCTTCTTGAGGAGCTTGGCGAGCTCGCCCGAACAGCCATGCACGTCGCCCACATAGGCGCGGGGCCTGCTCAGACGATCTCCTGCAGCTTGATGGCCCGCAGCTCACCCGCTTTGACCGATCGAATGGCGGCCACGACGGCCTTGGCGGCCTCCATCGTGGTGATGGTGGGTACGCCGTGACGCAGCCCTGCCAAGCGCATCGCCTGCTCGTCCAACACCGACTTCTTGCCCAAGGGGGTGTTGATGATGAGCTGGATCTTGCCATTCTTGATGTGGTCGACCACATCGGGCCGTCCCTCTTTCACCTTGAAGACCAGCTCGCACGGGACCCCGGCCTCACTAAGGTAGGCGTGGGTTCCAGCGGTGGCGTACAGCTTGAAGCCCAGGTGCTGCATGGAGCCTGCGATGGCCGGCAACAGGGGCTTGTCCCGGTCGATGACGCTCAGGAAGACGCCGCCTTCGGTTGGAAGGGTCATGCCTGCGGCGATCAGCGCCTTGGCGTAGGCCTCGCCGAAGGACCAGCCGATTCCCATGACCTCGCCTGTGGAGCGCATCTCTGGTCCCAGGACCACATCGGATCCGGGGAAGCGGCCCCAGGGGAAGACCGGAGCCTTCACGAAGTACAAGCCTGCCCCGCGGGGCTTTAGGTCCATAGAAGCGAGCTTCTCACCGAGAAGCAACCGGGTGGCGACCGCGGCGACTGGAATGCCGGTGGCCTTGGCGACGAAGGGCACCGTGCGCGAGGCCCGTGGGTTGACCTCAATGACGAAGATGTTCTCGTTCTGGATGGCCAGCTGCACGTTGACCAAGCCGACCACCTGCAGGCGCAGTGCGATTCGCGTGGTGTACTCGATGATGCGACGGCGGTTGCTCTCGCTCAGCTGCACCGGCGGGAGGATGGCCGTGGAGTCACCGGAGTGCACCCCCGCGGCCTCGACGTGCTCCATGATTCCGGCGATGTGTACGTCGGTCCCGTCGCAGAGGGCGTCCACGTCGTACTCGACGGCGCCTTCCAGGTAGCGGTCGAGCAGCAGGGTGTTGTCCCGGCTGGCCGCCAGGGCCTCGCTCATGGCCGCCTCAAAGTCCTTCTGGTCGTAGCAGATGAACATGGCCCGTCCGCCCAGCACGTAGCTGGGGCGGGTGAGCAGCGGAAAGCCGATGCGGCCGGCGGCGAGCTGGGCCTCTGCAGGGGTGCGCGCGATGGCCCCCTCGGGCTGCGGGATGTCCAGCTCGAGCATCAGCTTGTTGAAGCGCTCGCGGTCCTCGCACAGGTCGATGGCGTCGGGGCTGGTGCCCAGGACTGGACCGATCTGGTGGGCCAACTTGAGGGGGGTCTGTCCACCGAACTGCAGGATGACGCCCAGAGGCTTCTCCTTCTCGATGATGGCGCCCACGTGCTCGGCAGTGATGGGCTCAAAGTAGAGCTTGTCACTGGTGTCGTAGTCAGTGGACACGGTCTCGGGGTTGCAGTTGATCATCACGCTGGTCAGGCCAGCCTCTCGCACCGCAAAGGCGGCGTGGCAGCAGGCGTAGTCGAACTCCAGACCCTGGCCGATGCGGTTGGGTCCGTTGCCCAAGATGATGACCCGGTCGGTGGGCGAGTCCCCGCTCTCGCACTCCTCCTCGAAGGTGGAGTACAGGTAGGGGGTGTGGCTCTCGAACTCGGCCGCGCAGGTGTCCACGCGCTTGAAGACGGGACGGATGCCTTCGGCCCGCAGGCGCGCGGTGACCGCTTCCTCCTCGCAGGCCAGCAGCATGGCCAGGTGCTCATCGGGCATGCCGATTCGCTTGGCAGCGTGCAGTTCCTCGGTGCTCACTCCGGAGAGGAAGCGGCCGCGCAGGGTGTTCTCCAGGGCCACGATGTCCATCATGCGGCCCAGGAACCAGCGGTCCATGCCCGTGAGGCGGCCGATCTCGGTGGCGTCCATTCCGCGGCGCATGGCCTCGAATACGGCAGGGAGTCGGTCAGGTGTGGCGATGGCCAAGCGCTCCCGGATCAGCTGGTCGCTGCAGTCGAGGGAGGATCCATATCCCCCCTCCAAGCTGGAGATGGCCTTGAGCAAGGCCTCGTCGAAGGTGCGGCCGATGCCCATCACCTCGCCCACGGACTTCATGGAGGTGCCCAAGACGCGGGTGGCCTGGGCGAACTTCTCGAAGTTCCAGCGCGGAATCTTGACGATGACGTAGTCCAGGACCGGCTCGAAGCTGGCGGGCGTCATGCGCGTGATGTCGTTGTCGATCTCATCCAGGGTCAAGCCCACCGCGAGCTGGGCGGCGATCTTGGCGATGGGGAAGCCGGTGGCCTTGGAAGCCAGGGCCGAGGAGCGGGAGACCCGGGGGTTCATCTCGATGACGCGAATGGCCCCGTCCTTGGGGTTGATGGCGTACTGGATGTTCGAGCCGCCGGTCTCCACTCCGATGCGCCGGATGATGCGCTGGGAGTAGTCGCGCAGGGTCTGGTACTCCACGTCGGTGAGGGTCTGGGCTGGGGCTACGGTGATGCTGTCACCGGTGTGCACGCCCATGGGGTCCAGGTTCTCGATGGAGCAGATGATGATGACGTTGTCCGCCAGATCCCGCATCACCTCGAGCTCGAACTCCTTCCAGCCGATGATGCTCTCCTCGACCAGAACCTCCGTGACCGGGGACAGGTCCAGGCCGTTGGAGACGATGTCGCGGAACTCATCGATGTTGTAGGCCACGCCACCACCGGCGCCGCCCATGGTGAAGGAGGGACGAATGATCGAGGGCAGGCCCGTCTCTTCGAGCGCTGCCTCAGCCTCTGCCATGTTGGTGACGGTGCGTGCCTTGGGGCAGACCAGACCGATCTCCTCCATGGCAGCCTTGAAGGCCTTGCGGTCCTCTCCGACAAAGATGGCCTCGGGCTTGGCGCCGATGAGCTCCACCCCGTGCTTCTCCAAGATGCCTGCTTTGTCCAAGGCCATGGCCAGGTTCAGAGCGGTCTGTCCGCCCACGGTCGGCAAGATGGCCTCGGGCTTCTCGCGCACGATGACCTGCTCGACGAACTCCACGGTCAGCGGCTCGATGTAGGTGGCATCGGCTACGCTGGGATCGGTCATGATCGTGGCGGGGTTGGAGTTGATGAGCACGACCCGGTACCCGAGCTCACGCAGGGCCTTGCAGGCCTGAGTGCCGGAGTAGTCGAACTCACAGGCTTGCCCAATGACGATGGGCCCACTGCCGATGATGAGGATGCTTCGGATGTCTGTACGCTTGGGCATTCAGGCTCCCTTGGTGAAGCGGGCGAAGCGCTCCAGCAGCAAGTGTTGGGCGTCGTGGGGACCAGGTGCGGCTTCCGGGTGGTACTGGATGCCCATCACGCGTTTGTCCTCGTGCACAAAGCCGGCGACGGTCTTGTCGTTCAGGTTCACGTGGGTCACCCGGGCGCCCACAGCCTCCAGGCTCTCTTGCGTCACGCAAAAGCCATGGTTCTGAGAGGTCACCTCGACGCGGCCGGTGGCCAGGTCCTTGACCGGGTGGTTGGCGCCGCGGTGTCCGAAGGCCAGCTTGTAGGTCTCCGCACCCAGGGAGAGGGCCAGGAGCTGGTGTCCCAAGCAGATGCCCAGGAGCGGGAGTTCCCCGACCAAGCTCTGCAGTGTGGCCTTCATCTTGGGCAGGGCCGCGGGGTCTCCAGGGCCGTTGGAGACAAAGACCGCGTCGGCGTCCTGGGCCAGCTCATTGGCTGGCGTGTGCGCTGGAAAGACGCGAACGCGCGCCCCGGTCTGGGCGAAGAGGCGCAGGATGTTCTGCTTGCAGCCACCGTCCAGCACATTCACCTTCCAGGTCGGCGAATCGGGGTCGGCGTAGGTGTAGACCTTGGGCGTGCTGACCTCGACGGCGAGGGCCCGTCCAGACATGCCTGGCCAGGACTCCAGCAGCTCGAAGAGCTCGGCGGCGGGGCGACCGTCCGTGGAGATCACGGCCTTCATCGCCCCCTTCTGGCGGATGTGACGCACCAGCGCGCGGGTGTCCACGCCATCGAGTCCCGGGACTCCAGCGGCCCTCAGGTAGTGGTCCAGGCCGCCCTCGGCGCGGTGGTTGGACCAGCGCTTTGAGAAGCTGCGGGCCACCATGCCGCGCGGATGGATGACCGCTGACTCTTCATCCGAGGCGTTGACCCCGGTGTTGCCAACATGGGGGACCGTCATCGCGACGATCTGCTCCCTGTAGCTGGGGTCCGTGAGGACCTCTTGGTAGCCGGTCATGGCTGTGTTGAAGACGATCTCGCCGACCAAGGAGGCGCTGGCGCCAAATCCCTGACCAGAAAAAGAGCGTCCGTCTTCGAGGAGCAGGATGCCGCCCATATGTGCCTCGGGTTTGGGCGCATCTACGGGACTGGTGCTGCCCTGTCGAGGTCCAGAGCCCGGGGTTTCCGAAGTGTCACGCACACCCAGAGACTCAGCGATGCATAGGCGTGCTAGGGCCGACCAGACCCGATAGAGTGGGCCCTCTGAGAGGACTCCATGGCCACAAATGACCTGTCCAAGGTTCGAAACATCGGCATCGCCGCCCACGTCGACGCCGGCAAGACGACCCTGACCGAGCGCATACTCTTCTACACAGGGGCGCTGCGCAAGATCGGCGAAGTGCACGATGGTCAGGCGCACACCGACTACATCCCCGAGGAGCAGGAGCACGGCATTACCATCATGGCTGCCGTGACCCGCGCTGAGTGGTTGGATCACCAAGTCCAGATCATCGACACCCCAGGTCACGTGGACTTCACCATCGAGGTGGAGCGCTCGATGCGTGTGCTGGACGGCTGCGTGGTGGTGCTGGACGGCGTTCGTGGGGTTGAGCCTCAGACCGAGACCGTGTGGCGCCAACGAAACAAGTACAAAGTGCCCGCCTGCTTCTTCATCAACAAGATGGACCGCCCTGGCGCCGACTACCGACGCTGCCTGGAGACCATCGGAAAGAAGCTGGGCGGCGAGCCGATCCCGGTCATCGTTCCCCTTCCCGACAAGGGCCAGGTGGTCAACCTGGTGACCCGAATCGCCTCCAGCTTCCACGGGGAGCAAGGCGAAGAGGTGCGCGAGGAGCGCGTGGACGATGAGACCTGGGAGAGCCTCTCGGACCTGCGGGAGACCCTACTCCTGGCAGCAGCTGAGTTCGACGAGGAGCTGGAAGAGCTGGTTCTGATGGACGAGGAGGTGCCCGAGGACAAGCTCTGGGCCGCCCTGCGCACAGCCTGCCTCAGCGGAAACGTCTTCCCCTGCTTTGGAGGAAGCGCGCTCAAGAACCTGGGGGTTCAGCCCTTGTTGGACGCTCTGGTCAAGATCATGCCGGCCCCGGGTGAGGGTCCCCTCTCCAAGGCTGTGGACATGAACGGGAGCGAGGTCGAGCTGCCCATGGACAAGGACGGCCCCCTGGCGGCCCTGGTCTTCAAGGTGCAGCACTTCGACGGACGCAAGCGCATGTTCTGCCGCATCTACCGCGGCACCCTCAAGCCCGGCGACATCGTCACCATCCCCCAGGCGGATGGCAGCGTGCAGACCGAGCGGGTGGCCCGGGTCTTCGACATTGACGCGGACAAGGCCAAGCGCATCGATGCGGCCATCGCAGGACAGATCGTCGCTCTGGCCGGCCTCAAGAAGGCCGCAACGGGCGATACCCTCTGCTCCGGAGAGGAGCCCGTTCTGCTGGAGCGCATCGAAGCGCGCGAGCCGGTCCTGGGCCTGGCCATTGAGCCGGAGTCCGCCAAAGACGAGGCCAAGCTGGTCGAGATCCTGGCCAAGCTCACCGCCGAGGACCCCACCTTGCGTCTTGAAGAGGACGAGGAGACCGGTCAGCGCGTTCTACGCGGCATGGGCGAGCTGCACCTGCAGATGTACTTTGAACGCATCCAACGCGAGGCCAACATCCGCGTGCGCGCGGGCAAGCCCGACGTGGTCATGCGCGAGACCATCGGCGGCTCCGGCACAGCCGACGCCCTCTTCCACCGCGTCATCGAGGCGGAGAAGACCATCGAGATGAAGGCCTGGGCCAAGGCCAGCGTGTCCGCACGCGAACGTGGAAGCGGCGTTGTGGTCGACACGGAAGGGGTGGAGGTGCGCGGTACAGGCACCGTCCTCTCCCCTGCCCTGGCCGAGGCGATCAAGGCCGGAGCGACCGATGCGAGCATCGCCGGCCCCATCTTGGGCGCCGAGCTTCAGGATGTGGCGGTCAAGGTGCTGGCAGTGGAGCTCTTCGCCGAGTTCTCCACGCCCCAAGCCATGCGCGTTGCAGTGGCGGAGGCTGTTCGCAAGGCCATGCAGAAGGCCGGCGGACAGGTCCTGCGTCCCATCATGAAGACCGAAGTGGTGGTCCCAGCCGAGAACTTGGGCGCCATCCTAGGTGACCTCCAGGCACGCCAAGCGACGATCCACGAGACAGAGCCCGGCGAGCCCAGCACCATCCGTTGCGACTGTCCCCTGGACAAGCTCTTGGGCTACACAACGACCTTGCGCAGCATGACGCGCGGACGTGGCAACTTCTCGATGGTCTTCGACCGCTTTGACGTGGCCTGATTCCTCCTCAAGGATTGGCCCGAAAAGGTGAGCAACAGCGGGGGGCTGGTCCCCAATCGGCCCCCGCGCTATGATGCCGCCAACGAACTTCTAGCTTCCGGAAGCAAACCATGCTGCCTCGCGCACTGAGCACCCTCTCTGGTCTGACTGCCACCGCCCTTGTTGTCCTGGCTCCCGCCATTGCACTCGCGGAGGAGGCCGCACACGCCGCCGAGCACGGTGCAGATCACAGCGGCGGCGTGATGGCCGTGTTCCCAATGGCCTACTGGGGAGCTGTCGTGGTTGTCCCACTCGTCACCTTCGGCATCTGCGCCCTGGTGGCCAACAAGGGCACCGTGGAGCCCATGCACCACTGAGTCCCTGACTCGCTGAACACCAAAACGGGCCCCGCATTCACATGCGAGGCCCGTTTTGTCTCTGCCATCGCTCACATGCTTTGGAGTGCCACCAACGCGACGATCACGCCGATGAAGAGCACCACAGCGCCGATGATGAAGCCCATCGAGCCCATGCGCATCTTGCTCTGAATCTCGGGGGAGAAGTCCTTGCGCTCCAAGGCCCCATGCTCCGCGCACTCATACTTGGCGAATGCGTAGCTGATCAGCACGCCCACCAGGCCAAAAGCACGGGCCCAGCGGCCTCCCGCTTGACGGGTGACGGGCTTCTCACAGTGTGGGCAGGGATAATCGGCCATTGACGCTCCATTTCGGAGCGCCATCTTACACAGGTTGAGGGCTTAGCGCAGGCCGCGAAGCCGCCTCAGCAACCAACTCAGGCCCAATCCAAGGGCAGCGAGCAGGGCGAGTATGGGCGCGCTCCAGAGGGGCGTCTGCTTCTCCTCTTCCACCAAGCGCGCGGCTCCAGGATCCAGGATTGGCGCGCCGTAGTCCCCAGCCGCGTAGTACTGGCCCCCTTGCAGCTCAGCAAAGTTCTGGAGGAAGAGCGCATCTGGCAGGAGCTCATCGAGCTCGGGGTCCCTGGCGGAGACCGCGAAGCTGGTGTTGTCCTGGCCCAGCTTGCCCTTCTCGCCGGCCTCCACCAGGACCTGGTAGGAGCCGGCGCCACCGGGCTCCAGCTCGATCACCGCTTCACCCGCGGCGTTGGTGCGCGCCTCGAAGCGCTGCACCCCCTTGGGACCCTGCAGGGTCCCTGTCACAGGCACGCCCTCCATCGCCTCGAAGCCCACATCTCGCACCCGCGTGATCAGGCGAACTGGCTCTCCCACCCCCAGGTTGTCTCGGCTGGCCTCGACTCGAACGCGCTGTCCATCCCGGTCCTGCATCAGCCAGCGCATGCTGTTCTTCCAGAAGCGCAGGTAGGCCTGGTTTCCGTTGCCCGCAGCCGCCTCGCTCATCACCCAGCGCCAAGAGCTGTCGCCCATCAAGGCCATGCTGCGGCCCTTGCCCACCTCGCGCACGGCCACGACCGGCATGGGCTCGCCATCCTGGGTCTTCAAGGTGGGATGCTGAAGCAGAGCTGCTGAACCCGGTGCCAGCCCGACGCTCAGGTTCAATCCATCCAGAGGTGCCAAGCGCTCCCAGAGCTGCTCGTTCTCTTCTGCGTTGCCCAGCAGCCGCGTGATGGGATGGGCCCGCCCCTCGGCGCTCAGCTGGGGCGAGAAGCGCTCCAGGTCCGTGGACTGCTTGGCCTTGAGACCCAGCTCGACCGGCAGCACTGCGCCTAGCGGGGTGCCCTTGTAGTCTCCCAGATCGAAGCTCCGGTCTCCACCGATCATCACAAAGGCCCCGCCCTCCGCTACGTAGTCAGCGACCTCGCCCAAGAGATCATCACTCTCACGCTGGAAGTAGGGGCCGTAGTCGAAGTTCTGGAAGATGACCAAGTCAAAGGAATCCAGCTCCCCCTCCCGGTCTGCGCCCGTGAACAGGCTGCGGTAGGGAAACTCAATGAGCGAGAGCTCATCGGAGGTGTAGGAGGACTGGTTCAGATCATCGGGGGTGCGCAGGATGAAGACTGTCTCTTATACACATCTGACGCTGCCGACGAAGAGGATAGTGTAGAT
>CAJXRZ010000129.1 GCA_913060515.1 uncultured Pseudomonadota bacterium | reverse complement strand
TATCCTCTTCGTCGGCAGCGTCAGATGTGTATAAGAGACAGTGGCCACGACCAAGCACTTCTCGTCTTGCTCCAGGTCCACCGTGACCGTGGATTCTCCCTTCGCACCCTTCGCGCCGCCGTCCACACAGGTAACGGTCAGCTTCTTGGTCTCCGGGTCCAGAGAGGTGAACTGGATGCCGCTGACGGCAACCGGCTCCGGCTCAACTTCGGGCTCGGGCTCGGGCTCGGGCTCAACTTCGGGCTCGGGCTCGGGCTCAACCTCGGGGGGATCAGGCTCGACCTCGGGCTCGACCAGCGGCTCCGGATCTGTCTCCGGATCCACGAGCTCCGGATCCGGAACCATGTCGGCCGGCAGCTCCATGGGCAACTCAAAGCCGCCATCGCTCGCTGCGAGGTAGCGGGCACCGTAGAGGCCTCCACCGCCGCAAACGAGCAGCGCCAAGACCAGACCACAGCCCACGCCGGCCAACATTGGCAGCTTGGACTTTTTCTTCTTGTCCTTGGGCGGCGGTGGCGGCGGGGTCGGCCCCGCTCCGGTGGCCTCGGACTCCTCTTCAAGCTCAGCGGCCACAGCCGAGGGCTTCTGCACCAAGTCGGGTGGCGGAGGAGGGGGTGCCGCGACCACAGGGGGCGGAGCCACGGGGGGAGGTGGTGGCAAGGGCGCTTGGCCCGACGGTCCAGCAGGCGAGAGGGAGGGCGGCGGTGGCGGCGCCTCACCCAGAATGCGCGTCGCGGCGTCGTGGTCACCAAAGGCGGGCTCGTCGTCGGAGATCTCCTCAAAGAGCGCCGTGGCTGACGAGGTGTCCGGATCATCCCGAAAGACCTGTGTGGCCTCCTCGTGGATGGCGGAGGGAGGGGCCGGAGGCGGCGCCTGGGGAGCCGGCGGGAAGGCAGCCGACTTCTCTTCGAGGGACGCCATGGTCTCGATGCGCGTGGGCACATCGTCCCAGTCGTCCATCGAGGGTTCCAGGCTTGGCAGCGTGGGCGGAGGCGGGGGCGCAGCTGCTGGCATTGGCCGGGGAGCAGCAGGCGTTGGAACGGGGGGGCGGAGCTCCTTCGGAGGCGGCGGAGCGGGGTCCTTGGCCACCACCGTCGGATCGACATCCTTGTGCGGCATCACCGACTCGACCTTGGTCGCGGCCAAGTCCGCTTCCGGCTTGCGCTGGATCTGCGTGGCGGCGTCGTCCTCCCATTCCTGCTCATCCAGCAAAGACGCCAGGGACTGGTTCGGCTTGGCCAGCGGCGGCAAGTCGTCCATGTCTGGCACGATGGTGGGGTTGGCGCTGAGGCCGGGTACGACCTCCTCAAAGGCAGGCGGCGTGCTGGCGGGTGCTGGCACCTCGTCGGTACGCACGGGTCCTTCAAAGACTTGGCTGTCTTCTTCCAGGACACGACCGGCCATGGGGTTGGCGGGGGTCTCTGCTTGGAGGGCCTGGGAGCGGCGGAGCAAGTCCGGCACGCGATCCTCGGCCCACTCCACCAGGCTCAAGCCAGGCAGAGCGCGCGCAAGTCGGCGTGCCTGTTGCACCACGTCGGCCGCGGAGGGCCGGTCCTGGTGCTCAAAGGCGAGGCAGCGGGTGAGCAGCTGCTCGACTTCGCTGCCCATCTTGGGAGGCACCGCCAAGCTGGCCCGCATGAAGCTCATGCGATCGGCCAAGAAGCGCGCGTGGCGCTCGGGACGGCCCTTGGCTTTGCCAAGCTTGTCCAGGGTCAGCACCTCGAAGATGCTGGCGCCCAGGCTGTAGACATCGCTGGCGGGGGTCTCTGGCTCAAAGAAGAGCCGCTCGGGCGGCATGTAGTCCACCGAGCCGAACTGCAGCTCGCGGGTGTGGCTCTCACGGGTGTCAAAGTCTGCCCGAGCCACGCCAAAGTCCAGGACCTTGACCAGTCCCGCCTCATCCACCATCACGTTGGAAGGCTTGATGTCCCGGTGGATGACGCGCAGTGGCTTCTCACCGGGGTACGGCGGCCGATTGTAGGCAGCGTCCAAGGCCGAGGCCACGAAGCCCATCATCTCCAGCGCCACCCGCGGAGGAAGCAGCTCGCCGGCGTCCCCCAGGAAGACGACCATGTTCTTGAGGTCGACCGCCTCCAAGTACTCCATCACCACGGCCGCGCGGCCATCGATGCTGGTCAGGTCCACCACGTCGACGATGTTTCGGTGACGCAGCCAGCCCAGCAGGCGTGCCTCGTCCCGCATCCGACGGGCGATCTCTTCGTTCTCGGACCAACGGCGGTGCAGCAGCTTGACGGCAGCAAGACGGGAGAACCCATCATTGTGAATCAGCTTGCAGAGGTACACCCCGCCAAAGCCACCCGAAGCAATCTCACGGATGAACTGGAAACGTCGCTTGGACTCGCGGCTCACAGATTCCTCGACACATGGGCCTCGGAGCCTAACACGCGGGCCCAAGCACCGGAGGCTTCCACGCCTGTGGCGTGACCGTAGCCAAGGAGTAGCTCCAGCACCGGATCGACAAGCTCACACGCGCCAAGCTGTTTGCGGTGCTGGCAGGCACCAACGGTCGGTCCGCCCTGTCCACCTGCCCCACCATCACGCAGCTCCATCACGCTGGCTCGATGACCTGCGCGCTCCAACTTCAGGGCCACAGCGGCCTCGCCGACGGGACCATCCTGGCCAAGACGGCCCCGGTCTCTCAGGCTTGGTCCGTCAATGGGACTGTCGGCCACGATCACCAGGGCGACCTCGCAGCGGCCCTCGGCGATGGCTTGGATGCCCAGGCGCAGGGCCTGGATTCCGGAACACTCCGCGCCGCAGAGCGCGTCACCAGGGCCCATCAGCTCCAGGTTGATGGCCACGTGCGCCAGGACCATGTTGGGAAGCGTCTGCAGCGGCAGGAGCGGTGGGTAGAGCGCCCTTCCCTTGCGCGCCAAAAGGCCGGTATCCAGGTGCCCGAGCTCGTCCAGGCTGGCAGCGATCGCCGGGTCGGCGGCGCCGTCATCGGGTGGCTCGCGTCGTACGCCGACAAAGAGGCCCACAGACTCCCTATCTTCAACTTCGCCCAAGGCCGCAGCCGCGACGGGCAGTGCGAGCTGAGCCGCTCTGGGCAAGAGCTTGGCGTCTTTGCGACGCTTGAGCAGCGCACGGAGCGCAGGACCTGGAACGCGTGAGCCCAGGCGGCTCTCCCAACCCACTTCACCCAGGGGTTTCAGAGCGCTCTCTCCGGCATCCAGTCGTTCCTGGAGTTCGGCCAAGGTACTGCCGAGACCGGTCAAGACGCCAACGCCCGTCACCGAGGCCATCACGTCCTGCATCACCCCTCCCAACGGGAAAGCAGCAGCGAGCCGTTGCTCCCGCCAAAGCCAAAAGCATTGGTCAGAGCATGGCGAGTGGCCTGCTCTCTTGCCTGGTGCGCCACGTGGTCCAACGCACAGGCTGGGTCGGGGTTGTCCAGGTTGATGGTCGGCGGCAGCACACCGTGCCGGGTTGCCATGGCGGCCACGATGGCCTCGACGGCGCCACAAGCAGCGACCAGGTGGCCCATCATCGACTTGGTGGAGGAGACGGCCGGGCAGCTCTGCTCACCAAAGACCCTCAAAATCCCTCTGGACTCGCTGGCGTCGTTCATAGGTGTCGAGGTCCCGTGGGCGTTGATGTAGCCCACCTCTGCGGCGTCCAATCGACCATCCTGCAGAGCGTTCTGCATGGCCTGTGCGGCGCCGCGTCCGTCGGGCGGCGAGTCGGTGATTCGGTAGGCGTTCAGGGAAGCGCCGTAGCCGCGCAGCTCAGCCAAGATCTCGGCCCCGCGCGCCTGAGCGCTCTCCAAGCTCTCCAGAATCAGAACGCCAGCGCCCTCGCCGAGCACAAAGCCGTCTCGGTTCAAGTCGAAGGGCCGGCTGGCGCCTCGAGGGTCCTCGTTGCGGGTAGAGAGCGCCCCCAACAGGGAAAAGCCAGTGACCATCACGGGGTTGACCAAGACGTCCACGCCGCCGACCACCATCGCGTCCACGTCCCCCCGCCGGATGTGCAACATGCCCTCACCGACGGCTTGACTGGAGCTGGTACAAGCCGTGCTCAGCGTCCAGCAGGGGCCTTGGGCGCCAATGCGCTCCGCGACGTACTGGGTGGGCGCCGCGGGCGCGTTGCGCATCAGCTCCTCGGCCCCTGGGATGTGCCCGGTGCGCATGCGACTGGCGACCACTTCCAGGGTGGGCCGGGCAGCCTCTGAGCCAAAGCAGACCCCCAAGCGGCGGGGGTCGATGTCCGGCAAGCCTTGGCCTGCCAGGGCCTCGCTCAGGGCACGGGCCGTGAGATCGAGCTTGAGTTGGCCCTCGTCGTGAGCATCGGGCAGGTCCACTTCAGCGGCGAACTGCACCGGAAAGTCCTGGGCGTTGAAGCGCGCGATGGGACCCACGCCGCTCTCGCCAGCGAGCAAGGCCCGCCAAGTGCTGGGCAAGTCCATGCCCAGCGGCGTGATGGCGCCCATGCCTGTGACGACGACGCGCCGCATCAGCGGTCCTCTTCGGGGAGTCCGGCCCAGAGCTGCGCGAGGGCCTTTCGCTCCAAGCGCTCGACGCGCTCAGACTCGGCCAGCTCGGCAAAGGCCACGGCGTTGAAGACAAAGGTCTCCTCGGCCTGTGCGACCACCTTGCCGTTGACCCGCGAGCGCACCTTCATCACCGCGGACTCCTCTCGAAGAGAGATGAACTCGGCGTGCAGCTGAACCACATCGCCTGGCCGCACGAACTTCCGAAACTTCACCCGCTCGGCCATCGTGAAGATGGGGAAGGGCCAGTCACCGCGCTCCTTTCGCACGGTGTAGCCAATGAGCTTTCCGGCGAGCTGGGCCATGGACTCCATCAGGAGCACACCGGGCACCACTGGGAAGCCGGGGAAGTGGTCGGCAAAGAAGGGCTCGGAGAGTGTGAAGGCCTTGGCCCCCACCGCGTGCTTTCCAACCACCATTTCGTCGATTCGGTCGACCAGAAGCCAGCGCATCAGTCCAACACCGCTTCGAGACAGTCCACCGCGATCAGCTCCTTCTCGCCGCCATCACACTGCTTGTAGCGGTGCATCTCCAGCAGGTGGTAGCCGCTGTAGGGGGCGTTGAAGTTGTGCAGGTACTGCCGGCGCTCTCCGCTCACGGCGCTGGCTGCGATCCCAGCCTCCTTGGGGCGTCCATCGAACCAGGTGTCGACGGTGTAGGTGCACGCCGCGTCCCCATCCTCGGCCGCGATGGACCAAGCAGCCACGGGGATCGACTCCCCCAAGGACGCCACCTTGTTCACCTCGCCCCGCTTGATCTCCTTCTCGGCGACCTTCCAGTTCTTGGCGGCCTCCTCCACGTAGAGGGTGTCCTCGCAGAGGGAGAAGCTGAAGACCTGGCCTTCTGGGAAGGGCAGGAACTCGATGTAGGGGGTCTTGTTGACCGGCTTCTCGATCTCCTTTCCGTCCTTCATCGTCACGTGCATCTCGGAGGCACGCACCGCGCAGGTCTTCTTGTTGGGCTCCAAGTAGAGGCGCTTGAGGTTGTCCTCGCCCGCCTCGACGGCGGCCTTTCGCGCCGCGTCGGGCACTTCGGTCAGCACCAGATCGTTCTCGCGCAGCTCACCGGACATCTTGCGGCGGGTGTTGCCCCCGTCCACGTAGACGGCGCTGTTGTCGGCGTTCACGCGCACACGGAAGTCGTGCACACCCTTGGAACCTTCGACCTTGATCCAGTCGCCGGCCAGCTTGTCCAAGGCGATCTCAGGACAAGGGTCTTCGACAACGGCAACGGGCTCTTCAGCGGGGGTACAGGCCAGAGCGAGGAGAGAGAGCAACATGGGACACCTTCTAAGGCGCAGGAGGGTACCTCTTTGGCCACGGGCCCGCCAAAGCTCCGCGGACCTTGACCCACACTTGGCTGTCGGGGGACCCTGCCGCCATGCTTCTACTGCTCTGCGCTTCCCTGGCCCAAGCCGGGCGCTTTGACCCCAACGCCCCCCAAGAACGGGGCGCCGGTTGGGTGTACATGGGGGGCGGCATCAGCAGCTTCTCCACCGAGTTCTGGGGCACCAACGAGTTCGAGCTGCCCGCGTCCTTCAGCACCGCTCGGGCCGACCTGATCGGCGAGGTCGGCTTGGGGCCACACTTGGCCATCGGCGCGCACGTGCCGTGGGTGGACAGCACCGCCTTCGTCAAAGTGGAGCGCCTCTGCGATGCCTATGGGATGTGCGACGACGTGCGCGCATTCGGAGACTTACGCTTGGGCTTGCGTTCGCCCTGGCAGCTCCAAGACTGGACGATCACCGGGCGCGTCGAGGTGGCGAGCGGGATCGGCTACCAAGACCACCTGGACGACCTGGGCGCACCTGGGGACGGAAACACTGACCTCGTTCTCGGGGTGATGGCCGGCCGCGGTGGCGCCTTGGGCAGCACTTCATGGCGCGTGGCCGGCGGTGTGGAGTGGGAGCAAGCCTTTGGACGCCCCCCAAACGCCATTCAAGGGGGACTGGAGGGGAGCTGGCGCTGGCAGAACCTGGAGCTGGGCTTGGCCTGGACCGCCTACGAGAGCCTGGGCGGCCTGAGCTTTGCCGAGGCCACCGTTCCAGACCGGATGGAGAACGACCCCGGTCGCTTCACGGACATCGACAACGACGTGCAGACCCTGGCGCCGCGTTTGAGCGTCTACGCCGGAGAGAAGGTGGGCGTGCACAGCAGCGCCTGGTGGGTCTTTGCGGTGGACAGCGGCCCGGGGGATTTGAAGGGCGCCAACTTGGGGGTCAGTACCTGGTGGTAGCTCAGTTCGGCCGAACCTCGATCCCCAAGGACACCGAAGGTCCCTGATAGCTGTCGGTGTACGTCGCGTCATAGCCAAGAATCGCGTGGTAGTGCAGCCCCACAACCGGGCGAACCTGACCTTCCAGGCGGGTACTGGGGATCAGACAAAGCTGCACCCCAGCGTCTAGAGCCCACCCAAAGGCAGAGTCTGCGCCGTCCAAGAGCCGGTCCTCCCACACAGAAGGCTTCTCGCCGTCCGGCGTCACGCGGTCCTCTCCCACCAAGTAGAAGCCATAGCCGCCCCGTCCGAACATGACGGGCAGCGAGAGGTGGACGCGGCCCTGGGACAAGCTTCGACCTGGGGCGATGTACAGCCCGGCACCGCCTCCATCGGAGCGAAGCTGAAGCGTGTCCTGCCCCTTGTAGGGCTCGTCCAATTCCAGGGCAAAAGTCGCAGGATTCAGCGTTCCTGGACGCGTGGTCGCTGCCACGCCGATGCGCAGCTGGTCTTGGAAGAGCGAGACACCTCCGGAGAGCGCGGGCCCATGAGAGAGATGATCGGCCATCGAGTAGCCACGCCAAGCGATGGACAGGAAGGCGCTGTGTGGTTTGGTGGATTCGGTGCCGGCCTGGGCCGAGGCTGCGAGTAGGGACAAGAAGAGAACAGTCATTTTTCGCTCCGAATTAGAGGTTGAACCAAGGAGTTGCGCTGGCAGGAGTCCAACGAACACCAAGGGTTCCGCGGTTCAGGTACTTGGCCCCGTCCCCGTCAAAGCCAAAGACACTGCCGGACTCCACCAGGGCAGCCAGCTGCACGCTCTGTGACAGAGCGAGGTTCACGCCCCCACGAATGATGAAGGCTTGCGCCTCTGTGTCGCGGACTGGGTCCAGCTCCATCGCGTACTTGAAGCTCCAGCCCAAACGCAGCGCCGCTCGCTCCCCCAGCGGCACCGTGGCCATTGGGCTGAGCACCCCACGAACACCGAACGCTGAGCTGTGGGGCCCAGTCGTCTCCGTGGCCGCGAGGAACTGCGGTCCCAGATCCAGCCGCAGGTCCATCTGAACGCCGCGCTGAATCAACGGCACGGTGACGCTGCCCAGCACGGCACGGGTTCGCCCACCCGTGACGGGCCAGCCATCCAAGTACACGCCCCGTGCTTGACCGACCTGAACCATGGCCCCAAGCTGGACGCCGGAGTCCAAGCGGCGAAAGGTTCCGAGCTCTACTCGGGGCTCCGCTCCGGACCACGCACCGCTCAATGTCACGGCTTGTTCTGCGGCATCCGCAGAATTCAGCGCCAGAAGTAGCATCCACATTTACAGCCTCCTTTGGGGTGGATTCGTTCTACTTTCGCAAGAACCGAGCCGGTAGAGCCTGAAATAGGCATGGACTCCTTCCAAGAATGAACGAATGACCCTGATCCAGCTCGAAGCCTTCTGCACCGTCGTGGAGTCCGGGTCCTTTGCCGGCGCGGCCAAGCGACTGGGGGTTCAGGCCAGCGCGGTCTCTCGCCGCGTGGCCGGTTTGGAAGCAGACCTTGGCTTGACCTTGCTTCACCGCACAACCCGGAAGCTGACGCTGAGCGATGCCGGCAGAGAGTTCTTCGAACGCTCCAGCCAGGCGCTCGAGGTCCTCAAAGACGCGCAAGCGGACCTTCACCAAGCAGACGCGGCCCTGATCGGAACCATCCGGATGTCTTCTCCGGGCGCCTTTGGCCGCCGCGTGCTCGCCCCAGCATTGGTCCCGTTTCTGAGCGCGAACCCTGAAGTCACCGTGGACCTCCGGGTCTCCGACACTCTGGTCGACCTGGTCGCCGAAGGCATCGATTTGGCCATCCGCGCCGGAGGCTCAACGAACAGCCAGCACTTCGTCGTACGCAGCCTCTGCCGCTCTCCTCAAAGGGTCTACGCCGCTCAATCCCACATCGACAAGCACGGCTACCCGGCCACCCTGGAGGATGCCTGCTACCAGCCCCGAATCGTGCGCCGGGAGGCGGGACAGCTCTTGGACCTGCGGCTCCCCAACATGCCCTCGCCCGTGCTCATCTGCGATGACGTGGAGACCGTCGCATTGGCGGTTCAATCAGGCCTAGGCGCAGCCTTGCTGCCCCAGTGGTTGGCCCAGAGCACCCCTGGCCTCATCGAAATGCCAATGCACCTCGACTTCCCCGATGGCATCTACAGAGCAATTCTCCCGGGCGGCCGGCGTCCACCGCATCGTGTGCGTGCCATGCTCGACCACTTGGCCCAAACCCTCGCAGGGGGCCTCCCTTGAACCCGACATGCTAGGAGACCCCATGTTCTTGATGCTCTTGGCCTGCACCCAATCGGACCCCACGGCCACGGTCCCCCGCTACCGCTACTCCCACGTGGGCGCCTTCAACGAGGCGGGAACCCACCTGTACATCAGCGGCGGCTCCGGCTCTGGCGGCAAGCGGCGCGATGCCTGGCGGATCCCTCTGGGCGTGGACGGTCAAGGGACCGGAGAGTGGGAGGAGCTGAGTGCCCCACCGCGGGATGTCTTCCGCAGCACTCTGGTCCGGGAGCCCGGCACGGACATCGCGTGGGTCTTTGGTGGCAGCGAGGGCAGTGAGTCCACCGAGAGTGCCTCCCTGGAGCGCTGGGACATGGCTGGGGACAGCTGGACGCGCATGGGAGAAGGCGGTCCTTCCGGCCGCTACAAGGGTGACGCGGTCTGGGACGGGTCACGCATGCTGGTCTTTGGGGGCCGCTTTGATGACGACGAGGACACCGAGACCTTGGGCGATCTGTGGGCCTTCGACACCGACTCGGAGACCTGGAGCGAGCTGAGCCCCACAGGCAGTCCAGGCGCGCTGACCCGCACCAGCATGGCCTTGGGCTCGGACGGCTTGGTCTACCTGAGCGGCGGGATCGACGCCGAGGACGAACGCTACGACTGGGTCTGGACTCTGGATCCCACCACACTGGAGTGGAACGAGGTGGCCGTCACAGGCACCACCCCCGGCCACCGAGCCAGCCACAGCAGCCACTGGTACGACGGGCAACTCTGGGTGTGGGCGGGCAGCGGACAGGACAACGCACTCTGGGCGCTGGACCCCGTCGCTGGGACCTGGAGCACCTCTGAGAGTGCGGGCCCCTTAGGGCGCGACGCGCAGGTCACCTCGTCTCCAGATGGCCGCCACCTCTTCATTATGGGCGGAGATCCCGCCGACGATGACGCCGCACCGAACTTCGTAAACGACGTCTGGGAAGTGGATCTGGACACCCAGATCTGGACCGAGCGGGTGGCCTGGGGAGAGTAGGTGTGCCGCGGTGCCCCAGCGCCCCCCCAAGGGGATGCTGATAGACTCCACGCTTGGAGGCCACTTTGCTGCTGATCCTGCTCGCCGGCTGCTGGAAGACCGACGTGTCCATCGACACGACCATCATCCCCTTCGAGAACGCGACCTCGAACACCGCCGGCTGGGTGGAGCGTGTAGACAGCGCCCTGGCCTGCCCCGACGGCAACCCTGCCAGCATCTACTTGGTCTATCCACAGACCCAAGAGGGTCCTCTCCCGGGGGCCCTGGTCCTGCACAGCGGCGCCTTTGACTACATCCAGGCGCCGGCGGCAGACAATCCCCTCCTGGGTCAGAACTACGCCGGTGTGGACGACGCCGGATTGATCCGCCTGGAGGCCGACTGGGCCAGCCAGAAGGTCTTTGAAGCGATGGGCCTGATTCCACGCATCGACGCCAGCGAGGACAACCTGGGCACGATGGCCTCGGCGCTTCTCGACGCCGGATACATCGGCATCTACCCCACCAACTGCTGGGGTGACTTGTGGCACAACGAGACCCCTTCCGCAGGGCTGCCGAACCTGAGCAGCAACAGCGAGCTGGACTTCTTTGCGCGCAACGGCGGCGCCTTGGCCGCAGACGCTTGGGACTTCGCCAGCGGAGAGAGCCTGATGGAGACCGGCGCCTTGCTGGACACCAGCAGCACCCTGCTCATCGGCTTGGGTGAAGGCTCCCGCGGCGCCACCGAGCTGATGATGCGCGATGGCGTGAACCCCGCCGGACTGCTCATCGACTCCCCCATCGACGAGCTCGAAGACTGGGCCGCTGGAGATGCAGCTGTGGCCGAGGGCTTGCGCCGGGTCTACCTGGACTCCGACGCCGAGGACTACAACTGGAACCAGTGGACCATGGCCCGCATGGCCTCGGCTGCGGTCGACGAGCTCCCTGACATTCCCGTTGCGGTCGTGTACTCCAGCATCGACCCACAGGTCCCGGCCGGAAACATCACCCGCCTCTCCGAAAAGTTCGAAGCCGACACGGCAGACCGCTGTGAGATCGACACCGAGGCGACCAAGCACGTGCAGTCCAACGGCAACATCGTGCTGGCGCGTGATTTGGTCACCTTCTTGGGCGGCGGAGACAAGCCAGCTCAGTGCGCGGACCAATAGCCGGGGTCTTTCAGATCTTTCAGGTAGTGGACGCTCGGGGCTGTGACTTGTAAACTCCCGGTCAGCCCATAGGATCGAATGCTTGTATTCTTGCTCGTGGCCTGCGAGTCCGACGTTGGCTTGACGGGCAACAACGATGTCGTCGCGCCAACAACGCCTATGGCCAGCTTGGCCGGGAGAGCCTGTGATCCCAGCAGCGGCCTGGTCGCGCCCGATGCGCAGATCACCGCGATGGTTCGTGGCGCCGACGGGGCCCTGCTCAACGCCCACAGCACCCGCAGCGCCGACGACGGCTACTGGGCCTTGCCCGAGGTCGAAGCCGAGCAGTCCCTCAGCGTGCGCGTGCAGCTCAACGCACTGGTCCTGGAAGAGCACGAGCTCACGCTGGAGGCTGGCGAGAACCTGACTCTGGACTCGGGCCCCTGCTCGAACCCCGCTGAACTCCGAATCGCGGTCATCACCGGCGCCTTCGATGACTACATGCCCGTCCTGAAGGGACTGGGACTGCAAGACATCACCCAGGTCGACGGGCAAGATGAGAGCGCCCTGCGCGCCTTCCTGACCACCCCTTCGGCCCTGGCCGAGTACGACATGTTGATCTTCAACGGCGGGCACCTGGAAGAAGGCGTGATCTGGTCCGAGGACCCCCAAGACGCCCAAGTGGCCTTGGTGCACGAGACCCTCCGTGATTTCGTGGTGCAAGGCGGCGACATTCACTGCTCCGACTGGTCCTATGACTTGATTGAGCAGATCTGGCCGGGCAAGCTGAGCACCATCGGCAGTGGCCAGCCGGACGCCGCCCAGCTGGGTGAATCCCAAGACGTCCTGGCCACGGTGGCCAACGCAGCGCTCTCCGAGCACCTGAACGGGATCGACGAGCTGAACGTCGACTACGACCTGGACCTCTGGCCTGTGCTGGTGGCCGTGAGCACCACGACCTCTGTGCACCTGGTCGGAGAAGCCACCTACCAGAGCGGGGGTCAGAGCATATCGGTCTCCGCGCCGATGCTGGTCTCCTTCAACGGTGGCGGTGGCCGAGTGGTCTTCAACAGCTACCGTCTGGCCGCCAATGACAGCGCTGAGATGACCTCGTTGATGCGCTACGTCTTGTTCTCTTTGTAGCTGGAGCCTTGAATGACCCTGACCCTGCTCTCCCTGTTGCTCAGCTGCACCTCCACTGAACCTCTGGACTCCGGCACCCCAGATACGGCCTTGCCCGACGCGGACGCCGACGGCATCCCCGATTCCGTGGAGGGGAGCCAAGACTCCGACGGAGACGGCGTCGCGGACAGCTTGGATACGGACTCGGACAACGACTGCATCCCGGACGCAGTGGAGTCTGGAGGAAAGGGTGATCTGCTAGACAGCGATGGAGACGGCACGCCCGACTACCTGGACACCGACTCGGACAACAACGGACTGGATGACCGGGACGAGGCCATCGACTGCCAGGCCCCAGTCGACAGCAACAACGACGGCCAGAGCGACGTGGTGGACCAGGACGACGACGGGGACCTGGTCCTGGACATCCACGAGGGCGAGGCCGACGCGGACGCGGACGGTCTGCCAAACCGCCTGGACCAGGACTCGGACCAGGACTGTTTAGACGACATCCACGAGGCCGGAGACGCCGACCTGGCGACCCCTCCGGTGGACAGCGATCAGGACGGCAAGCCGGACCTGAACGATACGGACTCAGACAACGACGGCATCCTGGACGCCGATGAGCTGGCCTGCGCGCCCCTGGACACCGACGGCGACGGCAAGTTGGACCACATCGACGACGACATCGACGGCGACGGCCTGACCCAAGATGAAGAGGAGCGCTGGGGCACCGACCCTCTGAACACCGACAGCGACGGCGACGGCTTCAGCGATGGTCTGGAGGTGCACGCCAACACCTGGCCGGACAGCAAGAACTCCAAACCCAAGGGCACGGTGGTCACCCTGCAGCCCCGGGAGAGCACCGAGGTTCAGCTGGAGAGCCTGGCGGGCAGCGCGCAGCTCGACGTCTTCATCCTCATCGACACGGCCTACTCCTACAGCTGCTACCGGCCCAACCTGCCCACCGCGATGAGCAACTTGGCCCGTGAGATCTACGCCCACTTCGACAACGTGGCCGTGGGCTTTGGAACCTTTGATGACTACGCGGCCTACGCGTCAGCGACCGGAACACCCTTCACCTTGGTGCACCAAGTCTCCACGGATGAGACCTCGGTGGTCGCCAGCGCGACCGGTCTCTCCAGCATGGTCTACGGCGGTGACGCCGAGGGCTCGGTCTACGAGGCGCTGTACCAAGTGGCGACGGGCACCGGCTTTGACGAGGACTGCGATGGCAGCATCGCCTCGACCGATGTGGCCCCCTTCCACGCCAAGAGCAGCGATGCCTTTGGAGGCGGCGCCGCCGGCACCTATGACGCCTCGGTAAAGGGCACCGGCACCAAGGGCGGCGTGGGTTGGCGCGACAACTCCGGCCGCGCCATCATCCTGGGCACCGACAACCTGCTGCGCAACCCCGACGACGGCGACGCGGTGCCCAGGATGATGGCGCGGCCGGAGTTGTCGCGCCAACCCACGCCGC
>CAJXRZ010000128.1 GCA_913060515.1 uncultured Pseudomonadota bacterium | reverse complement strand
GATCTACACTATCCTCTTCGTCGGCAGCGTCAGATGTGTATAAGAGACAGCCCTCTACTCCGTGACCGTCACCGTCAAATACCCCCGACGCTGACCCGACTGCGCCATGATCTCCACCTCGCCCGCCTCGGACCAGGTCAGCTCGTTGCCGTCCTGGTAGGCCATCTCCACCGGATCCACCCGGATGACCGTGGCGCCAAGGAGCGCCGCGCCATCGCAAGTGGCCCAAACGACCCAGGTGTCTCCCACAGCGGGGGGATCCGCGCCGTCGAATCCCACGCCTACTTCCTCGCAGTCGGGCGGAATGTACTCCTCACGCTCTCCGGTGTCTTCGACCTCGGTACCGGTGTCCTCGGTCGCGGTACACGCCAACAGCAGCCAGAACATGGGCATCTCCTTGAGCGCCTGACTATCTCAGGTCACCATGCTTCGCTTCAACGACACCGAACGACGATTGACACTCTCGGTACACGACGTGGTCGATGCCGGCCCCAATCGCGGCTCGCTGCTCTCTGGGGTGGTGCAGACGAGCGTGTCCCGCATGCAAGCCGGTCAGCGCGCGCACACGCAGTATCAGTCGGAGCGGGCCGCTCAAGACAGCGACTTCCAAGCCGAGGTCAGCGTGGCCGTCTCCTTGATGGTGCGCGGCTGGGAGGTCCGGATCCGCGGCCGCATGGACGGCCTGAGCAAGAGCCCCGACGGCCGCTTGATCGTCGAGGAGCTCAAGTCCACCGGCCTGGACGCCGCCGCCCTGGCCAACCGAGAGGCCCAAGACTGGCCGGCCTACGAGGCCCAGGTGGCGGTGTATCGCTGGCTGCTGCACGCCATGGGTCATGAGCGGCCCATCGGACGCTTGGTGCTGGTCTCCTTGGTCGACGGCAGCCAACGCAGCTTCCTGATCGACGAGCCCCTGGAGCACACCCAGGTGTGGATCCAGGACCGCCTGGACTGGGTGCTGCGCCAACGGGAGCGCCGCCTGGCTTGGCAGCAGAAGCGCAAAGAGAGCACGGTCCCCTTCGCCCACTCCGAGCTGCGCGCTGGACAGCAGGAGGTCGTGGACTCGGTGCTCCTGGCCCTGGAGTCCAAGCAGAAGCTGCTGCTCTCGGCACCCACCGGCTTGGGCAAGACCGCCGCCGCTCTGCACGGGGTGCTGCAGCACGCCTACCAGAACAACATGCGGGTCTTCGTAGCCACCGCAAAGGGCACCCAGCAGGCCATCGTCGAACAAACCCTGCGCCAGCTCCACAAACAAGGCCTGCCCCTGCGCAGCGTCTCCATTCACGCCAAGGAGAAGGCCTGCCTGATGGACGTGGTGGACTGCCGCCCGGACTCCTGCCCCTACGCCGCCCACTACTTCGACAAGCTGGAGCCGGTACTCGAGGGCCTGTTGGAGAAGGGCGTGAGCGAGCCGGTAGAACTCAAGTCCCAAGCCAAAGACGGCCAAGTCTGCCCCTTCGAGCTCTCCCTGGACTTCTCGGACCACGCCGACGTGGTCGTTGGCGACTACAACTACGCCTTCCACCCTCAAGTGCAGCTCAGACGCCACTTTGGCGACTCCTCCAAGGAGTGGATCCTGTTGGTGGACGAGGCCCACAACCTGCCCGAACGGGCCCGTGGATATTGGTCACCGGAGCTCAAGCTCAAGCTCGCTCTGGGGGCGGCCGCAGCCCTCTCCTCGGAGGGTTTGCCGGATCTGGCGGCCTTCATCACCCTCTCCGCCGACATCGCCTCCGCCATCGACGAGGTGCGCTGGCAGATCGACAGCAGCGCCTGGACCCAACGCGGCGAGGCGGTGTGCGAGCTCTCCCCGCGCATCTGGCGGGACCTGCGCAGCCGGGTGGACGAGCTGGCCCTGGACTACGCCATGCTGCGTCGCAGCAACCCAGCGCCGGGCGATGGGGACCCCTACATTGACCTCGCGCGGGCCCTGATCCACTTCTGTCAGGTGCTCGATGAGTGGGTGAGCATGGGCGAGGGTCCCGAGATCCAAGCGCTCTTCAAAGACCGCCCCTGCAGCGTGCGCTTGGTCTGCCTGGATCCGGCCCCGTGGATGCGCAAGCGCTTCGAGGCCCTGGGCGGCGCCGTGCTGATGAGCGCGACCCTGAGCCCACCGCAGTTCTACCGGGACCTGCTCGGCCTGGATGAGAAGAGCACCCAGCTGGCCGCGCACCCCTCCCCCTTCCCGCCGGAGAACCGCCGGGTCATCGTCGCGCCCAACATCCGCACCACCTACAAAGACCGGGCGAACTACGCCGAGATGAGCGCGCAGATGATCTCCCAGATCTGCGAGGCCACCCCCGGAAACGTGGCGGTGTACTACTCCAGTTTTGCCCTAATGAAGGGCATCGCCGACAAGGTCGAAGTGCCCGGCCGGGACACCCTGCTGCAGGTGCCGCGCATGCCCGAGAAGGAGCGCCGGGACCTGGTCGACCGACTGCGGCAGTTCGGGGCCCCTCGGGTCCTGCACGCGGTCTTGGGCGGCATCTTCGCCGAGGGCATCGATCTGCCCGGCGGCATCCTGAAGACCATCGTCCTGGTGGGCCCCGCCCTGCCGATGGTGGGCCTGGAGCGCGACCTGATGCGCCACTGGTACGAGGAGCGCTACGGCGACGGCTTTGGCTACGCCTTCCTGGTCCCCGGCATGTCCAAGGTGGTCCAGGCGGCCGGGCGCGTGGTCCGTGGCCCCACCGAGCGCGGCTGCGTGGTCTTGATGGGCAAGCGCTTTGCCTGGAAGGACTATTCCGGCTTCTTCCCAGACTACTGGTCCGCCATTCAGAGCCAAGATCCCGCAGTCGAGGTCAAAGAGTTCTGGTCTCAGAGGTGAAATTGGCCGAAATCTCCCAAAGGCGCTGCTGGGCTATGCTGGGGACCTGGGAGTGTGGGACAACATGCAAGACCAAGAGCAGTCGACCAAACAAGCAGCCCCGGCGACCGAGTCCCCGGGCGCGGCAACCCAGGATTGGCTGCAAGACCCGCTGAGCGGTGGGGCTGGAGCGGCTCCGGGCGGCAGCCCTGGCGGCCTGGATCCAGCATCCGACGGCATCGACGCGCTCTTGTCCGAGCCCCGTCCACAAGGGCAGCGCAGCATGATGCAGAAGACCCGAGACCTGAAGGCGGCCACGACCGTGGCCCAACGCATCGTCTCTGCCAGCAAGGGCTCCACAGATGTGGAAGCCTACTTCCCCAGGCTGAGCGAACGCTTTGGCCTGAAACACATCGGCTGGAGTGACATGGGCACCCCGGGGGCCTCCTTGGACATCCAGGTCAACCCCAAGGCCCAGATCGATGCGAGCACCCTGATGCTCAACAAGGGCACGGTGACAGGCCACGACCTACAAGAGGTGAACTTCGCCAGCAACACCCTGGGCGGCAGCACCGTCGGAGTGCACATGCGCGCAGCCCCCATTGGCCCCAGTCACCCCCAAGGTGGCCCCCCAAGCAGCGGCGCTCTCTCCACCCTGATGGCCAAGTTGCCCACTGACCCTACGCTGCCGGCCAAGGACAAATACATCAAGGGCCACCTGCTCAACGACAACCTGGGCGGACCGGGAACGGCGGACAACCTCTTTCCCATCACGGCCCAGGCCAACAAGGAGCACGAGGCGCAAGTCGAGAGCTACGCCAAGAAGGCCGTCAACCAGTACGGGCAGTGGGTCAACTACGAAGTCAAGGTGGTCGACAAGGGCTCCGACTTGACCAAGGCCCCAAAGCACAACTGGGTCAATGCCGACCTGCAGTGCAGCATGATCCCGCTCATGGCCAACGGACAGCCTGGGGGATCTGGCGGGTTGAGCCGAACCATTCAGTCCCGTAGCGGCACGAAAGCCGGGGCCGTGGACCACGGCTACACCGCAACGGGCCTCAGCACCCTCAAAGACAAAAACTTTGACGAAGACAAGGTGGAGTGGTCTACCGCCAAGGGGGACCCCGCCGCCGAGCAGGTGCTGGACCCGAGCATCGCCACCGAGCGCTTGGTCTTCATCTCAAGACTGGACTCCTTCGGCTTCACTCCGAGCAAACAGCGTGCCTTGCTCGGGGAGTACATCGTGGACATCAACAAGATTCAGGCTCACAGCATCTTGGATCCCGACTACGACCTTCAAGCCGCCATGGGCGACACCCTGATCGGAGCCCACGACAACCCAGCCGTGCCGATTGGGCAGTGGAACAAAGCCATCGGAGCCCTCAACAAGAAGGCCTCGGATATCTCCGGTCTGCTCATGGAAATGGGCATAAGTATGGGCATGAAGAACGCATCATTGGCTCCCTCTGACCGGGATCCTGGAGGACGCGCCTACCTCGCCACACTCAAGGCGAGCATCTCTGCCACCAAGCTCAAGCTTCGCTAGGCGTTCACAAGCTCCTGTCCCATACTTTTCCTGCCCGTCCCCCATGAGGTTACAATGCCTGCATGCGCACACCTGATTTCTTCTTGGTCGGTCATCCACGCTCTGGCAGCGGACAGCTCAACGGCTACCTGAGCCGGCACCCTGGCGTGTGGATGGCCAAGAAGGAGCTGCACTATTTCGGCTCCGATCTGGGCTACCACGACCCGCCGCGCACCCTGGAGAACTTCCACTCCTTCTTTGAGAAGGCTCCAAGCGACGCCCTGCGCGTGGGCGAGGCCAGCACCTGGTACCTCTTCTCTCAGAGGGCCGCGCAAGAGATCCACGACTACAAGCCCGACGCCGGCATTGTCATGCTGCTGCGCAACCCGGTGACCCTGCTTCACAGCCTGCACAGCCACTTCGTCTTCCGCGGAGACGAGGATGTGGCCGAGCTGGGCGCAGCGCTGGCCATCGAAGAGCAGCGCCGCCAAGGCACCGCCTCCATGCCCGAGCACCACATCCCAGCACGTGGCTTGTTCTACAGCGAGATGCTGGACTATGCCGGACAAGTGCAGCGCTACTTTGATGTCTTTGGCCGGGACAAGGTGCACGTGGTCATCAACGATGACTTCCGCAAGGACACCCAAGATGTGTTCCGCGGCGTGTGCGAGTACCTGGACATCCCCTCGGACTTCCCCAGCTTCGAGAAGATCTTTGAGGAGAACAAGCGGGCACGGAACGCCAACCGTGAGACGCGCTTTCGTCCCATGCAGGACTTCCTGGTGCGCAAGGACCAGCAGGCGGTCTTGGAGGGCGTGCGGCCCGGTGTTCCCGGTCACCAGTTCGCGCTGCGCGCCATGCGCCGCGTCAACATTCGCTACACCGAGCGCCAGCCCATGGACCCCGCCGTCAAGGCACAGGTCAAGGAGATGGCCAAGCCCCACGTGGACGCCCTGAGCACGCTATTGGACCGGGACTTGACCCACTGGGTCAGCTGAACCTTCGCCCTGGATCCAGTGTCAGAACCCGCTCCACCGGCCAATAGCGGCCACACCGACAAAGCTGCCCAGGTCGCGGCGGGCTCCTCTGTGGTGCTGCTCGGCAACCTGGTCAACCGCGCTCTGCGCTTTGCGACCAGCTGGACCCTGGCCAACGTGCTCGGCCAGCACACCTTTGGCGTGTACGAGCTCGCGCGCACCTGGGTGACCGTGCTGGCCAGCTTCGCCCCCTTGGGCACCGACAAGGGCGTGGTCTACTTCGGCGCCAAGCAGCGCCACAAGGACAAGCCCGAACAGGTCTTGGGCACGGTGATCTCCACCTTCGGGGTCTCCGTCTTTGGCGGCTTGGGATTGACCGCCGCCTGCGCCAGCTGGCTGCTCATGTCCCCCCAGACCGAGGAGCGCCAGGCCCTGCTCTGGATGCTTCCAGCGGTGTTCATCTGGTCCATTCTCTTGGCTGCAGTGGGCACCCTGCGTGCCTTCAAGGACATGAAGGCCCAGTCCCTGGCCTACCTGGTGGTGCTGCCCATGGGCATGTTCGCCGCCGCCTTGGTCCCGGCCTTGAGCTCCTGGGGGCTCAAGGGCGCGCTCATTGGCTTTAGTGTGGCCAACCTGGCCTCGCTGGGGGTGGCGATTCCCTTGGTTTGGCGTCGCTTAAGGAAGGTCCGGGCGGCGGCGGACAAGCCCGAGTTCAACCTGCTTGCCCTCCTCAAGTACAGCCTGCCCGAGTCCTTCTCCGCGGTGCTCTTTCGCATCAACCAGTGGGCCGATACTCTGATGGTGGGCGCCCTGGCCGGAACAGCGGATGTGGGCCTGTACCGAACGGCCGTGACCCTGGCGATGATCGGCGAGGTGCCTGCCGTCGCCGTGAACACCATGTTCCAGCCCGTGATCGCCGAGATCGCCGACACCAAACGAAGCGGCGCCGATCAGCCCGCCGAGCTGGAGGCGGTGGTTCGCATCGTGACCCGCTGGATGGTGATTCTGGCCGCGCCGGTCTACCTGGGCATCTACGTGGGCATGGAGGCGGTGCTCTCGCTCTGGAAGCCAGAGTACGCCAGCTCGGCAGACGCGCTCTCCATCCTGCTCTGGGGCCAGGCCGTCTATGTGCTGGCGGTGCCTGCAACAGCCCTGATCCCCATGACCGGTCGGGCGCGCTTGAACCTGCTCAACGCTGGCGCTGCGGCCTTGCTGAACATCGGCTTGAACGCCTGGCTCATCCCCGAGTACGGCATCGCCGGCGCCGCGTCAGCCACCGGAATCTCCCTGGCCGCCTGGAGCATCTGGCGCCTGGCCCAGGTCTGGTACATCTTCAAGATCCAAGCCTTCACGGGCCGCTCCTTGGCCTTGATCGCCGTCTTTGTGGTCTTGACCCTCGGCGGCCGCCTGGGCACCCAGGATCTGGCGCTGTCCTGGCAGATTCTGGCCACCGCCGGCGCTGTGGGGCTGTTCTTGGTCTGCGCCGCAGCCTTTGGACGCACCCCCGATGACGCTGTGGTCTTGGACAAGGTGACCGCCAAGATTAAGGCCAAGCTCGGCCGTTGAACCGCTTCCCTCATTGAATCGCGCCCGCCCGCTGGAGTTCTCATGATCAAGGTCCTGTCCGTCTTTGGAACCCGCCCCGAGGCCATCAAGATGTGCACCCTGGTGCGCGCCCTGGACGCCCACCCCGAGATCGACAGCCGAGTCTGTGTGACCGCCCAGCACCGCGAGATGTTGGACCAGGTCCTGGAGCTCTTTGAGCTCACGCCGCACCACGACCTGGACCTGATGAAGCCCGGGCAGAACCTGGCGGAGCTCACCGCGCGCATCCTGACCCACATGCGGCCCGTGCTCTTGGCCGAGAAGCCCGATGTGGTCTTGGTGCATGGAGACACGACCACCACGCTGGCCACCACCCTGAGCGCCTTCTACGAGCAGATCCCCGTGGGCCACGTCGAGGCTGGACTGCGCACCGGCGACCTGACGGCGCCCTTCCCGGAGGAGGCCAACCGGGTCCTGGCCGACCAGATCTGCCGCTTCTACTTCGCGCCCACCCAGCGCTCCATGGACAACCTGGTCGCCGAGAAGCTGCCCCAGGCCGACATGCACGTCACTGGAAACACCGTGATCGACGCCCTGCTCTGGGTGCGCGACCGGGTGGTGGCGGAGCCCCTGGAGAGCTGGCGCCCCGTCTACGGCGAGGCCTTCGACGCCATCGCTGGGGACCAGAAGCTGGTGCTCATGACCGGACACCGCCGCGAGAACCACGGCCAAGGCTTCGAGGACATCTGCCGCGCCGTTCGCATCCTGGCCGAGCGCCACCCGGACACCGCCTTTGTGTACCCGGTGCACCTCAACCCCAAGGTGATGGGCCCCGTACACAAGCACCTGGGCGAGCTGGACAACGTCTACCTCATCGCGCCCCTGGACTACGCCCCCTTCGTGCGCCTGATGGACCGCTGCACCCTCATCCTCACCGACTCCGGTGGCATCCAAGAAGAGGCGCCCTCACTGGGCAAGCCTGTGTTGGTCATGCGGGAGACCACGGAGCGCCCAGAGGCCGTGAGCGCCGGCACCGTCAAGCTGGTGGGCACCGATGTAGAGCGCATCACAAGCGAGGTCACGTCCTTGCTGACGGACCCGGCGGCCTACGCGCTGATGTCCAAGGCCCACAACCCCTACGGGGACGGCAAGAGCAGCGCACGCATCGCACAGATCCTGGTCGACGCGCTGAACTGAGAGAGCGGCCCTCGCGGGGCCCTCCTGCTTACTCGTCCAGACCGAGCAGCAAGTAGGCGGCGCCGCTGGCGCTGCCCCCCACGTCGGCGTTGGTCGAGCCAATCAAGAGCTCATCGGAGGCGTCACCGTCGGTGTCTCCAGCGAAGATGACCGAGCTGCCTGCGTTGTCATCGGAGCCAGCGCCCGCCAGACGGCCGCCAACGGCAGCCAGGGAGACCGTGCCCGAGACGCTGGAGTCTCCGTAGACCACGTAGACCGCGCCGTTGTCCGCGCCGCCGTAGTTGGAGGCGCCGACCAGGAAGTCGTCCGTGCCATCACCGTCAAAGTCTCCACCAGTGGCCAGCTCTGCGCCGCTGCGGTCTGAGACCGACTCGCCCACAAAGAGCGCGTCGGCTGTGGTGGCGCTGCCCGAGGTCACTGGGCCGAAGAAGAGGTAGGTGGCGCCTGCGGCGTTGGCTCCACTGTCCTCGCCTGGGGCACCGATCAGCAGCTCTGCGTAGCCGTCGCCGTCCAAGTCTGGGAGTACAGCGACGGCTGAGCCGAGCTCATCACTCGCTGTTCCACCCGTGATGCTGCTGTCGGCGTCGCTGTAGCTCAAAGAGCCGCTGTAGCCGGAGTCGAAGATGCCGACGGAGCCGGAAGAGGAGCTGTCCTCGGAGAAGCCCACGATCAGGTCATCGTCGCCGTCACCGTCCAGGTCGCCGCTCGCCAAGGCGCCGCCCAAGACCCCACCGGCCACGGAGCCGGAGATCTTGGCATCGTAGAGGTCCTCAAAGCTGCCGGAGCTGCTCACACCGTCCAACATGTAGATGGCGCCAGCGTCGCTGCCGCCGTCATCGTCGTAGCGGGCGGCGGCGATGAGCTCGCTCTGCCCGTCTCCGTTGCTGTCCCCGCCGTTGATGACCAGGGAGCCCACGCGGTCAAAGTTGTCCTCGCCGCTCAGGGTGTAGCTGGCGGCCGTGTCCAGATCGTAGGAGCCCGACCAGCTGCTGGTGCCGTCCATCACGTAGACCTCGCCCCGCACGTTGCCGGAGCCGTTGGCGCGAAGCGCGGCCACAACGATGTCGCCGGTGCCGTCACCGTCTGCGTCCAAGTCACCGATAAGACCGGAGCCTGCGCGGAACTTCTCTCCGGTGCCCAGGAAGGTGACATCGGCGGTGGAGGCGTCCACCGCCCCGGAGCTGATGGGCCCAAAGAAGAGGTAGGCAGCACCGGACTGCAGAGCGTTGGTGCTCTCGTGGTGGGCGGCGATGAGCAGCTCGTCGTTGCCATCTCCGTCCATGTCTGGGACCGAGGCCAGGCGGTTGCCGAGCTGGTCGGAGGCTGCGCTTCCGCCAATGGTGCTGTCGGCGTCGGCCAAAGAGAGCTCGCAGAAGTCGATGCCGGGGCTGCAGTCGTTGTCGATGCCGTCGTTGCAGACCTCTTCGGCGTCCGGGTTCACGTCGGCGCTGGCATCGTCACAGTCGGTGTTGTCGGCCACGTAGCCCACAGGCTGGGTGCAGCTGTTGCCGGTGTCCGTGGCGTCGCCGAATGCATCGCCGTCGTCGTCGGCGTACCAGCTCGATGCATCCGTGGCGTAGTCGTCGTCCACCACCCCGTTGCAGTCGTTGTCGATCAGATCGCAGGTCTCCGTGCCGCCGGGGCTTGCGCTGGCGTCGGTGTCATCGCAGTCCGTTGCGTTGTCGGCGTAGCCGCTGGGCTCCTCGCAGGAGGTGGTGATGCTTGTGGTGGCGCCGTAGCCATCGGCGTCACCGTCCTCGAACCAGATGGTGTCGGGGTTGCGCTCGGCGTCGGCGTCATCGCAGTCCTGGTCATCCAGCACGTAGCCTTCCGGCTGAGCGCAGATTTGCAGGCTGTTGTCTGGAGAGCCGTAGCTGTCACCGTCGGAGTCGGCGTACCAGATGGTCTCTGGGTTGACCACGGGGTCCAAGTCATCGCAGTCCAGGTTGTTGTCTGAGTAGCCCTCGGGCTGCTCGCAGGCCTGACGCTCAAAGGCGGACTTGGAGCTGCCGTAGGTGTCGCCGTCGGCGTCCAGGTACCAGGTGGCCGCGTCGATGGCGCTGTCCTCGTCGATGGTGCCGTTGCAGTTGTTGTCCACCTCATCGCAGGTCTCATCGGCGGCGGGGTTGATGTCGGCGGCGCCGTCATCGCACTCCTGACACGCAGCCCATCCATCCCCATCCCCATCGGCGTAGCCCACGCTGCCATCGCAGTTGTAGTCGCTGGGGTCCGCGCAGTTGTCTTCCGTTGCGCCCGGGTAGAAGCGCACGTCATCGTCGTTGCAGTCCCCTCCAACTTCGGCGGCACCTTCCGGCACCTCGCAGGCGCTCACCACATCCCCGTCGTTCCCAAAGCCGTCGCCGTCGGCGTCCACGAAGAACTCCAGGCCATCCACCGGCGCCTCGTCGATCTCCCCATCACAGTTGTTGTCCACGCCATCGCAGTACTCGGGAGCGCCTGGGTACGCAGTGGCGTCGTTGTCGTCGCAGTCTTCGTCGTCGAAGTAGCTGTCGTTGTCCGCGTCCACCAGCTCCACAGCCGTGTCTTCCACCTCGCCGTCCTTGCAGGCAATGAGACTCAGGGCAGCGATGGAGAAAATCAGTGCGGTCATGGGCATCCTCGGAGGGGCAATCTGGAAGGTGGGCGAGTGAATCGCCGGGCAGGACTACAAACTAAGGGGGTGTGACTCGGGGCGTCAACTGTCAGTTGACTTGAGACACCCCACTTGTGGGCCGCTTATAGAGTCTCGGTACCTCCGAGGCGATCTTGAAGCTCTCCAGCACTCTGTCCGTCGCGGCCGTCGCCGGCGCTGCCCTGGGCCTGCTCTGGTGGCTGGCCTACGTGCCCCAGGTCTACTCCCCTGTCCTGCTCATCGCAGCGCACGCAGCGGCCATGCTGCTGGGGCACGCCGCACTGGGGCTGCTCGGCGAGCGATGGCGCCACCCGCTGGTCGTCGTTGGCGGCGCAGTGAGCGGCGGTCTGATGGCTCCTGCCGCCATGGGCAGCCTGCATGCGGCTGGTTGGCTGGGCGGCGTGAGCGGCGGGGTGATCGATCTGCTGGTGATCGGCAGCGCCTGGTTCTTGGGATCTCTGGCGGGAAGCTGGCTCTCTGGTGCAAAGCGTGCGCAGGGCGCAGTTTTGGCCTCTGGGGTGATCCTCTCGATGCTCATCGCCTTTGGCTTGGGCTTCAAGTACACCCCTCTGGACACGGTCCAGGCCCCAACAGCGCAGGCCGCGGACCAACCGGCGCCCACCATGCCGGTGCTCATCTTCGGGATCGACGGCGCCGACTGGCAGGTGCTCGAGCCGATGATGAGCCGTGGCGAGCTGCCCACTCTGACCTCGCTTGTGGACCAAGGCCGCCGAGGGGTCCTGCGCAGCGCAGAGCCCATGGCCAGCCCAGTGGTCTGGAACACCATCTTCTCTGGCGTCACCCCTTCTACCCATGGTCTTGAGGACTGGTATCGCTCCGATGCACGCAGTCGCAAAGTGCCCCTTCTCTGGGACATCTACGCTGCTACGGGCGCAGAGACTCTGGCTGTGAACGTGCCCGGGACCTGGCCTCCCAACCCGGTGCCCAATGGTCTGATGGTGAGCGGCTTCCCCATCCCCGGTCTGAGCTCCGGGGACACCGGACAGCTGCGGGGCACCCTGGTCTCCAGCACCCCACATCCTGCCGAGATCCCCTTGGTGAGCGCCTTTCCGGCAGCCCTGGACGGGGACGCGGTCGGCTTTCGCTCCACCGTGCCCATCGGCACGGACATCATCACCCGGCGCATTCCCGGCGTCAGCCACGTCCTGATTGACACCGCCGGGCGCGAGGGGCTCATCTCGGTGCGCAGCCACACCCTGGATCTCCAGATCCAGCCCGGCGCCACAGCCACCATCAGCGGCAACTTCCAGGGCAGCTTTGCCTTGGCCCCTGGCGAGTGGAGCCCTTGGTTCAAGGTCAACAGCCCCGGCCTGGACGCCTATGTGCGCGTTCACTGTCTGAAGGTGACGGAGGAGAGCGTTGAGCTCTTCATCAGCCCCAGCTTCCAGGACCCCGGGACCCCGCGCGAGACCTACGCCAGCCTTCCCCTCGGCGAGGCCATTGTGGGCGGGGATGTGCCCTACATCGTGGAGCCCATCGGCTGGACCGCACACCGCGAGCCCACCATCGCCCACCTGGTGCCTGAGCTCCTGCTCCAGGCCCAGGAGCGCCAGATCCAGCTCACCGAGAAGTGGCTGGAGCAGACCTCGCCGATGCTCGTCGCCCAGGTCTTCACGGCCACCGACCGCATCCAGCACCCCTATTGGTCGCTGCACGAGCCGGAGTCCTACCAGGGCATCTGGGCGCCCTCGGAGAACATCGCAGACCAGGACTACGTCGAGGATGCCTACCGTGCAGCCGACGCCGCCCTGGCCCGCGTCATCGCTGCGCACACCCAAGCCAGCGGCCCGCCCATGGTCATGGTCGTCAGCGACCACGGCGTGTATTGGAACGACCCCAAGCACAAGCCTGAGCTTGGCGAGGCCGGACACCGAGACGCTGGCATTTGGATTGCCTCGGGGCCGAATGTCTCCTTCAGCGAGGAGATGCAAGAGCTGCGGGTCGTCGACGTGGTCCCCACCGTGGCCGATTGTATGGGCCTGGCCCAAGCCGAGGACTGGGAGGGCGAGCCCGGCGGCATCTGCGATGTAGGCACCCCCTCTACCGTGGTCACCTACATCGACCGAGCCGGTAGCGGCGGCGTCTCGGTGGGAGAGTCCAGCCAAGACCAGTTGAAGGCCCTGGGCTACATCGACGAGTAGCGTGTGAAGTCCAGAATCGGAGGCGACAGCCTCCTGACCAGAGCAGTCCATAGGGGATGGGCGCAACCTCCAGCTTTGGCCGGTCTGAGAGCCCACAGCGCCACCCGCTGCGGCCCAAGGCTGCACGACAGACTTCGACCGCAGGGCGCAGCCCGAGGCTCCGGCACCAAACCGGAGGCGACAGCCTCCTGACCAGAGCAGTCCATAGGACGGGCGCACCCACCAAGCCTGGCCACTCTCAGAGCCCCGCGCCCCCACCCACTGCGGCCGCAAGGCTGCTTGGGCGACTTCGAAACGTAGCGCGCAGCGCAAGGCTTCGAAGAGCCCAAGCAGGTCGCACCGCGACCCGCCAGGAAGGAGGGGTAGTCCCGCAGGGACGAGGAGGAAACCTGGGTTTCCTCCTACGGGGGGTGCTGACCGGCTCAGCCGGTCATGCAAGGGGGGCTATGCCCCCCTCCAAGAAACACAGCCAGAGGCTCATAGCTACCACTCCTGCCTCGCCAAGCCCCCCGTCCAAACCAGCTCAACCTCGTCTACAGAGCGCCTGCCACGCCTGCCTCGCCAAGCCCCACGCCCGAACCAGCATGACCTCGTCTACAGAGCGCCTTCCTCGCCTGCCTCGCCAAGCCCCCCCCGCCCAAACCAGCACAACCTCGTCTACAGAGCGCCTGCCACGCCTGCCTCGCCAAGCCCCCGCCCGAACCAGCTCAATCTCGTCTACCGCCAGCTCGTGGGCTTGGGCTACATCGACGCGTTGCGGGGCTGCCCCCAAACCGGAGGCGACAGCCTCATGACCAGAGCAGTCCATAGGACGGGCGCACCCACCACCCCTGGCCGCTCTCAGAGCCCCGCACCCCCACCCACTGCGGCCGCAAGGCTGCACGACAGACTTCGAACACAGGGCGCAGCCCGAGGCTCCGGCACCAAACCGGAGGCGACAGCCTCCTGACCAGAGCAGTCCATAGGACGGGCGCACCCACCAAGCCTGGCCACTCTCAGAGCCCCGCGCCCCCACCCACTGCGGCCGCAAGGCTGCTTGGGCGACTTCGAAACGTAGCGCGCAGCGCAAGGCTTCGAAGAGCCCAAGCAGGTCGCACCGCGACCCGCCAGGAAGGAGGGGTAGTCCCGCAGGGACGAGGAGGAAACCTGGGTT
>CAJXRZ010000127.1 GCA_913060515.1 uncultured Pseudomonadota bacterium | reverse complement strand
ACTATCCTCTTCGTCGGCAGCGTCAGATGTGTATAAGAGACAGGCCCAGTACGGCGGCATGGGCGTGGACTGGATCCGCGTCCAAGACGAGGAATGGGTCGGCACAATGGAGCTCTGGCCCCAAGACGGTCTGCTCCACTGGGTGGACAAGGATGTGCTGACCCTCAGCTACGGCGAGGTCCAGCGCATCAACCCCAAGGGTGAGATGCGCAACTACCCTGTGAGCGACTTGAGCCAGTCCATGCTGGTCGCAGGGGACCAAGCCTACTTGCCCACCTGGAACGGCAACCTGCAGGCCCTGGACCTTGAGAGCGGTCAAGTCTCCTGGGTGCCCATTCACCAGCTCGGCAACGTGTTCGCCTTGAGCCCAGATGGAAGCGCTCTGGCCTATGTCGAGAGCGGCTCTGGGCGCGTGGTGCTCTATGACCTGGAGCGCCAACGCCGGCTGCAGGTGCTCCCAGGGAACGCTGGCGGCACCGAGGCCATCGTGTTCTCCCCCGACGGCACCGAGCTGCTCACCTTGGGCTACGACCGGCTGATCCGCGTGCACGAAGTGGCGGCACAACGCCTGAGTGGAGCCCAGGTCGCCCCCCTGGACATGGGCTTCAACGGCGAGCAAGTCCTCATCGCGCGCGCCGACGGCCGCGTGGAACAGTGGAGCGTTCAGGGGGGGCTGCAGACCTCTGCGAGCCTTCCCGTTCAAGCAGAAGGCTACGCTGCGCTGCGCTTTCTGCCCGACGGAGAGGTGCTCTACGCCAGCAACCAAGGCAGCGTGAGCCGCGTGGTCCCATGGTCCGGCAAGGTGCTCTCCGGCCCCTACCCCGGCGCCATCGGCGACACCCAGGTCGCCCTTGGCCTGGACGGCAGCTACGCCACCATCAGCTCCGGCTGGCTCCAGAGCTTCGAGGCCGACGGCACCCTGGCCGGCCGCAGCCCCTCCAGCATGGGCGCCATTCAGCTCGGGCCCCGGGGAGCCGAGGTCCTTCAGGTGATCTCAGACAGGGATCTCGTGGTCTACGACCTGCTCCACGGCCGCTCCCGTGCCATCTACCGGGTCGAAGAAGGTGTGAGAAGCGCCCAAATCTCCGCCTCAGGCGCCTACGACAAGCACCCAGACTCTGGCGCCTTGCGCGTCAACTTCATCGACGGTGGCGGCAACCAATACAGCTGGGACCTGCAAGAGGACCCTGAGCTACTGGCCGAGGCGGGCGAGTTCTGGGTCGATGCAGCTGACTTCTCTGGCGCACACCTCGTCCTGGCCGATGCCAAGGGCCACATGATGCTGCGCACTCTGGACGGCACCCTGCTGCACCAAGCCCAGCTGCACCTCGACGCCGAGCGCTACATTCTCAAGATCCAGGTTCACCCTGATCTTCCCCTCGTACTGACGGCCCTTGACGACAACAGCGTCTGGTTGCTCAACATGAGCAGTGGCGCGCAACAGCTCCTGGACCAGCGCCTGCCCGGCGGCGTGAAGCTGAGCGCCCAAGGCGAGAAGGCCGTGTGGGTCAGCCAAGGCAAGGTCTTGCTCTTTGACGGACAAGCCAACCGCGTGCTCGACTTTGACGGCGTGGCCTCGGCTGCGGGACTGATGCCTGACGGGTCTGTGGTGGTCTCCGACCACAAGGGCGCGCTGAGCCGCTTGGAGGGAGAGGCTTGGTCCACCCCCATTCCAGGACTGGACGTGGCGAGCGCCGAGCTCTTGATCAGCCCCAGCGGCGTGCTCGTGCGCAGCGTGGACGGCCAGCTGGAGCGCCGCGCCTTGGACTTGAGCGTTCAAGAGGTGCTGCAGGCCGAGGCCATGGACGCTGCCCAAGCGCCGGACGGTCGTGTCATCGCCTCCTCCCCCTATGCCGGCCTTTTCGAGGTTTACCCGGGTGGCGCGGTGGAGCCCATCGACCTCAAGAAGAAGCAGGCCCAGGCGCTCAGCGGGCCCGTGGCTGCGTGTCCGGACGGCGTCGAGGTGCTGGCCATGGACTGGGGCTGGCGTGGAGGCGTGTCTCTGGCCACCGTTGAGCTGGGCAAGGTTGAGCCCCTGGACTTGGAGCTGCCCCAAGGCATCCGCTCCCTGGCGTGCACCAGCGATGAGCTGCTCATTGGGCACGACTCCGGCGCCGTCTTTCGCACCGACCGCCAAGGCGCGCTCCTCAGTGGCATCCTGCCTGGGAACGCCAGCCCGGTCACCCAGCTCCTCGTCGACGGGGACACACTGTGGGTCTCCACAGAGATCGGCGTTGTTCAACGCTATTCACTGGCCAGCGGCCAGCTCATCGGACAAGATGTGCTCACCCCGCAACAGGTGCTGGGCGCCGCTGTTGGAGGCCGTCTGTGAGCGTGTTGATCCTCGGAATGGGACTCAGCGTCCTGGACCTTGCCTTGGGCTGCGCGCCGGAGCCCATTGAGCGCCCCCTGCGCGAAGGCCCCCGCGAGCTGGACCAAGACACTGGCGAGCCCCCGGACACCGACACCGGTGAGCCCCAAGACACGGACACCGGCGAGCCCGTAGACACTGGCGAACCTGTGGATCCCGAGCTGGATCGCCTCTGCTTTCCTGGGCCGCAGATGGACTGGACCGTGTGCTTTGACCTGGTGAACCACCAGTCCTCTTGGGGTGCGGACTACGACTACCCCGAGCCCCTCAACGGCAGCGCGCAGTACAGCAAACCCCAGCGTTTTTTGGACCTGAGCAAGGTCGCAGACGTAGAGCAGAAGCTCGCGCCGAACTTTACTTTCGAGGAGTTCCTGGCCGAACGCAAGGGACGCTACGGCATCCTTCAGCCCCACCTGATCGAGCGCCTCCAAGAGCTGCGAGACGACCTGGGCCCCCTGACGGTCAACAGCGGCTATCGAAACATCAGCTACAACGCCGGCGTTGGCGGAGCGACCTACAGCCGACATGTCTACGGGGACGCCGCCGACCTCAAGCCAAGCAATGTCTCTCTCTCGGCCCTGGGTGCCGCCTGCGATGACAACGGTGCTGGCTACGTCGGCTACTACGAGACCCACGTGCACTGCGACTGGCGGGATGACCCCCAAGAGCCGGCCATCTTTGAGCCGGCGCCCATTCAGCCGGGCACAAAGCACCCGCTCCCTGACTTGAGCGCGACGCTCCAAGTCCAACAGGGCTGGTTCACGGCCCCCGCTGAGGGCTGGGACGAGGGAGAACCCCTACGCGAGTGGCTTGCTCTCGACGCCGGTGGCCAGGTCATCGAGAGCTTCGTTGGACGCAGCTACCAACCCCCAGAGAACGCCGCCGCTGTGCAGGTCGTCGTGGGTCGGGAGATTCAGATTCTGCAGGGCCTTTAGCAGGTCTTTCTCAGGGCTCCAGCTCCACCGCGCCGATGTCCCAAGCCCCGCCCAGCGGGCGCTCGGTCCCATCGATGTCCTGGGTGAACCAGCGGCTCATGTCCAAGCCTGCGTCCACCACTGGAGAGTCCGCATCGGGCACCCCCTCGGCGCTCAGGGCGGGCGCAGCGTAGAGGTTGTCAGGGCCCTCCTCCCAGTCCTCGGTGACCTCCAGGTCGGCTTCCGCGGACGCCCAGATCAGGTTGGAGCGGAAGGTCATGCGGTGCCGACCGGTGACGTACAGACCGTAGCGGCCCGAGTCCGTGATGACGTTGTTGGCGATGTCCAAGACGGGCCCAGTGCCCACGTAGCTGCCCGAGGTCTGACTGCGAATTCCGTCCAGAACGCTGTCCTGAATGGTGTTGTTCGCGACCAATCCCACATCGTCGTAGGAGAAGCGCATGGCCTCTGGGTCTGAGCCTCTGAGCTGGTTGTTCACCACAAAGACCTCGGCGTCGGCGCTGCGAAGGGCGCCCCCGCTTCCCACGGCCAGGTTGTCTATGAAGTGGTTGCCCACAAGCTCGCTGCCCCCAAGCCACTGCATGATGGCGCCGCCGTCAGCGTCCTCACCGAGGGCCTGGTTGCTTTGGAAGGTGCAGCCGCTCACCTGCCCAGCGCTGTCGTAGAGGAAGAGCCCTCCGCCGGCGTACTGGGGGTAGTCGGTGGACTGGTTGTTCTGGATGAGGCTGCTCTCGAGCCGGCCGTCCCAGTCGATCAGCGCAGCGCCTCCCCCTCGCCCCGTGACCACGTTGTCCTCCAGGATGAGATCCAAGAACACTGGGTCCGAGGACTTCACAAAGAGGCCGCCGCCATGGGCGTAGGCATCGGGCAAGGCATCCGAGCCATCTCCCGCGCGTCCGCTGCCTCCGCGAATGGTGAGCCCCTGCACACCAGAGGCCTGTGTTTGGCGGCCCTCAACGACAATCACCGGTCCTGGGCCCTCGGCTTGAAGCACGGTCAGCTCGGCGCCCTGCGAGGACTGAAGCCAGATCTCTTGGCTGCCAAAGTCCACGGACTCGGTGTAGACCCCAGGCAGCAGCGAGATGCTCGAGCAGAAGTCATCCAGCCGCGCCTGAGCCTGACTCACCCGCGCAAAGGGATTGTCCAAGCTCCCGTCTCCGTCTGCGCTGCCCGTGGTGCTGACCATCAAGGGGCAGGGCTCCTGGCAGTCCGGGATGCCGTCGGAGTCCGAGTCAAAGCCCTCGTCTTCCAGGCCATCGCAGTCGTTGTCCACGCCATCGCAGACCTCGGGACCAGGGCCGATGTTGGGGTCGTCGGGCGCGCAGTCCAGGCCATCGCGCACGCCGTCCTGGTCCGAGTCGAAGGGTCCGGTGTCCTGAGACTCCGAGCGGCCACATGCCAACAACAGCCAGATCAACACAGCAGACTCTCCACGCTTTGGATCTCTACCCCGAACGCGGCCAGGGCCGCTGCTCGCATGGATGCGGGGTCGCCCGAAGTGAAGAAGCGCGCCTGCACCTTCCCGGGCGCCAAGCCCTTGGCCAGGCCCTGGGCCAGCGCCACCCCTGGGTCCACGAGAGGCACCCCAGGGAGCAGCGCAGCGAAGTGCGGGGCCAGCGCCGGGTAGTGGGTGCACGCCAGAACGAGGGCGTCCACCTTGGGCAGGCCCGAGATGACCTCGACGACGGCGGCCCGCACGGCAGGTCCCTGGAGCTGACCGGCCTCGACCAGGGCAGACAAGGGCTGGGCGACACGCTGAATCACTTCAACTTCAGGCAGAGCAGCCACATAGGCCTGGCTCTCGATGGTGCGCCTACCCCCCAAAACGGCCACCCGCGAGTAGCCCTTCGCACGAATCTCTTGGACCCCCGCGTCAATCACGGAGAGCAGTGGGAGCGGGATCCGGGCACACACGGTGCTCGCGGCGTTGCACGCCACCACCACCTGCTGGGCCCCCCGGGCCATCAGTTCTTCCGCCACCTGCTGTACACGAACAGCCAGCGCAGTCGAGGTCAGTTTGCCGTAGGGCGGCGCTCCAGAATCCGAGGCGTAGAGCACCCGACAGCCCACCCCATGGGCCTGGAGCGCTGCCAACACCGAGCAGCCTCCAATCCCCCAGTCCAACATGCCCAAGGTAGGCCCGGCTGGGTCCTGACTCATGGGTACTGCATGGGACTCAAGGTGGCCTGGGAGAAGGGCCCCGAGTCAAAGGCCAACACGCGTGCATGCCAGCCCAGATTCAGCAGCTCCATGCGCTGCCCCGGAAAACGGCTCTCCAGGTACCAGCGGTACTCATGCTCGCCGCGGATAGGGTTGTGAGTGAGCATCTGCTGCCACTGGGGGTGTGCGACCAGCTCTTTGAGGGCCTGTGCGGCCTTGGGGTAGGCGCGTCTGCGATGGCGACTCAGCAAGGTGTCCTTGGCCGCGCGAGGCAGCTCCCGGGTCTTCATCGGCGCAGCGGCCATATCGACCAGCAGCAAGCGACCCTGCGGCGTGAGCACCCGCTTCAGTTCTTGCATCAAGGGGTCCCAGTCCAGGTAGCGAAAGGACAGCAGGGACAGGGCGACGTCGATGCTGTTGTCTGGAAGGGGGATCTTGGGGCCACTCACCTGCTCAAAGCGCAGTTTTTCGTTCCCCGCTGAACGCTCCCGGGCGCGCTCCAACTGTCCGGCGCTCAGATCCAGCCCGACACCGCTGGCGATGCGGTCTGAGAGCTGCTGAAGCAAGGCCCCGTTGCCGCAGCCCAAGTCCAAGACCCGCGCGCCGGCCGGCACCCGCTTGTCCAACCAAGCCCACTCGTCCTGACGCACGCGGATGTCGTCGAAGACGGCGTCGTAGAGGGCTGCCACTTCATCGTAGGAGCCCTGCTCGGGGTCCTGGGGCTCGAAGCGCTTGGGGGCCTCTCCCCGGCCCAGCACGTACTTGAGCACCGAGCCGCTCAGACCATGGGACTTTCGACCGGGAGCGCCCATCACATAGAGCGGACCCGTCTTCTCTCCGGGGCCTTCCCAACGGAAGCGATTGGGCGCCGCCGAGTAGCTGGTGTACCAGTGGAAGCCGTAGGTGGGCACCTTGAAGGTGTTGGCGAAGAAGGGCGCAAACCAGCGCGCAGACCGACACGAGAGGAACCAGGCCTGGCCCCCTGGGGCGAACTCCAGGGAGAGAGCCCGCCACTCGTGGGGAGAGAGCTGCTCGGGCCAGTCGGTGGTGCCAAACATCGGCCCGTACATGCCGCTGTGGGCCACCAGGTGCAGCTCATCCAGGGGCTGGGCAGCCTGCAAGCTGGCCACGAACTCCGCCTTGGACTCGACCTTGGCCAAGACCACTTCGCAGTCGGGCCGGGCCTTGGCCCTATCGGCGGCCAGAGTCTTGGCCGCGCGGGCCAATTGCTTGCCGCCCTCGCGGTATTCGGTGGTGTAGCCGACCCAGATCATGGGGCGACTATTAGCCCGCTGCTTCGCCGGGCGCTGGCTGAGTCCGCGTGCAAATGCCCGGACCTAGTCGCGACACTCCAGCGGCGGGCTGGCGTAGGAGAGCACCACCTCGGAGCCTCTGGCGGGCTCTGCTCCAGCATCGAAGCTCAGGGTGAGCGCTTCAAGGTCCACGCTCCACCCGGACTCTATTGCGACACCATCCACGGCAAGCTCGATCGACTCCAGAACCGGCAGCGCATCGAGCTCGAAGGGGTTGAGCTGCGGCACCACGCCCTGGGCGAAGGCGCTCATGTGCGCGTCCATGTCCGGCTCGCAGATGCTCCGGAAGACACCGCCCGTGAGCAGGGTGGCCTGGTAGTAGCGGTCATAGAAGTCCGCGTCGGCACAGCCTCTTGGGGCTGGGCCACCGATACCATGCAGCACCACATCGGAGGGGTTCTCCCGCAGACTCTGCAGGCGCGCCAGGTGGACGCTCATCTCCTCGTAGCTCTGCTCCGCTTCATCAGAGATGCTGATGATGTGCAGCTCCGCGTCGTCCCGGAACAGACCTTCGTTGCACCCACCTGCGCCCGCGTTGCTCTCCCCAGCTGCGCGCTCAGCCACCACGAATGCGCGCTCAGAGTCGGGACCGTCGAGGGGACAGGTGTCCACCGAGCTGCAGGCCTGCTCGATGAAGCGAGCGTCCTGGGCCTCAGCCGACAGGTCCTGGGTGACCGGACCTGAACCTCCGATGTGACAGCCCTCGCTCTGGACGACTGCGGAGATCTGATAGTCCAGATTCAAGGCCGTCAGCTCCTTGCGGAAGGTGCCGAAGGCACCCAAGAAGGGCACCAGCTTGGTGTCCGTGGTGAGCCAGTCGACGACGAATAGGACATCCGTCTTGGGCTGGAGGGGCAGCTCAAAGCGCTGCTCATGGGCGTCCTGGTCTACGGCGGCCTTGAAGGAGACGGCGACGCTCGGCTCCTCGGGATCGCTGCTGAGGATCTGGAGGGTGCCCTCTTGGGCGCTGTCTGCGCTCAGAGGGGCGAAGAGCAAGGTGAGGGCTCGACTCTCACCCGGCCCCACGGACAAGGGCAGCTTGGAGAGCTCGGCCTGCGATGACTCGCTCCAAGCCAAGTCTGGTGCGCCGACAAGGGACAGCGCTTCTACCTGGAGCGCTACGCTCCCGCGGTTGCTCAGGAGCAGTACGAACTCCTCTGTGCAGCCCAGCATGACGGGCTCCGTCTGCTCCTGAATCGAGGCTTCGAGGCGCGGGGCCAGCCCATCGCCCTGAAGCTCGATGACATAGGTGGGGGCTGCAGTATCGTTGGACAGGATGTGCAGCTCGGCCTGATCTGCCCCGTCTTGTCTAGGGATGTAGTGAAGGAGCAGATCTCGGGTCTCCCCAGGCCCAAGAGCTTGGAGGTCCTGAGTCGGGACCGAGAAGTCCTCGGCCTCTCCTACAAGCTGAGTCTCTCTGAGCACACACTCAGCGTCCCCGTCATTGCGGACCCGCAACCGTCTCTCGGCGGTTTCCCCCGCGACATAAACCCGGCCGAAATCCAGGAGCGCCTCTGGGATGAACAGAGTGCAGGAACCTGAGGAACCCGGGTCCGTGAGGAGAGGGTCCTCCTCTCCAGCAGTACATGCAAGGAGCAAGGTGAACAGCATGCGCGAGACCCCCCAGGGCCAGTAGAGCCCCAGTATAGCGCGCGCTTGGGGGATTTAGGCCTGTTCGCTTCACTCTTCCTTGGGAAACGCCGATAGGAGAGGCATGCGTACAAAGACCCAGCTCATTGGCCGCGGACGCGTGTGGCTCCATCCAGCGCTTCCCCTGGATCCAAGACGCTTTATGGCGTTGCTCCGGAAGCGCTTCGGCCCACGAATCTGTATCGCCATGGGGGCCGACTATTGCTGTGCCAGCGTGCCCCACCGCTTCCGCCTTAGCGCCAGCCGGAACCGGGTCGCGGTGACCCTGCTCAAGGGGAGCTCTGTGGGCACACGCGAGATGGATCTGCTGGCGCTTCAAGACGCCTTGGAGGACCTGCTGCCGCTGGAGGCCGTACGCGCGGCGTAGATTCAGGGCTCCGTCGGTCTCTCAGCTCTCGCAGTCCTCTTGCTCTACATAGTGAAAGGCGAACTCAGCGCCGTTGCGCGGCTCCCAGTTCTCCTCGAAGAGCACCTGGTTCTCCTCGGCATCGTAGGACCAGCCCTTCTGCTGCCACACGCCGTCCACCTCTACCTTCAGGGTCTCGAGCATGGGCTGCTCACTGAGTGGAAAGGAATAGCGCTCGGGGGTGACCGCAGCTCCAAGTGCCTGCATGTGGCCGATGTAGTCGGTCCCGCAGAGACTTCGGTACTCCCCTCCAGTCGCCACAATCGCCTGGTAGTAAAGATAATAGGGTCTGAAGCCCTCACAGCCGAGCGGCTGGTCCCCTCCGACGCCGTGAAAAGTGACATCCTCCGGCTCTCTCTTCAGAGCTTGCAGGCGGTCAACGTACACCCACCACTTCTCGTCGCTCTGCTCAGGCTCATCGGAGAAGCTGATCAAGTGCAGCTCTGCATCGTCCCGAAATACGCCCTCGTTGCATCCCCCACTGTCTGTGTTCTCTGCAGTGAAAGCGGCCTCCAAGATCATGAATGCACGTTCATCGTTGGCTCCTTGCCAAGGGCATCTGACTGTGTCAACACAGATCTGCTCCGCAAAGAGCGCCGTCTGCTCATCCACGGACTGGAGGCGCGTCACCGGACCATTCCCGCCTCCTGGACAGCCGTCATCCCCGAGCAACGCGATGATGTGGTAGTCGACCTTCGCCGCGTCCAAAGTAGCAGTCATCCATTGAAACTCTGCGGCGAACTTCCAATAGATGGTGATAGGACCCGACCAGTCGAAGGAGAAGACCACGTCGGTCTTGGGGTGCAGATCCTGCTCGAAGCGATCTGTGACCTGCTTCATCACGACCCCACGGCCAGTCAGGGGCTCGATGTAGACCGGGTCGAGGGGGTCGTTTGAGTGAACCGACAGGTGCCCTCCCACAAGCCCGTCGACCAGGGGCTGGAACACAAAGTCCATGCTCTGGGCTTGAAGGGGCTCAAGGGTCAGGGGATAGGCCAGCGCGAGCGCATCCGCCGACCACTGGAAGCTCTGGCCCTCCCCGCCAAGAGTGACGGCCTCTACAACCAGGGGCTTCTCCCCGGTGTTGGCCAAGGTCAGGGTCTGTGTCCCATCACAGCCGACCGCCGTCTCCTGGACTGACTGCGGCTGGAGGGAGAGAGAGAGCTGCTGAGCGACTCCCTGTCCTTGCACCGGCAGGCGCCGGTCAGGGGTCTGGGCATCGTTGGAGAGCATGACCAGAACGGCCCGGTCTACCCCACGATGCGGTGGGCTGTACGCGAGCTCCACGCTGAGCCGCTGACCGGGATCCAGCGAAGGGTCGCTGAGCGCCGCGACCTTAAAGGCGGAAGCGCTCTGGATGAAGGAGAGGCTCTGGATGAGACAGGTCTCCTGCCCGGTGTTCTCGAACTCCAGGGTGAAGGTGGCGGGCTCGGTGACCTCGACTGCGCCAAAGTCTATTGCTGTGTCCGTGGAGGGGAGCTGACAGAGGGCAGCGGGAGAGGGCTCAGTGAGCAAGATCTCTGCTTCTTCAACAGGCACACCACAGGCGAGCAATGAGAGGAGAAGGCCCACGCTCAGGACGCATTCGGTGCAGCGAGGCCAAGCTGTTGAAGGGCGGTGCGGGCGCTCACCCATGGCAGTCCTCTTGCTCGGCGTAGTGAAAGGCGAACTCTGAACCACGTCCTGGCTCTTGATTCTCCTCGAAGACCACTCTGTTGTTCTCGGCATCGTAGGCCCAGCCGGCCTCCTGCCAAGCGCCGTCCACTTCCACCCTTAGGGTCTCAAGCACAGGCCGTCTGCTGAGCTGAAACTGGTGTCGCTCGGGGACCACGGCCGCTCCAAGGGCCACCATGTGGCCCACATAGTCCGTATCGCAGATACTTCTGAACGCTCCCCCGGTCGCAACAACCGCATCGTAGTACCGGTCGTATGCCGCGGCGTTTCCGCAGCCGTTGGGCATCTCGCCACCGATGCCATGAAAGGTGAGGTCTGCGGGGTCGTCCTTCAAGTTTTGAAAGCGCGCCATGTAGGTCTCAGGGGTCTCAGAGCTCTGCTCTGGCTCGTCCGAGAGGCTGATGAGGTGCAGCTCGGCGTCGTCTCGGAACACGCCTTCGTTGCATCCTCCTGGCCCGGTGTTCTCCGAGTCCAGCGCGGCCCCCAGCATCATGAAGGCGCGCTCTTGGTTGGCACCGATGTAGGGGCACACTTGGGTTCCATCGATACAGACCTGCTCGCTGAAGCGCTCGGTCTGCTCCCTCCAGGACTGTGTTGAATCTACTGGGCCTTGACCACCCACCGGACAGCCCTCGTCGCCTACGACCGCGATGATGTGGTAGTCCACGTTCGCTTCATCCAAGACATCGGTCATCCACTGGACCTCGGGTGCAAAGGACCAGAAGAAGCCGATTGGACCGGACCAATCAAAGGCGAACACCACGTCGGTCTTGGGGCGGACTTCCTGTATGAACCGGTCTGCGACCTGCTCGATGACCACCCCGCGGCCGGTCAGGGGCTCGATGTGCACCGGGCCGAAGGGGTCGTCCGACTGCACCTGGAGGTGTCCTCCGAGCAGCCCGTCTACCAGGGGCTGGAAGACAAAGTCCATGCTCTGGGCCTGGCCCGGTTGAAGGGTGAGAGGGAACGCCAGAGCGAGGGCGTCCTCTGACCACTGGAAGCTCTCGCTCTCTCCGCCCAGGGTCACCCCCTCAATGACCAAGTCCTTCTCCCCTGTGTTGGCCAGGGTCAGGGAGTGTGTGTCTTCACAGCCCACTGCGGTCTCTTGAAGCGGCTGGGGGTGGATGAAGAGGGAGAGCTCCTGGGCCAGTCCCTGGCCTTGCACCGCAAGGCGTCGGTCCGGGTTCTCGGCATCGTTGCTGAGAATGACCAGCGTGGCCTGGTCTACACCCCGATGTGGTGGGCTGTAGGTGATCTGAACGCTGAGGCTCTGACCGGGATCCAGCTGGGGCTCGCTGAACTCTGCGACTTCAAAGGCGGCGCCGCTTTGGGTGAAGGACAAGCCCTGGAGCAGGCAGGTACCCTCTCCGGTGTTCTCGAACTCCACGGACAGGGTGGCAGGGGTCTCGCTGACCTCGACTGCGCCAAAGTCCAGTTCTGTACTTGGAGAGGAGAGCTGGCAGGCCGTTGTGGAACGGGTCTCGCTCAGGAGAACTTCCTCCGCTTCCACGGGCACATCACACGCAAGAAGAAGCGAGAGCAGCATGCCCATCCATACGCTGGGGAGTGGCCTGCTGTGACAGCTCAGTCCGGCAGAATTCCTTCTCCCGTCAGGAGGACTTCAATGGGCTCTGCGCCAAGGGTCGCGAGCCCAAAGTCCAACAGTTCAGGCTGCATGCCCAGTCCACAGGGGCCTGGCTCTTGGCCGACGGGCGAGTCCTGGATCTCGCGGCCAGTGCTGTCTTCGGCGCGGGAGGGACCACAGGCGAGAAGGGTCAGCAGCAGAGCGATCAAGGCTCACACCGCTCCTGCAGGGTGTAGGCGACCTCGACCACCGAGCCCACTTGCAGCCACTCACCGGACTCAAAGCCCACGGTGTTGGTTGAAGGAGTGTGGGTCCATCCGCTGGGCACATTCACCCCGTCGATGAGCACCTTGACTGTCTCGGGCACAGGAAAACCACTCAGCTCCAGCGAGGTCAGCTTCGGTGCCTTCACCGTCGCCAAGGTCCCCAGGTCTGTGCCGTAGTCCGCGCTGCAGATGCTCCACAGGAAGCCGCCAGTGGCCACGCTGGCCTCATACAGACCGGCGAAGGCCATCGCGCTCTCACAGCCGCTGGGGTAGTCGCCGCCCACGCCGTGGATGCTGACCTGGTCGGGGTCGGCCTTGAGGCCCTCAAACAGGGAAACGTAGTAGGTGTAGGGGTTGATGCTCTGCTCCGGCTCATCGGAGATGGCCACCAAGTGCAGGTCGGCGTCCTCTCGCAGCAGCCCCTCATTGCAGCCCCCGGCCCCCAAAGTGCCGCTGGACAGAGCAGCCTCCATCAACATGAAGGCGCGCTCTCCGTTGGAGCTGCTCAGCGGGCAGTTGCTCAAGTCCAGGCAGAGCTGCTCCTCCAGAACCTCGCTCTGCTTCGCGGCGCTCAACGAGCTGTCTACGTAGAGCGTCTCTCCCAGGATGCAGCCGTCGTTGCTGACCACCCCGGCCACCCGATAGTCGCCGTCGGCGCTGGCCAAGCTCGTGATGAAGCGCTCAAAATTGTCTTGGAGGTCCTCCTCGTGGCGGTACATGGAGCAGGACCGGTCCAAGGTGAACAGGATGTCCATGCTCGTTCTGGCCTCGGGCGCAAAGCGATCGACTTGGTCTTGGTCTTTCCCCTCCCCCGAGAAGAGGGTCACCGCGCCGGCTTGGAGGGGATCGTTGCTCTCCACCCGCACGGCTCCCGCATCCGCGGCGCCATCTACGGGCGCGTACTCAACCCGTAGATCGATGCCGTCCCCCTTGGCAATCACCCAAGGCAGGGGCCCCAGATCGTCCTGGTAGAGGGCGAACTCCGCGCTCCCCGTGCTGAACTCCAACTCACGAACGACCAGGTCCATGTTGCCCTGGTTCTCAATGCGCAGTCCCTCCTCCTGAACGCAGCCCGCGTAGAGACTGCCAAAGTCGAGCTCGCTGGGGGCCAAGGCCAGCACTGGGGCCAAGCCCTGGCCCAGCACCTGGCGGGTCTGCACAGGGACGTTGGAGTCGCTGGAGTGCACGATGAGCAGAGCCCGGTCTGTGCTGGCCGTTGTGGGGCTGTAGCTCACGCTCAACTCCATCGATGCGCCTGCCAAGAGCAGCGGCTCGGAGATGGGCCCCAGCTCAAAGACCTGGGAGTCTAGCGAGACGTCCTGCAGCTCGCAGGTGGCCTGGCCTGTGTTGCTCAGAGTGAAGAAGTCTTGGACTGGAGCGCTGAGGCCCGCGACCTCGATCTCCCCAAAGTCCACCTGCTCGCCAAGACTGAGTGTGCAGACCGGTCCACTTCTGGGGCCATCATTCTGGATGTCTGGCCCCTGACAGGCCTGGAGGAGCAAGAACAACATGGGATTCCTTTGCGGTGCGGGCTTCCAACTCGCGCCCCCCCCCCCCCAAGGGGGCCGAGGACTCCAAACGCAGCACAGGCCAGCCCGAAGGCTGACCTGTGGTGTTGAACCAACCGGTGGAGAACCGGGGGAGAGCTCAGCTCTCGCAGTCACCGTAGAGGGCGTACTCGATCTCGATGGTGGAACCACCCTCTGGC
>CAJXRZ010000126.1 GCA_913060515.1 uncultured Pseudomonadota bacterium | reverse complement strand
CGAGATTTCTGCCTGTCTCGTGGGCTCGGAGATGTGTATAAGAGACAGCCCCATGTCCATGTCTATCCGTCAGAAGCTCGCCATCGCCTCGTGGTCCCAACCGCGTGAGGGGAACATCTACGGCAAGCTGACCTTGGATGCGACGGAGGCCCTGGCCTACATCGCTTGGCTGCGTGAGACGAGCGGAGAGAAGGTGACCATCACACACCTGGTGGGTAAAGCCTGTGCCGAGGCACTGGCCGCAGCACCGAAGCTCAATGGGGTGATTCGCTTGGGCCGCTTTCAGCCGCGCAAGTCGGTCGACATTGCCTTCCTGGTGGCCTTGGAAGAGGGGAAGAACTTGGCCAAGGCCAAGGTCTGCGACTTTGACAAAAAATCTGTGGTAGATGCGGCCCGTGAGCTACGCCAGCTTGCGGTCAAGCTCTATTCGGGAAAGGACGACAACTTCAACAAGTCGATGGGACCGCTGAAGTTCCTACCTACTTGGCTCATTCGGCCTCTGGTCAACACGATCGGCTACCTGTCCAGCGTGTTTGGACTGTCGGTTCCGGCCCTGGGTGTAGAGGCCTACCCTTTCGGAAGCCTGATCATCACCAACGTTGGAAGCTTCGGCTTGGACGAGGGCTTTGCGCCGCCAACACCCTTCGCACACGTTCCGGTCTATGTGTTGATGGGTGCCCTGAAGAAGGCCCCCTGGGTCAATGAGAAGGATGAGCTGGAGGTCCGGCCACAGATCACTCTGTGCGCCACGATTGACCATCGCTACATGGACGGCGCACAGGGCGGCGTTCTGGCCAAGACAATGCGGGCGGTGTTCGCAAACCCCTGGGCGCTCTCAGGCTTGGACGGCCCACCGGAGACGGCTTCAGAAGAGTAGGCAACTTGGGCATGGGGGCGCAGCTTGCCCCCCCGGAGGGAAGACCAAGGTTCCCCCATACAGAAGGACGCACTATGTTGGCTTCATGCTTCTCCTCGTCCTCGCCACCGCCTGCTTCAACAAGCCCCATCCCCCCACCCAGCTGCCACCGCCGATGCCCTCTGCGGCTCCGGTCCAGCAGGCACCTGCGGTACAGGTCCAGCAGACCCGCGTGGGGAACATCGCACCCTTCACCCAGCCAACGCTGGGTGCGGAGCTCTTGCCCAGCGGGCTGGCCTACCAAGTACTGACTTGGGGCCGAGGCAACGTTCACCCGGACGCCAACGACAAAGTCACGGTGCACTACAGTGGCTGGCTCGCGGATGGCACCCTGGTGGACAGCTCGGTGAACCGTGGCAGGCCCGCGACCTTTGCCCTGAACCAGGTCATCCCGGGCTGGACGGAGGGGGTGCAGCTGATGGTCGTCGGCGAGACCGCGCGCTTCTGGATTCCGGAGTCCTTGGGCTACAAGGGCCGCCCCGGCATGCCCAACGGCCTGACGGTCTGGGACGTGGAGCTGATCTCAATGGAGTCCATGGACTGAGCCTGGCATCCTGGAACACGCCCTTCGGGCAGAGAACGTGAGGGGAGCGCTGCATGACGGAGTTGGGGAGCTGCGGTTCAACCAAAGCGGTGCAGGCTCTCCTTGAACCTGCCGGTCTCGGTCGCTTGAGCCTCGCAGAGTGCCAAGGGGAACGCTTGGCCCTGCAGCAGCGTCTGGAGAGCGCCCGGTCCAGCGCGCTGCTTGAGGTCCTGGCGAGAGTCGAGCAGCGTCGGCTCGAGCACCAAGCGCTCGGCGTCTCTGCGGTCTCGACCGTGGCCTCGAAGGAGGCACGGGCCCTTCAGAGGCTTCAGGTGGCAGAGAGAGGGGAGGCTGAACGCAAAGAACAACCCGGACTTTGGCGCTTCCTTCTTTTCCCGAAGTCGCAGCTTGCGCGGCATATGGCCAAGCGCGAGGTCGAAGAGTCCAAAGCCAGTGCCATTGCTGTGTTTCGAGAGCTCGCTGCCCACAAGACTGAGACGGCCTCGATGGCGGCTGATCCACACACCCACGCCCGTCGGCTCACTCAGAGGCAGACCAACGAGATTCATGGGAGAGCGCAGGTTCGAGGCGCAGGTTGATCACGCTGTCTTGAGCGCTCGGGGGCTGGACCTCATTGAGACCAAGAACTGGTCCGAGACCTACGCACAGGCCGCGGACAGATGTCCCTTTCGTCCAACAGCAGCCGCAGCCCATCTTGTTCGCTGTTCGCTGCGAGAGGCCGGACTGAAGATGCCGGTACGCGCTTGGCTTGTGAACTGTGGTGCCTTGCCGAAGAGCTCCGGAGACTACTGGGTCAAGGTGCGCAGTCCGCGGCAGATTGCGGGCTCCATTGAAGCCCAAGGTCACTCCGCCACACCCCTCGATGTGGAGGCGGCTGCCCGATGGCTTGTCGGCCGATTGGGTCCCTGAGGCGAACGGCGCCTGTTGCTCGCTGTCCACCCCTGGGCCCCCCCGCAGAGTCGAGCGGTGAAAGCTTGGCGAGACCCAAGTTCAGCGCTTGGTTGCCTTCCCGGCCCTCACAGTCAACGGGGTGCTGGTCAACGGTGGCTTCTGCGACGCAGCAGCGGTGAGGCTGGTCCTTCACTCTGGGGTTTGGTCTCGCCGCGAGCGATGTCGGTGGCTCCGGAGCGGTCTTCTGGGGCCCCGAGGCCAAGCTGCAGGTCAGCCACCGAGACGGCTTCGATCCCCAAGGCCTGAGAGAAGGGCTGCAGTCGGTCGATCGCCTCGCATACGAGGGCAAGTCCTCGGAGCGCGCTCGAGAGGGCGTTGCGGAGACGGCCAGGGTGGCGGTGGGCCACAGCGAGGCGGGCCATTGCGGGCTCGTGGTCTGCTGCAGAGCAGAGTGGCTCCTGGGCTGCCGGATGTCAGTCTAGGCGCTGAAGCCTTCCGCCGCGCGGAGAGAAGAACTGCATGGGGGTGCTCCCCTCGGGTGTGCAGAGCTCCAGGAGCAGCAAGGTCCCCTGGGGCCCGATGATGGGCAGGCTCAGGCGCCACCAAGCATCGGGTGGCGCATCGAGGTCAGCGCTTTGGAGCCAGCGCTCCGTTGGGAGCAGCTCGGCGGGCAGCATCAGGGCTTGGGCCAAGCTGTCGGCCTGGAGAAGCGTCGCCAGCTCTCGCTCACTGAGACCTGTCTGAGTGAGCGCCTGTGTGGAGGGGCTTGGCCTGCTGAGCGCCCGCTCAACAGGAAGAGGGGATTCCGCCTGGACTGAAAGCGCCTCCTCGCCACCCCAAATGGGGAGGTTCGGGAGGAGCTCGACGAGGCGGTACAGCCGATCCATTCTTGATTCCATCCAAGGAGTCTACTATGTTCGGGGTTGTACTGATGCGCCTTGTCCAAAGCCTTGCAGCCTTGCCCTGGTGGCGCAGCCTTTGGGCCCTAGTCCAAGTTGGCGACATCGGAGTCGCCCATCTCAACGCCGCCCTGGGGGAAATACTCCTTCCAGCGCTCATCCACGGTCTTGGCGGTGTCGGGGTCGCAGAAGAGCTCATCTGGATAGCCGGGCTTTATCCTGGCATCGAGCACGATGGGGCCGCTGTAGACCAGGTGGTGCCGGTGCACACGGGATTGGGCGTGCAGGTCTGCTGCAGGCTCAAAGCGGGTGAAGGCGGTCCAGATGAAGCGGGGGTCGCTGCGGGTGGCCTGCTTGGCGTTGTCGACGAGCACGATCATGGGCCAGTCTTGGAGATCGGGGTGCTGGGCCAGCACGCCGGGGAGCGTTGTGTCGCTGCTGTACTTGGGACCCTGGATGACGAGCACGCCTCCGCAGTAGACCGTGGGGTGGCTGGCCCCTCTGGGAAGGGAACCCTCGAAGGCCCGCGGCAGCTTGCGAACGGGGTCGCCGATGCCGAGCATCACGCCTTTGCTGCCCTTGTTCACCGCTGGGCCAGCGTAGTCCAGGGTGTCCATGGAGAGGTTGGCCATCACATACAGGTCGGTCTCCGGGTTGAAGCGCTCCAAGATGGTCTCCATCACGCTCTTGAAGTCCTTCAGGTCGGTGGGCTTGTCCGTGAGCAGCAGGAACTTGGTCAAGGAGAGCTGGCCCTCGCCGAGGATGCGGAAGGCGCTGGCCATGGCCTCGCGTCCGTAGCGTTCGTGCACAACGGCGGCGGAGAGTGCGTGGTACCCGCTCTCGCCGTAGCTCCACAGATCCCGCACCGCCGGCATGACCACGGGGAAGAGGGGACTGAGCAGCTCTTGGAGGTAGTCCCCGATGTAGAAGTCCTCCTGCCGGGGCTTGCCGACCACGGTGGCGGGGAAGACCGCATCCTTTCGGTGCAGGAGCGCGTCGACTTCGAAAACTGGGTAGTCGTGCTCCAGGCTGTAGTAGCCGTAGTGGTCGCCAAAGGGGCCCTCAGGGCGGCGCACACCGGCCTTGATCTTGCCGACCAGAGCGAACTCGGCGTCGGCCACGAGGGGGAGGGGACCGGCCGGATTGTCCGCCATGCGCAGGCGCTCCCCCGTGAGCAGGCTGGCCAAGATGAGCTCTGGCACGTTCTCAGGCAGCGGCGCGATGGCGCTGAGGATGAGGGCCGGAGGACCACCGGTGTAGATGACGGCGGGCAGATCCTGTCCCTTGGCCTCGGCTACGCCAAAGTGGAAGCCTCCGCCCTTTCCGATCTGCATGTGAACGCCGGTGGTGTTCTTGTCGTGGCGCTGGATCCGGTACATCCCCAGGTTGTGACTGCCGTTCTCAGGGTGCTCGGTGTACACCAAGGGGAGGGTGATGAAGTCGCCGCCGTCCTCGGACCAGCTCTTGAGCATGGGCAGCGTGCTGATGTCGCCTGGACGGTTCACAAACTGGGTGACCGGCCCCGAGGACATCTGATTCAGACCGACCTTGAAGGCCTCGCCCAAGTAGTCCCGCATGCCCCAGAGCTTGCCTAAGCTGGGGGGCATGAGCTCGTGGGGGAGGTTGGCGGTTCGCTGCACAAACTCCATGGGCCGTTTTCCGAAAGCCAGCTCAACTCTTTTGGCGCTCCCAAACAGGTTGGTGACGACTGGAAAGCCTTTGCCCTTTGGGTTCTTGAACAGCAGTGCCGGGCCGCCAGCGGCGATGACGCGGCGGTGCACTTCGGCGATCTCAAGGTCTGGATCGACGCAGGCGTCAATCTCGACGAGTTCACCCTCGGCACGGAGCAAGTTCAAGAAACCGGCCAGATCTCGCACAGGCATGACATCCTCATGGGTGGGGGGCATGGCATTAACCCTGCAGACCGGGCATGATGCGCACAAGAACTAGGGAGACCCCATGCTGTTTCTACTGACCAGCCTCGCCACTGCAGCACCGATCGAAGTTTGGTCTGTCAGCGACTTTGAGCCGGAAGATGCCACCTTCACCGACAACAACGATGACTGGGACAACGGCTACGACCAGGACCCCTGGTACGTCTTCGATGGCAACCTGTACAGCTTGACCGACGACAGCGTGAACGACGATCCGGACGCTGCGGACAACTGGGTCATCTCCGGAGACGAGATCCAGAACGTGGTCGTGGACGCGACCATCTTCAATGAGGACGACGATGCGATGGGCATCGTGACGAACCACAATGGAAAGGACAGCTACTACCTGCTCTTCCACAGCGCCAACGACATGCCTCCTCCCGGGGAAGGGACGCGGGACGGCGCCCTGTTTCTCTGGCGCGTAGACGGCAACGACGTCACGGAGTTGGGCTCCGAAGAGGTCGACTTTCCCGATGGCGAGGTGAGCATCAAGCTCTCGGTCAACGGCGGAAACCTGCGCGCGAGCTTTGACGGAGACGTCCTGATCACGGCGACGGACGATGAGCCTCTCGAGGGTGGACAGGCGGGCTTCTACGCTTACAACTGCGGCGCCGAGGGCGGCGGCGGTGGGGCCAGCTACGCCGGTGGAATCGACATCGAGGTCTCCGCGCACGATGACGACGACGACGGCATCATCGACGACGTGGACAACTGCCACGACATCGAGAACCCCGACCAGGAAGACGAGGACGGAGACGGCATCGGCAACGTCTGTGATGACGACTACGAGGGCGGCACCGGCGAGCCCAGCGACACCGACCCAGACGGCTACGACGGCGACACTCTGGAGATCGGCGGCAGCTGTGGTGGCTGCGGCGGCGGAAGCGGCGGCGGCTTGATGGTCTTTGGGCTGCTGGCCTTGTTTGCGCGCCGGAAGCGCTGAGTGGAGCTTGCCCCGTCGGCACCGCTGCTCTTGGGCCGAGGCCCGGAGCGACGGACTCTTCAGGAGGTGCTCGCAGAAGTGCGCGCCCAGAAGGGTTTGGGCTTGGTTCAACTCCAAGGGCCACCCGGGGCAGGGCGAACTGCGCTCTTAGATGACCTGGAGCGCCACGCGCGCTCCGAAGGCTTTGCCATCCTGCGCTCCAGCCCGCCTGGGCCGGAGTCCGAGAGCTACGAGCCCGGACGCATGATTGCGCGCCTCTTGGGTTTGGGCGTGCTGCGCGGGGGCTCGCTCGATGCGGCCTTTTTGCGCTCGGTGCAGGGTTGGGGCTGGCCGGATCCCCTGGTCCTGGACGGCCTGCGTCGTTTGATTCAGCCTCGTGTGCGTTTCCCGGACCCCCGAGACGGGGCGCTTCGGGCAGGCTTTGTGACCTCCTTTGTGGAGCGTCTGGCGGAGCGGCAACCCGGCGGTGTGCTGTTGATCCTGCAGGACCTGCATGCTCAGCGGGACTGCCTGGCTTTTGCCCAACACATCGTGCAGGAGGAGCTGAAGCTTCCCCTGATGGTGGTGCTGTCCTACCGGGAAGGGGTTCTGCCTTGGCGTTCCAGGGAGGCGGTGTTGTTGGAGGCCTTGGGTCGGCGTCCCGGATGCAAGACGATGCGCCTGGGGCCCATTCCCGGGCCGGAGGCGCTCGCTCTGGCGCGCAGGATGGGGCTCTCGTCCTCGGACGCTGCACGGGCGGCACAGCTCAGCGCAGGGCGTCTAGAGGCTTTGGTGGAGCTGGCCCGAGACCGGCGCGAGCGGGAGGAGCTGCTCTTGCTCTCCGAGCCCATCCGCATTCAAGCGGCACGCCTGGCTCTGAGTGTGGAGTCTTCGGGCATGGGACACCGCAGCTTGGAGATGGCCGCGGTCTTGGGCCGAAGCGTGCGGAAGCGGGAGTGGGAGAAGGCTTGTGTGCTCGCCGGCATCACGCCACCGGCTGGCTTGTTGCCTTCGCTCTTCCGCCGTCGATTGCTGGTGCGCACAGCCGAGGGCTTTGCCTTCCGACGCCGGGCGCTGCACCAGTCGCTCTTGCGCGGTGTACGTGAGCGAAACCGGGTGGTGGAGCTCAACCTGCTCGCGGCCTCGGCGCTGATTGGGACCGAGGAGCTCGGGGTGTGTGAGCGCCGTGCGGAGCACCTGATTCAGGCCGAGCGACCCGTAGAGGGGGCGGCCAGCCTGATGGAGGCGGCACGCCTTTGCTTTGAGGCCGGCAACTACGACGACGCCGTGCGACTGCTTGCCCGGCGAGAACGCCTTCTTGGGCGCATCTCTAGCCAGGATGAGGAGAGCCGCGCCCTGGGTTTGATGATGCTGGCCCAGGGCCTGCGCCACCTTGGTCGCACCCAGGAAGCCGTGCCCGTTTCGGCCGAGGCAGAGCGTCGAGCACGCTGGTCGGGGAACGGCGAGCTGCGCGTCAAAGCGCTGATCTGTCAGGCCTGCACCCTGCTTGCTGTGGGGAGGGTCGGGGCGGCACTCTCTTGTTTGCGAGATGCCCGGGGTGCCATCGCCACCGGGGAGGCGGTCCCTCGCTTCTTGGAGATCCTGGAGGGGGAGACCCTGGTCGCTCTGGGAGACGCCGAGCGCGCGATGCCCTTCCTGGAGCGGGCGCTCTTGCACGCCTCGGACTTGGACGCAGCGCAGGTGCTCCGCAGCGTCGCCATCGCGCACATGCTCGCGGGACGGATGGAGGAGGCGGAGAGGGCCCTGGACGACGCCGACACCCGAGCGTGGAGCGCACAGTCCGCCACCGAGGCCGCAGCGACCCGCATGCTGCGGGCGCGCTTGCTGGAACAGCAAGGGGGCATGGACAACGCACGCGAGGTCAGTGAGAGCGCCGCCGCTCTGGTACGCCGCAGCGGCTTGCCCTACGCCATGGAGCCTGACCTGCTCATCGCCAGCTGGGAGCTGGCTCAGGGCCACCACGTCGAGGCCTTCCAGCGCTTGCAGACCGCCGGACGTTGGATGGCGCTGCGCGGCCGCTCAGGAGAGCATGGGCTCGTTCAGTTGATGGTGGCCAGCGCCCAGATCTCTCAGGGCAGCTTTGAGACCGGCGCTGCACTCCTGGAGTCCAGCAGCGAGCAGGTAGAGGCCCTAGGGGCCAGCTCCGAGCGCCTGGTGCCGCTGTTGAAGGTGGCCCGACATGCCGCCCGTCAGGCCAGGGAGACCCTGCTGGAGGAGCGGCTGCACAAGCTGCTAGACCGCCAAGAGAGGCTCGGCGGCCGCAGGGGCTTGGAGAGCTGAAGGCTCGGCCTCCGGGCCTTCGGTCTGGGGTGCTCCTCTGGTTACCAGCTCGAGGACAGGTGCACGTAGACCCGGCCCAGGTTGCTGCTGTAGCTGGGCTCACCGATGACCAAGTCTGGGGTGCCGTCGCCGTCAAAGTCGCCCACGGCCATGGTGTTGCCTGTGCCGTCCTCGCTGTAGGAGCCGCGCCAGTGCATGTAGGCGGTGTCTTCCCAGTCCACGGCGCCAGAGGCGATGGTGCTGCCCAAGATCAAGTAGATATCGCCCTTTCCGAGGTATCCGCTGGCGACGTCGGGCTTGGCGGCGATGAGGTCGTCGGCGCCATCTCCGTCGATGTCTCCGGCGTTGAGCATCGTGTAGCCCAGCAGACCGAGGGTGCGGTCGCCGTAGCAGATGGCGTCAGCCTCGGTCTCGACCTCGCCTACGCTTGCGGCCAGGTCGGCGCCGGCGTTGGAGAAGAAGAAGATTCCGCCGGTGTTGGTGGTGCCATCGGAGTCGGCTCCAATGCTGCTCACGACGAGGTCCTGGATGCCGTCCCCGTCAAAGTCTCCTTCCACCATACGGAATCCGAAGTACATGCCACTGGAGCCGATGTAGGAGCCATCGCTCAGGTCATCCAGTGCCAGCTCCGTCTCGGAGGAGGCGGGTAGGGCGCCGATGAAGTCCGCGCGCCCCTCCAGCTCAAAGCCCGTGTCCTCGCTCACGCCGGTATCGTATAGGTCCGAGCTGTAGACGCTGGAGAGCACCAAGAGATCTGGGTTGCCGTCCCCGTCCAAGTCGTCGGTCGATCCGGCCCACGCCAGCTGCGCAGGTTGGTCTGGCGCGATGATGTGGGAGACGTAGTCGAGCATGTCTTCATCGCCGGAGTAGGTGGCCCCCGGCAGAATCACGACTCTCTCCTCGTAGTCAAAGGCGCTCTGGGTGTTGCTTCCAATACTGAAGATCAGGTCAATGCTGCCGTCTCCGTCCACATCGCCGCTGCTCTGTGTCCCGCTGGACACGGTGCCTACACCGGCTTCTACGCCAAGCTCCAAGGTCAGCTCAGCGTCCGCGTCGAAGCTGTCGACGTTGGCCGCCATGGCAGAGCCGTCGCCGTAGAAGAAGAGCACGCCAAAGTCGGTTTGGTAGGTGGAGAAATCGATCTCTCCGCGCTGGAAGAAGAGGTCGTCGTAGCCATCTCCATTCACATCGCCGCAGTCGGCTTCAAAGCCAATGAAGCCATTGGTTCCGCCGCTCACCAAGGTGTCGGCGTCCTCGAAGAGCATGCCGTTGGTCCAGGTGCTCGCGTTCTTTCCGTACCAAACACCAACTTGGCCGGTGTAGTCGTTGCCAAAGGGGGCACCGAGCACCAGGTCCTCCACGCCGTCTCCGTCCAGGTCGCAGACCGCCACGCTCCGGCCGAGCAAGGTGACGGCCACGGAGCTGCCAGGGGAGCCGTCGATGATCACATCCACGTCGCCTAGGTCCACCCGTCCGCCGTCTCGGCCATTGCAGTCCGCGTCCACGCCATCGATCTTGTAGTCGTTGGCGCCCGGGTTGATGCTCGGGTCCGTATCGTCGCAGTCGTCTCCGCCGTAGTCCGGGTCATCAAAGCCGTCGCCATCTCCGTCGAGCAGATCGAGGCCGTCACAGTCCTGGTCGATGCCGTCCTTGGCCACTTCCGCTGCGCCAGGGAAGATGGTGGCGTCCTCGTCGTTGCAGTCTGGGCCGTCGGTGCCGCCGGCAAAGCCGTCGGCGTCTACATCGACCAGATCCTCGCCATCGCAGTCCTGGTCTACGCCGTCGTAGGGGACCTCGTCCGCGCCTGCGTAGATGGTGGGCTCGGTGTCGTCGCAGTCGGTGCCATCGGCGCACTCGTCCAGGCTGGTCTGGCCGTCTTCGTCGGCGTCAAAGCCCTCGTCTGTGGCGCCGTCACAGTTGTTGTCGACCCCATCGCAGATCTCAAGGGCATTGGGGTTGATGGCCGCATCGGAGTCGTCGCAGTCCTCCGCCTCCTCGAAGCCGTCATTGTCCGCGTCGATGACCTCGACCTCGGTGTCCTCCACCTCGGTGTCCTCGACTTCGGTGTCATCCGGCTCGATGACATCCTTGGCGCAGGCCGTGAGAGCGAGCAGCAGGGCGGGGAGGAGCAGGCGGGTAGACATGAGGCATCTCTTGGCGATGCCGCAGGATACCGCGAGCGGATTAGGAAACCTGTGAATCCTGGCGTCTGCGCATGACAAGCAGCGCGAGCAGGCTCAGGCCCCAGAGTCCAGTGAGCTTGTAGGCCGGCGAGCCCGTCGCGCTGCATCCGCTGGCGGGAGGCGGCGGCTCGATCAGGTCAGCCAGGAAATCGCAAGCTTCTTCCTCGCCTTCGCCCTCGTCTACGAAGTTGTCGCAGTCGTTGTCGATCTGGTCGCAGTCCTCGAGCGCGCCTGGGTAGGACCAGGCATCGTAGTCATCGCAGTCGCCCTCGGCCTCGGTCACGCCGTCCTGGTCGTCGTCGAAGTTGAAGGTGCCCTCGTCGATGTTCTCATCGCAGTCGTTGTCGATCTCATCGGCCAGCTCATCGGCACCGGGGAAGATGGCGGCGTCGTAGTCATCGCAGTCCCCCGCTTGGTTGGTGAAGCCGTCCAAGTCATCATCAAAGCGGCGGGAACCCTCGTCCACGAAGCCGTCGCAGTCGTCGTCGATCTTGTTGTTCTTGTCCTCTTCGACGTCCACTCCGATGTTGGGGTCATCGTCGTTGCAGTCGCCTTCGTTCTCGCTCAGACCGTCGCCGTCGTCGTCGTCTGAGATGCGGTCTGCAGCCTCGTCCACCTGGCCATCGCAGTCATCGTCCTTGCCGTTTGGTACCTCTTGGCCATCGGGGCGAATCGAGGCGTCGCTGTCATCGCAGTCATCGCCGCAGGACACGAAGCCGTCGCCGTCCGAGTCCCAGCTGGAGTGCAGGCTGTCCTCGCAGTTGTTGCCGATCAGCTCGACCACTGGGTCGCCGTTGGGATCGGAGGTCAGCAGAGTGAGGGTCGCCAGCTCGCGCTGCTCTTTGGAGGGGATGTAGCCGACCTCGATCTGCTCGGTGTCGCCGGGCAAGACGTAGACGGGGTCGGGGGTCTCGACGTAGTAGGCGCTGCTGTCGCCGTCGCCGAAGCCGTAGCCGGAGATGGTGAGCACGACCGAGCCGGTGTTTCGCACCTGCACCAGGTCAAAGAAGGCGCCTCCGACCAGTCGCTTTCCAAAGTCCAGGCGCTCTGGGTAGGTGGAGCTGCGTGGGTAGCGGGCCAGGCCGCGCACCTGAAAGACGTGCACTCCGGAGCCGTCGTGCAGCCCCTCGACAGGGTCGATACCCGCGACGCGGTTGTCGTTGGTGTCCACGGTGATGGTCGCGCGGAAGTAGCCTTCGGTCTGAGGGCGGAAGGAGATGTGCAGCTCCTCGAAGACGCTCAGGTCGGTGCGCCCGCTCTCGAAGACCAGGTTGTCCAAGACCCCGTCGTCGTCTCCGTCCTCGTTGGCCCAGTCGTCCAAGAGGACGAAGGCCTCCTCGCTCTGCTCGTTGACCACGGTGACTTGGTCCACGCGCAGCTCGCCGCTGCCGACGCTGAAGAGCGGCACGTTGACGGTGGTGCGCTCGTCTACGGTCAGTCCGCCGGCGTCGGCCAAGGGAGCGACCTTCATGGAGCGGGTGCGTTCGGTGACGCTGTAGTCCTGCTGACAGGCTGTGAGTAGGAGCAGCTTAAGCATCGGAGTTCTCCTGGAGCTTGGCTTCACGCTCGCCATGCAGGCGCTTGGTCTCGGTGTCCAAGACTTGGACGGTCTTGTTGTAGAGGAAGCGGGCCTGTTGCGGGTTGTCGCCGATACAGACCAGGCCCAGCTTTCCGAACTCGGAGAGGGCCCCCATCAAGTGAAAGACCACGCCGCGCTCGCTGGCGCCGTGGAAGTGGATGCCGTGGTAGACGGCGATGTCGACGAGGTCGTCCGGCGAGAGGCCGCGGTAGGCCGGCGAGTAGAGGGTGTCGCTGGCGTAGTAGAACTTCGGGCGCCCAGTGGGCGTGAGGAACTGACCGGTCTGGGGGTCGAAGGTGCCGTCGGTGAGGAACTTCAGGGTCAGGAAAGGATGGGTTGTTCCACCCTTTCTCAAGTTGACCTCGATGGCATAGTGGGTCCAGCCGTTGTCGCCTTGCACGCTGACAAAGTCGGTGGCAAAGCGTCCCACGACGCCCTTCTCTGCTAGGATCTGAGCCACCTTGAAGGAGTCGTTCTGTACGTCCAGGCGGTACTCGGCGTCGGCGGGGAAGGTGCACCCCAGGAAGACCTGGCCGTTGGGGCCGCCCAAGACCTGGTCGTGGGTGGAGATGATCTGCGCCTGGCCCAGGGCGTTGACCCGGCACTGGCAGGAAGGAGAGCGCTTGCCTTCTCCGTCGATCCACTGCTCGACCACGCCGCCCATAAAGGCGTACTTCTCTTTGAAGGTGGGCCAGCTCTCGGTCTTGGCCTCGAAGCGCAGGTTGGGGAGCTGGCTGCGGATCCACTCCGGGCGCTCGCTCTCGGTCTCGGGGCAGCCCTCGAAGCGGAAGACGGCATTGCCTTCGCCAGAGAAGCCATCGTTGAGCTTGACCACGGCCTTGCGCAGGCCGGGGTGCATGACCTTGAGCTTGGCCAAGGCGCCGACGATGTCGTCTTCGCTGCGCAGGCGCTCAAAGCCGTCGGGGAAGGTGACCCCTGCCTGACGGAAGACCTCGCGGCAGCCGGACTTGGTGCCCAGGTCCCAGAGGGCCGGGTCGGTGGCGTAGAGGGGCAGTCCCAGGGAGACGGCCAAGCTGCGCTCCAGCGCGGTGCTGTTGAACACCGAGAGGTGGGCGCTCTGGGGGTCGGGGATGGCCTCTAAGATGCGCTCCTGCATGCGCGGCCGGTCCAGGATCTTCTGGGAGAGCGGGATGGCCGAGGCGTCCAGACAGGAGACCAGGTGCAGGCGCTTGCGGGCGTGGTTGCCGGGCACCCCTGCCAGCAGCTGGAGGTAGTAGTCCACGATGCTGGGGTTGAGGGGCTGGGAGGTCACGTAGACCAAGCGCATGGTGGGCCGGCGCAGCAGCATCAGCATGTAGAGCAGGCGCTCTTCATAGTGATGTACGCCGCTGATCTTCTCCAGCTCGGCCTTGTCGAGGCTCAGGCTGGGAATGACCACCACACTGTGGGGCTTGCGCGGGTCGTTGGCGACGGCCTGGAAGAGCGGCGCGAGGCGCTGCTGGATCTTCTCAAAGGCGGCGATTTCTTCGGGGCTACCGGGCATCATCATGGGGGGATGCTACACCGCGAAGGGCCTTTCTCTCTACCAGAGCTCAGACTCTCCCAAGCTGACGGGGGTCACGCCCAAGCGGTCCTGCCACGGCAGCGCGGTGCTCAGGCTGTCAGCGTGCTCGCTGGCGTAGACCAAGACCAAGCGGCGGAGGCCCGGAAGCTTGGGATCGGCGGGCAGCACCAGGGCGGCCATGGCGACGTCTTGGAGGGGCAGAGCGGTCTGCTCCACCAGGCCCATGCGCCCATCGCTGAGGTGGGTGAGCTCGATGCCCACGCGAAGCTGCTCTTCCTGCTCGAGAAGGGAAACACGCACGGTGTCGCCGAGATCCCCGAGCACACCGGGAGGCGAGACGACGGCGGTCTTGATGCCTTCCTGGAGCAGCAGGGTGTTGGCCCCAGTGGCGGCGGCCCCGGCCATGCGCAGCTCATCCACGAAAGGTTGAGCCTCCTCTGCGGTCAGGAGTCGAAGCTGTCCGCCGTCCTCCCAGTCCTGGGCGCCCTCGCAGAGGGGGGTGGCGAACTCCACTTCTCTCAAGGCCTCCTCAGGGAGCTCCGCAAAGAGCACCGCCACGCCGGTGTTGTTGGTGAAGCTGTCTCTTATACACATCTGACGCTGCCGACGAAGAGGATAGTGTAG
>CAJXRZ010000125.1 GCA_913060515.1 uncultured Pseudomonadota bacterium | reverse complement strand
ACGAGATTTCTGCCTGTCTCGTGGGCTCGGAGATGTGTATAAGAGACAGGTCGCGCACCGAGTGGGTGAGCACGTGCTCCTGCACAAAGCCACCCCAGGCATCGCCCATGAAGGGGGCCATGGTGTTGCGGCCGCGGGTGGGCTTGAGACCGAAGAGCCCGCAGCAGCTCGCGGGGATGCGGATGCTGCCGCCGCCGTCGCCGCCGTGGGCCATCGGCACCATGCGTGCGGCCACCGCCGAGCCCGATCCGCCGCTGGAACCACCCGGGGTGTGCTCAGGCTTCCAGGGGTTGCGGGCGGCGCCACGGGTGCGGGGCTCGGTGATGCCCATGATGCCGAACTCAGGGGTGTTGGTCTTGCCCAGGATCTGCACCCCAGCGGCCTGGTAGCGCTGCACGAGCACACTGGTCTGCGTGCTGACCACGCCGGTGCGCAGAGCGGTGGAGTTGGTGGTGACCGTGCCGGCGAGCTGGGCTTTGAGATCCTTGAGCAGGAAGGGCACGCCTTTGAAGGGGCCCTCCGGCAAGTAGTCTGACTCGGCCCGGGCCTTGTCGTAGAAGGTGTCCACGACGGCGTTGAGCTCAGGGTTGCGGGCCTCGATGCGCTCGACGGCGGCTTCCAGCAGCTCGGCCGGACTGACCTGGCCTGCGGAGACGAGTGCGGCCATGGCTGTGGCATCGAGGGTGTCGTATTCGGGGAAGGTCATGGGGGGAGGATACACCTGCTTTCCAACTCACTCCACGTCGCGCGATTCCTTGCTCCCTTCGCCGCGAGAAGCCCTCCGGAGACAAAGTCGCGGGAACAAGCACCTCCCAGTGCTAGGTGTCTCCCCAACAGTCACATCTTTGGGCTGCTCAGCCTCCTCAGCTGGTGGCTCAAACAAGAAGGCGTAGACCGTCTCTCCGTAAAGCTCCGGCGGGTACCTCCACCGCTTCACCTTGGCCAAGGCACACTCCCCCAACCACTCATCCTCGCTCGTATTCTGAACCACCTCGGACGAAATGACGTAGCTACTGGAGACCACTACTGCGATCTCAACCCGCCCAGCGAGGCTCGGATTGGACTCAAGCTGGGTCTCGTAGCAGTAGTTGAGCTGTCCCGAGTGCCTGTCAAAGACCTCCTGAAAAGCGGCCGACTCGGTGACGAACGGCCCAAGCAGCAGCGTGAAAAACACGCGCATCGCTAGTTCTCACTCCCTTCCGCGGCACGCTCTCCCTGCCCCGCAGGCCTGCAATCTACGGTCGGCGTTCTTAGGCCAGACTGCTGCTCTGACAGGCAGATAGGCTCTGGACCGGGCTTGGCCTCAATCTGCTCTGCAGGCTCAAACACGAAGGGGTAGACCGTCTCTCCGGACAGCTCCTGAGGGAATCTCCAGGTTCCAACCTTCTTGGCGATGCACTCGCCCAGCGCCGCATCTCCCGTCGTGTTCAGGACAATCGTCGCCGATTGCATGCGCCCTTCACCGACCACCATGGCGATCTCGACCCGGCCGTGAAGCGCCTCGTCGGACTTGATCTGGGTCTCGTAGCAGTACTTGACCTGGCCGGCGTACTCCTGGACGTAGGGCTCCAGCTGGGTCTTAAAGGTTGGCTCTCCAGGATCGGTGTGTGGGCGCTCCTGGGGAGCGCTTGCGAGGAAGAAGAGCAAGGCGATCATGGTTCAGGCCGAGGAGACAGGTGAATGTGCACGATGGTGGACTCGGGCACTCTAAGATCCTGTAGCAGCTCCGTCAGGCAGACATCGCCAGTACTCGGGCTGGCCGCGTGGCCTCTAGCCCTCCGGCTCAAAGACAAAGGGGTAGCTGACCCGCACCTGCCCCCCAGGTGCAGCAAACTGCAGGCCGTCCATGATCCGCAACACGCACGCGTTCATCGGCGCATCGCCGTACTCCGAGGACTTCACCTCGCTGCTCTGCACATCGCCGTCCGCAGCAATGACAAAGGTCACCACCAGCTCGCCGTGCAGATCCAAGCCAGCCTCCAGATCCTGACGGTAGCACCGCTGAATGCCAGAGAGATTGCGCCTAACGACGACGTCAATGCTGCGTTTGTCCAGGCTACCGAGCTCCCCGCTCACCGCCAAGGCCGGCACCAGCCTGTGCTCCCAGACCCCCACTGAGACCGCGGCGGCATGGGCTTGCCGCCAAACCTGCACCGGCACCCCGGGCGCCCGCTTCCAGTTCCAGTCCACCTGCTCAGCCCCCATCTCCTCCAGCGCCTGGGCCAAGGCCTTGACGGGGAAGGCATCTGCCACGCAGGGCCGGCTGCAGTAGAGCACTTCCAGCACCTCGTCCGAGGGGCCTACCCGAAAGCCCAGTCGGTCCACGTGCACGCTTACCCGCCGGAGGCCAGGGCCCTTGTCTTGGGGATCCTTCGCGGCGAAGTAGATCCAGTGCCCTTCCAGGTCAAAGAACCCCCGCTGCCGCTCCTGCTCCACATAGGCTGCCGCCCGCAGGTTCAAGGTATAGAGGTCCTCTTCCGCGCCGCCCTCCAAGACCGCGTAGCCCGGTCCGCTTCGGGCATAGGTGCTGGGGACCCCCGGCTGCCTCTGGATGGGCGCACTCGCGTCACCCACACGCGCCGCGAACACGACAGGCTCCCCAGGCGAGCTCAGGGCCCGAAGGGAGATGGACGCCAGGGCCCGATCCACACAGCGCCCCTGGGCCGAGCGCCCACCCGTCAGGCGCGTCAGCTCACCGCTGGAGGCCAACTCCACCAGGACCTCCTCCAGCTCCCCGGGGCAGGGCGGCAGCTCCGCGATGCCCTGCTGGGCCAAGCGCAGCTGCTGCTCAGCGACGGCCCGGGCCGACAACCGAGGGTCCTGGGGCCCGCGCACCCGAACGCCCAGCGCATCGACGACCGAGGTCGGCATTCGCTCCTCCCAGGCCACCACCCCAGCGACCCCTTGGGCTGGCGCGACCACCAGCTCTATGGCCGCCTCGGAGGGCCAGGCCACCGCCAGATAGTCTCCCAAGGCCTGCAGCCCTCCGGGAGCCGCGCAGTGCCCCGGGCAGAGGTAGCGGCCAACAGGCGCCCCATTCCGAAGCACCACCACCTGGTCCGACTGCACAGCCAACCCCAAGGCACCCGCTCCATGTACCCGCCAAGGGGTCACCGCCTCGCCGCTCGGCCCCTCCACCAACAAGTCCGCACCACCCAGCCGCTCCATCACCGGCTGCAACAACCCCACCGGCAGCGCCCCACTCGCGCTCACCGAGGCCTGCTTCAGCCCATCCAGCCCGCTCAGATCAGAGCCTGGAGTGAGGGGCCCTTCCACTACCTGCACTCCGTCCACCCACACCCCCCGGGTGTCCACAAACACACGGGGGCCATCCGGCACCGCAGCCGAGGACAGGCTGTGCATCTCCACCATCCGCCAGGGCGCGATGGGCGGCTCACCGCCTCCTTGTCCCAGCATCCACCCGAGCATCCACAGCCCCATTCGCTCCTCCCTTGGGCGATCATAGCGTATCCCCCAGAGCGAAACGGCTCTACTCGACCTCTGGCTCCTCTTCGATCAAGACCGAGCCAAAGACGAAGGGGTAGCTGACCTTTGTGCTCAGGCTCTCCGCGAAGCGCCAGCCCGAGACCTCGTCTTGCAAGCACTGCTCCGCCTTTGGGTTGTTCAGCGTGGTCTTGCTGACCTGCACGTCCCCAACATCACCCTGTGAGACCTGGAAGGAGAGGTTCACTTGGCCCTGCAGAGCGGGGTCCTTCATCAGCTCCTTCTCATAGCAGCGCTGCACCTGCACACGGTGCATGCCGACCACCCGGGCGATGTGGTCTTTGTCCAGCTCTCCATCGCGCAGAGTGGGTGCAGGGACAGGGGGCGCCACGGGCTCCGGCTCATCAACCACCGGAGCGATCTCAGGTGGAGCTTCGGGTGCCGGGGTGCTGCAGGCGAACAGAGCCAGAATCAGAGTCATCGCTTCTCCATCCGAGATCGAGAGGCAGCCCGGATGCTGCCCCGAATGTCAGTCCGCGTCGGCGACGACGCTTGTGCTGGTCATCGCGCTCACCAAGGCGCTGTCGTCCCCGTCAATGGCCTCTTGAAGCAGGCCCCCCAGGTAGCGCAGATCGCCCACCATCTGCTTGGCGAGCAGGCGCTGGAAGCGGGCCGAGACAGCCAGACCGGAGGAGTACAGCTCCTCAAAGCCCGGCTTGCCCAAGAAGGCCACTGTGCAGGGGGTCAGGGCCTGGACGGTGGCCGAGCGCGGGCCATCGTCGATGAGCGCCACCATGCCAAAGACGTTGCCCATGCCCATGGGTTTGTCCACGGCGTAGCCGCCATCGGGACGTGTGGCGTAGACCCGCACCATGCCGTCCAGCAGCACGAACATGCCGGTGTAGGCAGAGCCTGCACGCTTGCCTTCTTCGACGAAGCGAAAGCCCTTGGGGTGTGTGCGCACCTCCATCACCCGCCGCAGCAGGGTCAAATCGTCCGCGTCGAACTCAGAGAACAGGGGAATGTCCAGCAGGGCGTCCAGCTCGTTCATGCGCGTGCTCCCAACAATCCGCCCAACAGACGTCCAAGCCAGGTGCGCTTCTCGGGCACGCTGGCCAATCGATACTCATCCCCAGCGACACGCTCGACCACTCCGGTCGTGGAACGCCGCAGGCGCCCAGCAAGATCCTGGGTCAGTTTGTGCAGCAGGCGCGCTGCCACATCTGGACGCGCGGCCTCTACTTCAGCCAGAGCGTCGTGGCTCAGGGAGAAGAGCTGAGAGGGCTTGGTGGCGAGCACGGTGGCCGAGGCCAGCCCCTGGTCGATGACGTTGACCTCGCCCAGCCACTGGCCAGGGGTCACGGCCCCAAAGACCAAGCGCTCGTCCGCCGGAAGGGGCAGGAAGGCCTGAAGCTCGCCGGTGCAGAGCACGAAGAGCTCCTCGGTCTGCTCTCCACAACGAAGCAAGGCCTCTCCGGTGTCCACCTCGCGCAGCTTCATGTGGCGTAGCAACACCCACGCGGCCTCTTCCCCGACCGCAGTGGTCAGTAGGGCGCCGTGGGCTTTGATGAGGGACTCGGAGATGTTCAAGGCGCTGCCTCCACCGCGTGAGGGTAGCACCCGAGCTGTCTAGTCCAGCCCCAGACGCGCGCTGACCAGCTCAGCGACCTGTGCCACGGTGCCATCTTGGAAGGGAGAGCGCAGGCCCACCGTCTTGAGCAGACCGGTGAAAGGCTGGCTGCCACCCAGGTCACAGAGCTCACGGTAGGTCTTGAGGGTCCCCTCAGCATCCTTCAGATACATGCTCCACAACTGCAGCGCACACACCTGCGCCAGGCAGTAGTCGATGTAGTAGAAGGGCATGTGGAAGAGGTGGCCCTGGCGCTGCCAGAAGCGGCCACCGGCGAAGTTGGGCGTGTCCACGTAGGTGCGGTCGGGCAGCCACTTGGACTCCAGCTCCTGCCACAAGGCCGCGCGCTCATCTGAGCTCAGCTCCGGGCGGGCGTAGACCTCGTGCTGGAACTCATCCACCAAGGCCCCGTAGGGCAAAAACAGGATGGCGTCTTCCAGGTGTCCCTGGCGGAAGCGCTCCGCATCCTCCCCAAAGAAGCGCTCCATCTCGTTGTAGGTGAGCAGCTCCAAGCCCATGGAGTGGATCTCGCAGGCCTCCATCGTGGGCCAGCCGTAGTCGCGCAACTCTTGGGTCTGGGCGGCGCTCCAGCACTGGAAGGCGTGACCGCACTCGTGTGTGAAGACGTTCACGTCGTCTTGGGTGCCGTTGAAGTTGGCGAAGATGAAGGGCACCTGGTGTTCGGGCAGGGACTCGCAGAAGCCGCCGGAGACCTTGCCCTCGCGCGCTTCCAGATCCATTAGCTCCCGGCGCTCCATCAGGCCGTAGAACTTCGAGAAGTCCTGACCCAGAGCCGAGAACATGCCTCGAGCCTGCTCCCGCATCCAGTCGTGACCGCCCATAGGCCTGGGCACACCTTTGGAATCGCGTACAGACTCATCGTGGTAGCTGTACTCGCCTTCCAGACCCAGGGTCTTGGCACGGCGGGCCCGGATCTTCACGGCCAGGGGAACCACGGTCTCCAGCAGCTGCTTGCGGAAAGCGGCGACCTGCTCGGGGCCATAGTCGCTGCGGCCCATGCGCTTGTAGCCCAGGGGGGTGTAGGAGCTCAGGCCCATCTTCTTGGCCATGGTGGTGCGCAGGGCGACCAGCTCGGCGTAGATGCCATCGATCTCTTCGGAGACCTTGCCCATGGCACCGTCTTGGGCCACCCGGGCGCCGTGACGCACGCTGCGCTCGGAATCTCCGTACTTGCCGCGCAGATCCATCATGCGCACCTGCTCTCCACCGTACTCGGCACGGAGCTCGGAGATCAGCGTGTCGTAGCGGGTGACCAGCTTGGACTCGGCGCGCTTGTCGTCGGCGATGCTGGGATCGAATGCCTGGACCTCGACGCCCCAGATCCCGAAGGCGTGGGTGCCCAGGGCCTGCTCAAGCTCGTTGCGCACAGGCGAGGCCAACACGGCGCGCATCACCTCCAGGTTCTGCCCGGCGATCTCCGGCCAGAGCTCGTCCCAAAAGGCCTTCTCTTCCTTGTCCTGGGTGTTCCGCGCGAAGCGAATGTGGGCCAGGTTCTTCCAGGTCTCCAGACGCTTCTGCTCACCATCCCAGCGGTGGATCAACGCCAGCTGCTGGGTGGCGCTCTCAGCCTTGGCCCAGTCGGCCATCCAGGCGCTGTGGGTCGCGCTCAGGTCACTGAGGACAGGGCGCTCACTGGGGAGCTGGCCAAGGGTGAGTTCTTCGTTCATGCGGGAGCCTCCGGTGCAGATGTCTAATCCCCTGGAGCCCACGGGCGATGGGAAGCTCTGTTCCCGCCTGCGAGGCGAAAGTCTCACAGCCAGCGATGCAGCGCTTCAAGCTGGGGTAGAGGCGAGATCGCGCGATGCAGTTCGGCCCGGGCGCACCAGGGGTGGGGGAGATCGAGCAGCGCGGAGAGCACCGGCTTGGCCTGGGACTCCGAGAGCCCAGCCATGCCCTCAAAGAAGACCTCCAGCTCCCGGGCACGGCTGCCGGAGTCATCCAGAATCCACGCGTAGCGGCCCCAGCCAGCGAATCCGCCGGTGCCATCCCGTCGGGTCATGGCCACCACCCATCGACTGCTCAGAACCCCATCGCGCTGCTCGACCGACTCCACAGGAACCAGGGTGACGATGTTTTCGTTGTGGGTGCCCAGCTCTTTGAAGGTGCTTGTGATGGCCGGCAGCCCAAGCTGTGGGGGACGCTCACCAAAGGGGCTGGGGACCGAGAAGGTCGTGATGAAGCGCGCATCCGGGGTGAAGACACGCGAGTACAGCTGCGGAACCTGAGCGTCCTTTGCGCGAAGGTAGTCCGCAATGATTCGGGCCGAGGGGGGAAGGACGGTCTGGGACATGCATGGCTCCGGATGCGCTGTGGCATCCTCAACATGCGCCCCTCAACACCGCGCAGCCAGGACCATGGACGCCATTCAAGAGACAAAACACGTCAAGTTGGATCGGGCCGGAGCCCGGGCCAGCGTGGTCTCCGCGGTGATGCTCTTTGGACTCTCCAAGGGCATCTCCCAAGAGGCCATGAAGCAGGCGACGGGCATCTCCCTAGAGGCGCTGGTCGATCCCGAGGGTCGCCTGCCAGATCAGGTCATGGCCCAGGCCTGGAAGCTGATCGGAGAACGCTTCCCCGGCCAAGCCATCGCCTTGGAGATGGCAACCGCAGCCCCAATGTCCGTGTTCGGTCCACTGGCCCAAGCGGCTCGCTTCTCACCGACACGCGGTGCGATGCTCTCGCTCTTCTCCCGCTACGACAAGGTGCTCTCCGGTGGGCTGCACATGTCCGTTGTCCGGAGCGGTCCCTCCACGGCTCTGGTCTTGGAACATCAAATGGACGCCGTAGACGGTGGACATGGTGCAGAGGCCGCCGTGGGACTGGGTTCACGCATCGCCCGAGACCTCTTCGGCATTCAGGAGAGCATCGTCGAGATCGAGTTCGCCCACCCAGCAAACGCCCCAGTGGCGGTGTACCAGGACTGGTTCGACGCCTCGGTACGCTTCGATTGTGGCCGAAACGCGATGGTCTTCGACTCCCAGGAGCTTGAAAAGCCGCCGGCGCAGCCCAACCCCCAGATGTACGCGTTCATCGAGACCCACCTGGCCCTGGTCGAGAAGGGACTGCTCGCAAACATCCGGGAGGAGCCCCTGGACAGGGTCCGGGTTCAGCTGGCCGCCCAGGCCCACCGCTCGGACTACAGCGCCGAGTCTCTGGCACAGAAAACGGGCATGAGCGTGCGCACCCTGCAGCGCTTCACCGCAAAGCATGGCGTGTCCCTGCGCAGCATGATTGAAGAGGTTCGGGAGGCCAACGCACGGCGCCTGCTCTCCGATGCGCGGCTCTCGGTCGACGAGGTCGCCTTTCTGCTGGGGTACTCCGATGACCGGGCCTTTCGCAGGGCCTTCAAGCGCTGGACCGGCACGACTCCGGCGGCCTTTCGCACCCAGGATTGAGGCGGGCGGAATTGGTCCGCTCTGTGTCGGGAAGTGTCCTGGGCCACCGGGGGCTGCAGCCGTACTTTGAAGGAAGCAACGGCACAACGCCGCGGCCTTCAAGGAGCCCACCATGACCGACCTCAACGCCGCAGACCTTGTCATCCACCCCGGCCAGGGAGAAAAGACCGCCAGCGACATGGCCATGATCGTGCGCTCCGGCCGGCTCGGAAACCACTTCTCCATCATGGAAGGCGAGGTGCGTCCCGGTGAGCTGCTGGCCTTTCACACCCACGCCAACGAAGACCAGCACATGTACATCATCGAAGGCGAGCTGCACTTCGAGGTGGGCGGCGCCGACGGGATTCGCTTCACGGCCGGCCCAGGGGCCCACGTGCTCAAGCCCCGGGGAAGCAGCCATGGCTTCTGGAACCTGGGGAAGACCACTGCGCGCTACGTCGAGACCTCGACCGAGAGCGGGTTTGAGCACTTCGTAGACGGCCGCGAGGAGGGCCTGGCCTCCATGGTCGGCCAGGCCACAGAGGCTCTGGGCATGAGCTTTGAGACCCAACGCGCCCTGGAGGTGATGAAGGAGTTCTCCCTGACCGGCCTGGCTGGCGCCAACCTGCCCCCACCCCACGAGCTGCTCGCTGACCCCGGTTTCCGCAGCATGATCAAGAACGACCCCGTGATCCGCGAGTTCTTCGTGCACCTGGGCGGCGTAAAACTCAAGGAAGCCATCGGCGGCCTGTTTTAGGCCCTCATAGGCGCAGTGCCACTTGGTCCAACTCCGCGATCAGGGCCCGCAAGTTGGGCTGCTGCATCGGGAGTCGTGGCAGCCCGGGTATGGGTCGGCGGATCAAACGCCCGGTGCCGGCCACCTGGAGGTCCAGCATGCGCCGGGCGGCCCGCAGCCCACCGCCTTGAAGCCTGGAGAGGTCCACCGCGCGCTTCCATGCCCGGATGCGCATGCGCTGCAGAGCCTTGGCGGCCACCCATTCGTCGACGCGGCCGCCCAAGATGTCCAAGCCAGCCATCCAAGGGCTGTGGGCATCGAGCACGTCTTGCATGCCATCGATCAGGGAGAAGAGGATCTCGTTGATGCGCTCAAAGTCCCGCCCGAGCGCCTCGGTGTCCTGGCCACCGACCTGCGCAGCAGCGATGGGCAAATCCAGCCCAATGTGGGCCCCCATGCCCAAGAGCAGATGCTGCATGGGCCGCACACGCACCGGCGCATCAAAGGCCACCCGCCACGCCCCCGAGCAGCGCACCCCGGAGCCATGTTGTTTGAGGGCCTCCAAGTAGCGAGAAGCAAAGACCGTATCGAAGCGGTCCATTCGCGGTCCGTCGTCAAAGTCCCCGTTGAGAATCCCCTCTCGAACCCGCAGGGTGACCTGGCGGTACATGGCCGCGAAGAGTCCGGCTGGCCGCTCGTGCTCAATGGACCAGGCAACGACAACATCGAGCTCTTCGATGACCTGATCAATGTTCTGCGCCATGCCCCCTCCGTGTGAACACCGCCAGCATAGCCAAAGTTGGCCAGACTCCACCACTCAGGAAGCAGCCAGGGGGTGCGCTGGGTGGTACCCGAGGCGGTGAATTCGGTCCGGAAAGGCCTGTGACTCACAGTAGTTGAAGCGCACATCCAAGCCGCTCTCGATTCGCCGAAGGAAGGCAGCCAGGCGTGCATGGTTGACTTGCACCGCCTTGGCCGGCAGCCCTGGGCGCCCTGCATAAGCGTGGGTGTCGAGCCGCACGGAGACCTCGTGACCGAAGGGATCTTCGTACACGACAAAACGCACAACGCCAGCGGAGAGCAGATGCTCTGCTTCTCCGGTCGTGAGACTCAGCGACAACCAAACAACAACGGAGAGCACCTGATCTTTGGAACGGATCTCCGAGAGCAAGCCATCCAGCGTCTCGCTCGGCTTCCACTCCCACTCCACTTCGGAGTCCGCTGCGTGCACCTCTACAAAATCAACCTCTGCAAAGTCGCCCAAGAGGACGAGCAGTCGATCCACCTGTTGCGCGAACCACTGCGCTCGGTAGGCGGGCTCCTGAAGGTCTACATTTGGCGTGTAGTCCCAGGTTCCGCAGTTGTCTTCGTGGAGGCCACCAGGGCCTATGAGCATCGCCATCAGAGAACCCTTGAGACGCCGCTTCCGTCTCGGATGAAGGAAAAGGCAGACTTACCATCCAGAAATATCGTGACGCGGTTCAAGGAGCTGTTCTGTCCCTTTAGAGCGGCAAGCACGAAGCTCTCCACAGTTGCCGGGTCCATCGCTCTCATGGACTTGGCAGCATCACCGAAGAGCTGCAGATCGGCACCACCCGGACGCCCCTTGTGCAGTCGCGAGAGCTTGATCTGTTTGTTCACGCTCTTGAGCTGCGAGTGGAGCCATTTGCGCCAATCCTTTGGAGGATTGACAGCAGACTTTACATCAACAAGTTCTGGATTCGTTCCCTTTGACCTGTAGTCTGGGGTCTTCCTTGGCTTGGCCTTGCCGGTCTCCGTCAAGCGGGCGTCGTCTCCCTTCTGCACCTCCCGAAGCAGCTCGAGATCGTCCGCGTTCTTGACCGCGCCGTCCGCATTCTCCAGAACACGGCGCTCCAAGGCGGCCAGCTCCCCCTTGGCTCCCATTTCACCCTTCTTGGCACGGGCCGCGATGGCGTCGAGAAGATCGTCTCCAGAGACCCCCTTAGCCCCAGCAATGTCGGCCGAATCCAGCTTCCCAGTGGCCTTTAGCCGGGCGACCAAATCGTCGATCTCCTCGCTGGTGTTTGCGAGAGTCTGAATCCGCCCGCTGGCCACGTCTACCCAGGGATTGATCTTGCCCTGAAGGACAAAGCGACCGCCACCCACCCGAATCCGGAAACCCTTGAACTTGGTCTTGCTGAGCAAGCCCTTGCCAAAGGCCCCAAGCCTCTTGAAGGCCTTCCCAAAGGCCGTGTTGCTCAGCCCCTTGAGCAGCACTTTGCCTTGCTTAATGACGTAGGAGACCCCACGTTTGGCCAAGTCTACCGCACCCTTTGCGAGCCGCTTGGCACCGCCGGCAAGGGCCTTGGCGCCCTTGAGCGCAGCACCACCAGCCTTGAATGTCAGGTAGGAGATCAGCTCAACGGCCCCAACGGCAAGGGCCTTGGCCAAAGACTTTCCGGCCGGCTGCCTCTCACCCGCCCAGCCCTTCTCCACGTATTGAGCCACGTGCCCACCTACCTGAACCGCCATCAGCCCCATGAACAGTGGGCCGAGCACAGCCAATATGCTCGGCACAGCCGCCAAGACTGCACCACCGCTCAGAATGTTGGCCCCAATAAAGGCCGCCGTCCCGACCACTCCGCCAGCCAGCACCAAAGGCCAGTTCTTCGACCACCAGTCCGAGACCCCCTTCTTCATGATGGTCCACTTGGCGCCGGCCCTCTCCGAGACACTCAAGCCGTCATCGGGAGCTACCTGGACGCCCCCTCCCTGGGGGCTCTGCAACCCCAGGATGGACTCCATGCTGCGTCCGGGGTCCTCCGTTTGGCCAAACTCGACCTCCCCCTGGCCACCGGTCTGATCCAGCAGAGAGTCCTGAAGTTCCGGAGAAAGCTCCATACCGGAGAGGACCTGCTCCACCCCAACGTTGTCTTGGCTCCACGGCGGACCAGAGAGTTCTCCCAGCTCCCCTCCGCCCCCTTGAGTCCCTCCTGGAGCCGAGAGCCCCGCGAGCTGCATCTCCATTGGAGTGAGCGGCTGGCTCATGTCTCCACCCAAGACCTCTTCGTAGGCCGCCGCTTCAAACTGCGGCGGAGCCTGGCCGGCAGACTCGCCCAGGTTCTTCAGCCCGAGCACAATCTCCTTCCACTGCCCGGTGATGACCATAGCGATCAGCGCAAAGGCCCCGTTGTACAAGCTCTGAGCCAAACCCAAGGCCTTGTCCAAGGTGGTGGCCAAGAAGTCCAAGATGCCGCTGGTCACGCTCTTGAGCGTCGCAGCGACCTTGTTCACCAAGACCGTGGCCTGGGCTTTGGCTTGATCGATGCGCTGACAGGCCGCCTCTGCCAACTTGGGGAAGGCCGCCAGAGCAACCCGGAGAACACCCTTGAGCAAGGCCGCGTAGCCTTCGATAATGGCCACGATGGCCTTGCGACCCAGCTCGATGGCCGCCTCCGCCAGCTTCTTGGCCGCCTCGAAGACCTGTTTTACGACGGAACGAAGGCCATCATAGATGGCATTCATACTTTCTTTTAGACCGTCAACAAAGGCCTTGGCCTTGGACGCCACCCAGCCAAGGAATCCGCCGGACTCCTTCTGAGACTTGGCCTTCTCCTGCGCCGCTTTGGACTCTGCCTCCTTCTTGTGGGCCGCCGCCTTCTTCTCTGCATCGCTCAGGTGACCCTGGGCCTCTGAGTTGGCTTGAAGGGCGCGTGCATCGATGGCACCCCGCTGCTCGGCATGGCCCTGGGCGGCCTGCTCCTGGGCCTTCGATTGTACTGAGTCAACCTGCTCTTTCCAGTCAGCCCGGATCGCAGCGACCTGGGTTGAGGCCCCCTCGCGCGCACCAAGTTGCTCCTGAAGAGCCTGCGCTTGGGATTGGTCCATCTGCTCTTTGGCTTGAAGATGGGCCAAGGTCTTCTTCTCTTCAAAAGCCTGTTCACCCACCCTCTGGTCCGCAACAGGCCCCGCGAATTGCTCTTGGATCAAGGACGCCGCGCCGCCATCCACCTGGGCGGCGAGCTCCGCAGGCAAGGCCACGAGGGTCCCCTGAGGGAGTGCAAGGCCGGCCGGCTCCTTGAGCTCGATCTGGGCCGCCAGAAGCTCCGTGTCAGGGGTGGGGGCGATCAGGCCCTCTCCAAAGTCCTGGGAGGAGGCGCGATGCGCCTGAGCCTGGCCCTGACCGACCTGTCCTTCTAGGTGCGCTTTGGCGCCGGCCATTCTCCCGGGATCCGAATCCCCGCCCAAAGCCATCCGCGGCCGAGCTCCAAAGCGCGTCTTGACCGCTTCACTGGGCAAACGCAGAGCCGAGAGCGCACTGGCCGCAGCCCCCTCGACCTGCCCCTCACCGATCTCTGTGCTGACCCGAGGCAAGGGTGGCGCAGGCTCGGGCGCTCGCGCCTTGGCTGGCGGCGCTTGACCCTTGCCAGGCTCCAGAGTCAGCTGACCCGCCCGCTCCTCATCGACCGGTGTAGGGGAGTCGGTCTTCTCGGAGGGCGCCAACCCGGTTGGGGTGGGCAGCTGGGGAAGCCCCTGGACCGTCGCGTCCCACTGCGCATTGAGGAGCTTGGGTGCCTGAACCCGAGAGGCCTCATAGGCGCCTAAGAGAGAGGAGGGTGCTGTGGCCGTCAGGCTGCTGAGAAGGGCCCCAGGCGACTCTGCGCTTCCCACACCGCCCGATGCATCCTGCACCTTGCCCGGCTCCAGAGCCTTGGCCCCTTGGGCGCTGCCCGGATCTTTGGGCGCAGGCGCGGGCGCGGGCGCTCCCCCTTCCCCCGAGGCCCCCAAGCCCATCCAGTCAAAGGGCCCCTCAGCAGGAGCAGCTCCTTCATCGGGGACAGAAGGAGCCGGCTGGGCACGGGCCGAACTCCCAGGAGCCGCCAGCGCAGGGGCATCTAGGTGATCGACGGGCGCAGCCTGGGCCTCCCCAAGCTCTGCTCTTGCCTCTTCTTGAGCCTGCGCGACACCTTGCATGTCCCCCCCAACACTTCGTGCTACCCCGGCAATGTAGCACAAAGCTTGAGGCCCAAAACCCTTCTTGAACCATGCAATTCAAATGAAAGCCCTCCGTTGCCAGGCCACTACGCCAGCCCCGCCGGATGCCAGATGGGTCTACAGGCTGGCTGTGCGAAGGCCGCTGGGGCCCACGCCAAGAGTTCCTCGAACAAGGTCCCAGGCCAGAAGGCCCACGTTCATGGCTCCCTCCGTGTGAACAGCGCCAACATCGCCAAGATCACCCACCCTCCTGTCTCTTATACACATCTCCGAGCCCACGAGACAGGCAGAAATCTCGTA
>CAJXRZ010000124.1 GCA_913060515.1 uncultured Pseudomonadota bacterium | reverse complement strand
TTTTTGTTCAAGCAGAAGACGGCATACGAGATTTCTGCCTGTCTCGTGGGCGGGAGGGAGCTGCGATGGGCTGGTGGGAATGGGCCAGGCCCCAGGCGCCAGAAAGAGGTGCTCGATGGTGACGAGCGCTGCAGCCCCCCAGAGAACCCCCTTCCACTGGCTCAAGCTTCGGTCGGCGAGCACGGCGAGGATGAGGGCCAGACCCCCAGCAAAGCGCATGTGGTGCACCAGAGAGACGCGGCTCCACTTGCTGACCCAGTACAGGGGCAAGACGTACTTGCGGCCATCGTCCGTGAGCAGCCAGCTCTCGTCCCACCAGACGTAGAAGCCCAGGGTCGCGATGAGCAGGGCCACCCCAGGCAACAGCAGCCATGAGGCCCGACGCTCCCCTCGCAAGCCGAAGAGCGTGCCCGCCAGCAGCACCCAGCTCAGGTAGGGGGTGTGCTTCCAGGGGGCCGAGAGGGGATTGTCCAGGTCGGGGGGGCGAGACCAGAAGTCGCCCGGGTGCAGCAGGGCCCGTGGGTCGGTGGCGTTGATGCGCATGCTGGGGTCATTGAAGGCATCGAAGAGGGGGCGGTTTACGAAGGCTTGTGGGCTCTCGAAAGCGGCTGCGATGCCCGCGTAGTGGGGCAAGGCAAGGAGCAGGGACAGACCCGCTGCCAGCCCGAGGTCAATGGCCCGCTCCTTCCAAGTTCCGCTGCCATCTCGGCCCCCGCTGAGCAGCAGGGTTCCAGCGATGAGGGCCGCGCCGACCCCGTGGTAGGGCGTGCCGATGGCCGCCAAGCCGATGAGTACGCCGGTCCACTTGGAGCGCTTGGCTGCGGCCCATCCTGCGGCGGCGATGGGGGCCATCCAGCAGGCCTCGACCACGCCGTTGTGCAGCTCGGTCTGTAGCAGCGGCAGCGTGCACATGGCCGCCGCAGCCAGCCAACCCTTGCCGCCCAGTGCTCTGGCGAAACCCCAGGAACAAAAGGCCAGAAGGATGAGCTGGATGAAGTGCAGGCCGTTGTAGGCGATGGCTGGGGAGAGCAGCTGCAGGGGCGCGCTGAGCACCGCGCCCATGGGGTCTACGTAGTAGAGGACCCGCGGTTCAGGGTAGGCGGCGCCGGTGATGACCCAAGGCAGGCGGGCGTTGGCCAGGCTGTCCACGAACCAGTGCATGCCCCAAGCGTGGGACCAGTTGTCTAGGCTCTCGTGGCCGAGCAGGCCGCCTTGCACAAAGCTTGGGCCAAGAACCAAGAGCGCCAGAGCGATGGCGTAGGCCAGTCCGGGCAGAAGTTGGCGGGCGAGGGGCACTGCGGCAGTCTACGCCGGTCCGTGGCCTAGGGCCTATTGTGCGTCGCTGCTGACCACAGAGAGGGTCATCTCAGGCACCGAGCCGAACTGCAAGTGGTAGCCCGTCTCCTCCAGCTCAAAGCTCAGCTGCAACACGTCTTCGCAGGCCGGCTCCATCTCCGTGCCCTCCTGGTCCTCTGTGCCGCCCCGGAAGAGCACGTCCACATCGTTGCCGAATGCCAGGACATAGGTGCCCGCTTGGGGCGGCGTGTAGCGCACCGAGCCGGTGTAGAGATCCCCTCCCTGCGGGGTCAGGTTGATGCTCTGGTGAATCCAGGGCTCGTAGATCTCAGGTCCGTTGTTGCCTGCAGGCAGTGCGTCAAAGCTGCCGTAGGCCTCGCCTTGCAGAGCGGTGCACCAGGGGTCCCCAGCGCTGTTGGAGTCGGAGTCGGTGGGGTCGCCTTTGCAGGCCAAAAGCAGGAAGAGCATGGTGCAAGGTTAGCTTGAGCAGCATGCTCTTGCTCGACGGTCCCATCGGAACCCAGCTCATCGCCCAGGGGGTTCCAGCGCCTGCGCCCTTGTGGAGCGCCTGGGCCCTTGCACACCAACCCCAGGCCGTGGCGGATCTACACCGGGCGTATGGCCAGGCCGGGGCAGACATTCACACGGCCAACACCTTCCGGTGCCACGAGAGAAACGCAGGTGCGAGCTGGAGAGGGTTGGTGCGGGTGGCGGTGGAGCTGGCACGCTTGGGGGGCGGGCGTGTGGCCGGCAGCATGGCGCCGCTGGAGGACTGCTATCGGCCGGATCTCTCGCCCCCGAACCCGGGTCCTGAGCATCTCCAGCTCGCCCAAGCGCTGGTGGAGGAGGGGGTCGATCTGCTGCTGGTGGAGACCCATCCCCACCTCCAGGAAGCCTTGGCCGCGACCACCGCTGCAAGATCCTGCACCTCCGAGGTCTGGTCGGCCCTGACCCCTGGCTACGACAACCGCCTGCTGACCCCCGCGCAGGTGGCCGATGGGGCCCGCGCTTTGGTGGACGCGGGCGCGCAGCTGGTGCTGGTCAACTGCCTGCCGGCGGCCCGTGCCCTGCCCTACGCCCAGGCCCTGGCAGGCACCGGTCTTCCCTGGGGGATCTACGCCAACGCCGGTGCCAAGGAGGCCGGGCTGGGGTGGGGTGACCCTGCTGGGCCTGTGCGCTATGCCGCGCTGGCTCGGGTCTGGCGTGCCTTGGGAGCCCACATCATTGGCGGGTGTTGCGGCACCGGGCCGGGTCACATCGCGGCCCTAAAAAGTGGGAATCTCTAGCCTGTCCCAGGGCGTCGCTCCGATGATGGCGATGTACACCAAGGTCCCCACTGTGGCGCCGACGACGGTGCCCGCGATGGCGCCCGCTCCGGTGTACAGACCCTTGCGTTTGCGGGTCTCCAGGCCGTAGGCGATCTCGTAGCCCAGCTGGTAGTCGGGGCTGGTGCTCTCCAAAGCGGCGCTCACGTCCGGGTCGATCTTCGGCTTCTGGGCAAAGGCCAGGGCGCCTGGTGCCAAGGCTCCAGTGGGCACCATGCATGCAGGCCCAACGCAAGGGGTCAGGCAGCCCGCAAAGCCCAGACAAGCGCCCGCTCCAGCGCCCAGGACCACCGGCCGCAGGGGCTGAAAGGCTGCGCGGGCGTCCGCCACGCCGGCCTGCGCGCCCAAGCTGGCCTCGTCTGTGCCGGCCTGTGCTGGGCTGTATTCAGGCAAGGGGCCTGGGTCGGTGAGGTCGCTCTGTGGGCCAATGCTCAGCTTCAACCCGACCAAGACCTCCGCGATGGGCACAGCGAAGGCCAGGCCCTCAAAGGCCACCCCGGAGACCTTGCTGCTCACCAAGCCCAGCACTTGGCCCTCCTCGTTCGTCAGGGGGCCGCCGGTGTTGCCCGGGTTCACGCTGGCGTCCGTCTGAATCACAGGTCGACCCGCGATGAGACGCTGGGCGGAGACGATGCCCAAGCTGATGGTCGGAGGTGCGCTTGGGTCGGGAAAACCCAGAACGTAGGCGGGCTCTCCAAGAGTCGCCTCCGCGACCTGAAGGGGCAGGCAGGGCCAGGTCTGCTGCTCTTGTACTTGGAGCAGCACGCTCTGGGTGCTGCTGTCCACCCGTATGACCTGGAGGGTCAGAGGGGCGCCGCTGGCGTCCCATGCGGGCACTGGCTTGGACCAGTCTTGGCCGATGGCTTGGGTGTTGCTCAGGACCACGCCGTCGGGGCTGATGAGAACGGCGCTGCCGCTGGTGGTGCGCAGAACTGCGCCCAAGGCTTGGCTGGGGGAGGCGGTGTCGGGGCAGCTCTGTACCTGCAGGAGCCGGAGCTCAGGCTGGGCCGAAGCGCTGGGGAGCAGCGCCAGGAGCAGGCCCAGGATCACAGGCTAAACAGCCCGCTGTTGGCGCCAGTGGCGGCGGCGATGACGGCTCCGGTAAGCAGCCCTCCGGCCGCACCTGCGGTGGTGAAGACCGCCCGGCGAAGTCTTGTTTGGCCCTGGTACCCGGTGTTGTAGCCACGGGCGTAGTCCTCGTTCTCTGCTTGCTCTCCGTTCAAATCAGGGGTCTCCACGGGCAGGAAGGCGACGCCGGGGGCCAGACAGATCACGGGTGCGCCGCAGAGCGCAAAACCAAAGCCCGTCGCGCATCCGGCCGCGCCACCTCCGGCTGTGGACAGTAGAGCGCCGCCACGCTTGGCCGCCTCGCGTCCATCGGCCAATCCGCGCTGGTAGTCGCTGTTGTTGTCGTCTCCAAGGGCGCTACCCGGTGCGATGCGCTCGCCTGGCTCGCTCAGATCCGTCTGCTCGCTGAACTCCAGGTTCAAGAACTCCAGGGTGCGCACCGCAGGCACAGCGAAGCTCAGGCCCTCGTACTCGGTGGCCGCCACCTTCCAGCTCACGATGCCCATGACCTGGCCCTGCTCGTTGACCATCGGGCCGCCGGAGTTTCCCGGGTTCACGCTCGCATCGGTCTGCAAGAAGCTCTTTCCGCCGATCTCGCGGCGGCCGCTCACGATGCCGCGGCTGACGGAGAAGCTGAGCTCCTCGCCAGCGGGTGAGCCCAGGACATAGGCGCTAGTTCCCAGGGTGGCTTTGCCCTCTGCCAAGGGCAGACAAGGGAGCTGCTCCGGGCCGCCTACGATGCGCAGCACGGCCACGTCGTAGAAGGGATGGGTTCGCACCACCTCCAGGTTGAGCTCCTCGCCGCTCTGGGTCAGGGCTTTGATCTTCTCCTTCCGGCCCACCACGTGGGCGGCCGTGAGCACCACCCCGTCGGGGCTGATGATGACCGCGCTGCCGGTGCCCTCTTTGTCTTTGAGCAACAGGACGGCGTTCATCGGGGTCTCGACGTCGCGGCTCAGGTCAAAGCCGCCGTCCTCGCAGCGTTGGGCGCTCAGGGTGCGTTCCCAAGCAAAGGGGGCCTCGGCCTCTGGAGCGTCAGCAGCCGCCGTTGTGTCCGTGGGGGCAGGTGCGGGTGTCTCTGCGGCAGCCGGCTCAGCCGCTGGCTCTTGAGCTGGCATGTCTTGAGCTGGTATTTCTTGAGCGAAGGCTGCACTCAGCAGAAGAAGAAGCATCCTAAAACTGTGGCTCAAAGCCGGTGTTTGGATTGATTACAAAGAGCCGGACCGCGTAGATACCCAGGCCAACAGCGGCGCCTGTACCTGCACCCACGCCCGTCCAGATCCAGCGCCGCTTTTTCAGCTCGGAGGCATAGGCCTTGTTGTAGGAGCTGTTGTAGGCCTCGCTTCCACCGACGTCGATTGGGGGGACCTTCTTGAGGCCGAAGATGAGCACCGGGATCGCCGCGCAGCCCGCGCCGACGCAACAGCATGCGCCGCCTGCGACCCCCACGCCGGCGCTGATTGCGGCTGGGCCCACGAGGCTCTCCATCTGGGCAGCGGCCCTGCCGTCGACCTCACCGGCCACAGCGTCCTGCATCACGATGTCTGGGTTGACCAAGGGGGCGACCGGTTCGACCTCTGGAAGCTCCGTCGGTGTGGGCTCGGCTGGCGCAGGCTCGTCTGGAGCTGGCGTTTGCTTGGCTGGGCCATTGTTCGTGGTCTCCGTAGGAAGCGCTTTGACCTCGGGCGGGGCGGGATCCGTCGGGGTTGCTTCTGGCTCCTTGCTCGGGCTCGCGGCCGGCTTGGACTCAGAGAGACTCTTTGCTGTCGTCACCTCGGCCTTGCCTACCGTGACCACGCTTCCGTCGGGGCGCTCGATACGCAGAGTCTCGCCCTCGGCGTCCAAGAGCGTGCCGCGAATCTCCTTTCCCTGGGGGTTGGTCAGCAGAACGGACTGGCCTACCAGAGTGTCCCAAGTGGCCTCGGGAACCTCGGCCAATGCCATTGGGGAGAAGAGCAGGCCAAAGCAGCAAAGCAGCAACGCGAGGGTCTTGCGCACGTAGGTCTCCATCCAGATGTCTGCACGGTAGCGCGACCTTTGGATGTGGGCGAGGGGCGCAGCCCAAATTTGGGCCCTCAGGCCAAGGTCAGGGTGACCTTTTCGCCCATCTTGTCGCTGAAGAGCTTGGAGAGCAGGGGCAGCATGGGCTCGGCGGTGTCGCGCTCCACCCAGAGTTGGTCTACGTACTTGAAGTGCCACGCGGTGCTGTTCGCGCTCAACCAGAGCTCCTGAACGGGCACTTGCTGCGAGAGCACGAAGGTGCCCCCCTTCTCGAAGACCACCTTGAGCACGCCAGCGGCGAAGGTGGGGTCGAGCTCATCGGGATCCAGCTCGTCGATCTGCTCGAAGAGGGCTTCCAGCACTTCTGAGACGTAGCGGCGGAACTCAAGCTCGGTCATGAAAACTCCGGGGTCATGCACGGTGACATATGCCAGTGAGCCTTGGGTACGTGCACGCGCGTCCGACAGGGTTAGCCTGCACACCACCTTCGGGAGCATGCTCGTGTCTTTGGAGTCTTTGCTGACTGGCGAAAACGCCGCCTACATCGATGGCCTCTACCAGTCCTGGTTGTCCGATCCTAAGTCGGTCGGTTCGGACTGGGCCCAGCTCTTCGCGGAGCAGGAGACCCCACAAGGATCCACGGCTCGGCCTAGCTTTGCCTTGCCGTCGATTTTTTCTCCGGGAGGAAGTGCCGCCTCCGTCGGCGCTGTTGACCCGGAGGCAGCCGCCCTCCAGGCCAAGGTCGCACAGCTGATCAACGCCTACCGGGTGGAGGGTCACTCGGTCGCGAACATCGACCCCCTCGGCCGGCTTGGGCGAGATGAGCACCCCGAGCTCTCTCTGCGCTACTACGGCCTGAGCGAGTCCGACCTCGACAAGATGGTCAACACGCAGCCCCTCTTCGGCATCGCCGAGCAGGCCACCCTGCGCGAGGTGATTGAGCGCTGCAAGCGTGCCTACTGCGGCAGCTTTGGCGTGGAGTACCGGAACATTCCCAAGGTGGAGCAGAAGCTCTGGGTGGCAAAGCGCCTGGAGACCCTGCACGATGCCCCCATCCTGGACGCAGCCGGTGAGCTGCGCGTGCTGCGAAAGCTCTCCGAGGCCGAGGCCTTTGAGACCATGCTGCACACCAAGTTTCCAGGGACGAAGCGCTTCTCTTTGGAGGGAGGAGAGACCCTCGTTCCTTTGCTGGACAACCTCGTGGAGTACGCCTCCGAGCTTGGCGTAGCCGAGGTCATCGTGGGCATGGCGCACCGCGGGCGCTTGAACACCTTGGTGAACATCTTCGGCAAGCCGCCGGCCATGGTCGTCAACGAGTTCCGGGGCAAGGGCTCCAAGGGCGAGTTCAGCGGCTCCGGCGATGTGAAGTACCACTTGGGGTACAGCACCGACCGCAAGACCTCGACCGGCAGCATCCACCTGAACATGGCCTTCAACCCAAGCCACCTGGAGATCGTCAACCCTGTCGTCTCCGGCCGGGTTCGCGCCAAGCAGGACCGGCACCGCTACGAGAACCCCGGGGGGGACGCCGACAAGCTCTGCATGGGCCTGATGCTGCACGGCGATGCGGCCTTCGCTGGGCAGGGTGTGGTCGCAGAGACCCTGAACCTCTCCGGCTTGCAGGGCTACAGCACCGGCGGCACGGTGCACGTCATCATCAACAACCAGATCGGCTTCACCACCTCCCCCAAGGATGCCCGGTCGACCCCGTACGCCACCGACGTGGCCCGCATGCTTGGCGTGCCGATCTTCCACGTCAACGGCGAGGACCCAGAGGCGGTCGCTGCGGTCACCCGCGTCGCGGTGGAGTGGCGTCAGCGCTACCGCCAAGACGTGGTCATCGACATGTTGTGCTTCCGCAAGTACGGCCACAACGAGGGAGATGAGCCCAGCTTCACCCAGCCTCTGCTCTACGCGGCCATCAAGGCCCACAGCACCGCTCGGCAGGTCTACGCGCGCACTTTGGTGGAGCGCGGACGCATCACCCAGGAGCAGGCCGACCAGATCTACAACGACGCCAAGGAGCGCATGAACGATGCCTCTGTCGATGGCGCCCAAGACTCCTACATCGGCAACACCAGCTCCAAGATGGGCAAGCTCTGGCAGGAGTACCGCCAGCCCGAGGCTGCGGAGCCGAACACGGGCTACGACTTGGACGCTCTGCAGGCGCTGCTGACCCGGGCCAACACCTTGCCGGAGAGCCTCAACGCCCACCGAAAGGTCAAGCGCCTGATGAACGACCGCCTCTCGGTGGTCAAGGGCGAGCGGGCCATGAACTGGGATGTCGGCGAGCAGGCCGCCTTTGCCACCCTGGCAGCTCAGGGCATTCGCATCCGCCTCAGTGGTCAGGACTCCGGTCGCGGCACCTTCTCTCACCGCCACGCCAACATCACCGACACCAAGACTGGACAAGCCTACTTCCCCCTGGACAACGTCCAGGATGGCCAGGCCCGCTTCGAGGTCTTGGACTCTCTGCTCTCCGAGGCCGCGGTCTTGGGCTTTGAGTACGGCTACAGCCTGGACTACCCCGACGCACTGGTGTTGTGGGAGGCCCAGTTCGGCGACTTCGCCAACGGCGCCCAGGTGGTGGTGGACCAGTTCATCGTGGCCACCGAGCAGAAGTGGAACCGATGTGCAGGCGTGGTCATGCTCTTGCCTCACGGCTTTGAGCACCAGGGCCCCGAGCACAGCTCCGCCCGCATTGAGCGCTACATGCTGCTGGCGGCCGAGGACAACATCACCTTGGCCAACTGCACCACGCCGGCCAACTTCTTCCACTTGCTGCGCCGTCAGGGCCTTCGCAAGTCCCGCAAGCCGCTTGTGGTCTTCACCCCCAAGAAGGGCCTGCGTCACCCCTTGGCGACCTCGACTCTGGAAGAGCTGGCCGAAGGGTCCTTCCAGCCCGTCATTGGCGAGCCCACGAAGCTTGGCAAGGTGGAACGCCTGATCCTCTGCTCCGGCAAGGTCTACTTCGACCTGCTGGAAGAGCGTCAGGCGCGCGGTTTGGACAACATCGCTCTGGTGCGGGTCGAAGAGCTCTACCCCTACCCGGAGGCTCTGCTGCAAGCGCAGTTTGATGCCTACCCCGATGCCCAGGTCTGCTGGGTTCAGGAAGAGCCTCGCAACATGGGCGTTTGGCCGGTGTACTGCGATTGGCTGCGCGAGCAGCTGCCCATGGACCGCCAGCCCCGGTACATTGGTCGCCCTCCTGCCGCCTCCCCGGCACCCGGCTACAAGAAGGCATCGGAAGCCGCCCAGGCGCTCTTCACCGACGAAGCCCTCGACGTCTCCAAGTAGTTCCCTGTGGGGGCTACACCCCTGCCACTCGTTTTCGACTCAAGTTTCAAAGGTTCTCAATTCATGGCCACCGAACTGAAGATTCCGCAGGTGGGGGAGTCCATTCCCTCCGTGTTCATCGCCGGCTTTGCCGTCTCCGTCGGCGACTACGTCAACGCTGGCGACACCGTCTTGGAGATCGACTCCGACAAGGCCTCGATGGGGGTTCCTTCCCCTGTCTCCGGTGTCATCACCGAGCTCATCGGTGAAGACGGAGACGAGGTCGAGATCGGCGCTGTCGTCGCCAAGATCGACGAGACCCAGGCCAAGGGCGATGCAGCCCCAGCCGCAGCGCCTGCCGCTGCCGCCTCTGCTCCAGCTGCCGCGGCAGCCTCCGAGGCCGCACCCGGTGGCCCCGCTGGCCCCGCTGCCCGCCAAGCCGCCTCCGAGAAGGGCGTGGATCTCTCCTCCGTCGCCGGCTCCGGCAAGCGCGGTCGCATCCTCTCCGGGGATGTGGACGCCGGCCAGCAGGCTGCCGCAGTCGCCAACGGTGGCGTGGCTCAGCCCGCCCCCGCCCCCAGCGAGCGCCGCGTTGAGCGCGTCAAGATGACCCCACTGCGCCGCACCATCGCGCGCCGTTTGGTCCAGGCCCAGCAGGAAGCCGCACTGCTGACCACCTTCAACGAGGTGGACATGAGCGGGATCTTGGCCCTGCGCAAGAGCTACCAGGACGCCTTTGTCAAGAAGAACGGCTTCAAGCTCGGCTTCATGCCCTTCTTCGTCAAGGCCTGTGTGGAGGCGCTCAAGGAGTTCCCCGCCGCCAACGCCGAGATCGACGGCAACGAGATCCTCTACAAGCGCTACTACAACATCGGCGTGGCCGTCTCCGGTCCCAAGGGCCTGACCGTCCCTGTGCTGCGTGACGCCGACCGCTTGAGCATGGCCCAGACCGAGGGTGGCATCCGCGAGTTGGCCGGCCGCGCCCGGGACAACAAGCTGACGATGGACGACTTCAAGGACGGCACCTTCACCATCTCCAATGGTGGTGTCTTCGGTTCCCTGATGAGCACCCCCATCATCAACCCACCCCAGGTCGCCATCCTTGGCATGCATGCCATGCAGAATCGCCCCGTGGCTGTGGGCAACAACATCGAGATCCGTCCGATGATGTACTTGGCCCTGTCCTACGACCACCGCATTATCGACGGCCGCGAGGCTGTGAGCTTCTTGGTCAAGGTCAAGCAGCTGGTCGAGGCACCTGAGCGCATCCTGCTCGAGGTGTGATCTCCGCGCTGCTGCTTGGGGCTGGCCTTGCGCTGGCTGCCCCTGCCACCGCCGATGCTTTCGATAGGACAGCCGGCACGACAGGTCCCCAAGGCGGGGGCCTGTTTGGCTCTGTAGAGCTGGCATCCGACCCCTGGCTGCAGAGCGGCTTTGTGTTCGCGCGTCGAGACGCGACCTGGTGGGGAGCCAGCGCCATGCTGCGCGGCGGTGTGACGACGCCCTCTGGGGTGCGGCTTGGCGTGGAGCTCGACTGGGGCTACCCCCGCCCTCTGCCGCTGCTGGGTCAGGACCGTACCCTGCAGCCGGTGGAGACCTTGATCTGCGCCCAGTGGGCCTCTGGTGGACCTTGGAGTCCCATGTTGACCGCCATGGGTGGGGTCTCGATTCGCCGCTACGAGGACCGCGCTGAGCTGCTCGCGAACACTGTGATTCCCATCATCGGCATTGAGAGCGGGGTGGCCATCCCAGTCTGGGGGGACCGCATCGCTCTGGTTCCGGTCGTACGGATCTTCGGGGATCTGCGCCGCACCGAGATCCAGTCCGGTGGGGTCCCTGTGCAGCAGCTCGCCGCTTGGGAGATGCAGGGTGGCCTGAGCTTGATGGTGCCGCCGCCCAGGTCTGTGGACTAGCCGGAGTAGAATGCTCTCTATGCACCAGCGCCTCCTCGATCTGCTCACCCACCAAGGCCTCCCCACCCAGCCCGGGCAGGACCTGCTGCGCTTCCTGGAGCCCGTCAGGCCCCTGGAGTACTCGGTACACAGCCACCGGGTGGGGGTAGGCGCCATGATCAACGGGGATGGGCCGGAGCACTGCGAGCGCCTGCTGCGGGTGATGGCGCACTTTGGACACCCTGACCTCGGGCGGGCCACGCTGTGGATGAACCGCTTTGAGGGCCGGCGCGTCTTCCTCAAAGTGGACTTTGGGGCCAAGGGCCCAGAGGAGATCTCCCTCTACTTCCGTCGCAGGCCCCCGGTTGAGACCGTGCTGCAGTGGCTGAACCAGGACGGCGTGGACCGCCAGAGCCTGCTGGGAATCGCCCACACGGCGCAGTTCCTGGGCTGCCCCAAGGTGCACTTTGTGGCCCAGTCGTGGACGCTTGAGTCTCCAGGCAGTGTACGTCCGGCGGAGGCAAGTGCGGCGAGAAAGCCAAAGGTGGGACCGCAGGTCACAGCGACGCGCCGAGACGGATTTGCTCGAAGCGGAGCCGGAGGGTCCAAAGCCGCTGTTTTGGACGAGTCGGCGCCGGAGGCGCGACAGCAACACAGTGAGTACAAGCTCTACTTTGCCCAGCCTCCTGGGCTCTCGGGATGGCAGCGCACCTTGGCCTGGCTGCCCACACGCGCCGTGCCCGAGGCCACCATCGCCCGTCTTCAAGAGCTGGAGCTGCAAGACGCCGGACGCTTCGCCAGCATCCGCTTGGGCCCCGATGGTCTGAAGGATGGCGCCAAGCTCGACGTGTCAGAGCCCAGCGCCGAGCTCGTCGCGCTGCTCTCAGCCACGGATGGTCCTGGCCAAGGCCGCATCCTGTCGTTGATGCAGTCCGGCCCCATCGACTACTTGGGCTTGGATGTGACGGCCGGCGCACAAGGTGTGGGGCTGTACTCCACCAGGCGCTAAGCTCTCTTCAGCCTGGAGCTGCTGTGCCTGAGCGGATGCGCGTCGCCCTGATTGCCCATGACGGAAAGAAGGCCTCGATGGTCTCCTTCGTGATGAAGCGCCTGGAGTTCTTCAACCGCGAAGAGGTGGACATCGTGACCACCGGAACCACCGGGACCTTGATCCTGGAGGCGGGCATCACCAAGGTGCAGCGCGTTCACTCCGGACCCTTGGGCGGAGACGCGGAGATCGCGGCCATGGTCACGCGGGGAGAGGTTCAAGGAGTGGTCTTCTTCCGCGACCCGCTCGACAAGCACCCACATGAGCCCGATGTGCAGATGCTCATGCGGCTCTGTGATGTGCACGAGGTCCCCTTGGCGACGAACTACATCGCAGGGCACATCTTGATTGAGCACTTCGGGAAGTTTGGGGTGCCGGTGCGAGACGGGAAGTAGGCGCTACCTTTGACGGCCTGCGAGCCGCTCTACCACAAGGGGGTTCCGACGAGACCCGTCTGAAATCGGACCAGAATCCCCTGCGTCGGCGGAAGGGGCAGGAGCTCCTCGGTCACGAAGGACGCAGTCCACAGGACAGTCTTGTTGTCGGCAAATACGCGCGCGCTGCCTGCCGAGGCGGGAAAGACGCACACGCGCTGCGAGCTGGCCTCTGGGTCGGTGCGCGCGGAGACACGGACCACGACCCAGCCTGTGGCAAGGGGTGACCAGGAGACGTTGAGAAACCCTCCATAGGTGGATGCTTCCTGGTCGACGCGCACGTCCACCCACTCGGGAACGAGAAGACCGGCGCCCAGATCGAATCCTGGGAACAGGTCCCCGCTGGTCCTGGCTGACACCAAGCTGCCCGCTGGCCAGCCCTCGACGCTGCCGAGGAAGGGCTCTCCGTCCAAGGTCAGCTCCTCTTCCCCGCCGCGCACGTAGAAGTACTCGTCATAGGTGGAGGCACTGAAATCGTAGCAGTCCCCGGCTTCTGTCCGTGGAAGCTCCCCGTGCTCGAAGTTGAGGCGTACCGAAGCGCCGCGGTCCTCTGATTCAAACGCGGTGCCGTCCACACTGAGCAAGCCGTAGAGCTCCTCGGGCGGAGGTGGGCTGGGAGCTGTGTCCAGCGCTGTCTCTTCTTGAGGATTGGTGCAGGCCAGCAAGAGCAGCGTAAGCATGGCGGCGCCTTAGCGCGTCACCTCAAAGCCACCCCGGACTCCGGGCGTGACTTCCTGTGTGGCGTGCACCAAGAGCCAGTCCTGGCTGCGCCGGTACACCTCTTGGGGCTGGGCAATCAAGATGAGCCCGCCGGCCTCAAAGATGTCTTCCTGTGCCTCCATCTGAGGCACCAGGGCTTGATGCAGGTGTGCAGTCACACGCACGGGCTTGTCGGCAGCGAAGCCCTGCCCGAAGCTCGGCCCGCGCTCGCCGGAGTCCAAGTGGAAGGCCTGCACCGCCTCGATGCGCAGCCAGTCGGCCGGACTGACCTCGAACTCGAGCTCGAATCCAAGGGGGCCATCCTCCAGCTGGTGTAGGCGCAGGGTGGGCATCTGGGCCGTGAGGATCTCCTCCCCCAAGCCCAACTCCAAGGTGGACGCGATGCCCGCCTCGCTGAATTCACGATCCATGGATTTAGAACTCGATGGTCGGGATGTTGATCATGCGGTTGACGGTCTCGACCATGATTTCAATCTTGGCGGCCTTCAGGTCTCGGTCCAGCTTCATGGTGCTGACCTTGTCCAAGCTGATGTCCAGCTTGGTAGAGTTGCCCTCCCACTCCAGCTTGATGTCGAGGCGCTGGGCCAGGGTGGCCGAGAAGCCCTCGAGCTTGGCTGCCGTGCGCTCCGCCAGCGCCGCAGCACCGATGTTCGCGGAGACCGAGGTGTTCGCGATGGTGCCGAGCACTTGGCCCAGGCTGCGGCCGCCGCCCAGCTGGGGGTTGACCTTGTCGACGATGAGGCCGCGGATGCTGCTCGCGGTTCCGGAGACCCAGTTGGTCAGCAAGCCTTCGATCTTGCCGTCTGAGATCTGCTTCATGAACTCGGCGGCGTTGGCGGTACGGTCTGCTTGCAGCTGAACCTTGCCCTTGGGCTGTCCGTTGCGGCGTCCGCCTTCGACCTCGAGCTTGCCGGCGAAGCTGCTGCCCGGGACCTTGATGGTGCCGGTGAAGAAGCCCATGGTCTCGCGGTTCGCGGTCACGCCGTTCTTGCCGAAGCGGGAGGAGCCGGCTGTCTTTGCGCCGACCTCGACCTCGCCCGAGTTGGAGTCGTCGCTGCCCCAGGAGGCGCCGGCGGAGCCGCTGGCGGTCAGGCCTGCTTCCACGTAGTCCGTGTTGTCCATCTTCTTCCGGACGTCTTCCAGGAAGGTCTTTCCGTAGCAGAGGTCGGCCAGATCGGTGGAGACGGCAGCGATGGCGTTGTACATCGCGACGCCGAGCAGGCTCATGCACTCCCGGCCGTTGCTGGCCAGAACCTCCAGGAAGCCGCCGAGGTTGACCTTGGCGAAAGCCTTGGCGATCCAAGCGTCGGCCTCGGCCTTGGCCTCGAAGCCCAGGCTGGTCTTCATCTTGAGCTTGCCGTCCGCGCGCGAGAGCTCAGTGGCGAACTTGAAGCCGATGGAGAGCGCTGGGTTCAGGTTCAGGCTGATCCCGACTTCCAGCTTGCGGCTCATGTCCGAGGTGGGCGCCAGGGCGTCCAGCAAGAAGCCCAGCTTGTTCTGCAAGGCCTCCATGCTGTCGACGGAGTCCATCGTCGTCGCGACGTTGTTCACCGCAGCGGTCGGGTCGTTGTCGAGCTGAACGCCGCCTGCGCCGCCTCCGGCCGGGCCGTTGTCGAGCAGGGTCTGGGCGCTCTGGCCGGCGACCACCGCGTCCGCGACGGAGTCAGCGTGGCGCTCGTAGGAGTCGCCCGCTGCGCCGACACCACCGCTCAGGGAGACGCCGTTCTTTTGCTGCACCACGTGCGCGGCCTCGTGGGCGGCGGTGTGCAGGTCATCGTTCTTGAGCGCGATGGAGTTGCCGGTGGCGTAGCCGTTGGCGCCCATGGCCGAGACGGCGTCTTGGGCCTTGCCGTCGGTGTGGGCGCTGATGCCCGAGATGTCGTGGCTACCGAAGCTGGACTGGATGGCGTCTGCATGGGGCAGTGCGCCGCCGTTTCCGGAGATCCCTTGGGCCGCGAGCGACTGAACGTCACCGCTGGGGGTGCCCACGTCCGCTTGTACCGGGCCCAGGCTGAACATGTTTGGAGCGGCCGGGCCGCCAGAGGGGGCGGCAGGCGAGGGGCTGGGGG
>CAJXRZ010000123.1 GCA_913060515.1 uncultured Pseudomonadota bacterium | reverse complement strand
GACCAAGCCTGCACCACGGGTACGCGCTCGGGCTCTCCTTGGGGGGCCAGGTCGGCTTGGGTGAAGCGGCCGACCAGTCCCTTGTTGGCGACGCGGCGCGGCACAGCGGCCAGGGTGTGTACATCGGCGCTCTGGGATGGCTGCGCTGCAGCCCGGGGGACGCTGGCCAGGGGACGAGGGGCCCTTGGCACGCGATCTTGGATGGGTCGGCGGTCATGGGCTTGCTCCTCGGGGTCCTCGATGGTGACCTCGACTGAGGAGGCGCTCTCCAGATCGGGCACGAGGAAGCCGGGAATGCTGCCGCCGAGGTCTGAGACGAGCACAGGTCCCTTCTCCCCAACACCGACCAGCAAGCGACGGCTCTCGCCGTCTTGGGTCTGCACCTCCAACAAGACCAAGCTGGCCTGTGGGGTGAGCACCTGCTTGGAGAGCACGGTCATGGGGTTCTCGTCGGGGGCAATCAGGGGGTTGCCCATGCGCTTGCGGCTCCAGACCAGGACACCGACGCCGATCAGGCCCAGGGGCGCGAGCCACCAGGAGAAGGGTGAGGGGGTCTCTGGGCTCTGCTCGGTGTCCTCCAGCCAGCTGTCCAGGCTCGGTGCGGTCCCTTCTCCCACCGAGAGCGTCGCCTGGGGCAGCGCGTCCAGCAGGTCGCTTGGAGGCTGGGGGCCAAAGACGGCGTCGACGGGGAGGGGCTCGGGAGCCGACACCACGGGCAGTACGGGCGCTGGAGGCAGGGCCGGACCCAGAGTGGGTGCGTCCTGTGCCTGAGCGCTGCTGCTCCAGAGCAGCAAGGGGAGCAGCAGGGGGTTCATGCGCTTTCCTTCATTGGCTCAACGGCAGCCTGGTCTTGCTCCTCTTCGTCGCTGGCATCGACCTCACCGCCAAGGATGGAGGTGATGCGAATGGCCAAACGCTCGCCGACCATGACGACCTCGCCGCGGGCGTACACGCGTCCGCCGACGACAAGGTCCAGGGGCTGGTCGGCGGGCCGGTCCAGCTCGAGGATTTCGTCGTTGCCGAGCTCTGCGAGCTCGCGAATGGTCAGGCGTGCACGACCCAGCTCTACGACGACATCAACGGGGATGTCGTGGAGGAAGGTGACGTCCTTGGGCATGGTGGAAACTCCGCTTTGGAGACCTTCCATCGGACGGGGCTCGCCCGCGTTTAGTGGAATGTGTGCGGGGCGGCGCTTTTACTGCTTCGAGGCCGACTGGGAGGGCCGGGAAGACAAGGTCCAAAGCCCAAGTCCGACTGGAAAGAGCAGCAGGGATCCCCAAGCCCAGGGCCACTCCTGCTCCGGGACTTCGGGCTCGCTTAGCTGAAGCTGCCCTTGGAAGGCGTTGCTCTCCTTGAGCACGATGTGTCCGGCGCTGGGGTGTGTGCGCACCCGCAGCACGTTGTTCTGGCCGTGCTGTGCGCTGAAGGCGTCGATCTGGGCGCTGACTTGGTATACGGGGGCCGCCGAGAGGGAACACTGGACCTGGGTCTCATGGGCCGCCAGGTTCACCCGGCATGGGCCAAGGCCCGCTGGAACGCCGTCGAGCTCCAGAGCGGCGCCGTCCAGGAGGGTCTGAGTGAGCAGTGCTTGGTAGGTCTGGGTGTCCAGCTCCGAGAGCGTCAGCTCTGGATGTTCCAGCTTGAGGGCGTGGTGCATGCCATCGGTGGGCAGGCTGACCAGCAGCACGCTCTGTCCGTCCAGCACGTCCAGGTTGAAGCTGGCGATGTTGGGGACATGGGCCCAGGCTGGCGCCAACATCCCCCAAAGAGCCCAGCTCACTCCACGCTCATGGCGTTGTTCACCGAGGCGCCCATGATGCAGGTGGGCAGGTTCGGTGCGGTCTCATTGAGCGCGAAGTAGTGGTAGATGCCGTCGGGGAAGTCAACCGTGGGGCCTGTCTTGCCGTTGCAGGCGTCCAGGTCTGCGGGCACCGAGCCGTCCTCCAGGGGGGAGTAGATGGGGAAGCCGTCCTTGGCGAAACCCACCAGTCCCTCGGTCTTTTGGGGGATGTCTGTACAGGATACCTCAGAGATCCCGTAGCCGTCGAGGACAGACTGGCTGTTCTCCGGAGTGAAGTGCCAGTGCCAGTAGCCCGCCGGGTCGGCGTGCCCGCCGCAGGGGTCCAGGGAGGGGATGCCGCCGCCCTGGGCGGTGGGCATGGGGGGGCCGTCGGTGACGGAGCGCTTCATGACCTGAAACCCGGGGTTGGTGGCGCCGTCGTAGATGCCCACGCCGCCCACATCGTCGATGGTCTCGGGGCAGAAGGGGCCGGAGGAGTCTTGGTAGTTGCTGAAGGAGAGCTGGTAGCAGCGGGTGCTGGAGCCGTTGTCCAGCGTGCAGTCGACCTCGACGGGGTCGGAGGCGAAGAGGGAGGGCTCGAAGAGCTCGGGGACCGTGCCGGTCGCGGTGGCGGCGCTGCTGTCTTGGGTGTCCTGGGTCCCGGCGTCTTTGCAGGCGCTCAGCGTGAACAAGGTGAGGCCGAGGATGGGAAGGAACTTGGACATGGAGACTCCGCTTTGGGCCAGGAGGTGGGCCTATTGGAGTAGCATCACCCCAGGGGCGGCCGTAGGATCCTTGAGAGTCACTTTGTATCCTGGGGATACAGACAGGCTGAAGCGCTCAGCTCTCCTTGGGACGGCCGGTGAGGCGCACGCTGTGTCGACCGGCGTTGTGGCCAGGCTCGCCCAAGAAGAGCACCTTGCCGCCTACCTTGACCTCGACCTCGCGGCCTGAGCCCAGAGGGAGCTCCTGGCCAACCTTGAGGGCCTTGAGCTCATGGAGCTTCATGCGGGTTCGGCCCAGCTCAGCGACCGCCTCCATTGGGAGCGGCAGCACGCGGTCGGCGTTGTAGCGACGCTTGCGCACCGAGCGGGGAATGACCGCCATCTTCGGGACCCGAAGGTCTCGAGCGGCCTGTGCCGGGATGGCCACGGTGAGCAGACCGAAGGGGGCCTCTGGGCTGCCAAAGTCCAGGCTTCCGGCGATGACCGGCGTGGTGGGCGTCAGGCTGCTGGTCAGGCGCGGACCTGTTCCGATGGCCTCCAGCTCCAAGGTGGGCTTGGGATCCATGGGCCAAGCCGCCTGGAGGCTGTCCAGCACGTCCTCGACGATGCGCTTGGCGAAGCGCATCTCTACCCGTGTGACGGGTCGAATTCGGTAAGGAGGGGGATCCTTGCCGGGGTCCTCGCCGAGCAGAACGCCCACGATTCGGGCCAGGAGGCGGCCTTGCACCACGAAGATGCCTGGCAAGCCCATGGGGTGGAATCGAAAGAGACCGAAGACGCCACCGTCACGGGCATCTGTGTCATCGATCACACCGGCGATGGTCGTGACTTGTGCCAGACCCAAGCGCACAGGTACGTCGGCGCCTGCGCGGTTCACGATGCGTGTGCGCACATCCCGGGCCGCTTCTCGAAACAGATCCTCAAGGGCCGGCAAGGTGCCGGCGGACTCGCGGTCCGGCTGGATCAGCAGGGCTCTTTGGCTCTCTGGATCCATCACTGGACCACGAACTCGGTGAGGTAGACGCGCTGGACGCTCTCCTCACCAGGCAGGAGGGCATTCATTCGGCCCAGCAGTTCATCCCGAAGGCGTGTCTTGCCGTCCAGACCCTCTACGTCGGCGTAGGAGTAGTCGGAGACCAGGGTGATCACCGAGTCCCGAAGCATCGGGATGGACTCCTCGATCATGGGCTGGTCACCTGCTGTGGTCTCGACCTGGATCTCCATTCGCAGGATTCTTCCGCCACCTGAGCCCCGAAGGTTCATGGTGAAGGCACCCACGGGAAGCACGACCCGCTGTGCGGCGAGGGCCTCGGCTTCCGGGTCGATGGGTTCGCCGTTCTCGTCGACCTCTTCTCCCTCTTCCGCGGCTTCAGCCTCACCTCCGCCCATCATCATCGAGCCACCGAATCCAGCGCCACCACCCAAGATGAAGGCAGCCAAGGCAGCCAAAATCAGAGGGAGCTTTGACGGCTTTGGCGTCTCAATCTCCTCGTCTTCCAGCTCTTCTGCGTCGGCCATTTGGCCCTCCGTGCGCTCGGTTGTTCAGCGGCCCTGTAGGGCTTCAACTGCCCCTACGGCCGCGGACTCACCGGACTTGAGTACAAGCTCGACTCTTCGATTCCACTGGGGCGCCTCACCGATGGTTGATGCAGGTTGAAACTGGCCAAATGCGTCGGCCTCCAATCGCTCTCCAGGGATTGGTCCGCGCTCTCTGAGGGCCTTGACCACCGCCATGCTGCGCTTGGAGGAGATCTCCCAGTTGGTCCACTCGTTCCCGGTCGCGTCGGTGTGGCCCTCCACTCGGATGTGCACGTTCTGGTCTTTGAGAATCAAGGCGACGTCACTGACCAGGGCGTAGGCGGCAGGGTGCAGCTCGGTGGAGCCAGGCTTGAAGAGCACACGGTCGTCCAGGCGAATGCGCAGCTCGCGCTCGTTGGAGACCATGCGGATCAGCTCGTCGCTGATGTGCTTGGCCATCGCCTCGCGCAGCCGCGCCTCTTGTGGGGTGACGGTCTCCTGCATGAGCTTGAAGTCGGTGGGCGTCTGCTTGATGTTCTCGCTCACGCCAAGGGAGGAGTGAGAGAGCCCGGCGCTTCCAAAGGCTGACTGGATGGACTCGATGACCGCTGAGATCTTCGCGGGCTTCTCAAAGCTGGCCATGGAGAGCAGGAGCACGAAGAAGGTCAGCAGCAGGGTGACCAGGTCCGAGAAGGTCGCCATCCAGAGTGGGGCGCCCGCTGGAGTCTCCTCGCAGTTGCAGTCGTCCTTTGCCATGGTCTACGCGGCCTCGTCAGCGGCGTAGCGCTGCTTGGGGGGAAGGGCCGCGTTGAGGCGGTCCACCATGAAGCGGGGGTTCTCTCCGTTGAGAATGGAGAGCAGTCCGTTGGCGATGACGCTCTTTGCAGCGACCTCCTCGGCAGAGCGCAGCTTGAGCTTGTTGGCCATCGGAATGCCGATGAGGTTGGCCAGGTAGGAGCCGTAGAAGGTGGTCAGCAGCGCGACCGCCATTGCAGGGCCAATCGCTGCCGGGTCCGCCATGTTCTTGAGCATGGCCACCAGGCCGATCAGCGTACCGATCATGCCCATCGCAGGACCGTAGGCGCCCATGGCGTCCCAGATCTCGGCGTTGCCCTTGTGGCGGGCCTCGATCTTGGAGATCTCTTCAAAGAGCACCGACTCGATGGCCTCGGCCTCGTGGCCGTCCACCAGCATCAGCAGGCCGCGTTTGAGGAAGTCGTCCTCCGCCTCTGCTGCCGCGCTCTCCAGGGCCAGGAGGCCCTCTCGTCTTGCCACGTTGGAGATCTCGGAGAGCTGCTTGATGGTCTCGCCGATCTCCGGGGTCTTTCCTTTGACCGTGACCATGCCGGCCTTCAAGCCGTCTTTGAGCATCCCGACTGGGAAAGCCACACCAAGAACCCCGGCGCAGCCACCGAAAACGATGAGAATGGACGGTACGTCGACGTAGGCCATCACACCCACACCACCGAGTAGAATCGCGGTGAGGATGAGGCCGTTTGCGACCACCATGCCGATTATGGTTCCAAGATCCAAGGGACCTCCAGAGTGTCTCCCCTGGCTCCTCGGATCAGATCTCGGAGGCTTTTAGCCTTTAAGGCCGGCGCTCAAAGTCGAGGATGAGCGGTCCGCTGTCATCCACGCCGTTGCAGCTGACGGCGTCGTCGTTGTCCGGTGGAACGACGCAAGTAAGGGCCAGCTCCCAGTCCTTGATGCGGATGGTGAAGGTGCGGTCGATGATGTACGCGCCCTTCATGTCGTATTTGCCCAGGCTCTCCTCGATGGGGTCCTTTCCGGGGCACTCGCTGACCTGGTGCTCCTCAAAGTCTCCTTCAAAGCCGGTCTCTACGCGCAAGGTCCAGCCTCTGGAGTTCAGGCAGCCGCCTTCCTCTTCGACGATGGGGTAGGTGTCCACACCGTCGGTGTCGTCGACGCGCACCAGGGACCAGGTCCCAAAGAAGACCTCCTCATCGGGCAGCCCAGTGTCGGTGACTTGGGTGTCGGTGGGCTCACCGGTGTCCACGGAGGTCTCGGTGGAGTCCACGGTCTGCTCATCCTTGTTGCAGGCGAGCAGAGCCAAGAGCAGGAGAGGGGTCAGGCGCTTCATGAACCATCTTTTAGACCGAGATGGCCGGATCAGCAACGCGAGACCCCCCGTCAGGGGCCTCGCGTGCAGCACAGAGTCAGGGGAGTTCATGGGTGAGAGGATCAGGGCCCCGGTGACGGGAGACCGGCGCCCCGGTGAGGGGGCTCGAGGCCTAGACCAGGTTCACGAGCTCTTGAAGGGTGTCATTGGCCGTGGAGACCACCCGGCTGTTGGCCTGGTAGGCGCGCTGGCCGGAGATCATCTCGACGAACTGCTCTTCGAGCTCGACGTTGGCTTGCTCCAGGGCGTAGCCGGTGACGCTGCCGCGTCGTCCTACGCCGGGGCCGCCCAAGACGGCTTGGCCGCTGTCGACGGTCTGCTGGAAGAGGTTGCCACCGACCCGGTTCAGGCCGGTGTTGGTGCCGAAGGTGGCCAAGCTGAGCTGGCCCATGATGCGCTCTTCACCGTTGGTGTAGGTGCCCATCAGGTTGCCGTCGCCGTCCAGGTTCACGCCGGTGAGCTCGCCGGGCGCGTAGCCGTCCTGGCTGATGGTGGCCATGGAGCTCTGGGAGCCGGCCATGCTCAGGTTTCCATCTCCGCTGGGCTCACCGGTGCTGAAGTCCACGCCCCAGTCAAACTCGGGAGACCACACGCCGGTGGTGCCCGAGAAGGTGTCGGCCAGAGTCAGGGAAGGGGCCGTTGAAAGCGCCGTATCCAGCTCGCCATCGGTGAAGGCCAGGGTGCCGCTCGCGATCTCGACGGCACCGCCATCTTCGTAGGCCGCGTTGTCCAGCTTGCCGCCGTCGACGAAGGCCTTGAAGGTCCACTCCGTGTCACTGACGCGCTCGTAGGCCATCAGCACATCGTGGGAGACACCCAAGTCGTCGTAGACCGTGACCGAGGAGGTGTAGCCGGTGGCCGTCTCGCCACTGCCGAAGGCGGCCTCGATGTCTTCCAGGGCAGTGCCCGTGGTGGTCGTGCCATCGAAGGTGGCCGTGTTGAGGAAGTCGTCGGTGCTGACCACAGTCTCGGCCGAGAGCATCAGGTCGATGGTGATGTTCTCGGTGGCCTGGGGCGGCACCGCCGAGCGGTCGATCTGCAGGTCTCCTTGCAGTCCGGTGAGCACACCATCCGCTGCCGTGGTGCCCTGCAGGTTCATGCCGGCGCCGTTGGTCAGGAAGCCTTCATTGTCCATGAAGAAGGTGCCATCGCGGGTGTAGTAGGTCTCCGAGCCGTCGGTGACGGGGAAGAAGCCTTCACCGGAGATGGCGAAGTCCAAGGCTGAGTCGGAGCTCTTGAGGCCACCTTGGCCAAAGAGGGACATGGTGCTGCCCAGAGTGGCGCCGCGGCCCATCTGGTTCGAGCCGCCGATTCCGCCCATGCTCGAAGGCATCAGGTCGGAGAAGTTGGCGCGCATTCCCTTGAATCCGGTGGTCCCCATGTTGGCGATGTTGTCGCCGATGACGGAGAGGCGGGAGCTGCTGTTACCGAGGCCAGAGGCCCCAGTGTTGAGGGTGCCGAGCAAGGACATGGGATGTCTCCGAAGGGGTATGGGTCCAGCGAGCACACGTCGGGTGCTCTCTGGGTGGGCCTCCTTGGGAATCCTTGGTCCGGCCCGTGAAAGACCTCTCGGATCTGGGGCAGATCTGGTTTAGGGGCCGGGACCACTTTTTCCGAGATTTCCTGCTCAGGGCAGCATTAGATCTTCCAAGAACCAAGCTGCAAGCTCCGCTCTGTTGCGGAGGCCCGCCTTCTTGTAGATCGCACGGGCTTGCTGACGAACGGTCTGGTCGCTGGTGCTGCGCAGCTCGGCGATGTCCTTTGTGGGCAGGCCCTTGAGCAGGAGCAGGGCGACCTCGCACTCGGCAGGGGTCAGTGACCAGCGGGCGAACTGCTTGTCGATGGCGCCGCCAAACTCTCGCAGGGCGTCTTGGGCGTCCTCCTTCCATCTCGCGGCCTCCTCAGCGAGAGAGGCGATGCGTGCCTTGGCCAGATCGACCTCGTCCAGCGCCTCCTTCAGGGCGCTCTGTGCTCGCCGGGCATCGCGGGCCAGCATGATGCTCAGAGCCAGGCTGTTCACGAAGGCCGCCACCATGGCTACAGCCTCCAAAATCACGTGCCGGAGATCCGTCCCTTCCTGGAAGTCGAGGACCAGATCCGTGCCGATGATCACGGCCGTCAAGACTGAGAGGGCCAACATCGCCCAAGTCGTGCGGCTGGTGCCGCGAGCGCTCTGTGCCGGACCGTCGGGGTTCTCTGCCATGGAGGGCCTACAGCTCCAAGATGAAGGCCTGCATCGCGGCGACGGCCTCTTGAGTACGAGAGGGCGCTGTGATCTCTCCGGCGAGCACGTGTCCGTCCTCTCCCTCGGTGTGCTCCACCACGATGCGTTGGCCATTGGGAAGCGCGGAGACAAAGGCCTCGATGGCGGGTTGATCCACCACATCGTCGGCATCGGAGCGCATCACCAGCACCGGTAGGTCCAGGGTCCCGTAGTCCTGGAGTCGGCTCTCTTTGACCACCAACATCATCTGCACCAAGCTGCTCAGGGCGTAGGAGGTGGTCCAGTGTGCCCCTTGCTCGGGGCTGCTGGGCTCCCAGCTCCGGGAGGGAATCAGGCGTGGCAGCAGGGCGCTGCCCCAAGGGAGCAGGAGGAGCTCAGCGCTCTTGGCTTGAGGACCGAAGTTTGGGTTCACGAGGATCAGCGCGTCGGCCGGTGAACCTTGGTTCGCGCAGATGGCCGCCAGGGTCCCCCCGGTCGAGGCCCCCACGACCACGACGCGGTGGCCGAGCATGCGTCCCACTTCGATGGCCTGCTCGCTCTCGGCGATCCACTGGGCGGCGGTGGCTTGCTCCAGGCCCCCGGGCTCCAGACCGTGGCCCGCCAAGCGCGGGCGGTAGAGGTTGGCGCCGAGCTGGGCCGCCAGCTGGCTCATGACCGGCTCGATCTCCACGGGGCTGGCGGAGTAGCCGTGCAGGTAAACCAAGGCCAAGGGCGTGGTCTGGCCGGGCTTTCCGGCCCAAGTGAGCTGTGCCTGGTCTCCAGGGCGAATCCCGGAGACGCTGGCCTCGTTTGCGGAGAGCCACTGGTCGAGACCTGCAGGGCTCTCTGGAAGCGCCGGGAGCGTTGCTGGCTCGCCGAGCTCCGCCCTGGGACCAAAGAGAAGCGCTCCTGCGATGCCGAGAAGGACCAGAGTGGCCTGTTGGCGGCGTGTCATTTCCACCTCCAGACCAGCCTAACTCAGTGGGCGCCCTTCTTGGGACGCACGGGCTTGCCTTCGTTGAGGTGCTCGTTCCAGGTGGTTGGAGCAAAGCCGTTCTCGACCTCCTCCATGGTGATGCAGCCCTCTACCGGACAGACAATCTGGCAGAGGTTGCAGCCCACACACTCGGACTCGTCGACGACTGGAATGCGGCCGACCTCGGCAGGGTGAATGCACTGGTGGGCGCCGTCGTGACAGGCCACCACGCAGACTTGGCAGCCGATGCAGGTCTCGGCGTTGATCTTGGCGACGGTCTCAAAGTTGATGTCCAGATCGCCCCAGTCCGCGTAGTGCGGAATGGACTTGCCGATGAACTGGTCGGTGGTCTGGAAGTCGTGGTCACGCATCCAGCCCTCCATGCCTTCGATCATGTCTTCGACGATGCGGTAGCCCTTGAGCATGACCTCGGTGCAGACCTGGACGCTGCTGCTGCCCAGGAGCATGAACTCGGTCGCATCGCGCCAGTTGGTGATGCCGCCGATGCCGGAGATCGGGATGTTGAACTGCCGATCGCGGGCCAAGGCCGCCACCATGTGCAGGGCAATGGGACGCACCGCAGCGCCGCAGTAGCCGCCGTTGCTGGAGCGGTTGCCGACCATGGGCTTGGGCACGAAGGTGTCGATGTCCACGCCGATGATGGACTTGATGGTGTTGATGAGGCTGACCCCGTCTGCACCACCGCGCTGTGCGGCCAGGCCGTGGGGAACGATGTCCCCGACGTTGGGGGTGAGCTTGACCAACACGGGCACGTTGGCGAACTCCTTGGCCCAGCTGGTGATGCGCTCGTTGACCGCGGGCTCTTGGCCCACCGCCGAGCCCATGCCGCGCTCGCACATGCCGTGGGGACAGCCGAAGTTCAGCTCCAGGCCGTCTGCGCCGGCGTCCTCGGCACGCTTGATGATCTCCTTCCACTCCTCGCGGGTCTCCACCATCAGGGAGGCGATGAGGGCGTGCTTTGGGTACTTGCGCTTGGTCTCGTAGATCTCGCGGAAGTTCACGTCCAAAGAGCGATCGGTGATGAGCTCAATGTTGTTGAAGCCCACGCCGCTGCGGCCCTGCCAGTCAATGGCGCCGAAGCGGCTGGAGACGTTTTGGATGGGCTGACCCAAGGTCTTCCACACCGCGCCGCCCCACCCGTGGTCGAAGGCGCGCTGCACCTGCTCTCCGGAGTTGGCCGGTGGGGCCGAGGCCAACCAGAAGGGGTTCGGAGAGCTGATGCCGCCGCAGTTGATTGTCAGGTCTGGCATTTAGGCCTCCGAGATCATGGAGTGGATTGCAATGGCAGCGTCGCGGCCTTCCGCCACGCCATTGACGACTTCCTTGCCGCCGTTTGTGCAGTCGCCGCCGGCGAAAACGCGGGGGTGCCCGGTCTGTCCGGACTCAGTGGTGACCACGCGGCCCCACTTGGTCTCTACGCCGTCCAGGTCGCTGACGAGCTCGCCCAGCTTGGACTGTCCGACTGCCAACACCACCAGCTGGGCCGGCAGGGTGTGGGCAGAGCCGGGGATGGGCTTCTTGTCCGCGTCGGTTCGCACCACGCGCAGGCCGTCGACTTGGCCCTGGCCCTCGTAGGCGACAGGCTGCAGGTTGAAGGCGGAGATGACGCCCTCGTCCTTGCCCGCGCTCCACTCATGGGCGTAGCCGCCCATCTGGTCCTCGGCGCCGCGGTAGGCCAAGGTCACCTCGGGGACGCCCAAGCCACGCAGCTCGCGCACGGCGTCCAGGGCGGTGTTGCCGCCACCGATCACGACGGCCTGCTTCACAGCGGAGAGGTCCATGGCCTTGAGCTTGAAGTCTTCGATGAAGTCGACCGCGCCCACGATGCCGTCCAGGTTCGAACCGGGCAGCTCCAGGCGGGTGTCCGGGCCCAGGCCGAAGGCCAAGAAGATGGCCTCGTGCTTGCCCAGCAGGTCATCCCAGCTGTAGGTCTCGGGGATGGTGACCCCGTGCTCCACCGTGATGCCGCCGATGGACATGACCCACTCGACCTCACTCAGAGCGGCGTCTGCGCGCATCTTGTAGGGGGCCACGCCGAAGGTGTTCAAGCCACCCAGGATGTCCCGCTTCTCGTAGATCGTGACCGCGTGACCGAAGCGACGCAGACGGTGCGCAGCAGCCAGACCCGCAGGTCCACCGCCTACGATGCCCACGCTCTTGCCGGTGTCTGCGCCGGCCTCGAAGAAGGTCCAGTCCTTCTCAAAGGCCATGTCTGTGGCGTAGCGCTGCAGCTTGCCGATCTGGATGGGAGGCACGCCCATCTCATTGAAGACGCAGTCGCCTACGCAGAGGGTCTCGACAGGGCAGACCCTGGAGCAGCTCATGCCCAGGATGTTGCTGGCGAAGATGGTTCGGGCCGAGCCTTCGGTGTTCCGCGTGCTGATCTTGCGAATGAAGCTCGGGATGTCGATGCCGGTGGGGCAGGCCGTGATGCAGGGGGCGTCGCTGCAATAGAGGCATCGGTTGGCCTCTACGATGGCCTGGTTGGCTGTGTAGGCCTTCTTGAAGTCTTCGAAGACCTGCTCAGAGCGCTCGGGGTCGAGCTCGTCCATGGTCACTCCCGGATTGGAGAGCGAGTCTACCGGGGGAGATGCTTGGAGTACAGGAAGCGGGGCCCCTTTGCGCCTGCAGGCTAAGCTCCTGGTGGAGGGTCCATGAGCGGCTACTTGTTTCAGGGTGTGACACTGGGCGAGAACGAGGTCAGCTTGCGGGTGCAAGATGGCCGCATCGCTCGGATCAGCGCGGCGCCTCTCGACCCGCTGCCCGGCGAGCAGATCCACCAGGGGGGCCGCATCACGGCGCCCTTCGCGGAACCCCATGTTCACCTGGACGCGGCGCTGCTCGGGGCGCGGGCCCCCAACAAGAGCGGAACCCTTCGAGAGGGCATCGCCAACTGGTCACGTCTTCGCGCGGAGCTCACGGTTGAAGATGTACGGGCGCGCGCCTTGGAGACCCTGGAGATGTACGCCAGCCACGGCACGCTCCGGGTGCGCACCCATGTGGACACGGGCAGCCTCTTGGCCGTTGAGACGCTCATAGACCTCAAGACCGAGGCCTTGGAGCGGGGCATCGAGCTGCAGGTGGTGGCCTTTCCCCAGGAGGGCATCCTGCGCGCACCGGGCCGGCAGGCTCAGTGGGAGGCTGCGGTGGCCTTGGGCTGCGATGCTGTGGGGGGCATCCCGCACTTCGAGCGCACGGCAGAGGAGGGCTGGCAGAGCGTGCGCATGGCCTTTGACTTGGCTGAGAAGCACGGGGTCATGGTGGACTTTCACTGTGATGAGAGCGACGATCCGGGGGCCCGAAACCTAGAGGTCGTCTGCGCTGAGACCCTGGACCGTGGCTTTGCCGGCCGCGTGGTGGCAGGGCACTGCACGGCGCTTCACAGCTACCCCAACCCACACGCCGCCAAAGTGATTGAGCTGGTCGCCGAATCCGGGGTGCAGGTCGTGGCCAATCCCTTGGACAACGTGGTGCTCCAGGGCCGCTACGACAGCTACCCCCGACGCCGCGGTCTGACCCGCGTGGATGAGCTCTGGGCGGCGGGCGCGCTGGTGGGGATTGGACACGACTCGGTGCAGGATCCTTGGTACCGCTTGGGCACCGCAGACATGTTGGACCCCGCGTACATGCTGTTGCACCTGGGCCAGCTCACGAGCGACGCTGAAATGCGCCGGATCTTCTTCTGTCTGAGCGGCGACAATCACCTCGCATTTGGGGGGCCGCCCGAGCTGGTTGAAGGGGCCCGAGCGCAGCTGCTGTGGTGGGAAGATCTCGATCCTGTCGAGATCTTGCGAGCCCGACCAGTGCCGCTCACGCTTCGCTGAGAGAACGGACGCGCCCATAGCGGCTTCGGGCACTCGCCAAGCCCGTTCTTCTCGTGCGATTCTTGACGGCCAAATCGCGCGAGGACGCAGCATGACCCAAGATGAGATGATCGACGCCTGCCTGAAGCACACGCTCTATTCGTGGGCCGCCACGGGCAAGGTCACCCCGCTGCCCATTGAGCGGGCTGAAGGCATTTATCTCTACGGGCCCAACGGCCAGAAGTGGATGGACTTCAACAGTCAGCTCATGAGCGTCAACATCGGGCACAGCCACCCCAAGGTGGTCCAGGCCATCAAGGACCAGGCCGACACGCTGATCTACACCATCCCCGGATCGGCCACCAAGGCCCGAGCGGAGCTGGCGACGCGCTTGGCCGAGATCGTGCCAGGGAACATCAACACCTTCTTCTTCACCTTGAGCGGCGCCGAGTCCAACGAAAACGCCATCAAGGCCGTTCGGCAGTACAGCGGCCGATTCAAGATCCTCTCGCGCTACCGCAGCTACCACGGCGCCACGAACGCCTGTCTGTCCATGACGGGTGACCCGCGGCGCAACCAGAACGCCGGTGGCGCGCCTGGGTTTGTGCATGTGATGGACCCCTGGCCGATGACCTTCTCTTGGGGGGAGACCGATGAGGAGATCACACGGAAGAACCTGATCTACCTCGAGGAGGTCATCCAGTACAACGGCCCGGAGACCATCGCCGCGATGTTCATCGAGTCGGTGACGGGAACGAACGGAATCCTGCCGCCGCCCAAAGGCTACCTCAAGGGCCTGCGCGCTCTGCTCGACAAGTACGGAATCCTCTTGGTCTGCGACGAGGTCATGGCGGGCTGGGGTCGCACCGGCAAGCTCTTCGCCTTTGAGCACGGCGACATCGTGCCGGACATCGTCACCATGGCCAAGGGCCTGACCTCCTCCTACATCCCACTGGGTGCAGTGGGCATGTCGGACCCCATCGCCCAGTACTTCCGGGACAACGTGTTCTGGGGTGGTTTGACCTACAACGCCCACGCCCTCTGCATGGGTACCGCCTTGGCCGCGGTCAACGTGTTGATGGAAGAGAAGCTGGTCGAGAACGCTGCCGCGATGGGGGAGATCATGCGCTCGGAGATCGACCGCCTCACCGCCAAGCATCCCTCGGTGAAGGGCGGCCGCTGCATCGGGCTCTTCGGCATGGTGGACATCCAGAAGAACAGCGCTGGCGACCCCATCGTGCCCTTCAACACCAACAGCCCGGTCATGGCGGCCTTTGCCAAGCGCTTGCTGGAGAACGGCTTGTTCACCTTCATTCGCTGGGGCAGCTTCATGTGCAACCCGCCCTTGTGCATCACGAAGGAGCAGCTGCTGGAGGGCTTTGCCATCATTGATGAGGCCTTGGAGATCTGTGATGCGGCCTTTGAGGGGTGAATTCCAAAGGAATTCACCGGCCTTCTGGCCGTAACTAGCAGCGCAATTCCGCAGGAAATGCGCCGGAAAAGCTGTCCTAAAACCGGCGCATTTCCAAGGAAACACACCGGGAAAGCTGCCCCAGACCCGGCTCAAGAGCGGGATGTCCTAGGGGAGGGCGAGCCAGCCCCCTCTTCACCCAACCTCCCTCGTCTAGCGAGCGCCCTAAAAGCCCCGCTCGCGCCTACGGCAAACACCCAGAGCCATCAGAGCAACCAGCACCGAGAAAACCTGCCCCCTCATTCCACCGAGCGTGGCGCAGCCTCCCGTCTCGCACAAGCTGCTCTCATCCACCACTTCGCCCGAAGGCGAGACCAGCACCAAGGTCGCGCAGCCAGGCTCTGTTCCGCGCAACAGGCTGGATTGGATGTCGACGGTCTCTGTGGTGCTCACTTCCCCCACAGGAAAGCGGACAATCCCCGCGTCTGGATTCTCGAAGGACAGGTCGGCGGTCCAACCTTGGGCCGTTCCCGCTGGGACCTGAAGCGCAACCAAGTGGTGCTCCGCCCACCTGGGGATGAAGGTCACGCAGGACCCCCGGCTGTTCGGCAAGTGCGTCCACCGGTGTTCCGACCACTCCTCCAAGCTGAGCTGGGAGGAGGGGAGTGTCGGGGCCGTCCCCGAGGGGACGTCGACGACGTCCACCAGGATGCCGCCCACGCTCCACGTGCCCAATGGGCCCTCCGATGGGGTCACCCAAAGCCCCGGTTCAAGGTACTCCAGCAGGACCTCTTCGCCCGCCGGGTCGGTCACCAGCGGCGGAGAGGCCCCAAGCGCTCGCCCGTAGGACGTTGCTCGGATGGCGAAGCCGGGGGGGACTTGGCCGCCGAGGGGGGAGACGACCGTGTTCGCTGAGGTTGGAGGCTGTCTCTTATACACATCTCCGAGCCCACGAGACAGGCAGAAATCTCG
>CAJXRZ010000122.1 GCA_913060515.1 uncultured Pseudomonadota bacterium | reverse complement strand
AGGAGCCCAACGGAGATCAGGTTGATGGGCTTGGAGAAGAAGCCGCGCTTGTCCTCTCCGGGCAGCGCAGCTTTTCCACCCAGGCCGCCCGGCGCTGCACCGCCAAAGGCTGGAGCGTCGGGTCCTGCGGGCGCAGGTGGGGCGCCGAATCCGCCGGCTGGTGGCCCCAGTCCAGGAGAGCCCATCAACCTGATCTCCGTTGGGCTCCTCGGCCTGACCGTGATCGCCGTGGGCGTGAAGAGCGCGCTCAACAGCATGCCCACCAACACGGGCGCCGGCGAGGTGACCACCACCGCCCTGAGCACCGCCAACCTGGACCTGAGCGCCGCCGACGTGGCCATGATTGAAGAGCTCATGGAAGAGGGCATGGAGCGCTTCACGGCCGAGGACTACAGCGGGGCCAGCGCCAAGTTCCTGCGGGTCCTTCAGCTGGACCCAGGGCATCCGGACGCCGAGCGCATGGGCTACGTCTCCGTCGAGTTCATCACCATCCAGGCCCTGCAGGCCGGTCTACAGCGCAAGGCCAGCTCCGAGGCCGACCGCGCTCAAGCCAAGGTGGACGCCCTCACCCAGGCCGAAGAAGCGCTGCGCGGCCAGAGCAGCGTGACCGAAGCCCAGAAGGCCGTACGAACGGCCCTGAACCTGAACCCCGGCGACGAAGAGCTCCAGGCCGCAAACGAGCGCCTGCGCCGCAAGGCTGGCGCCGCCCAGGTGGCCGCCCAAGAGCGAAAGACCGAGGTTCTGGTCGAGGACCTGAGCGGCCCCTTCAACACGGCCCAATCGGCTCTGGACGCTGGCAAGTACGCCGATGCCATCAAGGGCTTCAACAGCATCTTGGCCAAGGACCCCAGCGGTCAGACGCCCTACGCTGCCAAGGCCAAGGCCGGCCTAAGCCAAGCCCGCAGCGCTCAGAAGAGCATGGCCGAGGGCCCCTACAACAAGGGGGTGTCCGCCATGGGCGGTGGGGACATGCTGACCGCCCGCCGGCACTTCCAAGAGGCCCTTCGCTACGACCCCACCCACAGCGGGGCAAGCTCCAAGCTCTCGGAGATCAACAGCGGGCTGCAGCGGCAGGCGATGGACAAGTTCCAAGAGGGCAAGGTCTACGAAAAAGCGAACCAAGCGGACAAAGCTTTGTCTTCCTACAGTGAGTGCCAAAGGCTGTTGGGAGACCGCAGCAGCGATCTCCACAAGTCTGCACAGGCCCGCATAGATGCTCTCCTTCAGTAGCCTCCTCATTCTCCTGGCCTGCGCACACCGCGGTCAGGCAGAGCTCCCACCCCCAGCCGCTGCCCAAGAACAGTCCATACAGGACCCGGTGGTGGTGCTTCAGCAAGGGGCCGTGAGCGAGAAGGTAATCGTGCGTCTTGCGGCCTTGAGCGCGCTCATCGAGTTGAGCCCTGAGCCCGCCGGTGGCGTGTACGGAGCCATGGGCCTGGGGGACAGCAACCCCTACGTTCAGCGAGCAGCCGTGGACGCTCTGGCCGCCCGCCTTCCAGAGGCTGAATCCCTGGAGCACCTGCGCGCCTTCTGCTACCGCAGCGACGTGGATCCCTACGTACGCGGACACGCAGGTGTGCACCTGGCGCTCGCCGGAGAGGAGATCCCCGAGCACTTCAGCCAGGCCATGGGCCGCGAGAAGGCCCACTGGAAGCGCATCCCCCTGGCGCTCCCCGCCGCCATGATGGGAGACGCCCAAGCCCTGGAGGTGCTGCAGGCCGATCTGCGCCGCGGCGACCTGCCCATGGAGCTCACGCTCTTTGCAGACATTGGCCGCAGCGGACTGACGGTCCTGGCCCCAGCCTTGTTGGAGGGCCTGCCTCTGATGGAGGAGGATCTGAGCATCCCAGTGGCTGCAGCCCTGCTGGAGCTGGGAGACCGAAAGGGCGAGAGCCTGCTCAAGGACGCCCTGGGAGACGAGGACTTGGTTCGCCGCTTGGAGGCCGTGGACGCCCTGGCCAAGGTGCACACGCCCCAGGCCAACACCCTGCTCAGCCGCAGCGGCGGTCCCCCGGCGGTAAAGGACTACGCCAACCTGGTCCTTGTTGAACGGGGTGAGGGCGACATTCAGCGAGCCATTACGTCACTGAGTGACGCAGACCGTGAGCTACGCACCCAAGCCGCCTGGGCTCTGGGCGGATTCCTCGCCGGCGAGGTCAGCGGACGCCCACGCAGACAGGCCCACACCGCGCTGCTCGGCGCACTCCAAGACGTAGAGCCGGTGGTGGTCAGCCAAGCCGTTCAGTCTCTTGGAATGGCTGGCGATAGCAGCGATTCGAGAGCCATCTCTCCATTCCTGGACGCTGAGAGCAGTGTCCTGCAGGTACGCACAGCCCACGCCCTGCTGAGCTTGGACCCCAGCCCCCTTGAGCCCCGGATCGGCCTGCTAGAGCCGATCCAGCCTAACTTGGCCCTGCCCTTGCAGTAAGGTGCCCCACAGGCTCCTCCGCAAGGGGAGCCGGGAGCACTCTTTGGCCTCTATCTACGACCTGAAGCCGGCATTCCAGAAGCTGTGGCGGCCGCTGGTGGGTCGTTTGGCGTCTTGGGGCGTGCGACCCAACCAGGTCACCCTGCTGGCCTTCTCTCTCAGCCTGGGCCTGGGTCTGGCGCTGGCCCTGGCCCCCCAAGTCCAGGTGCTCTGGTTGCTGGTGCCAGCCTGGATGTTCTTCCGCATGGCTCTGAACGCCATCGACGGGATGCTGGCCCGTGAACACCAGATGCAGACTCCCCTGGGTGGCCTGCTCAATGAGCTCACCGACCCTCTGGCAGACGCCGCACTCTTCCTTCCCTTTGCCCTGCTCACGCCACTCTGGAGTCCGGTCATCGTGGGCATCGCGGTGCTCTCTTTCGCCACTGAGCTGGCTGGAACGGCAGCCCTAGGAGTCGGCGCAAGCCGCCGCTTCGAAGGCCCCATGGGCAAGAGCGACCGGGCCGCCGTCTTTGGGATCCTGGCCTTGCTGCGCGGTCTCACGGTGCCCCTTGGACTGTGGACCAACGTCCTGCTCTGTGTGGTGCTGGCCCTCAGTGTGCTCACGGTGCTCAACCGGTGCCGCGCTGCACTCAAGGAAGTGCAGCCATGACTCAGCTCATGGCCTGGGTGGACCAAGCGGTGGCCTTCAGGCCTCACCTGACCCACAACGTCGTGGTCGCGATGGGCGGGGTGATTGCCTTCCTGATTGTGGCGACCCTGATTGGCCAAGGCCTGGCGCTGGTCAAGCCGGGCAAGTTCATGAACACCGTGAACACCCGCATCAACGCCTGGTGGGTGATGGCCGGTCTCCTGATCGGCACCCTGGTCCTGGGAAAGCGGGCCTTCATCATCTTCATGGGCCTCGTCAGCTTCTTGGCCCTCAAAGAGTTCCTCTCCCTGGTGCCCACCCGACGCTCGGACCACCGGGCCTTGTTCTGGACCTACGGCGCAATCCCCGTCCAGTACGTGGCCCTGAGCAAGGGCTGGTTCGGGCTCTTCATCGTCTACATCCCGCTCTACCACCTGCTCGTTGGCCCCCTGCGACTGGCGCTGCGCCAAGAGACCAAGGGCTTTGTCAGCTCCACCACGAACATCCACTGGGGCATGATGCTCACGGTGTTTTGCCTCTCCCACTTGGCCTACATGGTCACACTGGGCGAGGACATCAACCCCGCGGGCGGCGGGCCTGGATTGGTGCTCTGGCTGCTGCTGCTCACCCAGCTCAACGACGTCAGTCAGTTCCTCTGGGGCTCCACCCTGGGCAAGCGCAAGATCCTGCCCCAGGTCAGCCCGAACAAGACGGTGGTCGGACTGCTCGGAGGGGTGCTCAACACCACCATCCTGGGGGCGCTGACGGCCCCCTTTCTCTCGCCCTTCGACACCCTCAAGGGCGCCCTGGTGGGCTTCTTCATCGGCTTTGCGGGCTTTGCCGGAGACATCGTGATGTCCTCGGTCAAGCGGGACATGGGCGTGAAGGACACCTCGGATCTCATCCCGGGCCACGGAGGCATCTTGGACCGCGTCGACAGCCTCACCTACACCGCTCCGGTCGTCTTCTACATCATCTACTTCGGCTGGCTCTGATGCTGCGGTGGCTCTTCTTCGCCGCCTTTGTGCGGCCCCTGGTCTTTCTCTTCTTGGGGTTGAAGGTTCGAGGCTACGAGCACCTGCCCATCCAAGGTCCAGCGCTGGTGGTCGCCAACCACAACAGCCACCTGGACACCGTGGTGCTCATGAGCATCTTTCCCCTCTCCTCCCTACCGGATCTGCGGGCGGCGGCCGCGGCCGACTACTGGGCCTCCGGTGGCTTCAAGGCCTGGTTCGCCAGCAAGATCATCGGCATCGTGCCCGTGGTCCGCAAGCGCGACGGCGCCAAGCTCAGCGCCCAGGAAGTCCTAGAGCCCATCGACTCGGCCCTCAAAGCCGGGCGCATCGTCATCTTCTTCCCCGAAGGCACACGCGGTGAGCCCGAGCGCCTGCAGGACTTCAAGGTGGGCTTGGGGATCCTGGCCAAAGAGAACCCCCTGGTGCCCGTCCTGCCCGTCTACCTCTACGGACTGGGCAAGGCGCTCCCCCGCGGCGAGGCCCTGTTGGTGCCACAGTTCGTCGACGCATTCGTTGGAGCGCCCGCCCTCTTCACCGGCGAGGTGGGCCCCTTCGTGCGCCACGTACAGACCACAATCGAGGAGATGCGCGAGGGCGCCGGCAGAGACGAAGTGTGGGAATGAGCCCCCAGCTCAGCTCAGGGCTCTTTTCGCCAAGGGTCCAGATCACTGGGCTGCCGCTCGGCCCCCTCTGTGAAGCGCCCTGTCTCGAAGAAGTGCAGCAGCTCCGGCCCAATGGTCTCAAAGCTGGAGTACATCTCGTCGTGGTTCACCCAGGTGTAGAAGGCGTCGTTCGCCTCGTGCTGGAACTGCTCGGTGTCCCAAGTCACGGGGCCCATGTCCTCGGCAGTTCCTCGGAACTTGCGCATCAGCGAGGTCGCCCTGTTCTCGATGACCAGGCCGGTGTTCACCCCTTCTGGGGGCTGGTAGACCGGGTAGTCCATGCCCGCCAGATCCCCCAACAGTGGCCCGTACATCAGGCGCGTGATGCAGCGCAGGCGCCGGTGTACGACCGCTGGGGCCCGCTCTTGGATGGGAGAGCGGTCATAGACGATGGACTTGAGCCCTGGAATCTCGTGGTCTTCCAGAAAGAGATTCAGACTCCAAGTGCCCAGGATATATGCAAAAACATGCACTTCCTCGTAGGCGCTGGTGTCGGTCTGCTCAAAGAAGGCCGCCACGTTGTCGGCGCTGGCTTGAACCGAGGCCCGAGCGATGTAGTCGGGCACCACCACCGTGTAGCCAGGCAGCGATTCGCCCCATTGGGCCATCTCTTCTCGGCCCGCCTTCGAGTCCCCCAGACCTGGCAAGATGACCACAAGGTCTTCTGCCGCTGCGGCATTTGCCAGCAAGAACCAAATCATATCGGGAGTCTCCAGTGAAGAGCCAGACCGTCCCCATCCTACTCTACTTCCTGGCCGGAATCTGCGGCGCGGGCGGCCAGTGGCTCTACAAACAAGGTGCAGAACGACTGGGCCAGGTCGCCATTTACCAAAACTGGCAGCTCTTTGCTGGCGTTGGCGCCTTCTGTTTGGTGATGGTCTGCTTCGTGGCCAGCTTCAAGCTCGGCGGACGCCTCAGCGTGGTCTACCCGATGTACGCCAGCACCTTCATCTGGGGCGCGCTGATCGGCGTTTGGATTGAGAAGGAGCCCTGGAGTTGGATGCAGGTCGGGGGCGTGGCAACCATCGTCCTGGGCTGCATCCTTATCGCCGCTGGCGCGCCCAAGTGAGCTAGCTGGACGCCGAGATGAGCTGCTCAATGCGCTGGGTCCACCCTGGGAGCGTGTGGCCCTCGAGGCGGGCATCTTGGGGTCTTGGGCCCATTGAGGTGACCTCGGATACGCCGACCACGCGTTCTGGTGGCAGGCCCATCTTGGCGGCACAGGCCCGGGCAAAGTCCGCCCAAGTGGTCTGCTCCCCTCCCACCGCGTGGCTCACCCCTTGAGGCAGCGTCATCAGGTAGCCCGCCAGATCATCGGCCCAGGTGGGCTGAACGGGCCAGCGTTCCAGAGCTTGAACGGGACCGGCGCGGAGCAGCTCCGGCAAGCGTGATGGGAAGTTTCGCCCTTGGGGTCCAAAGAGCCATCCTGTGCGCACCACATGGCCACCGTGAGCCAGCACAGCGTCCTCTGCGGCGGCCTTTTGGTGCCCGTAGCGCATACGAGGACAGCGTGGGCTGCTCGGCCCATGGGGACCTGGCCCATCGAAGACATAGTTGGTGGACACCAGCCAGGTTGGGACCCGCTCTGCCAGGCGCTCGGCGGCCTCCACATTGACCCCCCAGTGCTCCGGTCCACAGGCATCCACACGGGTGAAGGCCGCACAGTGGATCACCGCACGCGGTCGATGGATCCGCAGCATCTCGTCCACCGCAGCGGGGTCCGTCACGTCCAGGTGGACACGGTCTTGGCCGACTGCCCCGATACGTAGAAGTGCGGATCCCAGCAATCCACCGGCCCCAGTGACCCAAATCTGCCCATGCAATGCGGATTTTTGCGGATTCACGGACATCCTCTTTGACAGGGTAGACCCCCAATCCCTAGCCTGGAGAGGTGACGGAGGCACCCGTGGGCACAGGTATCGTGCGGGGGCTGGCTTTTTGTGGCCGGCTTCTAGAGCTTGATGGACGACCTGCACCTGCTGGGCGGTACCGACTCAAGCTGGCTTTGCACGCCGACGGACGAATCGGACGCTCGAGCTGGAGCGAGGTTCAGGACCAGGTGGACGTCGACGCCCAAGGCATCTTCTCGGTGCTCCTGGGAAAAAACAACGCCATCGACGCCAAGCAATTCCACGAGCGGGCCCGCTGGGTCAGCGTCCGGCGGGTACAAGACGGCCAAGATGGGCCCGAGAACACCCCGCGGGTCTGCGTCTTGGGGACCTCGCTGCAGCTCGCGGACCAAGTCGCGCAGATCCAGCAGGCGCTGCAAGCCCACACCGAGATCTTGGAGCGCTACACCTCCGGACCCTCCACCCGAGCGCTGGCCAAGCGCCTGGATGCTCTGGAGTACAAGACCGATGAGCTCCAGTCGGGAGACCTGACAAGGATCCGGGAGCAGATCTCTGAGCTGCTCTCCCAGGCCGAGGCCACTCTGGACGAAGGTGGGCGACTGGACCAGATCGAGGACCGCTTGGAGGACCTAGACGGCCCAGACGGGGACATCATCGACGTGAACAAACGAATGGACGACATCGAGGCGCAGCTCAAGCCTGCCCGTCCCAGAAAGACGGGCCGCAAGAAAGCGGGGGGCTGAGCCGTACTCGAGCCACTGTGGATGACATGGATGGCGGCCCTTGGGCGCGGCCCTGGGCTGGATCAGAACAGTCTGGGTCAGAGCACATTTCTTCGCCGACGGTTAGCCCTTGACACCCCCTGACGGGACCCGATGCGGTGCCCTACTGGAGAGCCTTGAATGAAGCGACAGCCGGAACTGCCTGTCTGGGCCCAAGAACTTCGCCAGCGCTACCTCGCCGGCGAGGCCAGCCTCTTCCTGCTGCACGGCAACGTCCGTGACCTCTACCCCTGGGAAGAGTCCGACGGCACGGTGCGCTACGTCGCGCTGCGTGAGTTCCTGGAGCGCTTCCTGAGCCGCTCCAAAGACATCGTCTTCTACTACAACTGCTCCGAGGGCATCGAGTTCGCCGAGAAGGGCATGAGCGGGAAGTTCCGCCGCGCGGTCAACGCCAAGCGCACTCTGAAGGGCCAACCGGATCTCACCGGACAGCTCCCCGTGCTGCCCGGCGACGTGCTGCCCATGCTGGAGAACCTGGTCACCGATGTGTCCCAGAACGCCGGTGTGGTCGTGGACTACCTGGAGACCATCGTGCCTTCCGGAGACCTGAGTTTCATGTCCGACGTGGACAAGAGCAACCTGGTCTCCATGCAGCGCTGGGCCAGTGACCCTGCTCTCTTGGCCAGTGACAACCTGGTCATTCTGGTGACCGAGCAGATCACCGAAGTGCACCACAAGGTCACCTCGAGCGCCTCCCTCGCGGTCATCAAGATCCCGCTGCCCGACGCCGGGGAGCGCCTGCCCTTCGTGCGCCAACAAGGCAGCCGCCGGGTGACTCTGGAGATGCCCGAGGGCGATCTGGCCAAGATCACCGCGGGCCTTTCCCTGACCAACATCCGCGGTCTGTTTCGGGTGGCCCGTCAGACTGACGCGCCCATCACCTTCAAGACCGTCGCCAGGCGCAAGAAGGCCATCATCGAGACCGAGTGCGCCGGCTTGGTGGAGTTCGTCGATCCCGACCACGACTTCACCCATGTCGGTGGCATGGAGCGCATCAAGACCGACCTGATGCGCATCGCGGATGCCATCAAGAAGGGCCGCGCCAACCAGGTCCCCATGGGTCTGATCTTCGTGGGTCCCATGGGCACCGGCAAGACCTACCTGGCCGAGGCCTTCGCAGGCGAGTCCGGTCTGACCTGCCTGAAGTTCAAGAACTTCCGCGACAAGTACGTGGGCGAGACCGAAGCGAACCTGGAGCGCATCCTCTCCGTCATCGATGCCTTGGGCTACGTCTTGCTGCTCATCGACGAGGCCGATCGCACCCTGGGCAACTCCCCAGATGGCGACGGCGGCACCAGCTCCCGGGTCATCGCGCGCCTCAAGGAGTTCATGTCCGATACCAGCCACCGCGGCCGCGTGGTCATCGTGATGATGACCAACCGACCCGACAAGCTGGACACCGACCTGAAGCGGCCCGGTCGCTTTGACGTGAAGATCCCCTTCTTTTTCCCGGAAGAGGACAGCGAGCGCAAGCTCATCTTGGAGGCCCAGCTCCGCCGAAAGGCCTTCCCCTTGGACGAAGGGATCGACCTGGATCCGGTCGTCAAAGCCACCAACGGCTACTCGGCTGCCGAGCTGGAGGCCGTGCTCCTGGCGGCCGCTGGCTTTGCTAGCAACGAGGACCGGGAGAAGATCAGCCAAGAGGATCTGGAGACCGCTGCAGCGGACACCCTGCCCTCTCGCGACACCCGCATGCTGGAGTTCATGGAGATGCTCGCCGTCTTCGAGGCCAGCGCGCGTCGCATGCTGCCTGAGCGCTACCGAGAGATGCCTCTGGAAGAGGTTCATGCGAGCCTGGACAGGCTGCGAATCCAGCTCGGTCGGCGGGCCAACTAGGGCCTGCTCGCCGAGGCGGATCAGACCACAGGATCGTAGGTGCCCAGAAGGGCCCCACGTCCTTGACACTGGGGTCTCAACACCGTACATGCGACCAGCTTGTGCCCGGACCCTTCCTATAGAGGGGGCAGCCCATTCAGCGGCGCCGGGCCTATGGAGTTTTTCATGTACGCGATCATCGAGAGCGGGAGCAAGCAGTACCGCGTGGCAGTGGGCGAGACGATTACCGTCGACCGCCTCAACGCCGAAGAAGGTGCTGTGCTCAACTTGGACCGGGTTCTCCTGGTCAGCGGCGACGACGTCAAGGTCGGCGCCCCCACCGTGGACGGAGCTTCCGTCACTGCCAAGGTTGTGACCCACAGCCGCGGCGACAAGGTCACCACCTTCAAGTACAAGCCCCGTCAGCGCACCCGCGTTCGTCGTGGCTTCCGTTCTTCCCTGACTACCCTCGAGATCACCGCCATCAACGGCTGATCAGGAGACACTTCTCATGGCTCATAAAAAGGGACAGGGATCGACTCGTAACGGTCGTGACTCCAACCCACAGTACCGCGGCGTCAAAGTCGGTGACGGCCAGACCATCACCGCTGGCAGCATTCTGATGCGTCAGCTTGGAACTCAGTTCCACGCTGGTCAGAATGTTGGAACCGGTCGCGACTGGACTCTCTTCTCCAAGGTTGACGGACAGGTCAAGTTCGAGAAGCGCCGTGGTCGGCGCCTCATCTCGGTCTACCCTGCTGTCGAGACTGCAGAAGCCGCCAAGTAAACAGTGGCCGCTCCCTCGGGGAGCGTCTTCACTGACACTGGTATCAAAGCGCTCCCTCACGGGGGCGTTTTGACTTTTAGGCGATGCGCCCCCTCAAGGGGGCGTCCTCGCCACCCAGCGACACGCTCCTTCTGGAGCTACATTCGCTGCCAAAGGTCCACCGGACGCCAAAATGCGCTTTGTCGACGAAGTAAAAATCACCTGCATCTCAGGCGAAGGCGGCAAAGGTTGTGCCTCCTTCCGACGGGAAAAGTTCATCCCCTATGGCGGACCGGACGGCGGTGACGGCGGACGCGGTGGAGACGTCATCCTGGTGGCTTCCGAGCGCTGCAACACCCTGGATCACCTCCGTGGGCGCCGCGTGTACAAGGCCAAGCCGGGCGAGCCGGGCCAGGGACAGAACAAGAACGGCCGCAAGGGCGCCTTCTTGGAAGTGATGGTGCCTGTGGGCACCATCGTGATGGACATCGAGTCCGAGGTCCAGCTGGCCGACCTGAGCAAGGTCGACCAGCGCGTCGTGCTCTGCAAGGGCGGAACAGGCGGCAAGGGCAACATCCACTTCAAGACCGCCAACATGCGCACGCCGACCAACGCGGGCCCAGGCGGACCTGCGGATGAGAAGTACGTGCGCTTGGAGCTCAAGCTCATCGCGGACGTGGGCCTGCTCGGCTTTCCCAACGCTGGAAAGAGCACGCTGATCTCCGCGGTCAGCAACGCCCGTCCCCGGGTCGCCGACTACCCCTTCACCACCCTGGTTCCGAACCTGGGTGTGGTCTCTCGGGGCTGGGAGGGCAGCTTCGTCATCGCTGACATCCCCGGTTTGGTCCAGGGCGCCAGTCAAGGCGTGGGCTTGGGTCATCGCTTCCTTCGCCACGTGGAGCGCTGCAGCTTCTTCCTTCACTTGGTCTCGGTCGCCCCTTGGGGCGAGCCTGTAGAGGACCCGGTTGAGCGTTGGCAGATGATCAACAAGGAGCTGGCCGACTTCTCCCCAGAGTTGGCGGAGCGGCCTCAGATCCTGGCTCTGACCAAGATCGACCTGGTAGACCCAGAGCTCCTCGCAGAGACCATCGCGGCCTTCAAGGCCCAAGGCATTGAGCCCATGCTCATCAGCTCGGTCACCAACAAGGGCCTCAAAGAGCTGATGGACGACTGCTGGCTCCGGGTTCAGGCCCTGCATGAGCCAGAAGACGAGGATGCTTAGTCTGCCTGTGCTCTCTCTTGGGGGAGTCTGGCTGGGGCTATCACTGGGCTGCTTTGGCCAGGGCCTGGAGCTCCCGGCCAACGACAAAGAGCTCCTGGCGGAGACCTCCCACACCCTCACCCTGGAGTCCTTGGACGCCTTGGGTCCGCACCGCGCGTTGATCCAGGCCACACGCAGCGACGCCGTTGGGGAGCAGTCCGAGGCGCTGGAGCTGATCTGGGGCGGCTGGGACACCTTCCAGGCGACCTGGGCTCGAAACGGTACCCCCACGCGCCGCACTTTGGTGCTCTACAACCAGGTCTGGGCCGGCAAGCTCAGCCGCATGAAGGAGTGGCCCGATTCCTCCCTGTACATCGGCGAGTTGGGCAGCAGCTGGGATGCCTACACCCGCGTCCTGTCCCCCTTCGCCGAGCGCATGGTCTTGGACTACACCGAGACCATCGAGCACGAGGGCAGAACGGCCTGGGTCTACCAAGTCAGCCTGGCCCCCGGAGCCGATCCCAAGCGCGGTTTGGTGCCCAAGAGCCTGAGCGGCACGGTCACCCTAGACCAGGCCACGGCCGTTCGTCTGAACACAGCGATTCAAGGCGTCTTGTGGGACGCCCAACTGGACTCCGAGCGTTTGGTCACCGTCAACATCTCTCGAAGCGAGATCGGGGTTTCCCCGGATCTGGCTCCACCCGCTCCCAGCAGTCAACGATAGGCCCGAGGCCTTTTTGCCCCTTGCCGTCCACCGCTCTGCCAAAGTAAGCTGACCTTGTGAAGCCCAACGCAACCACCTCGGCCCCCGCTACGTGCTAAGCCGTCGCCCTTGTGTCCACCGAGATCCACGCGATCACGGCCCTGGCCCAATTGGCTCACACCCAAGACAACCCCACGACAGCCCTGGCAGCCGATGCCGGGGGAGGTCCTTCTGAACCACGACACCGCCATCGCTCTCGCCATCGCATCCCTTGAAAAGAAGGCCCAGGACCCCGTTGTCCTGCACGTCGGCCCTCTGGTGCACTACTGCGGCCACTTCGTCATCGTGAACGGTGGAAGCGGCCGCCAGGTGCGGGCCATCGCCCAACACCTCAAGGATACGGCCAAGGAAATGGGGATCACCCCCCTCTCTACCGAAGGCCAGAGCACCGCAAAGTGGATGATCCTGGACCTTGGAGATGTGGTCATCCACATCTTCGACGCCAAGTCCCGTGGCTTCTACGACTTGGAGTCCCTCTGGGCCGATGCAGAAGTGGTGCCCGTTCCTGGCGTGGAGCGTGCCCCACAGTTCCCACAAGCTTCGGCTTAGACGAAGCTGCTGAAAGGCGCTGTAGTGGGCCCAAGGATGTCGCGCGGCTAGTGGTCCGTCACGACGCCCTTGGGGGGACAAGATGACACAGCACCGGAGCTGGGGCCTGACGGCCCTGGACTTGCTCCTGCCTACACCCTGCGCAGCCTGTGGTGGGGCCAGGACGGGCAACGCCCACTCCAGTGGCAGCTTGACCCTCTGCGCACCATGCCTTGCGGCCCTGCCCCACACCCTGGCGTGCTTGGACCCCACACCGCCCCTGCTTCGCGCAGCTTTTTGGTGGGAAGAGTACGACTCCCCCCTGGGAGCGGCCCTGCGTCGCGGCAAGTACCGACCGGACCACAGCACCCTGCGCACGCTCTCATTGGGCCTGGGACAGGCCGCCCGGGGTCGCTTGCCACCGGTGGACTGGGTCATAGCGGTCCCTCAGACACCGCAGGCCTGGCTCAAACGGGGCTTCTCCCCCGCACATGTGCTGGCCTCGGGGGTGGGAGAGAGCCTGGGATGTCCGGTGCACAGAGTGCTTCATCGCGGGTGGGGACAGGCACAGGCAGGACGATCTGCTCCAGAGCGCCAGGCGAACGTTCAGGGAGCGTTCTCTGCCCGTGTCGCGGTTCCAGACAAGCGCATCCTGCTGGTCGATGACACCGTGACAAGCGGTGCCACTGCGAGTGCCTGCGCGCAGGTTTTGCTGAACGCAGGGGCGAATCATGTCGTGCTCTTGGCGGCCACGCGAGCAGCCTAAGGGCCTTGAGATCGGTCATTTTCCCGAATTCAGGACAGTGCGTCCGAAATCCTATGACGTTGTCGCATGAATGGGCGGCCTTAGCTTCCGTCTATGGAGTTGGAAGGCAAGAGCCTGGCTCCCTCAGCAAATAGCTGGAACCCGGCACGGCTCTTGCAGACTAATCCAATGCACACCAAGTGCACGAGACAACCCACAGGAGCCCCCACCATGACCCAGACCACCACCGTCTCTCTCGCCGACCTGATTACAACCATCTACGACGAGTACCTCGCGCTCTACGGAGACAAGGAGCTGGCCTCCGTGGCCGCAGCAGCGACCATCAACGACATCCTGGCAGAGCGCGCACAGGCCCAGAACCAGCGCGCCCGCCAGTCTGAAGCCGCCTAAGGTCCTGGGTATGCGCTGACCCAGGGGGATACTTTCCTACCCAGGTCAAACAGCACCCATTCCCTGTGACGGCTTGTCTCAACACGGCGTCCATTCCAATTCGGGGTGGGCGCCGTGTGCCGTTGTGGGGTCATGGCCCAGTGTTTCGGATCTCAGGGGCGGCCTCTTTAGGCCCCTTGCGAAACAGCAACCAAAAAGTGCTCACCAGGCCGGCCAGGAGCAGCAATGCCCACGCAGGGCCACGCAAGAGCCACCCGCCCAAGCCAAAGAGTGTGCCGAAGACCGCCACCCAGCCCACGCCTACGCGCAACAGGAGCCCCGCTCCCTCCTCCTGCTCGAAGTTGAAGGGCTTCCAGAAACCTGGCGGCCGGGCGCTTTCTACAAATCGACGCAAGACGGTGAAATCGGTGAAGGGGCCGAAGAGCGCGACGGGCACCCAAGCGGCCAAACTCAAACCAGCGACCCAGAGGATTCGGGCGGTCTTGGAGATGGGCACATGCACAGGGTTGGCCCAACCCAAGAGGCTCTCCTGACCCAGGAACACGACCGTTGCTGCCACAAGCGAGGACACCACGAGCGCCGTGAGCTCCGCGTGAGCGTTGACCCGCCACCAGAGCCATCGGCCCAGCGCCACGCTGCCCAAGCCGCTGCCCAGGGTGATGATGAACAGCCACATGTCGGCGATGGAGTCCATCATCAGGCTCACGCCGGCGCCAGCGACCACCAGCAGCACGCCGCAGATCCGGCCAAAGCGCACCGAGTGCTTCTCATCGCCCCCAAAGCGCTCCCAGCCATCGCGCACCAGATAGCTGGCGCCCCAGTTCATGTGGGTGTCGATGGTGGACATAAAGGCCGCCAGGAGCGCCGCAATGGCTATCCCAAGCAGTCCGGTGGGGAGGCGCTCGACCATCAGCGTCGCGTACAGGGCCTCTCGGTCCTCTGGGCCGCCGTCCAAGGGCCAGATCACCAGAGCGGCCAAGGCCACCAAGATCCAAGGCCAAGGCCGAATCGCGTTGTGCAGCACCGCGAACCAAACGCTGGCCCGCTCCGCGTCCTGGGGGCTCTTGGAGGCACCCAAGCGCTGCACGATGTACCCGGAGCCTTCGGCCTGCTTCCACCACGCGACGGTCAGCAACACCGCGAAGAGGGAGACCGGCAGACCAGGCAGGTCACCTTGGGGCACGAATGACAGGATCTGACCACCCGTCTCCGGGTAGGTCTCGTGAATTCCGGCGACGAGCCCCGAGAGCCCACCGAGGTCCTGCACGACCACGACGGCCAGAGCGATGGAGCCCACCATGGCCAAGATGAGCTGCGCTACATCGGTGATGACCACCGAGCGCATGCCGCCCAGCAGGCTGTAGGTCGCCGCTAGGCCCATCAACCCAAAGGTCACCAGGGTGGGGTCCCAAGCTGGCAGCACCTCTCCGGCGATCTTGCGCATGGCCAGCGCCACCCAGCCCATCGTCAGCACATTCAGGAAGATGGCGCTGTACCCAGCCTTTACGGTGCGCAGCAGCGAGGCGATGGGCCCGGAGTAGCGGCGCTCGAGCACCTCAGCGTCCGTGACCACCTTCATGCGGCGCCAGAGCCGAGAGAAGACCACCGCGGCGATCACATGGGCGATGCCCACAGCCCACCAGATCCAGTTGCCGGCGATGCCACCGCTGGCCACCAGGCCGGTGATTGCAAGAGGCGTGTCAGCGGCGAAGGTCGTGGCCACCATCGAGGTGCCGGCCAACCACCACGGCAGGCTGCGCCCGGCCAGAAAGTAGTCCTCGCTGGAGCGAGAAGCCTTCCGCGTCACGGCGGCCCCCACGGCCAGAGAGCCGAGCAAATAGGCCAGAATGATGAGGGTGTCCGTCAACGCCACCGAGGGGTTCTCCTGAACCCCGTAGTAGCGCACTCGGAGCCGAAAACGCGCCACGGAGTCCGCAAGGATCCTTGGAGAGAGCCTCGGCGAGAGCCCCAGGGCATGGGCCCCCACGCGCCAGCCCTTTCCATTGAGTGCAAAAGGGTTTACGTGTCAATGGCTCACCTCAGTGCGGTTCTACCTTGGCTACCCCCCTCCATTTGGCGCACGCCCTGTCTCTTATACAC
>CAJXRZ010000121.1 GCA_913060515.1 uncultured Pseudomonadota bacterium | reverse complement strand
ACGAGATTTCTGCCTGTCTCGTGGGCTCGGAGATGTGTATAAGAGACAGGGCATTCTCTACTTCGACGGCTCCGACAACAACATGATGCAGGCCAGCTTTGACGGCTCCGCTTGGACCACCCGCGTGGTGGCCGAAGAGGGCGGTCTGGGCTTCCACAACGAGACCATCGTCATCGGCGGGACGCGCTACGCGGGCTGCTACGACTACTCCCTGCGCACCCTGCACTTCCAAGCGCTTTAGGGCGCAGTGGTAGTGCCATTCATCCTGCTGAGCCTGCTCGGAACGGCCAGCGCGGGCACGATGCAAGTGCACATGCTGGACGTGGGGCAGGGTGACGCGATCCTGCTGCAGACCCCCGCTGGCAAGAACCTGCTCATCGACGCAGGCAAGAAGGGCGCAAAGGTCTACGAGCAGCTGGGGACCCTTGGCGTGCGCGAGCTGGAGCTCGTGGTGACCTCGCATGCGCACACCGACCACATGGGTGGCATGGAAGACGTTGTGCGTCGCCTGCCGGTGGCGCTCTACCTGGACTCCGGGCTCCCACACACCACAGACAGCTATGCCAGCCTGATGAGAGCCCTCGAAGAGCGCGATGTACCGCACCGACGTGCCGAATGGGGCGAGGTCATCGAGCTGGACGACGGCATCACCGTCAAGGTGCTCTGGCCAGGCAACAGCTACCTGCGCGGGACCCGCTCAGACCTGAACTCGAACTCCGTCGTCCTGCAGGTTGACCACGGGGAAGACTGCTTTCTCTTTATGGGCGATGCCGAGTCCCCCACAGAGGTCGAGGTCTCCAGGGGCGGCGTGCCCCAGTGCGATGTGCTCAAAGTGGCCCACCACGGCTCTGACCACAGCAGCTCAGCTGCCTTTCTTCGTCAGGTGGACCCCGACATCGCGCTGATCTCTTCAGGCGAAGACAACCGCTACGGCCACCCGGGCGAACTCACGCTGGAGGCCCTGCAGCGCCAAAAGGTCGCCATCTACAGAACGGATTTTTGGGGCCAGATCACCCTGAGCTCCAGCGGCCAGGGAATCGAAGTAAGCGACGGTCGGCCTTGGTGGTCCCCAGAGACCCGAGAGGCCGTGCCCCTCGCCCCGAGCGTGCCAAGCACGCCACTTCCCGCTCCCGAACCGCTCGCGCACCCCTCAGCGGCTTCCCTCTCCGGGGTGCGCAATGTGGAAGACCGGGCCAAGGATGCGGGTCCTGAGTCCAGCGACAAGTCGCCCCGTCGCAAGTCCCGCCGAAACGAGCGCCGTTGGCGCAACTAGAACAAGGAGGCCCTCATGCGCCGATGGATGTCACTGCTCGCCCTGGTCCTGAGCTTTCTGCTGCCTGGGGTCGCCTGGGCCGGCGTGAACGTGAACACCGCCTCCAGCGCGGAGCTCCAGACTTTGCCCGGAATCGGTCCCTCAAAGGCAGAGGCCATCGTCGCCTACCGCAATGAGAACGGTCCTTTTTCGAGTCTCAGCGCTCTGGACGCGGTTCCCGGAATCGGGCCATCCACCCTGCAGAACATCTCGCCATTGGTGGACTTCGGCGAGGCCAGTGGCAGCGCACCCATTGTTCCGGCCCAAGGCAAGGATCTGAGTCCTCCGAACGCGCCCGCAGCAGCAGCCCCCGCTCCCAGCGCCCCAAAGGCAGGCGGGAGCGGCGTGAACATCAACGTGGCCTCGGCTGCGGAGCTGGAGTCCCTGCCTGGCATCGGCGCAGCAAAGGCCGCGGCGATCGTAGAGAGTCGCCAGAACCAAGGTCCCTTCACCTCCTGCCAAGACCTGACTCGGGTCAACGGTATCGGGCAGGCGACCGTGGCGAACATGGGCTCAGGCTGCCGAGCCGAGTAGGGCCCAAAGCAGCGGCCTAGTTGCCCAGGCGCCGCAGCGCTTGCGCAACGATGGACTGAGCGTCTCCCGAGGCCGCTGGGGTGCCGGAGACCTGGGCAACACCGTCCCTGGGGAAGATGCTGGCGTGCTTGTCGCTGAGCTTCTGGACGGTCTCTGGGGGGAGAGAGACGGCCCCACCGAGCTGACGGGCGACCAAGGTGATCTTGGCCAAGTGCTCCAGCAGCTCGATGCGCAGCATGCAGGTCTCCAAATCTGGACCTACGGCCAACACACCGTGGTTGCCGAGCATGACCACGTCCGCTTGAGAGAGCGCGTGGCTGAGCTCTTCATCGAGCTGCGTCTCTCCAGGCAGTCCGAAGGGCACCAGGGGAATGCGTGGGCCCAGGGAGACAATGGTCTCCGCCATGATGCTTGGGTCCAAGGGCTGTTGACAGACAGCAAAGCCGGTGGCCTGGGGAGGATGGGCGTGGATCACAGCCCCAATGTCGGGGCGCGCACGGTAGGCCGCCAGGTGCAGCTTGAGCTCAGAGAAGGCCTTGCGGGTTCCCTGAAGGACACTTCCGTCTTGGTCACTGACCACGATGAGCATCTCGGGCGCCACGGCCCCCTTGGAGACCGCCGTTGGCGTAGAGAGCAGCTGCCCTTCGGCGTAGCGACACGTCAGGTTGCCGTCGTGATTGGCGACCCAGCCTTTTGCGTGGACGGCCTGGGAGAAACGGACCAGGTCGGCCCGGAGGAACTCTTGGGTGTGCATGCCTGCAGCCTAACAAGTGGACCGAGAGAAGGTGGCCTGCGGATGTGCGATGATTGGCGCCTCGCTGCCCAGACCCTTGGAGGGGAGAGTTGAGCAAGTTTCTCAAAGCATTGGCCCGCATGAATCTCGTAGAGCTGGATGAGGAGGAGACCTCCCAGCCCAGCCCCCGGGACGGTGACGAAGACATCGACAAGATCCTGGCGGAGACCCGCGCCCTGATGGGACACACGGATCCTGTGGCCGAAGGCGCAGAGCCAGCCCCTCAGGCCGAATCGGCACCCCCACCCGTTTCGGTGCCCTCCGAGATCAAGGAGGGGCAGGCGCTAGAAGATATCTACGCGGCGGCCGGAATCACCGACTCCCCCTACCCGGCCGAGCAGATGCTCAAGCTGCTGGAAGGCCTCAAGGCCATGGGACCCAAGGAGCGCAAAATGGCCGTGATGGCCATGGACGCTGCGGACGATCGGTGGACGATCTCCGACCCGGTGCTCGACGCCCAGCGCAAGATCGCCACGCTGCAGACCGAGACCCAGCGCCTGGATGCTTTCAAGGCCCAGGCCGAGGCTCAGGCAGAAGCCGACTTGCAGGCCCAAGAGACCTACAAGACCGAGGCAAGCAGCACGATTCGCCAGCAGATCTCCGAGCTGGAAGAGCTGCTGGAGCAAGAGCTGCGAAAAGTGGCGGATGAAAAAGCGGCCATCCACGTACGAGTAGAGGCTGCACGTTCGGCTGTCGTTCGTGAGAAAGCGCGCTACGAGCAACACATTGAGACCCTCTACGTCCTCTCGACGACCTTCGAGAACACCCCGGAGCAAAGCTAAGCATGGCCAAGTTGACCCCCCTTGCGAAGGGCCTGATCGCCGTGACCATCCTGTCCATCACCGCAGCCGCTGCCTGGCAGCTCGGCGTGAAAGACATGGTCGGTGGCGACAACGGCGGTGGCGACGGCCCCGTCTTCGGTGACAACGACAACAACGACAAGGGCGGCGCCCTGGGCACCCCAGGCAACCCCCTCAAAGTCAGCATTGTCAGCTTTCACGGCTACGCACCAGCCCTGGTCGCCAACGGCAACAGCCTGACCACGCAGCCCGGCTCCATCATGGAGCAGAAGGGCACCAACGTGGAGCTGATCATCCAGGACAGCATTCCAACGCTGGCTGAGATTTTCACCTCGGAGACCGCGCACTGCGCGTGGCGTACCAGCGACTTCTGGGCCCAAGAGCACCCCAACCTGCGGGGCAACGATCTGGATGCAAAGGCCATCATGGTGGTCGACAACACCCAGGGCGCAGACGCCATCATCGCGCGGGACAACACCATCCAGTCGGTGGAGGACCTCGCTGGCAAGAAGCTGGCGGTGCTTCAGTACACCCCCTCCGACGGCATGGTCATCGACGCCATCGACAACTCGGCGATGTCGGCTCGCAAGAAGAACAGCGTGGACATGGTCTACGTCAACGCCGAGGAAGGCACCGTTGGCGTACGCGCTGCCTTTGAGAGCGGTCGCGTAGATGCGGCAGCACTCTGGGATCCGGATCTGTCCCTGGCCCTCAAGGCCGTCCCAGATGCCCACGTGATCTACTCCACCAAGACGGCGACCAACCTGATCTACGACGTGATCGTCTGCGACAGTCGCTTCTTGGATGACCCTGCCAACACCGCGGCGTTCCAAGGCTTCGTCGCCGGCTGGATGGCTGGCGTAGACGCAGCCGAGGCCAACCCCGATGGCGCGGTAGACGCCCTGATCCAGAACGAGGAGTTCTTTGAGCTGCTCGCCAAGGACGAGGGCCGCCCCTTCATCAAGGGCCTCTTCGACAACTTGGTCTGGACCGGCGTGGAAGACAACGCCCGGATCTTGGGCATGGCCGGTGGAACCAACCACTACGAGCGCCTCTACAAGCGCTTCGACGTGATCTACCGAAAGGCCGGCGCGCTGGCCAACCCCAACTCTCCCGTGATCGAGCCAAGCCAGAGCTTCGACTACCGCTTCATCCAAAAGCTGGTGGACGCCGACGCATCGGCCCAGACCGAGGCTGCCAAGCCCGAGTTCGTGTTCACCGAGACCGAGCGCGACGTGGCCGTGGAGAAGGAAGCACAGCTCACCAAGCCCATCACCGTCAACTTCGCGACCGGTAGCGCTGAGCTGAGCAAGCGCAGCATGCAGACCATCGACGAGGAGATGGTGCCCCTGATTGAGAACCATGGCTCCGCCTACTTCCAGGTCAGCGGCAACACAGACTCCACCGGCTCCCGCGGCACCAACATGAAGCTCTCCAAGGAGCGCGCAGATGCGGTGACCCAGTACCTGATTGGGGAGTGGGAGTTCGAAGCTGACCGCTTCATCATCCAGGGCAATGGACCGGACGCGCCTCTGTGCCCCGAGAGCGAATGGAAGGCAGAAGGATACGAGGACTTGGAGGCCTGCCGGGCCGACAACCGAACCACCCGTCTGGCCGTGTTCTCCCGCTAAGCCATGTGGAATCCCTACCAAGAGCTACCCTCCGGCACTCGGCGAGGGCTGGGCATCGGCTCTGTGAGCCTGGTGCTCGTCATCTGGGCCGTGCTCTCGGGCCTGTCCCTGGTGGCCAAGGCCAAGCTGCCCGCCCCTTGGGAGTGCGTGGACGCCTTCATCCTCTTGGCGTGGGACGCCACAAGGGGTGAGAGCCTGCTCTGGCTCGCCACCAAGGCCTCGGTGATGCGGGTGCTGGTCGCAGGCGTTGTGGTCTGCCTCATCGGCATCCCGGTCGGCATCCTGATGGGCGCCAGTCCCAAGGTCAACTCAGCGCTCTCACCGCTGGTTGACCCCTTCCGAAGCGCACCCATCGTGGCCATTCAGCCAGTCATGGTGATGTGGTTCGGGATCGACGAGCTCTCCAAGATCCTCTTCCTCTTCTTGGGCGCCGTGGTCTACCTGATTCCCATGGTGCGAGACGCCATGCAGGCCGTTCCGCGGACCTACTACATCTCCGCCCGTGACCTGGGGGCCTCTCCATGGGAGGCCATCCGTCACGCTGTGATTCCCATGGCCATGCCGCGCATTGCAGACGGCGTCATCGTGTCCATCTCCGTGATGTGGACCTACATCACCGTGGCGGAGTACGTGAACGCCAAGGTGGGTCTGGGCCAGCTCATCGCGAACTCCAAGCGCATGTCCTCCATGCCCAAGGTCTTCGTCGGCATCTTCGTGATCGTCGCTCTTGCGCTGATCACCTACGCTGGCATGACCTGGCTCAAAAAGAAGCTCTTCCCATGGGAGGCCACATGAGCGTCTCCGTTGAACTCAAAGGCATCGGCCAGTCCTACCCGCCTCCAGAAGAAGGTGGCGAGATGGTCGAGGTCGTGCGCGACGTCAACCTCACCCTGGGTTCCGGCATCAACATGCTGCTCGGCCCGTCGGGCTGCGGCAAGTCCACCCTGCTCAAGCTCATGGGCGGCGTGCGGCCCTACAACGTGGCGTCACCTACGGCCGGCGAGGTCCTGATCGACGGAGAGCCCTGCATGGGCCCCCACGACGACGCCGTGATGGTCTTCCAGACCTACGCCAACCGTCCCGACCTGAGCGTTCGGGACAATGTGGCCCTGCCCTTCCGCTTTGGACTGTGGAAGAAGCGCGTGCCCAAGGCCGAGCAAGATCAACGGGTCACGGAGATGCTTGAGTCCGTGGGCCTGGCCGAGAAGGCCGAGCTCATGCCTGCACAGCTCTCGGGTGGTCAAAACCAACGTGTGGCCCTGGCCCGCGCACTGGTGTTGCGTCCGCGCATCTTGTTGATGGACGAGCCCTTTGGGGCGCTGGACGCACAGACACGCGAGGAGATGCAGCACCTGCTCATCAAGCTCTACAAGCAGCAGCCCTGCTTGGTGGTCTTCGTCACCCACGACGTGACCGAAGCGCTCCTTCTGGGGGACCGAGTCCTGGTGCTCTCAACCCGTCCAGCGACCATCGCCGACGACTTTGAGATCAGCGAGCCGCGTCCACGCTCCCAGACCTGGAGCCGATCGACCGAGGCGACCAAGATGGAGGAACGGGTGCTTAACCAGCTGCATGAATCCAGCTCGGGCAAGGGCTCCGTCCGAGTAAGCATCTAAAGGCTCAAGGAGAGCGCGCAGCGTGGCTGACAAACCCCACATTTGGGAGAAGACCGCCTCCAACGAGGAGGTCTCCTACTTCAAGGAGATGGTGACCCACCAGGCCAGCATTGGCGGGATGATGGTCGCTCTGACCACTGGCGCCTTGCTCAGCATCCCCATGGGTCTGGGCATCGGCGCGATTCCCATTCTGGTGGCGGTCGCCGCACAGTCCATCGCAGCGCTCTTCGTGCCCAGCAGCCCGGTCTTCCGCAAGATGGTGGACGACCGGAAGCGCAAGGAGCGCCGAACCAAGGCCCGCGAACACCTCATCGAGGAGATCCAGAGTCGCGCGTCTGAGAACGACCCCAACTGGGCGGCGTACAAGCGCATGGGGGAGCGCCTGAAGAGCCTGGAGAAGCTGGCGGCGAACCGGGACACCGGGTTGGACAAGCGCATGGTTGACCAGCTCGACGACGCCACGGTCGACTTCCTAGGCCTCTGGTTGGCCTGGCTCACACTCCGTGAGCGCTGGGATTCGGTGGACGAGCGCACCCTGAAGCGCCGCATCCGTCAGATCGACGAAGAGCTAGAAAAGGGTCACGCAGCCGCCGTCGAGTCCCACCACCTGAACAAGGCCAAGAGTGACCTGGAAGGCATCCTGGGCCGTCGTCAGTCTCTTTGGGGCCGGGCAGCCTCCCTCGAGGCGGCGATGCTGGCCATGGCCGACACCTACGAGGAGGTCTACCAGCGTGTGATGGCCAACCCGACGGCCAGCGACGTGAAGGTGCAGCTGCAGGAAGCGGTAGAGCGCATGCGCGTGGAGGAGCAGCTGGATCTGGCGGTCGACGTCGAGCTGTCCTCGGTCTTGGACCCTAAGAAGCGAGCTGCTGCGCGCCTCAAGAAGCAAGGGGGCCTGAGCTGATCTCTACGTGCTGAGATCATCCTCTCCCTTGACATGCCAAGACCTGCGATCCATGGTGGCCCCATGCGCATGTCATTGAGCAGCTTCAACCGCCGCCCTTCTCAACCGGTCAAGACCCTCGCCATGGGGGACAAGGCCGCCACTGTCGTGGCCATCGCCGCTCAAAAGGGCGGGGTCGGCAAGACCACCACCGCCGTGAGCTTGGCGAGCGCCTGGGCGCGTTTTCACGGACTCAAGGTGCTTCTCATCGACCTGGATCCCCAGGCGAACTGCGCCCTGGCCCTACGCGCCGGTCTAGGCGAGGGGGGCGGCTCATTGGCGGAGGTGCTCTCTGAGGGCAAAGGAAAGGAAGTGGCCGAGATCGCCATTGCCAGCGGTGTCCCGGGCCTGGATGTCACCCCGGACGATCCGGAGCTTCAGCAAGTCGAGGCCAGGTTGGCCGGAAAGATCGGCAAAGAGCTCGCGCTCCGCAAGGCCATCGAGCGCTCGCGCACCCACTACGACCTCATCGTCTTGGACTGCCCCCCGCATCTGGGTCCACTGAGCGTGAACGGCTTGGCCGCCGCCGATCAGGTGATCGTGCCCTGCACGCCCTCCGCCCTGGCTCTCGCGGGCGTGAGCGGGGTTGTGCAAGCCATCCACGAGGTGCGCGGCCAGCTCAACCCGAACCTGGCGCTGCTCGGCGTGGTCTTGACCCGTGTGGATGCCCGCAACAAGGCCACCAACGGCGCCGCGATGTCCCTGATCGAAGAGGCCTTCGGCGAGCTCGTTCTTCCCGAGAAGGTCGAGGTAAACAACGCTCTGGCCGGCGCACAGCTCGCCGGACAGGATATCTTTGCCCACGCGCCCGCTAGCCGCGGCGCACGCCAGTACATGGACCTGGCCGAGGCTCTGCTCACACGCATAGACCAAGGCCGCTGACCCCGGAGCCCCCTTGATCACGCTGTCCGACCTGCAGGCCGCCCACGACTTCTCCGCCTCCCACGCCGCCGTTGAGAAGGCCCTGGGCACATCGATGCGCAGCCACATCAGTCTCCTGCGTTTCGTGGGCCGCTACACAAGCTGGAATGGCTTCTTCGGCTCAGGCGTGGCCACGCTCGCCGGAAAGATTGGACGCAGCCGTGGCGCCTTCCTGGACCCGGCGCAGCCCATCACGGCGCTGGCTGACCGAAGCGTCTTTGTCGGCAGCTTCTTCTTCGATGCCGCCCGAGATGAGTTTGACGACTCCAGCACCGAGCACCGGGACACCCACCGCTGCCTGGCTCAGTCCTTTGTCGCTGGCATGGCCCGCTTCTCCAAGCTGCGTGACCCCGCTCAGCTCAACGCCTTGCTCGCTGACCCCATCTGGCTTGTGACCCTCCAGCAGCGTGTCGCCATGGGCTACGGCGCCGGCTGTCCCGACGACGCCGGAAACATCTTTAGGTGCATGGGCTACCACTTGGGCAGCGAGGTGCTCGCGGACCAAGAGTTCTCTCTTATCGACAAGGCCCTGCGTCACTCCGATCCCGAGCTGGTCGCCTTCCTAGAGCAGGAGCGCTTCGAGATCGCTGGTCAGTCCCACTCCTGCTACCACTGGCTGGGCATCCACAGCGGACACGGCGGCGGCGTGGAGCATGACCACTTCGAGTGGGCCGTCCAGGGGGTGCAGAAGGGCTTCTCATACAGCCCCGACGCCCACCACGACCAGCTGCGCGAGCAGATCATGCGCGGCTTTGGTGACTTTGCCCGCGACCACGCTGAGTTCTTCGCGCTGGTCAACCGGGACTAGCCAACAAGCCCTACCAGGAGCCAGTGCTCGCCATGGAGAGCCAAGGCTCCTGCTTGGCCAAGGGCTCCCCTGCCTGGAGCAGCTCCACGGACTGACCGTCGGGGCTCTTCACAAAGGCCATGCGTCCGTCCCGAGGGGGCCGCAGGATGGTCACACCACCGGCCTGTAGGCGCTCACAGACCGCGTAGATGTCATCCACAGCGTAGGCCAAGTGGCCGAAGTAGCGGCCTGTCTCGTAGGGCTCCGCGTTGTCCCAGTTCCAGGTCAACTCGATGCTCGCCGCATCATCGGGGTGGCCACTGCCCAGAAAGACCAAGCTGAAACGCCCACTCTCGTAGTCGTTCCGACGCAGGAGCTTCAAGCCCAGCAAGTCGACGAAGAAGTGAAGAGAAGCGTCCAGATCCTGGACGCGCAGCATGGTGTGCAGAAAGCGCATGGTGTTGACCTTGTGGCGAGACAGGTCAGAGCCTATCCGAAGCGCACCTTGTCAGCGCCCGCGGCCTTGGCCCAATGGGCCACAAAGTGACCCCACTTCATGGTGGCGCCCGAGTTGGGCGTGAGCTGCACGTAGAGCCCGTCCTCCCCGCGGATCTGCAGGACGCCGGCCAGCTCAAAGGACACTGCGACCAGGTCTTTGAGCGCCACATGCCAGATCACATCCCCGTGGCCATCGATGACCTGAAGCTGCTCCTTGGTCAGGCACAACAGCCCCCGGGCGAGCACCTCTGGCGTCTTGGAGCGGGTGACCTTGCCGATCTCCCCCCCTTCACGCAACAAGACGCCCTCATCGTCCAACAGCGCTTGGTCTTTGACCGGCGGGGTGCCCAGGCCTTCAATGAAGCGGTCTCGCTGAACGATGACGCTCTCCACTGGCTGGCCGGCGACGGGTGTCCCTTCCATTGGATGCATGCGGTTGAAGGGGTCCAAGCGCCAACCCGCACCGCAGTCCCCACAGAGCACAGCGTTGCCATCCTTCGGGTGGATCTCCAATGCGTCGAAGCTCTCACATGCAGGACAGCCCCACATGAAGGCGGGGAACCCATGGGCCATGCGCCAGCCCCAGCAGCGGCCATTGACCTCGATGTCGGGATCGATCTTGATGCGCTCCCCGACCTCGTCGTCGATCTCCTGCGCCTCCAGATTCGGGTACTCATGCGGCCCGTCGTATTCCACATGAATGGGCACCCACCTGGGGTACTTCGCCCAGCGAGGATGGTGCATGTGGCCCGTCTTGATGCGGCAGTAGACCACCCCAGCGTCCATGCGCTTGACCAGCCGCCCAATGCCCGGAATGACCGGCCGGGTGCGTCCATCCCATGTGCGCGTGCCCTCGGGGAAGATCAGGATGACGTGACCCATGTCCCAGTAGCGCTGCAAGTGCAGCATCGCGTCGCGGTCTTTGACGAACTTGGCCTTGGGGAAGGCGCCGAAGGACCCGATGACCTTGGAGAGGATGGCGTAGCGAAAGAGCTGGGCGCTGGCCATGAATCCCAGACGTCGCCATGCGAAGTAGCCTGCCCAGAGCGGGTCGAACATCGAGGTGTGATTGGGCAAGAGCAAGAGCGGGCCGGTGCTCGTGGCGATGCCCTCTTGACCGGTGGCTCTGGCCCGCCAAATCAGCTGGCAGGCCACACCCACGATGGGGTGGGCCGTGCGGTAGGCGAACTCGCCGAACCAAGGCTTTGGCGGGGTGTACGCCACGCCCTAGGCCCGATCCGACGGAAGCCCACCGGAGACAACACCGGCAGGTCCGTCCACCTCGTCCACGATCGCCAAGACGACCGCGTGGAAGGGGTCTTGTTTGGTGCCCAAGAGCTGCCGGGCATTGTTGCCCTCTCGGGAACAGAGAACCAAGTCCCCTTCCCCAGCTTGAACGGCGTCGCCAGCAAGGAAGACTTTTCCCTGAGGCGTGATCCCGTCAAAGCCCACCGGCTGACAGACAAGAACGGTCTGCCCGTCAAAGGACGGGTGCTGAACGGAGCTGACCTCGTTGCCCAGGATGCGCGCCAAGATCACGTCAGACTCCGGGCGTTGACATCGGAGACGATGCCGACGATTGCCGCATCGACCGGCGTGAAGGGCTGAGGCAGCGCCAGGGTGCCTTCGCGGCCGTTGATCCAGCGCACGTGCTCGCCGATTCCTGCCTGAACGGCGTCGGCAGCGATCAGAGGCTCCCCCTGCTTCTGGCCCTCGTGGTCCAGAGGCTGGATGAGCAAGAGCCGCACCCCGTCCAAAGCCGCGTGCTTGCGGGTGGCGACGACAGTTCCGATGACGCGGGCAAGCTCCATGGGATCAACCTTGAGAGGAGAGGGAGAAGGGCGCTGCACGCAGGACTTGGGCCACAAAGTCCGGATGGGGCCTGGGCACACACTCCAGAGCATGCGCTGCATCCCCGAGGACAGCACGGGCCGTATCCAGAGCAGCCTCTACGTCGTGCTGTTGGCCTTGGACCACAAAGTAGCTGCGGCCGCCCAGCCCAGGCGTGATGCGCAGGCCAGCCAAGGTGACGTAGGCCTCTTTGAGGGCGCGGTCGCAGGCCAGAAGGCCGGCGCTGACCGTCTTGGCCTCGACGATGCCAAGGGTGTCGGGATCTGCATCCAGAGCCAAGGTTCCCCGGAGACCGGAGAGCACTTGCTCGTGCACCATGGGCAACTCCAAGCTCGCCAACACACAGCCCTTGGCGGACTCCAAGCCAGCGGCCATGGCCTCTTGTACTTCGGCGACACCGCCCCCGAAGAGCACCAGGTAGTGCCCCGGCTCGACCAAGTTGGCCTGGAGCACAGTGACGGGCGAGCGCTTCACCAAGGCGTCCAGGGCGCGGTAGCCCCGGGCGATGGAGGAGAGCTCAAGCAGTCCGAGAGCGTCCATCAAGTGATGCGGAAGTAGCCGGCCAAGGTACACCGACGAACGCGGGTGAAGTCCCGTGCCGAGGTGAGGCCTTCGCCGGTTGGGCTGGCAATGGTGAAGCTCGTGAAGCCTTCGCCGCCGTAGCCCAGGCCCGCATAGTTGGGCGCATTCTTGATGAAGATCGAGCAGTCCACGGCCCGGGCCATGCGGTGCAGGGCGTCCAGGTTCTTGGAGTACATCGAGGCAGTGTGGCGGTAGCCGTGCTCCGCTTCAATGGCCATGTCGATGGCTGCATGCACATCTGGGACCCGCACCACGCCGATGACGGGCATGAGCAGCTCGTGCTGCACGAAGGGGTGCTCAAAGCCCACCTCCGCGATGACCAGACGGGGGTCGCCCTTGAAGGGCACGTCGATGGCGCGCAGGTACTCGCCCGCATTCTTGCCCACCCAGTCGCGGTTGATGTGCTCACCGTCCGGGGTGAGGATCAGCTTCTCCAAGCGGCGAATCTGGTGGTTGCGGATCTGAACCGCCCCCGAGTTCCGCATCACGTCCAGGAGCTCGTTGGCCACCTTCTCGACGACGAAGACTTCCTTCTCGTCGGTGCAGATGACGTTGTTGTCGAAGCTGGCGCCCGCGACGATGCCGCGACCAGCCTGACCGATGTCGGCGGTCTCATCGACCACCACAGGGGGGTTGCCCGGACCGGCGCAGATGGCCTTCTTGCCCGAGTTCATGGCCGCCTTGACCACACCGCCGCCGCCGGTGACCACCAAGAGGCGAACGCCGGGGTGGTGCATGAGCTGACCGGCGCTCTCGATGGTCGGATGCCCCACACAGCAGGCCAGGTTCTCCGGGCCCCCCACTTCCATGCTCGCCCGGTTGATCAGGTCGATGCAGTAGGCCGAGGTCTGCTTGGCCGATGGGTGGGTGTTGAAGACCACCGCGTTGCCACCGGCGATCATGCCGATGGTGTTGCAGAGGATGGTCTCGGTGGGGTTGGTGCAGGGCGTGATGGAGCCGATGATCCCGTAAGGAGCGCGCTCCATGAGGGTCAGCCCGCCGTCGCCCGTCCAAGCCGTAGGCTCGAGGATCTCGACGCCAGGGGTCCGGTGAATCACCAGCAGGTTCTTCTTGACCTTGTCGGTGACGCGGCCCAAGCCAGTCTCTTCGTGCGCCATCGAGGCCAGGTTGTGCACGTCTTCCGCAGCACGTCGCCGGATGTTGGCGATGATCTCCCGGCGCTTGTCCAGGGGAATCTCAACCAGCAGCTGCTGCCCGATCTTGGCGGCCGCGACGGCGTCGTCGACGGTCTTGAACACGCCACGCGGGTTCGCCGGCACTTCCGCGCCGGGTGCCTCGCCCTTGTTCATGCGGGCCAAGACCTTCTCGACCAGAGACTGCACTTCAGCGGACTTCATGTGCTGTCTCCATCAGTCGGCCCATCGGCAACACCAAACTTCTCGAAGATGGGTCCATCTTCGCCGTTGACCGAGTCCACGATGGCCATGACCACCGCATCCACTGGACGACCATCGGTTTCCTGAGTCTGACGCGCAGCGGAGCCCGAGCAATACAGCACGACCTCGCCCACGCCAGCGCCCATGACATCTGCGGCCACGACAAAAGACCCCTTGCCCTTGAGAGCAAGGCTGAGGTCTTCGACCATGTACAGCCGAAGGCCCTCCAACTTGGGGTCCTTACGGGTTGCCACTACTGTGCCGACGATTCGCCCGAGCTTCATGCGCTAGGCCTCAGCTCTCGGAGACGAGACGGCCCAAAGGCAGCACGTCGTCCAGGTTCTTGTGGGGACGAGGAATGACGTGCACGGAGACGAGTTCCCCAACACGCTGCGCCTGGCGAGCGCCAGCCTCGGTTGCGGCCTTTACAGCGGCAACATCGCCACGAACGATGGCGGTGACGTAGCCGCCACCAACCTTCTCGTAGCCGACCAGCTCAACGCGGGCGGCCTTGACCATGGCATCGGCGGCCTCGACCATGCCGACGAATCCGCGGGTCTCGATCATGCCCAGTGCATCAGACATTTTGGCTCCTAAAACTCTTCAGTAGATTGAAAAAACAGGGGTGGAGAGCGCTCTGCTCCCCAAAAAAATCAGCTGCGGGCCATGGACTCGATGACCGCCTGGGCAGCCTGAGCTGCCGCGTCGATCTCCGCCTCACTTCCTGCCATCCACAGACGCCCAAAGGCGCCGAAGGGACGGAGGTTGACCAGGTTTACGTTCGCGGCCTTCTCAGCCTCGTTCGCGGCAATTGTGATGTGCACCGCTGGCTCGGTCTCCAAGATGAACAGCGACTGCCCGGGGATGAGCATCATGCCCTGACGGTTGCGGTTGATCAGCTGAGCTTGGTAGGCCTCGACCGAGCGAATGATCTGGTTGGAGACCACCTTCGGCGCCTTGGCATCCGCCTGGGTCAAGCCCAGGTAGTCCAGGATGGCTTCGCCTGCAGCGAGCACCTCGCCCTGGTCATCGTGGTGCACTTCCAGCAACCCAAAAGACCGCTCTACAACTTGTACAGCGGGCGCCACCGAGGTCGCCTTGAGGGCCACATCGGTCACGCGGTTGATGATCATGCCTGGCGCAGTCTCGACCCAGAGGGAGGCCTGTCCCGCCAGTGGCAAGAAGCCCCGGCAGGTGGTCCCGGTAAAGGCGGCGAGCTGCGGCTGGAGGGAGTCAATGAAGACTTGCCCACGGAGGGTGACGGCCATGTGATTCAGGTCCTGGATGCGACGTAGCGGCTTCTCTCCTACATCGGGGCTAGAGCCGCCGTCAAGGCACCTCGCGCGCAACAGGCCGGCACCCTGCATCCAGGGCCACTCTCTGAGCATTGGCGCATGTTCAAGTCGGACGGAAATCCAAGGCCCAATCCGGGCTCAACCGGCCTGGAGAGACCCAATCCCAGCTCAGGCACCTTGACCCCCACCAGTCGCAGTGGGATCCTGCGCCGACCTGGAAGGAAGACCTCATGCGAAGCAGCCCCCCCTGGAGCACATTGCTCCTCGGCAGCATCTTGACCTTGGCCCTGACGGCCTGCCCACAGACCCAGAGTCCTGAAGGCCAAGGCGGCCCATCGGCCGAAGCCGGAGGGCAAGGCGGCCCACCCGAGTTGGGAAGCGCAAAGCACCCGGACGATGCCCGCTGGAAGGTGATCGAAGGGGAAGCTGTCGCGATTGAAGGCACGGTCAGCTACCGCACCGAGGCCACTGGCTCCGTGCGCATCGACGTGCTCACCCAGGCCGGAGAGGCGCCACCTCACTTGGTCAGCGCAGAGACCCTGGATGGGCTCGGGGCCTTCTCGATCCAGGCGCCAAAGGACTTCGGTGAGGTCCATCTGGTCGCTTTCATCGACACCACCGGCGATGGGCCAAGCCCAGACGATGCCGCCGCGACAACCAAGATCACCATCGGCACCGAGGACATCGCGGGCCTGGAGCTCACCCTCGAGGACGAGCCGGATCTCGGCGGCCTGACCCCCGGGTCTCCTCCCGGTGAGGACGGCAAGCCCACCGGCCCAGCTGGCGAGGCCCCCCCTCCCGGCGAGGGCTCCCCAGACGGCAAGGGCCCCCCTCCGGAGGGGGGCCCTTGCCGTCTGGGG
>CAJXRZ010000120.1 GCA_913060515.1 uncultured Pseudomonadota bacterium | reverse complement strand
CTCTTCGTCGGCAGCGTCAGATGTGTATAAGAGACAGGTGGGGGGTGGGGGTTTGAGAAGAGCTCGCCTCGCTTTCACTTGGTCGTGCGCTATCCTGGGCGCCAGACAGGATTTCGAAGCATGAGTCTCCTCCCATTGGTGCTGCTGCTGGCACCCGGCTGCCGCAGCGACAAAGACGTGCAAGACACCGCAGCGCTGCGTGTCGACAACGACGGTGACGGTGCCTTCGCGCAGGATGACTGCGACGACAACAACAACGCGCGCTACCCGGGAAACACGGAGGTCGCCTACAACGGGGTGGACGACGACTGTGACGAGGCCACCTTGGACGATGACCTCGACCAGGACGGGTACGGCCTGGACGAGGACTGCGACGATGGGGACGCCTCGATCAATCCGGCGGCCAGCGAGGTCTGCGACGGCATCGACAACGACTGCTCCGGCGAGATCGACGATGCCGTGGGCGACCTCTGGTACGACGACGACGATGGGGACGGCTACGGCGATGGGAGCACCGAGTCCCAGGCCTGCGACGGCGAGAGTGGCCAGGTGGCGGACAGCACGGACTGCGACGATGCGGAGGCCCTGTCCTTCCCGGGCAACCCCGAGGTCTGTGACGGCATCGACAACGACTGCAACGGCAGCGTGGACGAAGGGGTGGAGTCCACCTTCTTCGCCGACGCCGACGGCGATGGCCACGGTGACCTCGCGGCCACCACGCTGGCATGCGAGGCCCCCAGTGGGTACACCGCCGATGCCACGGATTGCGACGACACCAGCGCCCAGATCTCCCCCGTCGCGACCGAGATCTGCGATGGCTTGGACAACAACTGCGATGGCGACACTGACGAGGACAGCGCGGCCGACGCGGCGACTTGGTACAGCGACAGCGACAGCGACAGCTACGGCGATGCCACCGACAGCACGGTCTCTTGCAGTGCCCCCAGCGGCTACGTGGCAGACGACAGCGACTGCGACGACAGCGACGCGAGCCTGAACCCCGACACCCTCTGGTACCAGGACGCGGACAGTGACAGCTACGGCAACAGCAGCCGATCTCTGAGCAGCTGCGCGCAGCCCAGTGGCTACGTCTCAGACGCCACCGACTGCGAGGATCTGGACGCGGACATCCACCCTGGAGCCAGCGAGGTCTGCGATGGGATCGACAACGACTGCGACGCCTTGGTGGACGACGACGACACACCGACCGACCCCACCACCTGGTACAGCGATGCCGACAGCGACGGCTACGGGGACAGCACCGTGAGCACCTCGGCTTGCGATGCCCCCACCGGCTACGTCGCGGACGACACGGACTGCGACGACACGGCACTGGACGTCAACCCCGGCGAGACCGAGGTCTGCGATGGCACCGACCATGACTGTGACGGGGACGTGGGCCTGAGCAGCTGCGAGGACTGTGAGGCCATCCTGACCGCGGACAGCAGCTCCACCGACGGCATTTACACCATCGACATCGACGGCAGCGGCAGCACAGCGGCCTTTGACGTGTACTGCGACATGACCACCGACGGCGGAGGCTGGAGCTTGTGGTGGTGGTTTGAGGGGGGGAGCACCGCACTCACGGGGGTGGGCGACACCTTGGGCGGCGACCTCTGGGACTGCGACCCCAGCAGTGACGACGCTTGCCTGGGCAGCATCCCCATCTCCAGCCCTGTGGAGCTGATGGTGCTCAACCAAGCCGGCGACTGGGCGGTGTGGGAGTTCGACGCCAGCAACGACACCGCCACCAAAGCAGAGGGCGCCTTCGTCTCCGGGTCAACGACCACGCGCAGCAGCGGTGCCGCCTGTGGCGACGACTGGGTCCCGGTTGCCCAGGGTGGGTCCATGACCGACAGCCCCTATCACTGCGACGAGAACAACAACAGCGGCAGCGATTCCTGCGACTGCTTCTGGTACGACAGCTACAGCAGCGTCTACAGCTTCTACCTGGACGACGACACCGGCTGGGCCGAGACGGCCTTTGGTGCCGGCTACGACAACAGCGGCAGCTACGGCGTGGACTCTCTGGAGACCAGCTACCGCTACCACAACATCACCACCCACGACATGTATCTGTATTGGCGCTAGGGTTCCTGATGCTGATAGTCACGAAGGCAGGCTGAGAAGGGATACGGAGGGAGCATGCCCTACTCCATACCCCTCTTTCGCCCTCCATCCAAAGCCCGCAGCTTCATTCTCCAGGCAACGCTAGGCTGCTCCTGGAACGAAGGCACTACCGGATGGGATTTCGTTAATTTCAGTCAGTTAGCGAGTCTCTGAACACCCGATTCGGGGTGATGTACACGCAACGCTCCGGCCGCGCGTCATGTCGCCGAGTCGAAGAAGTCCAGCACCAAGGGCCAAGACCACCCGAGCTGGTAGGTGTGGCCCATCTCCGAGCGGCAATCCAGGACCGCCCCGTCCTCGCAGGTGCTCCGGCACTCCACCTCGGACACGCCGAGGTCTACCACCGCGGCGGGTCGTGTCGTGTCGCATCCACGGGCCTCGGCCCATACCTGCGTGATCGCCGTGGCGCCTGTGTAGTAGTAGACGTCTCCGTCGGTCGTCGTGGTGTGCGAGGGGTCCTCCCACTCGCCCGGGGGAACCGTGCGGTCAGCCTTACCCGTGACCAGCAACACCGGCATTCCACCGTCCCTGGCCGGCGGGTCCACGTAGCCCCGGTGGGGCAGCCCAATCAGCGGCGCAATGGCCCGGAAGGTGCCCGCGCTGGCCGGGTTCTGCCCAATTTCCCAGCTGAACATGCCGCCGTTGGAGCCACCGACCGCAAACACCCGCTCGGCATCGATGCACAGGTTCTCCTTCGCGAGCTCCACCAACTCCAGGACGAAGTCCACATCGTCATCCTGGCAGTGCGTCCACGAGCAGCCGTTCTCGGCGACGCCCTCGCAGGAGGGGTAGGAGTAATCGGTGGTCGCCGCATCGTCGCAGATGGCGTCGCCGTCGCCGTCGAGCCCGGTAGTCGAGCCCCGGAAGGACCAGGAGTTCCACGAGCTGTCGGGCTGGTCCGAGCCGAGTCCGACCGGCGCGATGAGGACATACCCGCGTTGATCGGCCTCGGCTGTGACCACGGGGGCGTCCAGGAACTCCGTATCGTCGCCTCCCCAGCCGTGGAAGAGCAGGACCAGCGGAGTGGGCGTCGAGGGGTCGTAGCTCGCGGGAACATGCACGCGAAAGCTGCGCTCGACCCCGCCGTGGTCCATCTCGAAGCGCCCACTGTTCCAGGTCGAGGTCGGACACCCGGAGACCTCGCCGCTGTCCTCGGATGTGTCTTCGGGTTCCGAGGGCGGGTCCGTGGGGGTGGACTGGCACGCGAACAGGAGCAGCAAGGTCATGGACGCCTCCTACCACACCCTAACAGCAGCATCCCCAACAGGGCGAGCGCCACAGATGCGGGTCCGCCCGAGGTGCAGCACGCGCAGAGGGGCGTCTGGGTGGGTTCTTCCGGTTTCCGGAGCTGGTCGATCCAGGGGGAGTGGAGCCACGGGTCGGCCTGGTGGCAGCTCTGGCAACTGTCCTGGGCGACCACCTCCGGCGGCTCCCAGTAGGCGTCGTAGTCGGGGTCGTCGGAGCCCGGGAACCGGCCGGCGTTGTCGTGCTCCAGGTTGATGTGGAAGAAGCAGGTAGCACCGGTCTTCTCGTTGTGGCCGATGACCCCCATGCCGCCGTCGCGGCAGAAGTTCACGAAGACCACCTCGGGCCGAGGGGAGCCGCCGTGGTGGGTGCCCTCGTAGCGGGCCGCGATGCGCTCCCCGGTCTCGAAGGTGCCCGTCAGTGCCGAGGGTCGGTCGCAGCTTTGGGGCGTGGCATCGACCTCCTCGCCGTCAACGGTGATGGGCATGATCTCGGCGTCGCTGCAGCTCACCTCGGGGATAGGCCCCAGGTACAGCGCGCAGGTCTGTGCGTGGTGCAGGGGTGTGTCCACGGGCGCGGTGACGGGCGGGGCGTCCGCGTCGGGGGTCAAGGTGGCCACCCGGCCGGTGTCGGGCCTCGGCTCCTTGCCGCAGGCGCTCAGAGCGAAGGCTCCACCGAGCCCCAGGGTTGCGAGGTGTAGCCGAGTGGCGCCTTCCAGATCGATCCGGCACGACGGGAACTCACCCGGGAGGGCGTCGAGGTCCCGCTGACCGACGCCGAGTTCCCGCTCCTCGTCCATCTCGCGAAGCACGCCGGCACCGTGCTGTCCCGCGACGCTCTAAGTCTCGTGCTCAGTGGGCGCCCCCACGACGGCCTGGACCGAAGCATCGACCAGTACATCTCCCGTCTTCGCCGGAAGCTCGGTGACAGTGGCCGCGCTCCTCGGCTGCTGAAGACGGTGCGCGGTCAGGGCTGGTCACGCCGCGACACCATCTCTTGGTGGGTGCGGAACAGTCCGTCGAGGTCCGGCGGGGGATGGTTCACCGGTTTTGCGCATCTCAGTAGCTCCAGGAGAAGTACCAGACGTTCTCTTTGATGTTGCTCTCGCCTTCCATGGCCGCCCAGGTCTTGCCGTCTTTGCTGCCATAGAGGGTGTCACCCTGGCTGCCGAAGTAGAACGATTTGCCGGTCAATCCAGTCCCGCCGGCGCACCCGCCGTTCTCTTTGCCCTCGGTTTCGACGCCGAGCGGCATCGCGTAGGCTATTTCGCATTCAGCGCAGCTCTCCAGCGTTGTCGCGGCGACGGCGTAGCTCAGAAAGCAGTAGGTGCCTTTGTCGGGGTCGTAGAACTCATAGTCGTAGGTGCCGCTGCCATCGGCGGTCGAGATGGCGCCTACCCAACCGTTCTGAGCGGGGTAGCCCGCGCCGGTGTCATCTTTGCCACCGCCACCCTTGCCGGTGTCGTCTTTGCCGCCTTTGCCGGTGTCGTTCGAAGACGAGCTGTCGTCCGCCTCGGCTTCGCTGTCAACGCAGTACCAGCAGTCATCGCCTGTGTCTTCGACTTTGTCGGTGCAGCCGATAATCAGTGTGAATAGCAGTGTCATACCAACTCCTCAATGGCACCGCTGCACTCGATGTGCTCGCCGGTCTGCCCCTGGCAAGATTCAATTCCGATGTGATCTGTATCCAGTCCCATGGCCTGCGCAACGCTCACCAGCATGCGCTGGTGTGGCAGCCCGGACGTCTCGGTGTAGCCACCGGACGCTTGGTCCGGGTGCGCCAAGATTTGAACGGGTGTTTCGTGTGGAAAGTGCACATAGCGACCGGTTCTGAAGTGCCAGTCACCGCCGATGATAACGGGGCACCAGTGTCGGTAGCCGTGCCAGCCGTCGGCCAGCTCTGAGCCCCAAACAATCAGCGTGTTGTCCATCACGGAGCGTCCGTCGATGTCGGTCAGGTTCTCTAAGAGAGAGATTAGGCGGGCCACCTGTGCGCCATGCATGGCGATGTAGTCGGTCATGGCCTGCAGCTTGTCGGCGCTGTCGTAGATGCCATGCGCGATGCCTTTGTGCACGTCGTCGGAGAAGTCTCCCCAGCCAAAATCTTTGGTGGGTAGCTCCCCGAGAGAGAGCGTGGCCACTCGAGTGATATCGCAGGCGAACGCGGCGCCGATGAGCTCACTAAAGCTGTCGAAGCTCTCGTCGTAGCTGCCGCCCGAAACCGGCGTGGGCGGGTCGGCGCAGCTTAGGCTCGCAAGTCCCTGGATGCGCGCCCCCAACTGGGAAAGCAGGTCAAAGTGGTCGCTGATTCGGCTCTTTTGGGACGCGCCCAAGTCCGGCTTGAGCGCCAAGTATTCAGCGTTTGCGTAGTCCAGCATCTGCTGTTGTCGCAGCGCCAGCGGGTCCGCGTTGGACGTGAGGCCGAACAGCCGCTGCCACGCGAGCTGCGGTGTGTTCGCGACCGGCAGGCGGCTCCCGGTTGGTGCGTACGAGATTGGGCGGCCGCCCTCCCCGCTGCCATCGACCGAAAACTCGATAGACGGGAGCCGGTCGGAGCGGGCAATTTGTGCGGCGACCAGCTGGTCCAAAGACGCTGAGGTGCTTCGGGTGTCGGACCCGCTAAAGTTGACCCAGTTTCCGGTCCAGGCTTGGACCCAGCCCGTGTCGTGGCGGTTCCCGTCTACGTCCAGCTCGGCGGTCGCCAGGGATATTCCATCGATTGGCAGGATGCGCTTGCGATGAGCAAAGAGGGGGGCCAGCGGGGCGCTAAACTCGGATTGGTCCATGGACGTGAGGTCTTTTGCCCACGGAGTAGAGCTGGTCGCGCCGCCAGGGCGCATTTTCCAGTTCTCGTAAGGCCAGCCATGACAGTGAGAGAGGATGATGAGGCGCTTGGGGGCCTCGCCTTCGGCCGCCATGAGGCTTGGGATCCCAAGGACGCTCATGCCACCGATGGCGCCAGCGCCCAGTCCTAAGCGCTTCATGAAGTTTCGGCGGTCCATTAGTCCACCTCGTCGAGGTTGAGGTTTCTGAACAGCGCACTGACCGCGATGTTCTCTAGGAGCACTTTGATGTCGTCGTCGGCGCGAAAGCTGGCCTGCAGGTCGATGAGGCGCTCGTCGTCAGGGTCGAGCTGCTCTCCGGTTGCTACCCTGGCCCATCTTAGGCTGTAGCAGTCCTGGACGCGTTCGCTGGTGGCTAAGCCGTTTGAGAGCTCCATAGCGTTGCTGAAGATGATGGTTTCGCCACCGTGTAGCGTGACGGAGCCCGACGCGTCCACGGCCTCTCCGTTGTCCTGTGTCCGCCATGCACCGAGCGAGTCGTAGTTCTCGAACGCGAATCCCGGCGGGTTGATCTGCACGTGACAGCCTTGGCAGTTGCTCGGAGATGTCGCGTTCTCGGTGCGAAATCGATTGGTTGACTCGGCCTCGGGGATGTCAGCTGGGCTGGCACTTTCGGCAGATGGAGGAGGGGCACCCAAGTCCATGCAGGCGACCCGCTCGAGCACACGTAAGCCGCGGTGTATCGGGTCTGGGTGCACGGGGTAGGCGCCGACAGCGTTGACCGCTGGGAGCGTCAAGATGCCCGAGCGCTGGTCAGAGGGATAGGTGACCGGGTTCAGCGTCATGTTCTGCTCTAAGCCGCCAGAGTTCACGACGTTTCCGTAGGACCAGATCACGGAGTCGCCATCCGCCGGCGTCGAGTCTACGTGGATGATGTCGGATGCGCTGCTGGCGTAGCCCCTTGTTGATGTGAAGAGCTCCTTTAGGGTGCCATCAGAGTCGAAGACGACGTGGCTCACGAAGAGCTGAAATTCGGCGTCCAAGGCGTGCCGCAGGGGTCCGATGACGCTTGGCCACTCGCCATCTCCGGTGGTGTCCAGCGGCGGGGTGTCGGTCAGGCCAAAGCTAGGCCCGTAGGCGGAGCGAGCGGGAGCGATGGTGTACAGGCCGTCCAGTTGCAGCCACTGCTGATGAAAACGAATCATCGCGTCATGTGCTTTTGGGTCCGCGAGCATGCGCTGTACTTGTTCGCGTATGCCAGCCTCGGTGGTGAGTTCTCCGGCCTCGGCGGCGGCAAAGAGCTGCGGGTCGGGCACGCTGTCCCACAGGAAATAGGACAGGCGGGAGGCCATCTCCCAGTCTGAGAGAGGCAGGATGCCGCGCCGCCTCAGGTCCTCGTCGCCTCGCTCCACCTTGAAGAGGAATTGGGGCGCTTGCAGAACTGCGGCGGTTGTGAGCACGACCGCCTCTTCTGGGGTGCCCGCGTCCCAGTTGGACTGCCACAAGGCTTTTAGCCGGCTGCGCTCGTCGTCCGTTAGGGGCCGCCGGTAAGCGCGCTGCGCAAAGCGCTTGACGCTCTCCCAACCGCAAGTGGCTTGGGTCTCGGTGGATTGTTCCGCCCACTGGTCGCAGCTAAAGAACACGCTGGAGACCAAGGAGTAGCTCGCAAAGTGAACCGCGGCCTTTTGCAGCTCCTCCATTTTGTAGGCCGAAGGCCCTTGGCCTTCGTAGATGCCGTCAAAGCCGTCTACCTTCACTTCGTCTGGGAGCGGCCAAGGCCAGGGTGAGGTCTTGCTTGCCTCGCCACCAAATAGGCCAGCTTGCTCGCCCTGACCCGCTGTGAACCGCGCGGCTATCTCGGGTGGGTCGGGCCACGCGGCGCCGCCGTTCGGCATGCCAAACAAATCGCGAATCGAGTTGTTGTACTCGACGGGCGTGAGCGCGATGAGGGGGGTCTCTGGGTGTTCGATGCCGCGACAAGAAGCGAGGAGGAGGGTCATTCCTATGAGGGTGCGGCTGTGCATGTCGCGCGGATCCTGGATTGGCTTGGTTGGGGCCTTGGGGGCTACTTTGTGGCAACAGACTCGTCGCTGCGGATGTGTCTTGGTGCCCAAGTGTACCCGTCTTGGAAGGTGGAGCTTGGAGAAATTGGGCAAGAAGATGAAGAGAAAGAAGCACAGCCCCCAGCAAATCGTGCCCAAGCTCAAACAGGCCGACATCCAGCTCGGCGGAGGCCAAAGTGTCGTCCAGGTGGTCCAGGCGATGGGCGTCTCTGAGCAGACCTACTATCGAAGGCGACGCCGAAATAGCGGCGCGGGACGACAAGCAATCAAGCGCTTGAAGAAGCTCGAGCGAGAGAACGCTCTACCTCAAGCGAATCATCGTAGACCAAGCGCTTGACCTTGCCATGGCCAAGGACGTCATCTCGGAAGCCTAGGGAGGCGAAACTCTTGGTTGAAATTGGAGAACAGAATACAATACAGTTCTACCGCATAGTTCGCTGGCAAACCTCTCTCCGGACACCTATGCGCGGCAAATAGTCACCCCTACAATCCACGTCTGACTATCAAATCGACTGGACCTATAAATGGGGTCATACCACTAAGGCCCAGAACAATGCGCTACCAACCACCCCTCTTCCGCCCCCCCTCCGAAGCCCACTCCTTCATCCTGCAAGCCACCCTCGGCTGCTCCTGGAACAACTGCACCGTGTGATAGCTGCTGAGTAGTTCTATGGGTTTAGACCCATTTTTGTACACGTTTTTTGGCGAAGTGTACACGCTGGGGGTGAAGTGTACACGCAAGGGGCTCCGACAGTGGCTGGCGTTGAGCTGGCCCTGTCGACTGCTTCCCCCTTTCGATGCACTGAGCCGCCAACCTGTCCTCAGCGACATTGAACAGCCGTCAGCTACCTACTGATGAAGCAAGCCCCTTAGCTGAGCCACGGAGCGCGGAATCTGATTCCGCTCGAGGATGTCTAGCACCTCGTCCAGACTCATGGCCGGGTTCTTCAACGACGCCGCCTGCTCCTGGACGACAACGAACACCGCACCGGGAGCAAGGTCGATGAGGTCCAGGATGAACGCGTCTGGATGAACCGCCTCGACCCCGTACGGCGCGAGCCTGTTGGCCGGGAAGTCCTTTAGATTGTGCGTGACGATTGACTGAGCTCCGCTGCGGATCGCGGCCGCAAGGACGTGCCTGTCGTCAGGATCAGGGAGGTCCAACTCCGCCATCAGCGGCTGGTACCCCTGGACCATCGCGTCGCGAACGGCCAGATTCATGAGCTCTCGCGTCCGATTCAGCTGTTCGGGCCGCAACTCTGGACGGTCCTTTAGAATATTCCGGAACACCTCGTCCAGGATCTCCTCGCTCCATCGAGCGCGGAAGAGCCCAGTCATCGCAAGGCGCACAAGTAGGTCGCGAAGAGGCGCTGGGTACAGAACATTCGCGTCGTAGACGGCAGTGAAGGCCACCGCTCAGTACCCTAGCCCGAGCTCCTGGGCCTCCGCCGCCAGGGCGTCCGCGGCGCTCCTACGTCGGGCGTCGTCCAGGCTCTTGAAGGTGACCACGTCCTGAAGCTGGACCCGACGATGCGTGCCCACCCGCCGAAACGGGATCTGCCCCTCGTCTAGGAGCTTGATCAGAAAGGGCCGAGAGACATTCAGCAGATCCGCCGCCTGCTGAGTGGTGAGCTCGGCCCTCACCGGCATGACAGTGACCGCATGCCCATTGGCCAGGTGGGCCAGCACATTCATCAGCAACTCGAAAGCCTCGACCGGCACTGTGGCGCGGGCGGACTCATCCCCTTGGGCAACCACCTCGACGAGCGTGGGCCGCTGGCTCTTGAGCGCTGTCGAGAAAGCTCGGATGGCCTCGCCAGCCGCACGCGTGGTCTCTTCGCTGGGTAGCTCGATGGCATTCATGGCGACTCTCTTTGCCGAGAGAGTAGCCAGCAATCGAAGCAACCGCAACATTCGAAACAACTGAACTATAGAGTATGGGGAGGTCCTCTCGGAGCGGCTGAAGAACGGACAGCACTGCCTCGAGTAGTCAGCGACCAAGTCTGGGTCAGCTTTTCAGGAAGCCGCGTGAAGGCGCTGGGGTAGGCACCAAGGGGCAGCTGAGGGGCCAGGCACTGGCCGTTCGCTCTGGGCAGACTTCGACCAAAGAAGACCCTGAATCCAGTGGCGTCACAAGCGTCACATGAAAATGCCGCCTCAACATATTCCAAACCAAAAACGCACCAAAAGTGTTTGAAAGACAAAGTTACGCGACGCTTGTGACGCATCATGGAAAGACAAACAAATTCAACCCCTTGAATAGGCGTCACAAGCACGACACAAGCAGTTTCGGCTTGTGACGCTTGTTACGCATCCATGCTGTTTTGGTCAATGTGTGCCTATTCCAGGCCCAGAACGGCGCACGCCGTGCGAAATCGCACACCAGCCATGGTCGAAGTGTGCCTAGAAGAGCTGCGTTTCGGGCCCAAACGTCACAAGCGTCACAAGCGTCACAAGCGAATTTTTGCTTGTGACGTCACTTGTGACGCCTCAACTTTTCATCTTAGACACAGCGCTCAGGCTCGCAAAGACGGACTCAGTCTGGTGGGCAGACCCCCATGACCATCCAGACCATCAATCCGGCGACGGCCTCCAGGTCCAGCGGCCAGACGGTGACGATGGTGCTGCCCCGATAGACCAAAACGGTACCGCCGCTCACCCGGTACTTCGCTCCACCTTTTAGACGGGAGACCCTGCGGAGACCTCCGAGTCGGTGGAGCACACGCTTTGGCACAGGGACAGACCGCAGCCAAGCCTGTCGAAGTCTTTGAGCCGCATCTCGACGCTTCCAACCGAGCCGTTCAACGCTCCGGTCGATGGCATGCGCAGTGAGCCTTGGCCGGCTCACTTGGCCCCCCAGCTGTAGAGGCCGCCGCGGGCCTCGAACTTCGCGTGAACAAAGCCTACCTGGGCGAGGGCCGTCTCCACGCCGACCTCGAGAATCGGCTCGCTATAGACGTGACGACCGGTGGCGTTCCCAAAGAAGCGTCCAATGGGGTCGACCATCACGTAGCTTCCCCGCATGGCGTCGTTGTCCTCGACGACGGGAGAAAGTCCTTCTACGGCAAGGCCAGAGTGGCGTTCAACGAACGCGTCGAACTGCTCAGGGCTGATGAGCAGCTCCTCTACGCAGCCATCGTTTTGACCGGCCATTGGCAGCACCTGGAATGCCTTCCAACGCTCGGGCAGAATGCGACGAACCAAGACGCTCATGTCCTCGTCCCAAGAGAGCGCGGTGACAACCGAGTTGAGCTTCACTCGAACCCCGTGCTCCCTACAGCGATCGGCTAGCCGGATGGAGTTTGCGACATGGGTGCCGTCTCCCCGACCGAGCCCTTGCTGCACCTTCTCTTGGCTGGAGTCGACCGACAAGCCCACCCAGTCCAGGGCCTCGGAGTGCTCGTCCAGCAGCTCGTCGAGTCGGAAGCCGTTGGTCACGATGCTTGTCACCAGACCGCGGCTCTTGGCGTGTCGGATGAGCTTTCCCAGGTCCTTGCGCAGGGTGGGCTCACCTCCTGCAAAGTTGAGCTTCTGGCAGCCGGCGTCGGCCAAGGCGTCGATGACTCCAAGGGCGACGTGGGTTTGGGACTGCCCGCGGACGTCTCGGAAGGTGGCGAAGCAGAAGCTGCAGTGGGCGTTGCAGGCTTTGTTGATGTGGAAGTTGACGGCGACAGGGGATACGAAAGCCATGGTTTCTCCTACACAGTGGCACCATTGTTTTCGCCTGAATCACAACCCATCGCCCCGTACGGTGTCCGTACGGGCATGTGTTTTTGGGGCCAATCTACGGAGTCCGTACGGAGCTCACCCCCCCAATCAAGGTATCTTGACTCAGGAGATCAAAATGGCTGGACTCGACTTGGACCTGAACGCAAGGAGCCGCTGGACAGAAGCCATGCGCCCCCTGTTCGCATCGTTTCAGAGTGACTTAGGGCTGGCGCGCCGCCTCGCTCTTCCCAACCAAAAGAGCGAAGCGGGATACCTCGGCCAGTTGCGACGCGGAGAGCAGCGTGGGCTTGTCCACTTTCTGCACAACGACGAGCGCCTACGCTGCCTAGAAGAAGCCCTTGGTAATCCAGGGCTAAAAGCCATTCTCAAACGATGCTTGGTCGCCGATGCCGTGGATCGACTCTACTACGCACCGGGGTTCGAAGACTTGGGGCCGCTGCCTTGGAATCGCTACGTCCCGCCCCCACTGCTCCTGGGCTCATTTCGCAGGGTTTCCCCGAACGATGGCCCACAAGGCCTCGTGGCAGCACTCAACAAAGGCCTTCTTCTCAGCGACAACCGAGACCTCTGGGCGGCCACGAAGGCGTGGGCTGTCGCCGACGGGTGGCGTCTTCATGAATGGGAGCCCGGTGGGAGACTTCCGGACGGGAGAGCAGAGCTGCTGGTGCTCAAGGGTCTGAGGGGGCCCACAGAGCTGAATGAGTGGTGCAAGGCCGAGGGACACGGTGTGCTCGCGATGGGCATTCCGGCCCAGCATTCTCTGACCACCTGCCAGCCACAGAGCGCCAATCCTGATTGGCTGACGGCGTTTCTGGAGAGCCTCTATGACGTAGTGGAGCCTCGGCTGCTTCGCCGCCTGAGGCGCCTCAAGGAAGCGGACCTTGAAGAGCTGGTTCAGGCGCACCCCGAGCCAACGTCAAAGGAACTCGGAATCCGACTCAGAGCTTTGGCCGAAGAAGGGGGCACCACTCTGGGCTCGAGACTTCTGATTTCTGCCGCGGAGCGGCGACTGGAAGAACCGGGCGCCTTGGCAGGAGTCGATGAGCTTCTTCCCGGAATCTTGCTCGCCTCTTGGGAACCAAACACCGACCTGATCGGCCTCTTCCAACGCGAGGTAGTCGCACAAGCACAGGCAGTCATCGACGATCTCAAGGGAACTCAGCGCCGGATCCTGGAAAGAGCCTTGCCCTACCTTGATGGCCAGGCTGTTTGGACGAGCCTTAAAGCAGCAGACTTGGTGCGCACGGAACCCCCGTCAATTGAGAACGAGGTTGTCGGACTGCTGGCGAAGGAAGCAGCGGTCTTGGTCCTAAAGGGCCCCAAAGCAATGAAGCGCTGTTTGCTATCCAAGCAGCACCAAGTCCTCCATTGGGTCGTGAGGCTTCCCACCGGACCCGAGCAGGTGGCAAAGGCGCTTCAAAGCATGGAACCGGCCGCATTTCATGTTGCAGTAGAAGAAGCCCCCGAGTGGCTCACAGATCTGGAGTGGACCGACACTCTGGTCGCCAAGTTCATTTCAGTTCTCCTTGGGCGTCCGACAAAATGGCGCCCTTCGCAGAGCGGATCCGGCATCGAGATGCTCCACCCGCTCGTCGGAACACAAATAGCCAAGGCTCCCCTTCCCTCGCACAAGACGATTCGAAAGGCATGGGCGTGGTACAACAAGGGCCTCAACAGAGATGTGCAGGAATTAGGGGACGACCTGGTGGGCCTCCACAGAGCGCTCCTGATTCCGAACGCTGAAGACCTTGCTCGGGCAAGCGTCTGGAGTAGGGCCATCAAAGCAAGTTTGGACCTCACCTCCTGGTCTACCTGGCTACTATCTAGTCCGGCGAACGCTGAGACCGTGATTGACCTTGCTAGACCCGTAGGGCGCACACTGGCCTACTACACTGCAGGATGGAAGGACCGGAGAGGCATGTTTCTACCGAAAGAAGGCCTGTTGAATAGTCTTTGGAGTAGAAGCCTCCAGTCTTCATTTTCCAAAAATGCTTCGAACGCAGGGAATGCCTTGGCTGGCGGGATTAGATACCTTGCGCTCCGCTACAACTCCGAAGACTCCGAAGATGAAATCCAAAGCAGCTTTCACAAGAACCCAACGGATCTACTACTAAAAGCCATACAGATGGGGGCATCAGAGTTTCAGGGCCGAAATAGACGCTCCGCCATGGAACCTATTCGGAGCGCCCTATTAGAGCTACTGGATACACAGCTCAGCCCCAAGGCAGCGGAATGGTGGGGGGTAGATGGTACCCACCTCCTGGAGAAGAGTCGGCAGGAGGCACTCGGCAGCCTCCTTGAAACCGTTCTGAATGGTACTGATTGCAAGGACAGGCTGGTGCAATCCAACGGCGAGATCCACCCATTTTGGGAAGCTCTATCAAGGGGTTGCCACCCGCGAGACCTTGCCGATCTACACCAGCGTCTTCAGGCTGGAGAAATCGTCGCGGTCCCAGGAAAGGGATTTCCAAGCGATGAGGCGCGGACCAAAGAGTCACTCATGGTTCGTGCCCAAGACGAACCAATCGGACCACTTCTTCCTAGTCCGGAAGACCTCGTCTACGGGGCAATATTTAGGCACATCACTCCAGACACCGCAATTGAACTCCTGGGTTCAGATAGCAAGCGACCCATTCCACTATCACGGATCAAGCGAGACTGTTATACACTTGGAAAACGGATTCTCGCGTGGTCCTTTCACCAAGACCTCTCCGAGGAGGACATCATCTGGTCGGTTTTCGGTGGATGGACCGCCCTCCACTTGACCAAGGAGTGGGCAGATCTCAAGGGAAGGCAACCGACACCAGTACCCCCCGGGCTTGACAGCCAAGCCTTTCTTGCTCTCGACCGCCCGTACGTTCTCAGGCTTGCGGAGCTACTCCCTATAGAAGCAGCGCCAGAGAAGTGGACAACTGTCGTCGGACAAGCACTGCGAGTTGGGCTGGGTCCGGACGCCCACTTCGACCTGCTCGAGCGCGTGGCTGGCCGATTCCCGACTTTGACTGGCGTACTCCTGCTCCGGGCGCTGGACCTGGACAGCAGACGAGCACGGACTTGGCTTGAGGAACGCCTACAGATGGACTTGGCTAGTATCGACCATACTGACATGCGAGTGCCACTTCTAAAGGCAGACCTGCCCATAGCGGTTCTTGAAGCAGCCTTACAGGCGCAAACCACACCCTGCGGAGACACCCTCTTGCCGATACTCCAGGCAAAGCGCCCAGACCTCCACCCTTGGCTCGCCTTGGATCACACAAGAGCGGCTGCCACAAAGCTCTTGGTGAGCTCCGGACTCGAAGCACCCGGTGTCCTCAAGAGTCTCGAATCCCTTAGCGAAGCACCTTCAAAGTCCGTGCTCAAGGCTCTCCTCGAAGAGCGAGGCCCACAGGACCTTGCTCTACTGGACGAGGCAAGCAGCACGTGGCCGAAAGCACAGCGACGCGTGCTTTGGCTTCGAGTCGCAGAGGTCGCATCCACTGCCGTTGCATCCGAGGCATTGTCGCGGGTCGCATGGCTTACTTGACGCCAACAGTTGCCCCTCCAGTCCCAACGTAGACTCGGTGAATTGAGCTGGGCAGGGCACACCCAACTCGAGCGGTCGAAAGGAAGTACAATGATGCGGTATGGCACTGACCTGGACAGGGGACCTCGCCGAGCGCGGCGAGGACTTTCACGACACAATGCTGAGAGGGGGCCGCTCCGAGCAGTTCGCCGAACTGCGTGTATTCCTGCACACAGCCGCCTTGGCGGCTGACGGACCCTTTGTTCCAAGGGACCTGATCGCAGAGATGAACCAGCAGCTCTCGCCGCCGGCTCGTGTCCCCAGGCAGTTGATCAAAGATGCCTGCGCGACCCTGACTCGTCATGGGATTCACTACGACGGCGTGATGCTACACCCGCCGAGGGACACCGCTTCTACCGAGACACTTCCAGAGTTGAATCCGATCCCCCGACCAATGCGAGCAGCTCCGAAGGCTAACCCAACCGCCCCCACCCGCACGCAGCCGCCACTGCGAGCGGCGCCCCCCATACGC